>NVXU02000014.1 GCA_002734065.2 Fluviicola sp.
AAGGAATCTGGTGAGAATCCAGAACTGTATCTGCAGCTGTAAACACTATACGTCGTATTTCAACAAAGTCACTGTCTTTAGATGATGGGAAGACGAAAACGATAAGGTGTGAGTCAGAATACTTGCCTAAATATTTTTTTAAAGAAGACTTCAGAATAAAGTCGGATTTAATGTGCGCAAAACATTCTGCGCATGTCATTTCTCTTAACTGATTTTTTCAACGTTTAACTTTTTTTAAATTTTTCACGATGAAGAAAATTTACATTTTAACAACCGCTCTATTTTTAGGAGCAAACATTAGTGCTCAACCTACAATCGATTTTGAGTCATTTACACTCCCTGCCAGTGTTGACACTTTCGACAATGGCTCAGCAGGAGGAGGTGATTTTATTATCGATGCCACGTCATTTACCAATTTTTACGATACTACATGGAATTCGTGGTCAGGTTTTTCCATTTCTAACATGACAGACACAATCACAGCAGGCTGGGGAAACCAATACAGCAGTGTGACAGGGAGCGGAGCAAATAATTCTGCGACTTACGGCGTGTACTATCCTCAAGGTTCAATTACATCTAATGGTTGGTTAGTTTTTGATTCGATTAAGTTGACAAACACAACTTACGCGGCACTTTCAATGAGAGATGGAGATGCTTTTGCAAAGAAATTTGGTGACACTGTAGATGCCAACGGAGCGGTTGACGGGACCAACGGAGAAGATTTTTTAAAAGTATGGATAATTGCAGATGATTTGTCAGGCAATACAGATTCAGTAGAGTTCTTTCTGGCGGATTATCGATTTGCCGATTCTACACAGGACTATATCTTAAAAACCTGGGAAAATATAAATTTGCAAGGGTTCGGTTTTGATGTTTTGAGATTAAAATTTCGATTGGAATCTTCAGATAATGCGTTCGGATTCATGAATACACCAGCCTATTTTGCAATTGATAATATTTCTGGACATGGATTAGAAGGATTGGATGAAATTGAAACACTGACCATCAACGTTTATCCCAACCCTGTACAAGATATTCTTACAGTAAAAGGAGAGGACGGAAGTCTTACTTTGACCGATATGAGCGGAAAAGTACAATTCTCAGCAGAACATTCTGGAGAAAGTACAATAAACATGACGCAACTCTCCAACGGTATTTACTTTCTGAAAGTGGAGAATGTAACAGGCGTGGCAACTAAAAAAATTATTAAATAATAAAAGAGTTATGAGTGAGGAGTTATGAGTTATGAGTGATGAGTGAGAAGTTGACTCAAACCACTCATCACTCCACACTACAAACCAACATGCGAAGTCTTGCACTCATACTATTCTTATTACCTCTCATTACTTGGGGACAGAATGATACTGTGCAAAGAATATTGGAAGTGATTGCAACGGAGACCATCTATCTGCCAAGACCGTCAAGAAGTATTCTCACTACAAAAGACATCGAAGAATTGGCTGCCAATGATGTCGGCGAACTCATCCAAAAGATTTCTGGGGCAAATTTGAAGTCTTATGGCAGCTTGGGTGGGCTAAAAACGGTATCCATGCGAGGATTAGGTACCAATCACTCGACCATTGTTAAGGATGGATTCTCTTTGAGTAATTCTCAAACTGGACAAGTGAATCTCGGGCAGATGGAAGTCGATAATGTGGTTGGAATAGTCAGTTCTGTTGGTAGAAGGTTCAAAAATAGCCTGCCAGTTTCAGCGCAAGTGTCAGGAAGTAATTTTTTAATCAAGACTTTTGAGAATACTTTTACTTCTGATACACTCAAAATTCGAGCGAATGTGAAATACGGCTCTTTCAACCAACAATTGGGCTATTTGAGCGTGAAATATTCTCCGCGAAAATTCATGTTCAGTGCTTTTGGGAGAATGCGAAAGTCGGATGGGAATTATCCTTTTGTTCTTCAAAATGGAAACACCTTTTTTAGTAGCAAGCGCAGAAATAACGATTACAAAGATTATTCTTTTGGTGGCACTATTGGCTACAAATGGAAGGAAGGCTACATGAGGTTGATGTACAAGAAATCTGCCTTCGATCAAGGGTTACCCGGTGCGATTATTCTCTATAATCCAACGCAAGATGAACGGATGCGTTCTGAAAATCAATCCTTATCATTTGATTATCAACCTGCTGCGAAGGTTATGAATTATCGATTCTATGCAGATGCTCGTTGGGATAAATTGAATTACCAAGACCCAACCTTCTTAAATTCATCCGGTGGAATTGACGCAACTTACATAAATCGCTCTCTGACAGCAGGTTTTACATTCTCTACAAAGCCGATAAATTTTTTATCGTTCAATGGCGGTCTAGAAGAAGTGGTCAGTGATTTATTCTCCTTCGATTCCACCTTTGCTCAACCTGTTCGTTTTCATAATTTTGCTTTGCTTGGCGTCTCTTATCTGCTAAAATACAAGTTGAAAATTGAGGCGCAAGTTTCTTCGCAATATGTGCAAGAAAAGAACAATAAGGGTCCAAATGCGAGAGATCGATTTAGAATGAATCCTTATTTTTCCTTGCAAACGGTTTCTGATAAGAAGAAGCAATGGAGGCATCAATTGTGGTATAGAAAATCTTTCAGAATGCCGTCTTTTAATGAGTTGTATTACAATAATATCGGCAATAATTTACTCGAACCAGAAGATGCACATCAAGTAAATTATGGACTGTCTGTTGTTCCTATTCAGAAGAAATTGGATGTTTATATTCGCTCAAATGTCTATTTTAACCGTGTTGCGAACAAAATTGTTGCGATTCCTACCAAAAACCTTTTTGTTTGGTCTATGCAGAACGTCGGATTGGTCAATATTTACGGTTTTGAGGCAATTCTGCAAACAAAATTAAAATTGACAGAGAATTGGAAACTAACTTCCGATGCCAATTATTCTTACCAACGAACCTTGGATGTCACGGATGTCAATTCTCCAACTTATAAAAATCAAATAGCCTATATTCCTTTGCATACCGTCAATTTTGACCTTTCTTTGTACTATAAGAAAACGGGAGTTAGAATTTCAAATTACTTTATTTCTTCGCGTTACTCTCTCAATGAGAACGTCGTGCAGAATGAAATAGATGGTTTTCTGATTTCAGATTTAACCGTTTTTCATTCATTCAAAATGAAGAAGAATCTTGTCAGAATTCAATTCTCCGTTAAAAATATTTTTGACCAACAATATGCCTTCATTCGCAATTTTGTGATGCCGGGCCGAAATTATTTAATATCTTTAAGCTATGCGTTTAATTAGTTTCCTAATCCTTCTCTCGCTATTCTCTTGCAAGAAAGAAAAACCAGCACCTGTAATCGTTGCCAATAATTTAGGCAATGGCATGGTAGTTCTCTGTGAGGGGCTTTTTCAGCAGAATAATTCATCCGTTTCTTGGGTCAATTTCGCTGATAATTCTATCTCAAATACACTTTTTGCAGACAGAGCAAACCGACAATTGGGCGACACTGGAAATGACATGCAACGCTATGGAAATAAGATTTACATCGTTGTCAATGCTTCAAGCACCGTTGAAGTTTTGGACGCAATAACCTTTCAACCCCTTCAACAAATTTTGATGCAAAACGGAACAATTGCCAAGGAGCCTCGCAACATTGTTTTCAGTGGAAGCAATGCTTATGTTTCTTGCTACGACGGTTATGTGGATGTCATAGACACCGCTACACTGTCCGTCACGCAAAGGATACAGGTCGGAGCAAATCCTGAGGGAATGGCAATTGCCAACAATAAATTGTACGTTGCTAACTCTGGCGGATTGAATTTTCCGAATGTTGACTCGACACTTTCTGTCATTGATTTATCGACAAATAGTGAATTGCAAAAAATAATCATTGGCAAAAATCCGAGCGTTGTTATTGCCGATTCTCAAGGAGAAATTTATGTCATTAATCGTGGAGATTACGGTGCGATTCCTTCGTCTATTTCCAGAATTGACACGCAGAATGACGTCGTTCTTCAAACTTTGCCAATCAACGCGACGAATATCACGAAAATGAACAGTGATTTTCTGATTGCCAACCTTGATTACACAACAAATGCAAGTTCGGTTGCTCTTTTTGACCCGATAACGGAAGCAATTGTCAATGCGAATTTTATAAATACTTCGGGTATTGCCACCTTGTATGGAATTCAGTACAATTTGGGCAATAATCAGATTTATATTTTGGATGCAATGAATTTTACGAATACAGGCTATGTACGCACGTTTTCTTCGACAGGAGTAGCGATGCAAAGTTATCAGATAGGGTTGAACCCGAATAAGATTGTGTTTTATGATTAGATTTTTATCCTTTCCACTTTTTTTTGCCAAAAAGAAAAAGCAACCGCTTTTGAAGAACAAACGACAGTGCAGTGATAAAAAAGTTCGCAAATTTATGTTGAGCGAAGTCGAAATAAAAACTGCATTGCGCTGCGATTTATCCATTCGTTCAATCTTTATCAATGATAAGTTAATGCACCTGAGCTCCTTTGTCGCTAGGCTTTTAACTAAAAACATTGATTTTGATTTAACTCTTTCCAAAATCAAGGCGCGAAACCTCTCTTTGATAACTAAAATCACTTGTCTTTTTATTAGTTTTGGATTCATACAGTTTGTTTCTGCCCAATCCTATGCTCCGCCAGCAGGTCAGGTGGGTTCAACGGCGATTCACAAAGATTCTTCGGTATTCATTAACTGGGCAACTGGCTGCACCGTTACAAGAGGTTACAAAGACATTTCCGATACGACTTTGGGATATGCAGATTTCGGTGCAGATACGAATGCGATAGGATTTGCAACGGGCTCTAGCGTAGTCTCATTAGGGGATAGAGGAGAGGCTGTGATTATCTTTGAGCGACCAATCACCAACGGTCCAGGTCCTGATTTTGCTGTTTTTGAGAATTCTTTCAGTGAAACTTTCTTAGAATTGGCGTTTGTAGAAGTTAGTTCTGACGGCATTAACTTTTTCCGTTTCCCTGCTGTTTCTGAAACACAAACCGACACGCAAATTGGCGGTTTCGGTTCTGTTGATGCAAGATACCTCTATAATTTAGCCGGAAAATACATCGCCAATTACGGTACACCTTTCGATTTGGATGATGTAGCAGGAACTTTTGGACTTAATGAGAATGCAATTACGCACGTCAAAATCATTGATGTCGTCGGTAGTATTAATCCTCAATACGGCTCATTCGACAGCCAAGGGAACTATGTTAACGACCCATTTACAACGCCTTTTGCCTCCAGTGGTTTCGATTTAGATGCTGTCGGAGTTATCAACGAACTGGTTTTGGGCTTGGGGGAGAATTTCGAGTCGAAAATTCGAGTTTATCCCAATCCAACACAGAATTCTGTCAATGTTAACACATTAGAAAGTGGAACTTATTCCTTAGAAAGCATCAATGGAAAACAGATTGAGCAAGGAGATTTTTTAGGCAATTTTCAGTTGAATCTTTCTCAAGAAAAGAAAGGCATTTATTTGCTGCGAATGATTACCAAGAAGGGAAGCAGCGTCAAACGAATTGTAAAAAAATAATGGAGCATCTATCGGAAGAATTTTGGAGCAAGCGCTACGCAGATGAAAGTACAGGTTGGGATTTAGGAGAAATTTCACGCCCCATCAAGGCTTATTTTGACCAAGTAGAAAACAAGGAATTGAAGATTTTAATTCCCGGTTGTGGCAACGGTCACGAAGCGGAATATTTGCATCGCCAAGGATTTGCAAACGTCCACGTGCTAGATTTCGCTAAGGCTCCGTTGGATGCATTGATTTTGAGAGTTCCCACTTTTCCGAAAGAAAATACACATTGCGAGGACTTTTTTAAGCACGAAGGAGAATACGATATCATCGTTGAGCAAACGCTTTTTTGCGCCTTAAATCCATCGTTGAGAATGGACTATGCGGAGAATGCAAAACGCTTGCTAAAACCTTCAGGAAAACTCATTGGTCTATTTTTTGAGTTCGAACTAGACGGAGGACCACCTTTTGGCGGGGATAGAAAAGAATATCAAAAATACTTCGAAAAACATTTCGATTTCGTGCAATTTGAAGATTGCTACAATTCGATAGAACCGAGAAAGGGGAGGGAGTTGTTTGGGATTTTTAAATAAATATAGTACGGATTGGTCGCGACCAATCCGTACTATATTTATTTAAAAATGAAAAGTCACCCAACCTTTCTTAAACAACCTTCGTTACTATAACTGACAATGGTATTTTAGAATTAAATTTTGGTATTCCAGAAAATTATTCTATCTTGTCAGCTAATAACAATTAAAAACACGGTAGCCTATAGTTAAAAAATTACTTTAAACAAGTTTGATCATTAAATTGAACTACTAAACAAGTAAGTTATGACTATGAATAATATCGATGACCGTGAGTTAATCAATCAGTATTTGAGTGGAGATGAGAAAGCTTTTGAAGCTTTGTTGATGCGTCATAAAGAACGTATTTTTCGATTTATCTACATGAAAATCCGTGACAACGCTTTGGCGCAAGATATCTTCCAAGATACTTTTATCAAGGTGGTGAACACGCTAAAAGCTGGAAATTATAACGAAGAAGGTAAATTTTTGCCATGGGCAATGAGAATTGCACACAATTTAGTGATTGATCACTTCAGAAAACACAATAAAGTTCGTTTTGTATCAGAATCTTCTTCAATGAGAGATGATTATAACGTTTTTCATACCTTAAAACTAGAGGATGAAAACGTGCAAGAAGAAATGACACGCGTTGAACTAGAGGGACAAATGGTTGAGTTAGTTGAACATTTGCCAGATACACAACGTGACATCTTGAAGATGAGAATTTTTAAAGAAATGTCTTTTAAAGACATTGCCGACGTAGAAGGAATCAGTATCAACACTGCTCTTGGGAGAATGAGATACGCATTGATAAACCTTAGAAAGTTAATTGACAAGCACGAATTAGTAGTGCATTTTTAAATATTGTTTTTTGGTTGAAACAAAAAAATCCTACTCAATTTGAGTAGGATTTTTTTATTTGCTCTAAAATGATTCTCTATTCTACAATCAATTTTTTGCTTTCAATAATTTCATCATTTCTGTACAATTGATAAAAATATGTTCCGCTCCATTCTTTAGAATCAATAGTCAATGTATTTCCTGATATTTTATCATTCGTGTACACTACTGCTCCTTTAACATCAACAATTTTGATAGCTAAATCTTCTGTGTTGTCTTGATTTAACTCAATTGTTATTGAATTAGACGCAGGAATTGGGAAGATTAAACTTTTAACAATTGAATTTTCTTCTAAACTAGCTGGGGCTTGAACTGTAATTGTTCCTGCCATTCCAGAGTTGAAATGTGCGTCGCATCTGTAGTCATAAGAACCTGCAACTGTAAAAATGTGTGTAAATACCCATCCAGTGCCTAACGAGTTCCCAAAAGATGCTGGGTTACCAGGGTAAGTTGCTGTTGTTGCATTTACGTTGTGAGTCCCTGAAGAATTTGTCCAACGGACCGTATCTCCCACGTTGATAGTGATGCTAGAAGGTGTAAAGCTAATTCCACTGACATCAATATTTACCAAAACTTGAGAGAATGATAAGTTGCAAACTAGAAGAAATGATAATAATACTGCGTAATTTTTAATAGTAGTTTTAAAATTCATAGATTTTTTTTTTGTGAACTCTAAAACTATAACAAAATATCGGTTCTACAAAAAAAAAAAGAAAATAGAAGGTATTCTGGGATTACTTTAGAAGCTCTAGATACTCATACGCTTTCTGTATAGTGATAAATTTATCTTGGGCTATTTTTTGTTGCCCAGTCGATTTGTTGTGAAACTTGTCTGGATGGTGCACCTTCACCATTTTACGATAGGCTTTCTTAATTTCATCAAATGTCGCACTGCTCGACACTCCTAAAATTTTTCGTGAGAGTGCATTCTTAGTTGCTGGTTTTACTTTACTCTTGAAAGATTCTCTCGAACTCCTTTCATAACTTTGGTACATTCCAATCACACTTTGAAATTCTCTTTGAGACAATTGGAGCGAAAAAGCAATCGTTTCGAGTAATTTTAGTTCTGAGCCAAGCAATTTGCCATCAACCATGCATAAACCAGCTAAAAAGTAGATAATTTGCACTTTTTGACTTTTCTTCTTCACCTTAAAGCGTAACCAATTTGTAACAGAATTGATTTGAGCAGGGTTGCGATAAGCAGCAGTCAATGATTCTCTGAAATCATAATCACTGTTTTTAAAATACTTGCGAAAGTAACTCGAAATGTACTTTATTTTGCCACCGACATTCTCTCTGTCTTTTGCGATTAATTGTGCTGCAAGATAAATGTAGGCTTCCAGTAAGTTATCTCTGGTATAGGGCAGTGAATTATCAAATATGCCATGTTTCCAGTCGTAATCAAGTTTTCTGTGCTTCAGCCAATAAATACCACCGACAATGAAAGGCAAAAAAAACCAAAAGGCAATATTGTCAAAGAAGTCATTGTTTGGCTTGTCGTATTGGTATTGAAGAATTATTGCGTAAAGCATTGTGTAAAATTAAAAATCCTGCCCATATAGAGCAGGATTTAAAGAATAATTAGATTTCGTTTACTTCACCAACTCCATTTCTTCAATTAGATTACTTGCGCCGAAAACTTTATCCACCAACCATAAAGTATAACGGATATCCAAAGAAATTGTTCTCTGAATGTTTTGCTCAAAAAAGATGTCACCAGACATTGCTTCCCAGTTGCCGTCAAAGGCAGTGCCGATAAGATGACCGTCTCCATTGATTACGGGAGAACCAGAATTTCCACCAGTAATGTCATTGTTAGAAAGAAAATTCACCGTTAAATTCCCATTCTTGTCAGCATATTGACCGTAGTCTTTATTCTTCCAAGTTGCCTTAATTTTTGGGTGAACAACAAATTCTGGATTGTCAGGGTCTTCTTTCTGCATCACGCCGTCGATAGTTGTTACAAAATCATAAGAAACAGCATCTTTTGGATTGTAAGGCAAAACGTTTCCATACGTTAAACGCAAGGTAGAATTTGCATTTGGATAGTATTTCTTCTTAGGATTCATGTCTCTCAATCCAGCAATGAAATAACGGTTCGCTTTTTGCAAATTATCCTTTGCAACCTTCAGATCGTCAGTGGCAGTGGCCTTTGTGTAAGCATCATTGATGTCCATTATCAATAGAAATAAAGGATCTTTTTGTAATTTCTTTAAAGAAGGTTCAGCATTGAAAGCCTCAAACTTCTCTTTGTTTAAGAACATTGATTTCTTTTCAATTGATTGAATGTATTTATGAACACCTTTCATTCCTTTTGCTTTGATTTTCTTTGCCAAAGGTCCTAATTGTGCGTCTGGAATATCTTCTAAATACATGTGCAGAACATGGTGAATGATATCCAATTCGATGTCCGTGCTTGCGCCTTCAAAATAGTCTTTGGTAATATCTCCCAAACGACCGGCTAACATTTTTGCTCTGTCTTCTTGTCCTGCTACAATAGCATCTGCCCAGAATTTGTAACGAAAAGCAGTAACGTTTGCTCCAACGGTGTAAATAAATTCTGACTGATAGACTTTAATATTGACAATGTCATTGGTACTGTTGTAGTATTTTTCCATTGAGCCTAAAACAGGGAAGGACATTTTTACGTTCTTCAAATAGTCTCTGTATTGCGTTTCAATCGCTTGTTTTTTTCCAATAACATCATTGTTCTTCACTTGTTCAGTTTGACCAATGAAATATTTCCAGTAGTTTGCAACTTGCGCATACGAAGCAGAATAATTAAGCCTTACCGCGTCGTCTTTGTCCATAAAGTGCTTCATTATCTTCAATTTCTTTGCTCTTACGTCAACTCTTTTTGGTTGCTCTAAGGTCACTGCTTGCTCAACGCCCCAAGAACTTAAATACCTATCCGTAGAACCTGGAAATCCAAGAATCATTGCAAAATCATCCTTTTCAACACCTTTTAAAGAAATAGGCAATGCATGTTTTGGAACGTAAGGCTTGTTTTCTTCACTGAATGGGGCAGGTTTATTTTCTGCATTGGCATAAATTCTAAACATAGAAAAATCTGCCGTGTGTCGAGGCCACATCCAGTTGTCAGTATCACCACCAAATTTACCCGCAGATTGTGGAGGAGTTCCAACAAAACGAATGTCTGTGAATTTTTCTTTTACAAATAAATAAAATTCATTTCCTTCGTAAAAAGAACTCACAGATGCACTGTAATTGGTTCCTTCTGTTGCTTTTGCTTGCAATTCTTTTGACAACTCTCTAATCTTTGCGTTGCGCTCATCTTCAGTCATATCAACGCTTAGCGCGTTCAGTATGATTTCTGATACGTCTTCAATTCTCACAATAAAAGTTGCATGCAAACCGGGAACTGGAATTTCTTCGGCATTGTTTTTCGCCCAAAAACCATTGTCTAAATAGTTGTTTTCTTTCGTCGATGCTTCTGCAATTGCTTCATAACCGCAGTGGTGATTTGTCAGAATTAAACCTTGCTTTGAGATGATTTCTCCCGTACAAAAACCGCCAAAAGAGACGATTGCATCTTTGATAGAAGATTGGTTGATAGAATACAATTCTTCTTGCGTTAATCGAAGACCATGCTTTTTCATGTCTTCATAATTTCGTCCCAATAAGAACGGAAGCCACATTCCTTCGTCGGCTTTTGCTATGGTTCCTATCAATAGGAAGAATGCAATTAGAGTAATCTTAATTTGTTTCATTTTTCTGGTTTTGTAAATAAGAGGGGCAAGATAAGGAGAATTTTCTGATTGATATGCTGATTTTTCTTGTAAATTTGAACTCAGTGAAGCAAAATAAGCTTCATTTCTGAAATGAAAGAAAAAGACATCAACAACTGGGTGAAAAAGCGGCAGGAGCATCTGAAAAAGATGAACCCTGACGGAATTTTTGATGGAATAAAGCGTGGAGACAGGGTGGCATTGAGCACTGGAATTACCTTGGTAGAAAGTCAAAACCCTGCTCATAGAGAAGATGCAAATGCTTTGGTTCAACGCTGTTTGAAAATCAGTGGCAATTCTGTACGTATTGGTATTACTGGTGTGCCTGGGGTAGGCAAATCTACGTTTATCGAGTCTTTTGGTAAGGTTCTCACTGGGAAAGGGCATCAATTGGCCGTTTTAGCTGTTGATCCAACGAGTTCTATTTCTGGAGGTTCTATCTTGGGTGATAAAACACGAATGCACGACTTATCAGTCAATGAGAATGCGTTTATTCGTCCTTCTCCAGCAGGCGATACTTTGGGAGGCGTGGCAAGAAAAACGAGAGAAACAATCATTCTTTGCGAAGCAGCAGGTTTTGATGTTATTCTCATTGAAACAGTTGGAGTAGGGCAGTCAGAGACAGTGGTAAAATCAATGGTCGATTTCTTTTTGCTTCTAATGCTTTCTGGCGCTGGCGATGAATTGCAAGGAATTAAAAAAGGCATCATGGAAATGGCAGATGCGCTTGTCATTACCAAAGCAGACGGTGATAACGTCAAAAAAGCGCAAATGGCAGCGAGAGAATACAAGAATGCTATGCATTTATTCCCTCCGAATGAGAACGAATGGATTCCGCAAGTAAAAACATGCAGTTCTTATACCAATGAAGGTGTTGCAGAAGTATGGAGTATTATAGAGTCCTTCCAGAATCAAGTGAAACTCAATGGTTTTTTTGAGAAAATTCGCCACGAGCAAGATAAAATGTGGTTAACTGAAACATTGAAAGAAATGTTGCTGAGTGACTTCTTTTCAAATGCTGAAATGTTATCAACGCTTAAAAAAATGCAAAAGCAAGTTGCAAATGGAGAATTGTCCCCGTTTTTAGCAGCAGAAAAAATATATCAATTCTATAAAAAATGACAGAAGAATTTAAAATCATTGGCGAGTATATAGAACTCATTCAGTTGCTCAAAGTCCTTGGTATTGCTCAGACAGGTGGCCACGCAAAAATGATAGTGGATGACGCAGTGGTTTTCAGAAACGGAGAATTAGAAACAAGAAAACGTGCTAAGCTAGTCGTTGGAGATGTCATTGAAATTGAAGACAATCGAATAACGTTGGTTTGATAATACTTGATGCTGATTTATCCGGCGGCTTAGTTTTTCGATGTTTTCTTGATAAATTCGTTCAATTGAATCATTTTTTCTTCTTCAACTTTTCGGTCAAATATTATTTGATTTCCAAAGTATAATTCATCATGATGAAAATAAAATAGCCCCCATTCAAATGTGCTGTCGAAAATCATTACGTCTTCAGAAAAGAAAATTCCTTCCCAGTATTTAATTACCATTTTCCAAGTTAAGATAACGGCACTGCCACTTCTGTCTGAATCAATGAGAACATATTTTGAAAATGGTATTCCAGTATTGTAAAGCCATTTTTTAATTGTATTGCTACAATTTTCGGTTACAGAAAACCTTTTGACGACCTTAAAATAGTTTTTAAAGGGTTGGAGAGGAATATTTCCAGTCATTTTTGAATGGATTAATAAATTTCTAATTAACTCACTTCCTTCTTCGTTTAGAAAATGGATTTGATCTTTATGTTCAGTAGGAATATTGTTTGCATCTTCAATTGAATCAAGAAAAGACCAACTTTTTGGGAGCTTTCCCGTCCAGTACTTACTTATATTTTTTTCAAATTCATTCATTCTGTCCATAAAAATGATTGCCCAAAGCTCGAATGCTCCAAAACTCCAACAATCCTCTAAAACAACCTCTGCACTTCTTCTTTCAAAATATTCACTGCAATCTCAGTAGGAAGCGTCCCAACTTCAGCGGCAATTTCAAAAATTTTCCCTGATAGATCCATGCCATTCGAAGTTGCAGACATCTGTCTTCCTGCTAAGTTGATGATTTTTATAGTCTCTTCTTTCGCTTTTTTTACAACTTCCCACGTTGCAGGGCTGATGTACATTTGTTGAGCGATATTGTGCTCGTACTCTTCACGAATAGCCTCCAAAAGTTTTACTTGCATAGCTGCAGCAGGTAAGCCAGGGTTGTTTAAGCGCATAACCAAACTGTTTGGGTGAATTCTCTCCATTAACAAAATCGCTCTTTGATATGCGTCCACACGGTTGGGTAGAAAGAAGTTTTGCCTTTCTTTCTTTAATTCTGAATTGAGAACTAACAACTCTTTTTCGTATGATTTTCTCATAAAAAACACAGCCGTTAAGAGAACAGCCCCCGACGGGATTAAAATTAATGCGATTTGAAAAAGATAGTCCATAGATTTGAATTTGTTACAAATATAGAATTCTTAGATTGAAAAAAGTAACAGGAATTAATAATTAGTAACAAGAATAGTAACATAATTCATCTATTTTCGTCTAAAATCAATATCTTAGTGTACTATTTGCAATAGGATTAAAGAATTAAGTAAATGAAGAAAAGTTTTTCTGTAGAATATAATCAATTCAACCATTGGAATGAATTGACAAAAGATGACCAGTCGTTGGTGGAATCTGCAATTGATGCGATGAGTAAAGCCTATGCTCCATATAGTAAGTTCAGTGTTGGTGCAGTGGCAATATTATCCAATGGAGAACTGATAAAAGGAAGTAACCAAGAGAATATAGCTTATCCTTCTGGTTTGTGTGCAGAACGTGTTGCCTTGTTTTATGCAGGAGCAAACTTCCCGAATGAGTCCATAGACACTTTATGTATTGTTGCAAAAGGAGATTTAGTTCCTGAAGAGACAATACTTTCTCCTTGCGGTAGTTGCCGGCAAGTAATGGTAGAATCAGAAAAACGGCAAAATAAATCGTATAGAATAATTTTGGTGAGTCAGAATGGCGCTACAGTGATTTTTAATTCTGCAGTTGAACTGCTTCCGTTAGCTTTTGGTGTATGAGAATTAACTTAGTCATTATAACAATTATTGGAACAGTTTTGTTTGCTTGTTCTTCTGCAAAAGAGATAGCCTCAACTGTCAATAATTCCAAAGAACAAACTTTTTCTGGTTCATCTCAGGTTGAATTATACTCCAATAATGATAAAGATACTTCTATCATGGAGATGGAATATCAATATTTCAAATTCGATGAAACAACAGGAAAAGCATTGTTACCCTACCAAGATTCGATGAATCAGAAAATCGTTGATTATTTTATGGGTATAACTTCTTTTGAATCTCTTGATACGAATGTGCGAATATCAGTTAAGTTCTTTGACAATGCCCTTAATCGATTTGCAAACTATTACCGATCAGATGCATACGAAGCAAACGACCCAATCTGGTATTTTGAAGCTTCTCAATCGTTAAATAATGAGTTCAATGATTTCTGTCAATTGACAGCTTGGTCTTGGGCATATACTGGAGGAGCTCATGGTAATGGATTCAGCACTTTTATTCAAGTAGATAAAAAAACGGGTGAAGAATTAAAATTAGCAGATTTTATTTCTGATCGAGAACAGTTAGACTTAATTGCAGATACTATTTTTCGAAAAGGATATGAGTTAACCTTAGAAGATGATTTATCGGAAAAAGGCTATTGGTTTGATAAGTCTAAATTTAGAGTCAATGATACTTTTTATTTTGAGGAAAATAAATTGATTTTTGTGTTTAACACCTATGAAATAGCACCTTACTCGTTTGGTTCTGCGGTTGTGGAGATCCCTTTAGATAAAATTAAACACCTCCTCAAAAGACAGCTTTACAAGAATAAGAATTAGTGAGCAGATTTTTTGGCAAATTTCAATGAAGAATTTTATATATTTGCCTTTACATTAAAAATGAATTAAAATGGCAACAAAGGCTACTTCGATAGACTCAGCAACCAAAGAAAAGAAACCAGTTAAAGCAAAGACTGCTTCGACAGGCTCAGTAACCAAAGCTACAAGAACTGGGAAGCCTAAGTTTTCGAAAGAAACTTACATTAAATGGTATAAAGATATGTTGCTCATTCGCAAGTTTGAGGAAAAAACTGGTCAACTTTATATCCAGCAAAAATTTGGAGGTTTTTGCCATCTATATATAGGACAAGAAGCAATTGTCGCAGGAACGGTGAGTGGAAGCAAAAAAGGAGATAAGCACATGACGGCATACAGAAGTCACGGGCATCCAATTGCTCTAGGTACTGATCCTCGTGTCTTAATGGCTGAATTGTATGGCAGAACAACAGGTTGCTCTAAAGGCAAAGGTGGTTCCATGCACTTTTTCGACAAAGAAGTTGGTTTCATGGGAGGTCACGGAATTGTGGGTGCTCAAATTGCTATGGGAGCAGGAGTTGCTTTTGCTGAACAGTACAACGAGACTGGAAATGTTGCCTTCGTTTCTATGGGAGACGGTGCTGTTCGTCAAGGAGCACTGCATGAGACTTTTAACATGGCAATGTTGTGGAAATTACCCGTAATTTTCATCATTGAGAATAACAATTATGCAATGGGAACTTCTGTGGAAAGAACAACCAATGTACAAGACCTTTCTAAAATAGGACTTTCTTACGAAATGCCTTCTTTTTCTGTCAATGGAATGTCTCCAGAGGCTGTACACGAAGCGATTGAAGAGGCTGCAACTAGAGCCAGAAAGGGAGAAGGACCTACATTACTAGATATTAGAACGTATAGATACAAAGGACATTCAATGTCTGACCCTCAGAAATACAGAACAAAAGCAGAGTTAGCTGAATGGATGGAGCAAGATCCTATTGAGAATTGCTTGAAAGTGATTCAAAAAAACAAATGGCTGACGGATAAGAAAGTGAAAGAAATTCAAGACTGGGTAAAGAAAGAAGTGGAAGAATCTATTGAATTTGCAGAAAATTCTCCCTTCCCAGAAGGAAAAGACTTATACGAAGACGTATATATGCAAGAAGATTACCCTTACATTAAAGAATATTAAAAGACGAAGATAAGATGGCGGAAATTATATATATGCCCAAATTGAGCGACACCATGACGGAAGGTGTTGTTGCAGAATGGACTAAAAAAGTGGGTGACGAAGTAGAATCAGGCGAAATTTTAGCTGAAATCGAAACGGATAAAGCCACCATGGAATTTGAATCGTTTTACGATGGAGTTCTGTTGCATATTGGCGTAGCAAAAGGAGAAACTGCTCCAATTAATTCAGTTTTAGCAATTATTGGAGAGAAAGGTGAGGATGTTAAGAAAATTTTGGCCGATGCAGAGAAAGAAACACCTGCTCCCGAAAAGAAAGCAGAGGTAAAACCTGAACCGGTAAAAGTGGCTTCGAAAATTGAAGAAGTGAAAGCGGTTGCTGCCCCTTCTCAAAGTATTACAGATACCAATGGACGGATTTTCGCTTCTCCTTTAGCTAAAAAAATGGCAAATGATCAAGGAATTGACTTATCATCTGTTAAAGGAACGGGAGAAAACGGACGCATCATTAAAGCAGACATCGATCACTACAAACCATACGCGAGTCCATCAGGCAAAAGAGCGTTTGTTGGTACAGAATCATTTACTGATGAACCTGTTTCTCAAATGAGAAAAGTCATTGCGACACGTTTGGCAGAAAGTAAATTTACTGCTCCTCATTTCTATTTGACCATAGATATTGATATGGATAATGCCATTTCGACAAGAAATTCAATGAATGAGATTGAAGGAATAAAAGTTTCTTTTAACGACATTGTTATTAAAGCTTGTGGATTGGCGCTAAGAGAACATCCTACGGTGAACAGTTCTTGGATGGGTGATTTCATTCGTAGAAATGACCACATTCATATCGGAGTGGCAGTTGCTGTCGATGAAGGACTTTTAGTACCCGTTATTCGCTATGCAGATGGAAAGGAACTAACTTCTATCGGTGCAGAGGTTAAAGAATTGGCTATCAAAGCAAAAACAAAGAAATTACAACCTGCAGAATGGGAGGGAAATACATTTACGATTTCTAACCTTGGAATGTTTGGTATTGAAGAATTTACAGCAATTGTAAATCCTCCAGATAGTTGTATAATGGCTGTCGGCGGAATCAAGCAAGTACCTGTTGTAAAAAACGGACATGTAGTTCCAGGTAATGTTATGAAAGTGACGCTATCTTGCGACCACCGAGTTGTGGATGGAGCTTCTGGTGCAGCATTCTTGAATACTTTTAAAGAGTATATGGAGAATCCTGTGACTTTGCTGTTGAAATAAGATTAAACGTTTGCTATTGACTTACCAATAGCAACTATTACAATATTATGAAAAAAAATCTAACTCTTTTAGTTGGGGCTGTTTGCCTTATGCTACAATTTGCGAACAATTCTTTCGCGCAAGTAACCGTAAATGTTCGCGTTTTATCCGTTGAAGTCGTTAATAGCGTTGATTGTGATGGCTTTTTCACTGGAGACTCAGACTTTGTGTGGGAATTTCTCGCTACAGATAATACGTTAGGAAATACGAATAACAATCCAGTGCTTTTTGGCTTGCTTGGAGACTTTAATTACTATTATCAGAACGGTAACAATGGCCCTTACGTTGTCAATGCACCTGGCGCTGGGTTTTCACCGAACAGTGGTTTGTATTTTACACACGATTATGTTTGTATGGCTGATGTTCCAACTCAGATAACTATCGACTGGAGAGCTTATGAGAATGATGATGTTTTTAACTACAGCTTACTTGGAATAACTGACGGGGAAACGGCGAACCAATCGGTGACAATGGCAGTTCCTGCTGCTCCGGGAGTTATTTGGCAAACATTCACGGCAACAAGCACAGATGCAGGTTGTAATCAAACATACAGAGTTACTTTTGAGGTAGAAACAATTGGACTTTCTGTAACAGAAATTCCAGACATGATTTGTAACGCGATTAACGTTCCGTTGAATGCAAATCAACTTTTTGCGCTTTGCGGTGGAGCAACATTGGAACCCAACGAGCCGAACACTGGAGATGTAACTGCAAATGGATCAGCTTGGTTCTATTTTATTGCACCGCCAAGTGGAGCGGTAGAAATCACAACAGATTTACCAGGTACAGAAATAGGAACGTACATTGAAATTTATCACGCTGCTGATGGAGTAGGATGTATCGAGGGTATTCAACCAATTACTGGTGCAGTCATCAAAAATAAATTCGATTACCTCTCACACATTGAATTTTCGGATGGTATTGATTTATTAGGTATTGACCCAGAAGCAGAAATTATTCTTGCCGCATGTGATCCTATTAATCCTTTCAGTTATCAGAAGTTAATTCCTGGTGAAACGTATTATGTTCAAGTAGCATTGGACAATGCTGGTCAATCTGGCTATTGCGAGGTGGCAGTGAATGATCAAGGTGGTTCTCCTCCAGATTTAGAAGATATTCCTTGTCTTTCGCCGGGAGTTCCATTTGGTACAGCTGCAATTAGTTCTGCACTTGGTTCTGGTCCAACAGTCAACCTCGGTTTTGGTTGTGCGTATGATGGTGGAAACAATTTCGGAGAAACAGGCGCTCCACATACTTCACCAAATCCAGATGAATACCATGCCTATGATTACGACCATGTTGCTACTGGAAATGGAACGATGAATGAGTCAGTATGGTTGAATTTCGTCGCTCCTAACAATGGACGTATCGTTTTTGAAACGGATTACCAAAGTGCTATTTATTCTGAAGACAATGCTTTATTCGGCTTTGATAGACGTTTCGGACCTGGAACCCCTACAGATTATACATGCGCAGATTTAGAGAATCTTGCAGCCGCAGAAGGTGGTTTAAATGGATTTCTTGGAGGTTCTTCAGAAAGTGCATTGATTTTACAACCTTGTTTAGAACCAGGATATACTTATTACGGAATGATTGATCCTGCCAATAACTTAACCGGTTTAAGTACTCAGAATATCGATTCTTGGTTATACGACCCGAGTGTTGCTGACCCTGTTAACAATCCTCCAGGGAATGATATTTTATGCCTAACGATGTTAGATCCTCTCTTCGAGATAGTTGTGACTCCAGCAGGAGTTACTCCCCCTTTTCAAGCAGTAGCAGGAAGCAATGAGTTGGGTTGTACGGAATACCTTGCTGGAGAACCTCCAGTTGACAACAATCCTATTAATCGCGCTGACCAAACCGTTTGGCATTTCTTCACAGTTCCGCCTTCAGGAGCGATTGAGATGAATTTAAGAGCATATATAGGAATGGACACCTTAAGATATGCTGTTTATGAGTTACTAAACGGAACCGATTGCTACGGTGGATTGAATCCTGCAACGTTTACGCAGGATGGTACGCAATTAACGCCAATAATTACTCCAGTACTTCAAGGTTCTGCAGGTTTTAGTGGAACACAAGAATCTATTTGCTGTTTGACTCCCGGAACAATGTATGCTGTGCAATTGGACGGCGGTTCTCCAGGAGATGAAGGACAATACATTATAGAATACATCAGAGAAGTTGAAAGTTATGCAGGTGATACTTATGTGCAACTAGCAAACAATACTATAATCACTCCGCTTCCAGCTGATACGGCTTTTGTTTGCTTCAATGATTCCATTGATGTGGGCAACGCATTAGATGGTATTGGAAATCCAACACTTGACATCCCTTCTTGTTTAGAAGAAGGTTTCGTAATGCATTCTACTTCACCACTTCCTAACCCCGTGACAGGTTCTGGATTTACTTACATTGATACTATCAGAAATGGAGTCGGTTTCTTTATCAATAATACAGATGGCTCTGGTTCTTTTGGTAATCCATTATTCAATACGGTTTATTATGTTTCATCAATGGCAGATGAACCTGCAACTTGGGGAGATTTTACATGCAACAGTTCTACGGTTGACAACATAGTGAATATCGTTTATTTACAACCGATAGTCCCTGTTTCCAGTTATGATAATGCTTTGTGTGAAATTACCTTCACAAGTTCTGGAGGTCTCAGTACCTTCTATGGCACTGATTTTGCATATACTATACAGGATGCTTTAATGAATTTAGTCCAAACAGGTACTTTTGCAGCTGGAGTGAATGTCGTTTATGCAGTTCCTTCTGCAGAAGTCTATACAATTACCATAGACGATGGCGCTTGTCCTTATTCGTTTACAGTGGATGCTTCTGCTTGTGGGAATCCTTGTATTATTAGTCCTATTATAGAATTTGTAAATACTGCGATTTGCCAAGGACAGTCCATTTTCTTGGAAGGTGCTAACCAAACAACAGCAGGACTCTACACAGACGTTTTTGTTGCTGCGAATGGTTGCGATAGTACTATTTACACAACGCTGACCGTAAATGATGCCGTTTACTTCGAACAAACGGTGACAATTTGCCAAGGAACGTCTTTAACCGTCGGAACAAGTGTTTATTCTACGCCGGGCGTTTATCAAGATACTTACGCAGCAGCAAATTTGTGTGATTCTATCGTTACGACCAATTTATTTGTGGAGAACACAATCAATACGAACATCGCACAGACTATTTGCGAAGGAACTTCTTATTCTTTCGCAGGAACAGCCTATGTAACCAGCGGAATATATGTAGATAACCTTATTGCGACACAAGGAGGTTGTGATTCTGTCGTTACTTTGTACTTAACGGTGATTCCTCTAATCACAAGTTCGACTTCCCTAACAATTTGTGAAGGCGACTCTTACATTTTTGGTTCGCAGACTCTAACTTCTTCTGGAACTTTCACAGAAATGTACACGACTCCAGGAGGTTGCGATTCATTGGCAACGATGTATTTCTTCGTAAACCCTATCATTGAAAATTCTCTTGCTGTCACCTTGTGTCAAGGTCAATCCTACACATTAGGTACTCAAACTTTAAGTGCAACGGGTAACTATACGGAGAATTTTGTGACACCAGCAGGGTGTGATTCTGTGGTGAATTTATTCTTAACTGTTACCAACCAATTGCAGTCATCTCTGAACGATACAATATGTTTAGGCGATAGTTACACCTTCGGAACACAAACTTTGACGCAATCCGGTCAATATTCTGAATTGTATGCGACTACAGGAGGTTGTGATTCTTTGGTGACCATTAATTTAGTGGTAGAAGACTGTGAAGCATTGTTAGAAATAAGCAACATTGTTACACCCAATGATGATGGAAATAACGATACATGGAAAGTGAGTGATGTAACTCAAATTTCAGGTTGTACCGTCCAGATTTTTAATAGATGGGGACAACTCGTTTTCGAAACCGTTGATTATAATAATAATTGGGGTGGAACGAAAGAAGGTGAATTATTACCTGATGGCGTTTATTACTATGTGATAAGTTGTGATGCCGACAGGGAATACCAAGGAGCCATTAATTTAATGCGTTATAAAAAATAAGACATGAAGAACACTTTAAAATATATCGCAACCATAATTTCTGTAATTGTTATTACCGGATCTTACGCACAGCAAACTCGTTTAACGAATTTATACGGGCAGAATAAATATTCTTTCAATCCTGCTTATGCGGGAGAAAGTGGTTGCACAGAAATCTATTTTTCTCACATGAATCAATGGACGAGAGTAGAAGGCGCTCCTGTGACCAATTATTTAAGTGCCAATACCAGAATTGGTAAATCCTTAGGTTTGGGAGGCAACGTTTTGATTGACCGATTGGGAATGCTCCAAAATGTGTCTGCATCGGGTTCTGTTTCTTACGGAATAACAATTGCAAAGCAACATAAAATTAGGTTAGGCGTTTCTGGAGGTTACTTTCAGACAAGAATAGACCCTACCAATGCCATTGCTATCGATGCAAATGATGTAATTGTTCAAGGAGGCATTCAGTCTTCGAGTACTTACACCACCGAAGCAGGAATTTTATACAAATTCAAAGGGTTAGAGCTTTCTTTTGCCTCGCAACAATTGATAGAATCCCGAACGAATGCAGCCTACCCAACTCTCGAAGGTTATGGCTTGAAAAGACATTTTGTAGCTTACGGAGGCTACGAAATCATCCTCAACAAGCGTCTTTCTTTGACTCCTTCTATATTCTACAAAGGAATTAAGAATAATAGCCAGTTGGACTTCAATTTAGACCTGAATTACAACGATTTCATCTATGGAGGTTTGGGTTACAGAATGGATGTCGGATTAATTGGTAGAATCGGCATCAACATTCGAAAACTGTTCTACATTGGCTATGCTTACGAAGTGCCTATGCAGAATATCGCCTCTTACAGTGGAGGTTCTCACGAAATAACATTGGGATTGAAATTCTGCAAGAAACCGAAAAAGGAATTGCCTTTAGAAGAAAATGTGGTTGAGGAAAAAAACACAGCCGTTGACCCAATTTCTCGAACCGTTGACACAGTGACTGTTGTCGAAAGAATCGTTGATACTGTTCTTATAGAGAGAATTGACACTGTTTTTATTGATAATTCTAAACCTTCCAATGCAGAGGTTAAAAAAGCCTTATTCAATGCAGAAGATCATTTAGAATTTGAGAATGATAAGTCAATTATCTTGAAAAAATCGTATGGAGATTTGGAAGCATTAACCAACATGTTGCTCATTCGAGAAGAATTAAAAATAACCTTAGAAGGACACACAGACAGCAACGGAACAGAAGCGTATAACATGCGATTGTCAGAAAGCAGAGTGAAAGCAGTGAAAAAATTCTTAGTTGCAAACGGAGTGGGTGCGTCAAGAATCTCGACCAACTATTTTGGAGAATCTAAACCGATAGCTGATAACAAAACAGAAGAAGGCAGAGCGAAAAATAGGAGAGTGAATATGAAGGTTGTGGGTGAGTAGTTTTGGTAGTCAAGACCACGCGAAAAATTCGCACGGCAGCTGGGACACTATCAACGATATTCTTAGGTAATACTAAATTTACGTAATTCGATATGAGTTTGGGTAATGTTTGGGGATACGTATACTGACACTGAAATAATTTGGTAATTAATAATAGAATAATGAATAAAATTTTAAAATTTTCAATACTTTTAGTTGGTCTGTTTTTGTTAAAGACAATAATAGCACATTTTTACTTTAAAGATCCTTATCCTACTTTTGAAAAGGATTCACTTAATATCGAATTTAATGGGATTGTAAATGAATTACTCTATAACGCCAAAGGCTATCCTTCTATAAGAGTGGACCAAACGTTTTTTTATGTTCCCTCTGCAAGTAATAAATCTATAGAAATTGGTGATTCAATTTACAAACTGTTGGGCAAGAATATTGTTTACCAGTATCGCAGTGGTAAGTTGATGGAAGTTTTTCATGGTCCTGTTTCACTGTAATTTGAAATCTCCCCGCTAACGCAAGAAGAATAACCAACTAAACAGCTCGTGCACGACCGCATCGTGTTCGGCGAGATTACCTTTAGTGCTACGCCACTTTCAGTGCATCCGCTTCGCTGCATTTGTAACCTTCAGTTTTCTACTCTTTCTAAGCTAATCTCCGCATATTTTGCGGTGAATAGCATTAATTTCAACTAATTTCGAATTCTCTGTAACCAAAACAGCTCTCCTTTATTATATAATAAAGCAAGAAATATGAAAAACACACTCTCCACCTTAATCGTTATACTAATAAGTTTTAGTTCCTTTTCTTCAAATATTCTATTCAACAGGTTGGATAAATTATACAGCAAGGATAAAAAGAAATGCCTCGTTGTTGCCAAGCGATACATGGAATTGATGCCCAAACAATCGGCATCGTACTATTTTGCATCCATTGTGTATAAATACAAGGCAGAAAACGCACGAAATAGCAGGGGCGAGTACTTGCATCTTAAAAAAGCCATTGGATATGCCGTTCAATTCGAAGAGAAGAACGATGAAGACCTCCAAAATGAAGTCAATTGGTTATATACAAAAGCAGAACTCAATGAGGATGCAGTTGCACTGATTTCAACGCTGAGGGAGAACAATGAATTTGCTTTCAGCGAACGTTTAGGAACACAACTTTCTAAGATGAACAATGAATTTTTCTCGGAAGAATTGGCCGCAACGGAACTTTCTAACAGTGAATTCACTAGCACAGAAGTTAGCAAGAATGAAATTTCAGAGGTGTTTACGGCGAGTAATTCAACCAAAATGTTTTTTGGAATGCCTAGTGGCAATGAGGTTATTCAGTCAGAAAGTGAGTCTGGAGAGCAAGAACTTTTGGGCTACATCAATGCTGAGAGAAAAAAGTTGGGAATGGTACCGTTAGAATGGGCAGAAGGTTTGGCAAAAGCAAGTCGATACCATGCATACGATTTAGGAACGCAAAATTACTTCAACCATTCTACATACGACAGAAAGAATGGTAAACTGGTCAAAGTCGGTGGAACTTTTGATAGAATCGCTAAATTCTACAGTGCATCATTCGTCAATGGAGAAAATATCGCTGCGGGGAATGAATCGCCTAGGCAAACATACATGCAATGGTTCAATAGCAAAGGTCATTATGACATTATGTTCAATCCTATCAGTACCAAAATAGGCATCGGCGTTTACTATGTAGAGGATTCTCCGTTTGGGTATTACTGGTCAATGAGTACGGCGAAGTAGAAGGGCTCTTGGCATTTGGCTGTTAGCCTTTAGCCTGACTTCCCTTCGGAATTCTACTTTCTTCTTGAGATTTAGCTTATTGTTGCGAAGCGGGGGAAACGCTCACTCTCGATTTTATATTATTCGTAATCAGCCATCCGTGTTTTAAAGAAAAGTAGCTTTGTGAGTAACTTCCCCCTTTGGAGGGGGATAGGGGGAGGAATTGCTTGTATTTTTTAGCTTCAGTAAAGAAAAAATACTATCTTTATTCGCGTTCACAAAGAACCTTGTATTTAAACTAAAAACATTTTATGAAACTGCTAATCATTATTCTTTTCGCATCTTTTGGAGTTTACAGTCAAACAGGATGGGAATTGATTTCTCAGAACAAACTCTCTGATGCAAAAATTGAATTTGAAAAAGTTCTGGAGAAAGATTCTGCCAACTACGACGCCCTTACGGGTATGATTTTCATCACGGAAGTTGCGCAGGACAAGTTGATTCACAAAAGAGCAGTGAATACCTTGTTGAGAAATCATTATTCTGACAAACTGTACTATTGCTTGCAAAACAGTGCAAGTATTGATAGAACTGAGCTGGAAGATCGCTCTTTTCGATTCAAAATATACGACATGTACGATGAGGCATTCGAATATTTTGAAGAAAGGAAGTTTGAGAAATCGAAAGAGAAGTATGCAAAGGTCAACAGTCCTTTTATTTGGAGTTATTTAGGTCCTTTTCAGAATATCAATGGTTATGGTTATGTCAAAGAGTTTGAAGTTGAAAATCAAGCTTATAATAAGGACAAAGTTTATGAAAACGCGAAGAATCAGTCGTTGAAATGGGTAGAACCGAAGTATCATCACCCAAAATTCAGCATCAACTTTAAAAGACATTTGGGTGTTAGTTATAAGAATGCCGTGACTTTTGCCAATTCTTTCTTCACAACAGATAAAGACCAAGATGTCTATATTCGAGTGGCAAGAAATTCTCCCATAAAAATTTGGCTGGACGACCAGTTGGTATTCGGACAAGATAACGCCATCAACTATGACATTGATGCGGAATACGTAAAATTGAACCTTAAAAAAGGCGCGCACAGGTTGTTTATTAAGTCAGTTGTTGGAGATTATTTTGACGGCGATTTAACCTCTCGTTCTTACGGAACATCCTATGATTTATACCAAAATTACAGCGGCGGAATTGATGTGATGAAGTCCATGGAGGTGAGAAGTAAGAATAAATTCATCAATGTCATTCGTTTGACCGATGAAGCTGGAAAACCGATTAACATTACGTCCAATTTTGAGGTGAAACCTTATCAAAAAGGGAGTTTTTCGCCAGAATTCACCGAAGATAACTTCATTATAGAATTGCAAAAAGAATTTGATGAATACAAGAAAGGAGATGCTCCTTCGAAGTTGTTCAACTTGTATCTTCTGCACAAAGCATCATTGGAGCACGGAAATTTGGCTAAAATGGAAGAGTATTTCTATTTAAAACACAAAGCCAACGATGAAAGTGTGTTCTACAAATACATCGCAGCTAAAATTTTCATGATTAATGGAAAGCGTGAGAAAGGGTACTATGCGTTGGATGGAATTGACTTGAAAGAGAATCCAATTTACGTGACTTATAGTGATAAATTGAAAGAAATTGACCCGATTAATGATGCAGAAGCATTCGTTCCGAAATTAGAGCAACTCTTGAAAATTGCTCCAACCAACCTCGATTTAATCAAGTTGAAAGGGAATTATTTGAAAGAAGAAGGAAAAATGGATTCATTGAAGGTTTTTGTTGAGAACATCATGGAAACGTATCCAGAATACGATGAGAACTATTCTTTAGAATTGTTGCTCGACGAGGATTACAAGCCCTATGATTACGACATGAATAATGATTTCGAAAGTGACGATAAAAAGGACTTGAAAGAAGCCAAGAAAAACATCACAAAGCGTTTTGTTTCGTGGGATTACCGAAAATTGATTAAGAAATACAAAAAAGACGGTAAAGAAGAGAAAGTATTGGCGTTGTACAACGAATTGATAGAGATTGAACCTTATAAAGTGGAATCTCGAGAGGACAAAGCAAAGTATTTGTTCAACTTAGAACGTTATGACGAAGCACTCGCTGCTTTGGACGAGATTCTAACAATCAATCCTCGAGAATCATCTGTTTACGGACTAAAAGGAGACATTTATTTCGACCAAAAGAAAGAAGATGAAGCGCTTGAAAATTATTTGGTAGCCATCGATTTGGGAGGAGAAACCAGTTATTTTGACTTCTCTACCGGAGCAAATGTTCAAGAGAAAATTGACAAAATCAAAGGAAAAACGAAGTTAAAAGAGAAGTTTGAGGAGAAATCCTTTGAAAATTGGATGAATGACCGTTCTTGGGTGGAACAGGCGAAAGAAGAAGAGTCTTTAATTCTTGGGTATTCTACAGACTTGCATTACGACAAGAAAGGGAAGGCGAATTTGTATTCAAAAATAATGATTCTCATTCTTACGGAAGCTGGAGCATCAAGCTGGGTGCAGTATGATTTCTCACGAATGGGGAGCATTGATGTTGTAAAAGTCATCAAAGAGAATGGTTCTGAGCAAATTCCAGATGTTAGACGAGGATTTGTTGTGTTCAAAACCTTGGAACCAGGAGATGTCATTCAACTAGAGGCAAGTTCTAAATGGACACCTTCCAATGATTTAGGGAATAACCTAATTTTCTTCAACTATGCATCTTTTCATGCACCAATTATAGATTACAAAATGGAAGCTGCTTTTCCAGAAGGGAAAAAGATCAACATTCTGACGCATAAGCTAAAAGACAAGCATTCGAAGTCAACAAAAGACGGAATGGATTTCTACAAATGGGAATACAGAAACTTGCCTAAAAGTACCTTTGAAGAAGCGATTATTGATGACAATGACATCTATGCAAACATTCAAATTAGTACGATAGAAGATTGGAGCAAGGTTGTCAACTGGTACCATGCGAAGACTTACCGTAAATTAGATTCTAAATACGAAATTCGTGAGGTTTTAGACACTTTAATCAAGGATGGAATGACGGAGATGGAGAAAACCATTGCCGTTTACAACTATGTGACCAAAGAAATCAATTATTCTTTTACGTCTTTGTTGAATTCTAACTACATCCCTAAAAATGCTGATTTAACCTGTTCGAGCAAGATTGGTGATTGCAAAGATGTCGCAACGGTGATGATTAACATGCTGAATGAATTGGATATTGATGCCTATTATGTTTTGGTGAAAACAAACAGTTATTTTGACATGCAAATTGCCCCAAGTCTCTATTTTAACCACGTAATTGCGGGAGTAGAAATGGATGGAAAGCAACATTATTTTGATTTAACCACCAATAATTACCCATATACGGTGACGAACATTTCTGACAGTTATGCATGGGCATTAAAAGTGCGTGGAGAAGAAGAAGAGTTGTTCAGATTGCCCAATGACTACATCAATGTCGATAAAAACATGATGGAATTTGAAATTCACGCTGCGATTGACAAAGATCATTTATTGGATGTTGAGGTGGATGTTGTTTATCACGGAATCAATGCAGGTTATGTCAGAGAGAAATTAAAATCACTGCCTAGAAATGAGATGGAGAATATCGTTCTTTCGATGATTGGAGATGATATTTTTAGCAACATTCAGTTTGAAAGTTATGAATTTTACAACATTGATGATATTTCTGACCCTTTAAAAGGAAAGTATAAGTTCAAAGCGAAGAAATATTCTGATCACATCTTAGACATCTACTTTATGAATATTCCCTTTATGAATGTGATTTCTAACAGTGTTGTTTTTGCCAGCGACAAGAGAATGAATACTATTAATTTGAACAGAATTATAGATGCAGCACCAACGAAAGAGACTTTGTATTTCTCCTACCCAAGCAATTTAAAATTGTACAAGTTGCCCAAAGACATACATATGGAGAACGAATATTTTTCCTACGATGTTAAGTTCTCCAAAGAAAAAGGAGAGTTAAAAGTGGTCAAAACGCAAATATTCTTCAAACAAAGAATAGAAGTGGAAGAATTTGAAGTTTTCAAGGATAAATACCTAGAATTGAATGAGCTGGACCAAACAAAGATTGTGTTGATTGGTAAGAATAGCTCGATGAGGTAGGGGGGAAGGAACAAGATTGCGTGAAAGGTTTGCGTGATGGCTTGGGATTACCTTCGGTGCTAGTTCGTGGTGCATCTAGGACCTCAATAATTAAACAAGTTATAAATGAGATACTTATTCTATTCATGTTTCACGCTTTTCTTGATTTCATGTAACAATGTAAGCACGATAGATTTTACTGAAGAAATAGGACCTATAAGTGATAAAGTTGACACGGTTATTTTAGTTCATAATGTTGAGTACAATGATTCATTATTTGTCAAGTCATTTTATTTGACAGCATGTGCATATATTCCAACTAGTTCGGATATGGATAAAAGTTTAAATGAGGATATTTTAGTAAGGTTTGATTCATTAATGAACTATAATTCTTTGTCTCCAAATATGGATAGTGTAGAATTTGCAGTAGATATTTTATATCTAAAAGAATATCTATATCATTTACAATGCTGCAATCAATCCTACAATATTGACATCGCAAAAGATGAAAGAGTACAAAAAATGGTTGATATTTTAACAGTTAGTCTGGGTATTGATACTACAGGAAGAGTCGAAATGATTATTTCTACTCTTACTTATAAATATTTCCCTAAGAATTTAATTTCAATGAACCCGTTACTCGTTAAAAGCATAATGGATTCTATAGATATTGAAAATGAACGTATCCGAATAATGAATGATGATGCATTGGGACCAGAGTAAGTAGCCCCAAGCTGCCGCGCGAACCTTTCGCGTGGTCTTAACTTAACTCAACTTTCACCTCCACCAACCCTATTTTCCGCATATTTTGCAGTGAATAAGCCCAAAATTCCAAATTTCACCTCCAATTTTATCGTTTTGAGCATATTTTCACTTCACTTCATCGTTTTTGGATTGAATTTTGTACTTTAGACCGAAATTGAAAACAAATCAACGAAAAATGAATTTAACGAAAAGAATTTTTCTGTGTTTGACTTTGACATTCTTCGTGAATGGACTGACAGCACAGGAAGACACCATTGTCAAAGCTGTTATTTTGGACAGCACAGACACCGCAGCCGATAAATTTTACAATGCAGGCGTAGAAGCTTTTGGAGCAAAAAAATACGAAGAAGCTATTTCTCAATTCTCTGAAGCCATAAAAATGAATGAAGAATTTGAAAAGGCTTATTACAACAGAGGTTTAACGTATTATTCTTTGGATAAACACACAGAAGCAATCAGTGATTTTGACAAAGCTATTTCGCTGAGAGAAGATGCCGAGACTTACTTTAAACGAGGAGAATCGAAGCAAGCCTTGAATGACAGGGAAGGAGCCATTGCCGATTACACCAAAACGGTAGAATTGAATGCCAATCATGCAAAAGCGTATTACAACCGTGCTTTTTTCGCATTCTCCGACAAAGATTACGAAGCAGCAATCGTTGATTATACAAAAGCAATCAATGCAAAGAAGGATTTTGCCTACGCTTATAACGACAGAGCATCTGCAAAACGACAAATGGAAGACTATAAGGGAGCCATTTCCGATTACAAGAAAGCAATCATGATTGACAATAAAATGGCGTTTGCACACAACAACTTAGGAAGCGCCAAACGAAAAAATGGTGATGCCAAGGGTTCAATTATGGATTATTCTAAAGCAATCAGCTTGGATAGCAAATATTTCATCGCTTACAACAACAGAGGTTCTGCAAAATTTGATGTAGAAGATTACAAAGGAGCCATTGCCGATTTCAGCAAAGCCATCGAAATTAATTCTAAATATGCCTATGCTTGGAACAATAGAGCAGCCGCTAAATTCAAATTAAAAGATTACAAAGGAACGATTGAAGATTGTAGCAAAGCAATTGCCATTGACCCAGACTATGCGTATGCTTATCTGAATAGAGGCAATGCTAAAGAATTACTTCGCGATGACAAAGGAGCTTGTGAAGATTGGAACAAGGCCGCCCAACTCGGTTCGGAAGCAGCAAAAGCAAACATCGGAATTTGTCAATAATCAACCCACTAAAGAAAGTAAAATGTTAAGAAAATACATAGCAATCGCAATTTTGTTCCTTTCGACAGGAATGTTTGCACAGAATGTTGAGTTTGAGAAATCAAATTTTAAAGACAATAAAGACGGCTTTAAAGCTGCCAAGAAAAACATCGAAGAAGGAGATGATATTTATCAGAAAGGACCCATGTTCTTCAAGGATGCCATTCCTTTTTATATAAAAGCGAATGAGTTTAACCCAAATAATGCGGCGTTGAACATGAGAATAGGAGAGTGCTATTTAGCATCGATTTATACTTACAAAGCGTTGCCATTCTTGCAAAAAGCAGTTAAATTAAATCCTTCCATTGATTCTTACGGTTATTATTTATTGGGTAAATCATACCACTTGAACGAGCAATTCGACAAAGCAATCACTGCTTACAGTCGATACCAAGGCACAGCGATGGCCAACCAAGACCCTTTTGTCTTGCAAGAGTTAAAATTGAGAATTTCGCAGTGCTACAACGGAAAAAAGATTATCAAAAAGCCAATTCGTGTGTTTGTTGACAATCTAGGAGACAGAGTAAACACGAAATACAACGAATACGCAGCAGTTATTTCTGCCGATGAGTCCGTCTTGATTTTTACAGCGCGTCGTCCAAATTCTACAGGAGGAAAGATAGATCCTATGTTGAATGAGAATTTTGAGGACATTTATATTTCTGAAAAACAAGCCGATGGCACTTGGTCTGAAGCAAAGAATATGGGAGAACCTGTAAATACCAATGATCATGATGCCAATTCTGGACTTTCTGCAGATGGACAGCGTTTTCTTATCTACATGGGTAAAAAAGGCATGGGCGATTTGTACGAATGTCTGCTCGAAGGTGATACGTGGGGAAAACCAGAATCTTTAGGAAAAAACATCAACGGGAAAGATTCTCACGAACCTTCTGCCTGTTATTCTCCCGATGGAAACTTGATTTATTTCGTTTCTGACAAGCCTGGAGGTTATGGAGATCACGATATTTATATTTCTCGCAAGGATGAGAAAGGGAAGTGGGGCACAGCAGAGAATATTGGAACAACTATCAATACGCCTTATTCTGAAGAAGGTGTTTACATGCACCCAGATGGCAAAACCTTGTATTTCAGTTCGCAAGGACATAATTCTATGGGTGGATATGACATCTTTAAGTCGGTTCATAATGCAGAGGATAACACATGGAGTACACCGGAGAATATTGGCTATCCTGTAAACACAACGGGTGATGATGTCTTTTTTGTGATTTCTGCAAGTGGTCGCCATGGTTATTATACCTCTATTTCTGAAGAAGGATTGAGAGATTTATTCATCGTAACCTTTTTGGGAGAAGAAAAACCAATGGTCTTGAACAATGAAGATAACCTATTGGCAAGTGTTGCAGCTCCAATTAAGGAGGTTGTGGTGGCACCTGTAGTGGTTGTCAAAGAAGCACAATTAACGATATTAAAAGGAGTTATTTCTGATTATTTAACCAAAGAAGTATTGGAAGCAGAGATTGAGATTGTTGACAATGAAGCGAACAAGGTGATTGCTACTTTTAAATCGAACAGTAAGACAGGAAAGTACTTGGTTTCTTTGCCAGCGGGTAAGAATTACGGTATTGCGGTGAAGAAAGAGAGTTATTTGTTCCATTCAGAAAATTTTGACATTCCTAAAACAGCTGCTTTCCAAACGGTAGAGAAAAACATCGAGTTGAAGAATTTGGCGGTTGGAAACAAGATTGTCTTGAAAAACATCTTTTTTGACCTTGATAAAGCAACCTTGCGTCCAGAATCTACGGCAGAATTAAACAGACTGATTAAGTTAATGAACGACGTTCCAACGCTTAAAATAGAGTTAGGTGGACATACCGATTCTCAAGGTAGTTCTAGTTATAATCAATCCTTATCAGAGCGAAGAGCAAAAGCTGTTGTTGACTTTGTGACAAAAACAGGTGTGGCTAGTGGTCGCTTAGTGTCTGCAGGTTACGGAGAAGAGCAACCAATCGCAACAAATGACACGAAAGAAGGTCGCCAGTTGAATAGACGAACGGAATTTAAGATTTTGGCGTTGTAGGGATGGGTTTGGAAGCCAAGACCACGCGAAAGGGTTCGCGCGGTAGCATGGGGAACGCGATGAAATCGCGCACAAGCGGGGGCTTTAAAATTGTTTAGATACTCTTGTAATGTGAATTTAGAGTTATCTTTGTCTTATGGGAGAATTGGAGAAAAAGAAGAATACAAAGGATATTATTCTCTATACAGCAGAAGAATTTCGGAAATTGGCATTGAGTTTTATTCCAGCAGGAGCAGCAGTTAATTCATTTTTAGATTATCAAGCAGGATTAAAGCAGAAACGGATTATAGATTTTTCAGAAAAATTTAAGGATGTATTAGAATTGATATTAGGCAGGAAATTACATGCCGATGACTTTACTAATGAAGACTTTGTTGATATTATGGAATCTGTAATGGGTAAAGTACAATCAACAAAGTCCATTTTGAAGTTGGAATTGTTTAAAAATATTCTCTTAAAAAAAGTTGTCACTCCTTCTTTGGAACGAGACACTCTGATTCAAGCTGTAAAACAAGTTGATGAGCTGAATGAAAGTCAGATAATAATACTTGGAGCTTTTATGAATCGAAAGCTGACAATAGGAAAAATTTCCTTTTCGAGCATCATTTCTCATCTTAATAGGGTAGGGCTCAAGGTTATCAGTACAAATTCTTATGGTCAGGAAATTGAGTATAAAGGAGAGGAGCCATTCATAAGTAAAAAACTGGTCATCTATTATTTCAACGACCTTATTAATCGCGGATTGGTTGATGAATATGAAGGACATCCTTCACCAGAAGGGCTCGATATTGAACCTTCAGCCACGGAAAGATGGAACAAATCTGTCAGCTATCTCAAACACAACAAAATGACTGGAGGTTCTGAGTACGATTTATCAGTAGTTGGATTAACTTTAGTAAGGTTAGCGATTAATGAAGGGTGAAGTGCTCTATTCTTTAAAATAATTTAATCAATATGGCCCCAAGCTACCGCACGAATAGCAAACTAAACAGCTGGTGCGAGATTGCATCTCGTTCCATATTAGTTTTATTCGATGCAAAATTTAAAAAAGGAAATAAGGTCTTCTCTCGGTGCCCCCCGCTACCGAGCGAAGAATAGACTAAATTTGCTGGTGCGCGAACTTTTCGCGTTCCAACTAATCATCTTCACCCCAAGCTCCCGCGCGAACCCTTTCGCGTGGTCTTGGGGTCGGAATATAAAAACACCTATTCACCGCATATTTTGCGTCGAATAGGTTCGTTAATCCCAAAATCACCCCTAGTAACCAACCAAAGAGTAACAAATTCACGTCCATTCGGAACATTTTCACAGCATTTTGGAAAAAAAATCAATATTTTTTTTTAGCCCTCAATCCCTTTTAAAACCTATCATTATGCCATGCATGCATAATTAAATTTTAATTAACGACCCCCGCTACCGAGCGAAGAATAGACTAAATTTGCTCGTGCACGATCGCATCGTGTTCGGCGAGATTACCTTCGGTGCTACTTCGTGGTTTATCTCGGAACACTTTTTCAATCAACTTCCAAAGCAACATCTCAAGCATTTTAAACCCGCATTAGTCAACAAGAGTGTAACGAATTGTATGAATGCGTGGTGGATAGAGCGATGGCAATGCGGAAACCCCCGACTTAGTAATACTCAAATTTGGGTGTTTGAAAAATCCTAAATTTGTTGTAGTACTTGGTCGTCAGAAAAATTCATGAATTTTTCGGGTTAATTAATTTTCTTATCTTTAATGCATGGATTCTTTTGATTTTCATCCTGAAAAACCTGAATTAGCAGAACAAGCGCCAAAAGGTGGTCTGTCTCTGACCTTTTTCTCTTTGGTACTTTTTGTGCTGATATTTTTGTTGTTTTTTGGAGATGAAATCAATTTCATTGTCTATTTAGTCATTGTATTGCTCATTCATGAACTTGGGCACTTTCTTGCCATGAAAGCATTCAAATATAAAAACGTCAGAATGCTATTTGTTCCGCTAATGGGCGCCTTTGTACAAGGAACAAAGAGCAATTATTCGCAAAGACAGAGTTTTATTGTCACTGCAGCAGGTCCCTTGCCAGGAATTCTGATTGGTACAATTCTCGTTGTTTATGGCGCTGAGAATAGGGCAGAATGGATGCTCACAGTTGGAATTCTTTTCTTACTACTGAACGTCATTAATTTATTGCCACTTGACCCACTAGACGGAGGACAATTATTCAAACTGTTCATGAAGAAAAAACACGAGTTATTCTTAATGATTTTTGCTTTTCTCTCTTCACTCGCCATGATAGGCGTGGGTTGGTTCATGGGAAGCTACGTTTTAATGATTTTTGGCTTTTTTATGGGCTTCAGAGTCCGTGCCATGCAGAAAAAGTATGAAATCCATAAAGAACTCAATGACGAAGGAGTCGATTATGCGACAACTTACAAATCACTGAGCAATGAGGCCTATGCAAAAATAAAACGAGTTGTCATTGAATACACACCGGCCTTGCAAAAATACATGGATCAGGTTTCTGCAGATGATATCGACCCTGTATTGGCAAGTCAAGTGAACAGCGTGCTAGTTGCGCCTCTAAAGAAAGATACAAGTTTCATTTTCCGTGTACTTTTGTTGCTACTTTGGATTGCGTCCTTTGCAGTGCCGATAATTCTGTTCATGAACATCGACATTCAATGGTATTTACCTGAAATTACATCGTTAAATTGAGTCGCCAACTAATTTTAAATCAGTGAGATTCTCTCCAGGACAAAAAATCGTATTCTTACACGAAAGTGGAGGAGGAGTGGTCGATTCTATTACAGAAAATGGTCGTGTAGTGATTCTTGACGAAGATGGATTCAAAAAAGAATACCTAAAATCGCAACTGGCGTTGGTGCAAGACGAAATTTACCCTGTAGAGGATGAAGTAGCTATAAATATCGAATTGCAGGACAAGAATTTAGATGCAAGCAAAGGTCGCAACACCTATTCTGCCGAACGAAAATTGAACGATATCCCAGAAATTGACTTGCACATAGAAGAACTAACAGAATCTCACAAAGGCTTGAGTAACCACGAAATTCTCTCACGACAAATGATTGCTTTTCGGCAATTCTACCAAAGAGCAAAATCTCAAAAGAAGAAAAAAATAGTCATCATACACGGCGTTGGAGAAGGAGTGTTGCGCTATGAAGTTCGCTCATTCTTGAACAAGGAAGACGGCGTGGAGTATTACGATGCTGATTATCTTGACTATGGGCAGGGAGCGACTGTTATTGAAATGTAAGGAGTGCTGAGTGAGGAGTGAGGAGTGATTCAGTAATTAAAGAATAAGAATGGGAGGTTTTGGATCTATAGGAAGCATGATTAGTTCTATTAAACAGAATAGAGCTATTGGTAATAGGCGCAAAACTTTCCGTGACCAAGAAAAAGGGAATAGAACCAAAAGCATTTCAAAAGCACCGACTTATAGGGAGATGTCAGCCAAAGAGCGAAAAAAATTGAGTAAAAAACTTGAAAGTAATCGCTTTAAATCTCATCGCCAATTAATATTTGTGACATTGTTCATTATTGTCGTCTCGATTTTCGTTTTATTGAAAATTATGAAGTTGTGAGGAAATAACAATAACTCCTCACTCCTCACTCCTCACTCCACACTCATCACTCCACACTCCTCACTCCAAACTCCTCTTATAAAACCGAAAACCACCAACTTTCCTCACCAATTTAAAATTAGCATTCGCATCTAGCTCCGTATTTGTTGATTTCGAAACCATATAGACATCCTTGTCCACGTTGCCGGTGAGTAACCAAGTTTGGTCTTTGCGCTTTTCTGACAAACCGTAAGGTTGCTGAAAGTAATAATATTGCGCGTAGCTTTTGTAGCCATAGGATTCAACATAGCAATCTTCTCCTTGAATACTTTCGTAGAAAGAAATAACAGGTCCTTGCGTAAAACCTTCAATTTTTGGGAGAATAAAAAACAAGACCAATAGCAAGGAAAACGCAACTGTTTTTGAAATAGTAACAAGCGCTTTGTTGATCATTCCTCGCTTAAGGAAGATAGTGGAGAGGATCATTCCAATCAAGAAGAAAACACCAATTAAAAACTCATAACCCGACCAATAAATAGGTGTTTTCATAGATTCAACCGCGAAAGGATCGTTCATGTAAGGGAAAAGCAATTCTTTGTTCTTCATAATCACTGGTAGAACAATGAGAATCACTGCCCATACAGAACCGACAATAACGAACAAGACGGTTTGGTACTTTTTCCATGCTTCTTTTTGCTGAATTACCTGATAGAGAAAAAACGCTGCTAAGAAAGATAGCGGGATGTAAGTCATTGAAGAATAATGAATTATCTTCGTTGTAGAAATGCTGAATAAGATGATGACCACCCAAAAAAGACTCAGCATCCAGACTCTAAAGTCGAGTGCCAGACGTTCCGATTTTCTTCTGAAATAAGGTAGAGCAAAAATAGAAATGGGGAAGCAACCAATAAATACCACCACAAAATGATAGTAAAAAGGTTGCGCATGTCCTGCGACGGGTTGATTAAAGAGTTCAATTTGGTATTCGATGAATTGTTGAACAATTGCGATACCATTCTGTGCGACTTCCATACTTAACCATGCACCAATTACGGCAATCATTCCAGCCAAGAAAAGCAGAATGTATTTGATTTTCGGGAAAGGTTTGAATTTCTTCAGAATAAGGTAAACCAACAAGGTTAAACCAAGTAAAAGAAAGCCAACAGGACCTTTTGTAATGACGCTTAATCCGCTAAATAGCCCCGAATAGATGGCGAGTTTTCCGATTTTATCTTCTTCCTTGCCTAAAACGCGCATCATAAAATAGATGGACATAAAAATAAAATAGTTAAAAACGGGATCAATGATTCCTGATTTGAAGTAGAGGTGAGGCAGGAATGAACCGAAGAAAACAATTGCCCAAATCAAGCCAAATTTTGCTGAGAAATGTTTTTTTCCGATGAAATAGAAGCTAAGCAGGTAAATTAACCCGAACAATGCGTTTGGAAAACGTGCGGCAAACTCATTGATGCCAAAAAGTTTCATAGCGCCGACTTGCAACCAGAAAAAGAAAGGAGGTTTCTCCCAAAACGGACTGAAATTGATCTGAACACGCAAATAATCATTGCTCGCAATCATTTCTCGTGCAGATTCCGCAAAATTGATCTCGTCCCAATCAAATAGATGCGTATTTCCTAAACCAACAAAAAAGAACAAGGATAGGCCAAGCAACAGAAATACACTGTACTTAGAACTATTCGCTATGATATTAAAATATTTATTGATCATTTTTTTAATTTCCCCCTTTGGAGGGGGGTTAAGGGGGAGAATATTACATTGAATTTTAATTCTTTACTTTTCATCTTTCATTCCTAACTCATAACTCATCACTCCTCACTCCTCACTCCTCACTTCTTCCTCCTCCAAATCCTCCTCATCAAAAATAACAAACTCAACGAAACCAGAAAAGCCACAATTCTAAACCCCCAGGTTTTCATAAAGTTTGCTTCTGCTTTTACATTGACATTTAACGGAGCATTTTCTCCGTCAATTCTCAAAATAGGATTCAAATATAAATGACTGTTCTTATTGTAAGCAACTGCTCTAACATAAGTGTCATTCTCCGAAAAAATATAGTTAATGTTGTCGTCATTGAGAATTTTTGCGACCACTTTTCCATCCTGTCCTTTCAATACGATAGAATCAGCTTTGGTTGAAAGGCAAATGCTCAATGTTGCATCTTTTACTTCGCAACTTTCCAAGAGGTTATCACATTCTCCATTATGACTCCAAATTGCATAATTCTTTCCGTGCTTCATCGCTTGCATTACGGAGTCCGGATGTCGAACTTCAGAATGAATGATGTTCCATATTCTAAAAGTAGGTTCTTTAACCAAATCGTGGGTGTCGTCATTGCCCATAATCCATGTCAAACGACCAGCTGATAACGCAGCGTCCCAATGTTCTTCAGAGACTCGATAATGATTGAGGACTTCTGTAAATTCATAGCCAACCAAATGTTGCATATCGCTGAAAGACCTGCCACCAGCGAACTTCGGATGTGCCATTGAGACCATTGCTCCGTTTGCTTTGATATTCTCAATGATTTTTTGCTTGTGAGAAGTCAATTGGTAGAGCGGGTAATCGAAGTAAGAAACTTTCGGAGAATTAATGGCTAAATAGTGCGATTTAAAAATGTTGTAACCGTGCTCATAAACAGGAATGTACAAATCCGTAAATTGTTTTCCGTAGGTGCTTATTTTATGGTAGTTCGAAATTCCCGCAATGTCATAACCTCGTTCTGTATAGCCGTCAAAGACATCTTTCTCTGTGTTATGACCGTTTGTAACAGACTTCCAAGCAACAGTATGTGCGTGAAAATTTGCTCTATAAGAAGAGTCTGGCAAATTCTCATACGGGTTAAAAATAGTGTCTCCAGAGAATGCTTTTGGTTCTGGGAAATTGTAAATCGTTGTATTTATGTAGAATATGGAAGCAAATAACAGCACAAAAACCAGCAATGAAAGAATTAACTTCACCAGAATGGATGCTATTGTTTTGAAATTCAATCGATTTATGCTTTAGTGTGAAAAATTTTAGACTTTGCAATGCCAATTTTATTGAAAAAGTACATCCAAGAAACTTTTAGAACACCTAGTCCATAGGTTGAACTTCTCGCAAGATTAATAGAAGAGGCATCGTCAAAGTATTTGGTTGGGCAGGTAATTTCTGCAATTTCGTAACCTGCGTAGAATATTTGCGCCAACATTTGATTATCAAAAATAAAATCATCCGAATTGATGTTGTAATTGATGCCTTCGAGAACCTCTTTGGAGAACATTCTGTAACCGGTGTGGTATTCCGATAACTTTTGATTCATCAATATGTTCTGACTTAATGTTAAGAATCGATTGGCGATGTATTTGTACAAAGGCATTCCACCTTTTTTAGCTCCTTTTCCAAGAATTCTTGAACCAATCACAACAGGATAAACATCGTTGGCAATGAGGTAGGCCATTGATTCTATCAATTTTGGGGTGTATTGATAATCGGGGTGTAACATCACAACAATATCAGCACCCAATTCCAATGCCTTGTTATAGCAAGATTTTTGGTTGCCGCCATAACCTTTGTTTTCTTCGTGAACAATGATGTGTTTAATGCCGATTTCTCGCCCTAACTCCGCGGTGTTGTCACTACTTTTATCATCTACCAAAACGACATCATCCACAATGTCAAATGGGATTTCATCGTAGGTTTTCTGCAAAGTTTTCGCTGCGTTGTAAGCAGGAAGAATAACAATCAATTTTTTTCCTTTAATCATATACTGTTCAAATTGGTGGTCAAAGATAATTGTTAATTGTTAAATGCTGCAAAGTATGGGAGATAATCTTTTTGGAGCATTGGAGCTTTCGATTGTTAGAGCTTTTGATTATTAGACAGATTACTCATAATCCATAATCCTAACACCTATCAACGTCATAATCCATAATCCTAACACCTATCAACATTATAATTCATAATCCTAACAAGCATCTACTTCCATTACCCACGACTAAAGGTCTTGCCTAAACGTATGCACATCGTTGTGATGCTCTTCAATCTTATCCTTGATAATCTGTATTGTCCGCGCTAGGATGAAGATATCTTGCGTTGTTTTATGTTTTAGCCATGCCCAACTCGACTGTTCATCTTCGACGGCGAGTGCAATGTGATAGAGAATTTCAAAGCCATTCATCAACAACCATTTTTGGGCACTTTCGTTTCCTTCCGCAGCATTAATCATGGCCATTAATTGGAAGTAACCATTCTCTTGCAGCCAATTTCTCGCATCATCTTTAAGATAAATAGCGAAGGTAGCCATTGCCAATTCTTCGTAGCCGTTTTCTTTGAGCCATCGAGTGATTTCTTCGTTACCTTCAATAGCTTTTGCCCATGCTAGAATGATTTTTGGAGAATAATCAATGGATTTTAGAGGGACTTTCTGTATCTTCTCAATATTTACCTTTCTTTTCTTTCTAAACCAACTAGCCATGTGCGTAGAATAAATAAGAGATGAATATGGCAGAAACAATGCCGATAAAATCTGCAATAAGTCCTGCTGTTACGGCGTATCGGGTATTTCTAATTTTTACAGAACCGAAATAAACGGCCAAAACGTAGAATGTTGTCTCCGTGCTCCCTTGGAAGGTGGCTGCAATTTTCTCCTGCATAGAATCAACGCCGTAATGACTCATTACTTCTAAGTAGGCACCTCTCGCACCGCTTCCGCTCAAAGGTTTCATGAATGCAACGGGCAAGGCGTCTATCCATTCTGTAACGGTTAAACCTGCATATATCGCGAGCATTTTAATTCCGTCTAGGAGGATGTCCAATGCGCCAGATGCTCGAAAAACAGCAATTGCAGCAAGCATGGCAATGAGATAGGGAATGATGCTAATGGCAACGCTGAAACCATCCTTTGCCCCGTCGATAAACGATTCATAGACGTTCACTTTTCTTCTTGCCGCAAGTCCAATAAACGAGATTACAATGAGAAATATAGTGACATTTCCTCCGACTTTAGAAATCACATCTCCATTTTCAGGATGATTAACGACATAATAGAGGAGTGAGCCAATCAGTAAGGTTGCCGTTCCAACGTAAGCAAGAATAACCTTGTTGAATAGGTTGATTTTTTGCCGAATAGAAACATAAATCAATCCTCCTAAAGAGGCGATAAATGTAGCAATAAGAATGGGTAAGAAAACAGCAGTTGGTGATTCTGACCCCGCTCTGTAAGCAAAAATAGTAACGGGAATGATGGTTAGACCAGAAGTATTGAGCACCAAAAACATAATCTGTGCATTGGAGGCTGTTTCTTTCTCTGGATTCAATTCTTGCAATTCTTTCATGGCTTTTAGTCCAAGAGGAGTAGCAGAATTATCAAGTCCTAGCATGTTTGCGCTGAAATTCATCATCATAGAACCAACAGCCGGGTGTTCTTTCGGAACCTCGGGAAACAGTCGTGAGAATAGGGGAGAGACCAATCTCGTGAGGATCTTGACGGAACCTCCATTTTCTCCGATTTTCATGATTCCCATCCAAAGACAGATGATTCCAGTAAGAGAAAGAGAAATTTCAAATCCCGTCGTGGCAGAACCCATTAAAGCATCCACAAGGTCTTTGAAGATGTCTAAATCTTGCAAGAATATTAGTTTGCTTACTGCGACAACAAAAGCAATGAGAAACATCCCAATCCATATCCTATTTAAAATCATAGTTCAAATATCAGTAAAATTTTAATGAAGAATCAAGAATGAAAAATTAATAATGAACATTTGAATGTTGTCAAGTCATTTTTGAAGAGGAAGCAGAACTACGCTGCACTAAATAAAGTTGGTCAATTTGATTATTTTACTAATCTTTGACGTTAGTAACGAGTAAGGTAACTATGTTAAGTCATTTGGTAGTAAAGAAACAGAGAAAGTATGGAATGGGGAGCGTTCTAAAAAGTTGCCAAATGATATTCAAGAAGTTGCGAGGAGAAAATTGAGAATGTTGAATAACTCAATCGATGTAGAAGATTTACGCATCCCCCCTTCAGATAGACTTGAAAAATTAAAAGGGAAGTTAAAAGACTTCTATAGTATTAAAATTAATAAGCAGTGGTGAATTATTTTTACTTGGAATAATGGAAACGCATTTGAAACAGAAATAATTGATTATCATTAAAAACAATGTCATGAATAGTTTGAAAAATATACACCCAGGAGAAATTCTCTTAGAAGAATTTTTGAAGCCTTTTGAGATAACTGCATATCGACTATCGAAAGATACTTTCATTCCTCAGACTAGAATCAGTGAAATTATTAAAGGAAGAAGAAGAATCACCGCTGATACAGCATTGAGGTTTTCAAAATACTTTGGTGTTTCTGCGAAATTTTGGTTGGGCCTCCAAGACGACTATGATTTGGAGGATGAGAAGAGGAAGCAGAAAAAGGAATTGGATAATATTAAGAAGGTGAATGATGCCGCTTAAGGAAAGTTTTGATATTAAGTGTCACTGGCTTAGCTTTATAAAATTCTCAATCAGTATTCTCCCGTGATTTCCAGAAACTTCTGGGTGAAATTGTACGCCAAATATAGTTTTCTCTTTGTGTTGCATTACCTCGTTGACACAGGCGTCAGAAGATGCGACCAGTTCAAACCCCGCAGGAATGGAAATCGTTTCGCAATGGTCTTCCATCATTTCAATTGCGTTTGGAAGTCGGTCAAAAAGCGGGCAATCTTCGTATGCTTCAATTGTTTGCCAATCTCTGTCTTCCTTCATGCGACTGGCAAAGGCGCCGTGCAGTAATCCTATGATTTGGTGTCCAAAGCAAATCCCAAGAACGGGAAGTTCAGTCATTTTTATCCAATCTAACTTTGAAATGTATGGAGAAGGATCGACTTCTGTGACAAGTAAAGGTGCTCCCGAAATGATAACTCCGCAGACATTTTCAAGGTCACTTTCTTTGAAGTCCATCAATTTTGCAGATTTCACGTCAATGAATTCATCTACGATGCTTTCGATGTATTTGGTTTTGTTACTGCCAGAGTCTATGACGAGGATTTGTTTCATTGTTTAGTTTTGGAAGAGTTAATGAGTGTTGTTGCGCAGAGAGCCACAGAGTAGGCACAGAGGTTCGCAGAGTAAAAAGTGGAGCTTGCATTATTGTTAATTATTAATTGTCCATTATTAATTAACAACCCCAATTCCCTGTCTCACAATCTCAACGCCATCGGTGCAATCAACAACTGTCGAAGCATCTAATCTTCCTTGTCCTCCATCAATGATTAAATCAACTTGGTTGTCGAAGCGCTCATAAATTACATAAGGATCGATAAAATAATTTTTTATTTCGTCTTCATCATCATGCAAGGAGGTCGTTGCCATTGGATTTCCTAATTCTCTCACGATTTCAAGCGCAATATCGTTGTCTGGAATTCTAATTCCGACTTCCTTACGGTTGGTATCAAATCTACGAGGCACCTCATTGGTTGCGGTAAGAATGAAAGTAAAAGGTCCTGGTAATGACTTGTTCAGTAACTTGTAGGTTGGTCGGTCAATGTGTTTTACGTATTCCGATATTTGACTTAAATCATGGCAGATAATTGAAAAGTTTGCCTTCTTTAACTTCACGCCCTTGTAGGTTGCCAATGTGTTCAAAGCTTTTTTGTTGTTCAAATCACAACCGATGGCGTAAACAGTATCTGTTGGGAAGATAATCAACCCTCCTTTCTTTAGAATATTTACAGCTTGCTGAATGATTCTCTGATCAATGTTGTCTGGATTGATTTCTATAAGCATACCCCCGTTGGTTTTTTAATTAAAGATAGTGATTTAATTTGAAGATTTGAAAATTGAAGAGGATAGTTGTAAAAATTTGAATAGGGCTAATCTTCCAATTGTTATTAGAATATCCACTTCAATAATTCATAATTCATAATCTAACAGGAATCAACTTCTCCCACGAACCTACTGCAACTCATCACTCTAACAACAGTTGGTTGCCGAGCGTTAGCCGAGGTGCTACTTCTTACTTTGATTAAACAAAAAGTCTTTCTCTTTCTTAGTCAATGATTCATAACCAGATTTTGAGATTTTGTCCAGTATTTTATCAATGACTTCTTGTTTACTTTTCTTTTCTGTATTGTAATCTTCATCGGACTTATGGCGAACAGATTTGCCACCTTTCTTTACTTTCATACGTGTTGCATCTTTCTTAGCAAAGATTTTTAGAATAGAATTCATGAATCCTTGAGAAAGTGTAACAATGTTACTTGAAGCATGTACATTCTGTATGGACCATACTCCTAAAATTGCTCCTCCTAGGTGTGCAAAATGTGCAGTGTTATCGCCAGAATCTAATTTAAAAAAGTCCATTAAAATGAATGCAATGGCCAAGAAAATGATTCTTACAGAGAAAAAACCGAATAAATTAACCTTTGTATTGGGTCGGTAAAACGCAACAGCGACGAAAATCGCCATGATAGAACCGGATGCACCGACAACGCTAATACTCGTAAATTGTAACTTCTCGAATGCTGCATAAGCAATGACTTCGAGTAATCCTCCCAAAATTCCACCGAGGATGTAGGTTGCCAAAAGTCGTTTCGCATTGAACAATTGCTCGAACATTCTCCCTGCAAAATAAAGGAAAATCATGTTCCAAAGTAAGTGCATTAACCCATAATGGGTGAACATATAGGTGAATAATGCCCACGGATGCGTGATAAACGACATAAAATCGGTTTGCAAACCAAGAAATGGATTTACGTATGAATCCACAAATGCGCCTTCTGAAGAGCCTAGTAGCGAAGAGAAGATACTTAAAGCACGAATACCAATGAAGATAACGAGATTGATAAAAATCAATTTCACCGTCATTCCACCATGCTTTAATTGATGCCTGATGCTGTCTATAAAAGTTGCTTGTGTCTGCATGATTAATAGAAGTTTTTACGGTCTTTCTTTTTCCAGATGAGTACAAGAATTATTCCAACAACGGCACCGCCGACGTGTGCTAAGTGAGCAATTGTGTCCCCCGGTTTGTAGATGCTGCTATAAACTTCGAAAGCAATGTAACCTCCAATTAAATATTTAGCCTTAATTGGAATTGGTGGAAACAAGAGCATCAATTTTGTGTTTGGAAAGAGAATGGCAAAACCTGCGAGTAAACCGAAAATGGCTCCAGATGCCCCAGCGAGATTACTATTATTGAAGTTGATATACGTCTGTACCGTTTCTGTGTTTAGCTCTGGGTGTGTTCTTGCATAAAGATTAACCGCTTCAAAGTTGTTGGCTACAATCTGATGATTTAATGAAGTAATGTCGTAGCCTTGAGCGATAATTTGGTTTTTTAATTCCAGAATTTGCCAAACTCCGATTCCATTGTAAAGCGCAAAAGAACCTAAGCCACAAGCAATGTAGAAAATAAAATAGCGTTTTGCACCCCAAATTTTCTCCAAATGTGCTCCGAACATGAATAAAAGCAGCATGTTAAAAAGAATATGCATAAAATCGGTCATACTGTGCATAAACATGTGCGTGATGATCTGATAAGGCTCGAAGAACACCGTCCCGAAATAATGCGTCCCAAGGATATCAATCATATTAATTCCTTTACTTGTGAGCACCATTGATACTATGTAGATTAGTACATTGAGTAGCAGCAAATTCTTAGTTACGGGAGGTAAATTTTGAAACATCTTCTAATTAAATTTTTGTGCAATTTCATCCAATGAAATTGTCTCTATTATTTTTTTATTTCTCGGAGAATAAGTGTGGTTCTCGCATTGGAATAACTGGTCTATCAATCCTTGAATCGATTCATTAGTAGAAAGATTTAAGTTTTTCATAGCAGCAGATCGAGCGATGGAAGCAATGAATGCATGTGCAATTTCTCCTTTTTCAATATCCTGATACGCCAAGGTAGCAAAAAGTTCGTCAATTGCTTTTGAAATGGCTTCTTCTTGCAAAACGGAAGGGACAGCTGCAACTTGCAGAATTCCATCCTTGATTTCTCCATTAAAACCGAGTTGTTGAAGCAAGGATTGATTTTCTAACCAGCAAGATTCTTCGCTTTTAGAAACTTCTTTCTCAATGGGGAAAAGTAATGATTGTGATTCTATTGGGTTAGAAATGAATCGATTAATCATAACTGAATAAACAATCTGTTCAATAGCTCTTCTTGCATGAATAAGTATCAATCCAGATTTACTTGAAGAAATAATGTAGCTGCCTTTGACGATAAATGTCGTTTCAGAGTCCTTGAATTCTTCAAAGGGAATGGCTGTTTTTTCTTCTTCTACCGGCGATTCATCTTCTATTTTGTAGAAATTCGCCCAATCCTCAGAGTTTGCTTCTTTAGAACCAAAACCTTGATCCATTATTGCTTTGGAGAAGTTGTCTTTGGCTTTACTACCTCCGCCAGAGCCTGTTCTGCTTGATGTAGAGAAAGGGTTGTAATTCTCATTCACCTTAATAGAAGGTTCTGTTGCAGGTTGAGAATGCATGGAATGTGGAATGTCAAAGCTTGTTTCTCGCTCGAAATCAAGGGAAGGAGAAATGTTGTATTTTCCCAATGCCAAACGGATTCCGCTCAATAAAATAGAGTAGATGAACTTTTCTTCTTCAAATTTAATCTCCGTTTTTGTAGGATGCACATTGACGTCAATCTTTTGTGGATCGACATCTAAGTACAAGAAATATCCAGGGAATTTTCCGTGTTGCACCAAGCCCTCAAACGCTTTTGTGATAGCGTGGTTGAAGTAAGGACTTCTAAAATAGCGGTCATTTACAAAAAAGAATTGTTCTCCTCTTGATTTTTTGGCAAATTCAGGTTTTAGAACGAAACCTTTCAGTTGAACAATCTCTGTGCTTTCTTCAATAGGAACCAGTCTGTCGTTGAAATTTGGACCTAGAATATTGACGATTCTTTTTCTTAAAACAGCAGCTGGGAGGTTGTGAATTTCCGTTCCATTGTGCTTTAATGTCAAGTGAATATTAGCATGCGAGAAAGCAATGCGTTCAAATTCATCTTGTATGTGCTTGAATTCTGTCGAATCTTTCTTGAGGAAATTACGTCTTGCTGGAACGTTGTAAAACAAGTTTTTGATTTCAAAAGAAGTCCCTTTTGGGCAAACGGTGTCTTCGTTTGACTTGATGTTGCTTCCCTCAATGACAATGCTTCGTCCCGTGTCGGCATCCTCCGTTTTTGTCCTCATTTCTACATGCGCAATCGCCGCAACGGAGGCCAATGCTTCTCCTCGAAATCCTTTGGTTGTCAGCGCGAATAAATCATCTGCCGTTCTTATTTTACTGGTTGCGTGCCTCTGAAAGCAAAGTACAGCATCACTTTCCGACATGCCATTGCCATTGTCAACGACTTGAATTAAGGTTTTTCCAGCATCTTTTATGTTGATATCAATTTTAGTTGCGCCAGCATCAATGGCATTCTCCATTAATTCTTTCACAACTGACGCAGGACGTTGAATAACCTCTCCTGCAGCAATCTGATTCGCAATGTTATCGGGCAATAATTGTATAAAATCACTCATCGATGCTTAGTACAATTTTTTAACGATTGTATCTACTTCGTCCACTCCGTTGAAGACAAAATAGCCTAAAACAAGAATTATTAAAATAAGTAACAATATCCGATAATTAGACGTCCTGTTCTGACTCTGCCTGTATTGTGCGCGATTCCATTCTCCTTTGATATTCTCTTTGAAAATCTCTTTTCTTCTTTCATTACTCATGTTAGACGAGTCTAACTCTTCGTATTGCTTTTTTTTAGCCGCCAAACGCTCCTTCCTTTCGTCATAATAACGAGGGTTGTATTGGTAACGCTGATGCGCAATGGTTTTATTTAAGAATCGGATTTTCATCTATTACAAATTTACTGATTTTCTTTGTGGTGTAACGTTAATTGATGTGAAAATCTTCAATCTTCCAATCTTTAAATTTTACTTATCGAGCTTGTCGAGATGCAAAAATCATTACTATATTTACCAAACATCCTTAAAAAACGAATTATCTCCGTCTTAATGAAGCGAATTTTCTCCAAAAAACTGTTTATTATTCTGCCAATAGTAGCGGTCTTATTTTTTGCTGTTTTTAGTCAAGAAAGCACCCCTTTTCCACAAGAATTCAGTGCAAAACAAGAGCTTGAAGAGATTGTTATACCCCAACTAACACCAAGTGAGTCGTGGGCAGATGAAAAATTAGCAACGCTTTCTCTTCGTCAAAAAGTAGGTCAATTTTTTATGATAGGTTCTTCTTCCAATAAATCAGAATCGCATTTTAAAGAGGTCGATTTACTCATTGAGAATGAAGAAGTGGGAGGAGTAATTTTCTTCCAAGGAGAAAGGTCGAATTTAAAAACGTGCATAGAACGCTACCAAAAAAAGAGCAGTATTCCCTTGTTGATTGCTATGGATGCAGAATGGGGAGTGAGTATGCGCCTGTTTGGTGAGGAGCGTTTTCCCTATAATTATACGCTTGGCGCAGCGAATAATCCAAAATTAACAGAGAGAATTGCTGAAATGATAGGGCAGGAGTGCCGAGAATTAGGAATTCACATGAATTTTGCGCCCGTTGCGGATGTAAATAGCAATCCCAACAACCCAGTCATCGGTTTTCGTTCTTATGGAGAATACCCAAAAGACGTCGCAGCACACGTTACTGCAACTGTTATTGGAATGGAGAAACAAGGGGTTCTGACGAGCATCAAGCATTTTCCGGGACACGGAGACACGGATGTTGATTCTCATAAAGATTTGCCAATCGTTAATAATTCTTACAATCACATCAATGCCATTGATTTCTTTCCTTTTAGAGCAGGAATCTCTGCAGGTGCCTCTTCGGTGATGATAGGTCATCTAAATGTGCCGGCGTTAGATGACACAGGAACACCGAGTAGCTTGTCGAAGCCAACCATTCAGAATTATTTGAAGGGAGAACTAGGCTTCAAAGGTTTAGTGGTGAGTGATGCGCTCAGAATGAAGGCGGTTGCCGATAGATACGGTGCGGTAGATGCCGTCGTGAAGAGCTTTGAAGCAGGTTGCGACATCCTGTTGTTGCCAGAAAGTGTTGGCGATGCTATCAATGCCATTGTTGCAAAAGTCAATGCGGGAGAAATTAGTTTGGACGAAGTAAACGCACGCTGCAAGAAAATTCTGATGGCAAAGCACAAAGCAATCATTGCTCCCAAAAAGTATAAGAAATATACAAAAGGGGAAATTGAATTGGCAAAGAACCTCGTTTATGAACAAGCAATTACTGTCTTGAAAAATGAGAATGAAATGTTGCCCATCAAACGTTTCGATCAGAAAATAGTGCATGTCAGCATCGGTTTGCATGCGGAAGCCCTTAGCGAATCAATGGACTTGGTCAGCAAGGTAGATCACTTTCATTTTCATACGGGAGAAGAGGCGATTCGGAGAATGTCAGGAAAGTTGAATAATTACGATATTATCATCACCAGCATTCATGCGAAACGCGTGTCAAAACGAGGCGATTACGGGATGCCAAAAGGGTGGAGGCAATGGTTGAAGAATGTCCCCGTTGAGAAGAAAAATATCTTTGCTCTCTTCGGAAACCCCTATGTTATCAAGGGGTGCGTGAGTTTGAGTGATTTTCAATCGGTGGTGGTTGCTTATGAGAACAATGCCCTTGTTAACAACAGAATGGGGCAATTCTTAATGGGAACCTTTGCCTCCAAAGGGAAGTTGCCGGTGAGTATTAATTCGGACTTTAAAAGAGGTCATGGAGTAGAGGTTGTTTCAGGCAATCGTTTGAAAGAATCACAACCTGAAGAATTGGGAATTAACCCGAAAAAATTGGCGCAAATCGACAGTATTGTTATGCACGGAATTAGAGATGGCGCTTTTCCAGGTTGCCAAATTGTGGTTGCCGTAAAAGGAAAAGTGATTTATAGAAAATCTTTCGGGAATCACACTTATTCTGAAGAAAGACCTGTTCTCAATGACGATGTTTACGACATTGCTTCCATCACAAAAATTGCTGCTTCCACCTTGTCGCTGATGCACTACAACAGCCTTGAAGAATTGAATTTGAACCAGCATTTACACGATTTTCTGCCAGAATTAACGAAAGATACGCCTTATGCAAACATGCAACTGCGAAAAATGTTGTCGCATCAAGCGGGATTAAGACCTTGGATTCCATTCTACGTAAAAACATTGAAAAACGGGCAACCTGACACGACCATTTATGCCAAAGATTCTTCAGCGTTGTACAATAAAAGAGTTGCAAAAGATATGTGGATAGTTGGTTCTTACACAGATAAAATTTACAGTACGATTCTCCGTACACCTTTATTGAAGTACAGAAAATACAAGTATTCAGACCTCGGATATTACTTTGTAAAGAAAATCATTGAGAAGAAATCAGGACAGTCTTTGGACGAATTTGTGACTTCTCAATTCTACCAGCCAATGGGCTTAGATTATTTGAGTTATTACCCAACAAGGCATTTCCCACTGAGTAGAATCACGCCAACGGAGAATGATACCATTTTTAGAAAGACTTTGGTGCACGGTTATGTTCACGATCAAGGCGCATCCATGATGGGTGGAGTTGGAGGTCATGCCGGCTTGTTTTCCAACGCCTTGGATTTGGCAAAATTGATGCAAATGTATCTCAATGAAGGCAGTTATGGCGGAGTTCAGTACATCAAACCGCAAGTGATTAAGGAATATACAGATTGCCAATTCTGCCCAAAGAATAGGAGAGGAGCAGGTTTTGACAAACCTGTAACAACCTTGAAAGGAGGTCCGACGTGCAACCTTGTGTCCTTGAAAAGTTTCGGTCATTCTGGCTTTACAGGAACAATCGTCTGGGCAGACCCTGTGAAAGACATCAATTATGTTTTTCTGTCCAACCGTGTTTACCCCAATGCGGAGAATTGGAAAATAGTGAGAATGAATATTCGCACCGACATTCAACGAGTGATTTATGAAGCTGTAAATTCTGCCAAGTAACATGAAAAGGCAGTATTTGTTTTTTCTATCTGGTACAATATTGATTATTGCTGCATTTATTTTCGTAAAATTTCTTGCCTTTCATGAGCTTCGTGTGGATGCATCGGGTTGGTTGTTTAACGACCCTATGTTTCATATTCTTCCACGGTGGAATTGTTCTTTGCCTATTTTTTCGATCACTTATGGGTCATTGATTTTGTATGTCATTTTAGAACGAAAAAAGAAGCTGTTCTTATCGAAGTTAATGTTAGCATACGCTTTACTACTTCTATTTAGGATGCTGACTTTGAGTTTACTGCCCTTAAAAGAACCTGAGCTTATCATTTATTTGCAGGATTCATTCTTAAACAACCTCATTTACCCTGGAGAAATAGATTCCGACCTGTTTTTTAGCGGTCACACAGGACTCATTCTCGTTTTTTTCTTTCTCTCCAAAAAATGGATTTTCGCTATTTTAGCAGCAATAATTGGTCTTTTATTGATGATTCAACGGGTGCATTATTCGATAGACATCATTGGTGCGTTGCCATTTAGCTATTTAATTGTGAAAATAGTATCTTTTCTAGTCGAAAGAGTGAAAAGTGAAAAGTGAAATTTAAGTACACGGATGGATTTTTTGCTTAATTCATTAAGAATATGGTCAATAAAGAAATGAAGAACAGTGTAATTTATTGTAATGATTCAATAAGTAAGCCGTCCAATAATTAGAGGGTATTTGGATGGGTTTAAATCCAATAATGATTAACTTTGACCTTCAACCAAAAGTAAGAGAATGAAAATAGGAATTGTATTGTACCCAACTTACGGAGGTAGTGGTGTTGTAGCAACAGAACTTGGGAAAGCATTGGCTCTAAAGGGGCACGAAATACACTTTATTACTTATTCTCACCCAGTGAGATTAGGTGCTTTTACGGAGAACATTCAATATCACGAGGTTCGTGTTTCTGATTATCCTTTGTTCGAATACGAACCTTACGAGACGGTTTTAGCGAGTAAAATGGTGGATGTTGTGAAACATGAAGGTTTGGATTTATTGCACGTGCATTATGCAATTCCTCATGCATCGGCTGCATTTATGGCAAGGCAAATATTGAAATCACAAGGAGTTTTTGTGCCTTTTGTGACGACTTTGCACGGTACAGACATCACTTTGGTTGGAAAAGACCCTTCTTTTGAACCTGTGATTACTTTCTGCCTCAATGAATCGGATGCAGTTACAACGGTTTCTGAAAGCTTGAAGAAAGATACCTATAAGCATTTTGACACGAGTAAAGAAATTCATGTAATTCCTAATTTTATTCCCGTTCCAGAGGAAGACAATGAAATAGATTTAGAAGTCAGAAGAAGGTACGCAAAAGATGATGAGCCATTGCTTTGTCATATTTCTAACTTCAGAAAGGTCAAACGGGTAGAGGACGTTATGAAAATATTTGCAAAGGTTCATGCGACTAAAAAATCTAACCTATTATTGGTTGGTGATGGTCCTGAACGTTTTAAAATGGAAGAAATGTGCAGAGAATTGGATCTTTGCGACCACGTTAAGTTTCTTGGGAAAATTCAAGATACTCGGTTGGTTCTCAGAATTGCTGATTTATTCTTGCTCCCGTCCGAAACAGAAAGCTTTGGATTGGCGGCATTGGAAGCAATGGCGGTTGGTGTACCTGTGATTTCATCAAACACTGGAGGTATTCCCGAGGTGAATAAACATGGTGTTTCAGGCTTGCTTTCTGATGTTGGTGATGTGGAAGACATGGCAAAGAATGCATTGGAAATACTGTCTTCAAAAGAATCTCTGGCAACTTATCGGAAGAATGCTATTCTCACAGCAAAAGCATTCGATATTGATAAAATTGTGAGCGAATATGAGTTACTTTATATGCAGGTATTGAGGTCGGCATAATTCTCACGCTGATAAACGCAGATGTGACACTTATTTGTGGTTTGTAAATCTGCGAAAATCATTTTAATCTGCGTGGACGCTTATTGTAATGTGGAGTTGAGGTTTTCTGCCTTAAACTAATTTCCAAACCCAAATAAATCCCTCAATTCAATCAATTCATTGACTTTTTCTGAACTGCCAGTCTGCTGAAAGGAAGCAATTAAATTTGTAAGCATTCGTGTAATCACTGCAGAATTAGAGCAAGGTTCGTAATATTCTCGCAGTTTGGGCTTATCTAATCCTTTTAAGAATTCATCAATTTCCGAGTCGTCAAAAATGCCTCCTTTGGCAAATGCATTGATGTAAAACAGATTTCCGTGCTTGTTTTGCTTGTTGATTAATGCAAATGCATTGTCATGGTCTAAATAAGTCAGAACAAAATGATTGGGAAGGTTGACTCCGTAAACAGGCATGTCTAAAGATTGTGCAATGATAGAATAGAGGATGCAAAGAGTCAAAGGATTCCCTTTTCGCATTTCTAGTACCTTATATATATAAGAATTCTGCGGAGCATTATAATCTTTAGAATTGCCCACAAAACCAAACTGTCCGTAAAATACTTTGTTGAAAATTCTCACTTTCTCCAAAGCTGTTTGCCCTTCATTGATTTCCAACCAAATTGCCTTGCGAATTTCCTGAACTTTATCCTTAATGTCTTGCTCTTCGATATTTGGGTACTGGTAACGAGAAATAATGATAGTTCCTTCAAGTAAGTCTTTTTGGGGAGAATCAATCCATACTTTTAAATCATTCTTAATGACAGAAAACTGAATATCATGAATAAGCGTTTCAATTCTGGATTGAAAAACCAGCCCATAATCGTCGTTCTCCCAAGAAGATTCTAGAAAAGGAATAGCTTGAGAACCGTGCGTCATTAATTGGTCGCGAACATGCTCGAAGATATTCTCGTCTGGATCGTCGATAAGACTAACCAATGCTACTATTGATTTATTTGCTTTCAATGCTACAAAATTAAGTCAGAATAAGCGTGATTTTACTTCCGGCGAGATTACTTTTGAATGCTTGAATGTTAATTACTTAGCAATAGACACGCTTCGCTCTTAGATGCGCTTCGCTTTTAGAAACATTCATTCGCAAGCGAATTCATTCTTAGACACGCCTTCGGCTCTTAGACTTGGTTTCATTTTGAGAAAATTAATAACTAGATTTCCACCGAGGTCAAGTCTAAGAGCCGAAGGCGTGTCTAACAAAGAGTGAAGCGAATGAATCTAAAAGCGCAGCGCATCTAAAAGGGAGTTTACGACCGTTTCTACAAAAAAAACATTTTTTTTTGTAACCTTTTAAAACAATACCCGTTTATATTTTCACGGATCAATTATTAACACTTACAGGTTAATGATAAATTGGAGCTTCTTCGGAAGCTCCTTTTTTTATTTGAGCAAAGTTTTTAATCTCTCCAAGGCTTGTTGGTTTCCCTTGCTCAAGAATGCGTTCTCAATTTTAATTTTTTCCTGCTTGGTGAGGTGCCAGGACAAAGAAATGCGGTCGCCTGTGTTTTCCCTTAGGTTAAAGGATACAATGTCAATTGGAAAATCATTGAATTGAAAACCAATTTTTAGAAGCTCTTCTTGGTTGAAGTCTTGAACTCTCGGGAAATTCTTGTACATATTCCCAAAAGGAAGGGAGAGCTTATCAATGAATGAAATTTGCTGATAAGATTCATCGTTCAGCACGTTTTTAGTATCTCTTATCTGAATGATAATCACACCGGAAGTATTTTCTCTAATCCAGTCTTGAAGCACAAAAATAAATTCGCTGGTTATTTTTCCGCCATAGTTGTCTCTAATACCTGCATCCATGACCTGTATTTCAGGACTTGTGGGCAAAGTTATCATCGGCATCACAAAAGGAAAAGTTGCATTCATTCTGAGTACATTCGAAAATTGAAGCTCATCGACATTTTGATTTTCTAACAAGGAGTGAATGTCAACGTTTTCAAAAGCGCTGGGAAGTTGTTTTCTTTCTACAGAGGGAATGGTTAAAAAATTCAGGCGTTGAGAAGAAATCAGCAACCTTCTTCCGTCATTGATTATTGTTGGAGCAAAAATCATTGTGGGTATCTCGCCTTCCGTTTCATACTTTTTATAGAATCCCAAAGAATTGTCCAGAATATAGTCCGTATTTTTGTGAAATTGCTCTTCAAACGCTGTTCCTCTATCTTTGGTGTACGTTTTTTTGTTGTATTTATAAGTTTGATACCTGACAAAAAGGTCATTGGTGGATGCCATAAAAGACAGCTTATTGAGCATATCTTTCCCGATGTTGTCTTTGTAAATGGGCGAATAGAGTTGATCGATTTCACCTGTTTTGTATTTTAATCTGATTCCTCTGTAGTAAGCAGAACCAAGCATCCCACCAGACGCGCCTGTAATCATCTGAATTTTGTTAGACAGCTCTCCATTTAGTTCTTTATCTGAATTTTGCAAAACAGTTAAGCTCCATAAAGCACTTCGAGAACCTCCTCCAGATGAATTAATGATGACCAGTTTTGGTTTGTCTTCTCCTGTTTTTGCTTTCCAGTTTTCGAGTGTTTGCAAGTAGGAAATCAGTGATTTTTTACTTAATTCTCTGTCCTCAGTTATTGCTTGGATTCGTTGTATGCTATATTCATCTCTGTCGTCAATATCATAGTTTAAACCATATGCAGAACTTCTGTATTGAAAGTAGGTCGAATTCTGACTGATATAGTCCATGCTAAAAAATACAGCAAGAATTAGGAGATAAACCCAGCCTTTGAACCAAGAATGCAGTGCGCTGAAGAGCATTAAGAAAATGGTTAATAGAAGTACGATGCTCACGGATGCAGGAACGTTAAAGACATCATAACTATTAAAAGCCCCTAAAACTAGGAAGATAGTGATGGTCGCAATTTCAAAAATGGATGAATTGACGCGGTTCTTGGCAAAAACTTTCTCAACAAGCTGTTTATCGAAGTGTTCAAGGCTTCTACTTTGTTTAAAACGAAAAGATTTACCGATATAGATGGAAATTCTCTTCTTGTCTCTTTTAAAATGATCGTACCATTTTTCCTTCTTGTGAAGAATGGAAGATACGGGCTTACTACTTGTTTTATCGTCAGAAGGTATTATCCTTTTTGAATTTGCTCTAAAGAAAAATAAGAAAGACAGTGCAGAAAAAAGGGAGAATCCAATCAGGAACGCAAAAATATAGAGTAGAACATGAGCAACACTTTCTAATTCTTGGTTAATTTGAAAATGATACATTCTAAGGATGTAAAACACGATAAATAGTAAGGGGATAATAGCATTGTTGATGCAAAACTTGAAAAAAGGTCTCGAAACAGTCGTCAGAAACGGAAAATGTTGTCCCAATCGAATGTAACTAAAGGTGTTGAAGCCCATTGCAAAGCCGCCAACAGCAATTCCAAGAAGAAAAAAGGACATAAAACTGACGTCTCCAAGATATTCAGGGGAGAGAAAAAGCAAAGGTATACCAAATGAGTAGCCGAGACTGTCTCCGACGATTAAAAATAGGACAAGCCAGAAAAAAAGAGAAAACAAATTGTACTTTAGTTGGTAAACAATTAACTGAAAAGGGAAGAAGGCTTTTATAAAGCGCAAAATCGATCCAGTTTTCAATATATCTCTCATAGGTTAATATACGATTTTTTTCTCAGAAAAGCAAATTATTGTTGGTTAAATATTTCTAAAAAAGCCGCTGGTGGCTGAATTGGTTTTTTGGTTTCCTTAGAAATAAAAACCAAGGTCGTTGTTGCTTCAACGATTGTTTCATTAGTTTTATTTTTTACAAGGTAATCAAAGACTATTCTGACGCCAGAAACTTTAGTGATAGTGGTTTCAATTGTTAACTCGTCATCGTAAAACGCAGGCTGTTTGTAGCTTATCGAAAAATCAGAAACGGGAAGCATGTATCCTTCGTCTTCTAACTCTTTGTAGCTCATGCCTAGTTTTCTCAGTAGTTCAACTCTCCCTACTTCAAGATACTGAGCGTAATTTCCGTAATAACAATATCCCATCTGGTCCGTTTCACTATATCTGACCCTAATTTGAGTTTTATGCTGAAATTTCATCCTTTTTGTTTAAAAGTGTATTTTTCAAAAATAATTATTCTAATTGTTTTAGTGTAAAAATAGTTAAAAAAAGAGGAAACGATGTATCTACAAGTTCAATTAAATAAGCCTAAAATATTGAGTTGTAATCGATTATTTGTGTATATTTATACTCGCATGCCAAAGTGGTGAAAAAAAACTTTTTTTTGTACTGTAAAACTTTCTATAAAGTCAACCCCTATTTCATTTTTTTTTTAACTTTATTATGTAAATATTTGTCATGTCGATTAAGGAATTAAGTATTTGTCTTTTTCGATACTAACTAACGAAATTTATTTTTCAACCAATTGAAAAATTAAAAGAAACTAAAAAGCACATGAGCAAGAATCACGAAGGAATTTGGAATGCCTGTTTAAAAGTTATCAAAGACAATGTTTCTTTGCAAGCTTTTAAAACTTGGTTCAGTCCAATTGTTCCCGTAAAACTCGAAGACAATATTCTCACAATCCAAGTTCCTTCGCATTTTTTCTATGAATGGTTGGAAGAGAATTATATTGTTCTTTTGAAAAAAGTGATTCAAAAAGAATTAGGAACAGAAGGTAGGTTGGAATATAGTATCATTATGGAGAACAACACAACCAACTCTACGCCTTACACTGTCAAGCTGCCTGCATTGAATAATAAGTCATTGAAGAATGCACCTATTTCAATGCCTCTTGATATTAATGAGAAACAAATCCGCAATCCATTTATTATTCCTGGTTTAAAGAAAGTAAACGTAGATTCAAACTTAAATCCATCGTACTCATTCGACAATTTTGTTGAAGGTGATTGCAATAGACTAGCAAGAGCATCTGGATATGCTGTTTCTAACAAACCTGGAGGTACGGCTTTCAATCCATTGTTAATTTACGGTGGAGTAGGTCTTGGGAAAACGCATCTTGCACATGCGATCGGTATTTCAATCAAAGATCAGTTCCCGAACAAGACTGTTCTTTATGTTGGTTCTGAAAAATTTGCGCATCAATTCATCGATGCAATCAAAAATCAAACAACAAACGATTTTATTCATTTCTATCAAATGATAGATGTGTTAATCATAGATGACGTTCAGTTTTTCTCTGGAAAAGAGAAGACACAGGATGTATTCTTCCATATTTTTAACCATTTACACCAAAATGGTAAGCAACTCATTCTTACAAGTGATAAACCGCCTGTAGAAATGAAAGGAATGGAACAACGATTACTTTCTCGTTTTAAATGGGGATTGTCAGCAGATTTAGCTCCGCCGGCATTGGAGACAAGAATGGCTATCTTAGAGAAGAAACTGTATGGCAATGGAATTGAACTTCCAAAAGACGTGACAGAATATTTGGCTTACTCGATTAACACGAACGTTCGTGAAATGGAAGGAGCACTGAACACACTTCTTGCGCAAGCATCTTTAAACAAAAAAGCAATTACGATTGAATTGGCCAAACAGATGGTTGACAAGTTCGTGAAGAATACGGCACGCGAAGTCTCTATCGAGTACATTCAAAAAGTGGTTTGCGATTACTTCGATTTGGCTTTGGAAATTCTAAAATCAAAAACTCGAAAGAGAGAAGTGGTGCAAGCAAGACAGATTGCGATGTATTTCTCCAAAAAGATGACAAAATCGTCTTTGGCAAACATTGGAGCTCATTGCGGAGGAAAAGATCACGCAACGGTTTTGCATGCTTGCAGAACGGTGACCAACCTTTCAGAAACGGACAAGCAATTCAGAGCTTACCTCGAAGATTTAGAAAAGAAATTAACAATACAATAATTTTATTAGCCATTCCCAAAAGGAGTGGCTATTTTTATTAATCCCTGTCTGCTAACAAGGCAGACTCAAAAATTAATTACAATGGAAGAGAATATAATACCAATAGTTAGTGGAGTAATCGTGCTTTTACTTATTTTCAAATCGCTGTTAGTTGTCAAAGAACAATCTGCATTCATCATAGAGCGTTTTGGTAAATTCATTAAAATTGCTCACCCAGGTTTGAATGTAATTATACCGTTTATAGATAAGAAGGCGGCATCTGTTAACTTGCGTGTGCAACAATTAGATGTTACCATCGAAACGAAAACTTTGGATGATGTATTTGTAAACTTGCAAGTTTCTGTTCAGTATTCCGTTCGAAAAGGGATGGTAAAAGAGGCTTATTATTCTCTGGAGAATCCAAAAAATCAAATTGCTTCCTATATTTTTGATGATGTAAGGGCAGAAGTTCCAAAATTAGAATTGGATGATGTCTTTGCAAAAAAAGATGACATTGCCGTTGCTGTTAGAGCAAACATTGCCAACAGCATGGATGAATATGGTTACAGTATCATCAAAGCATTGATTACCGATATTGATCCTGACGCCAAAGTGAAAGAGTCAATGAATAGAATTAATGCGGCAAAACGAGAGAAAGAAGCAGCTTTAGAAGAAGCAGAAGCAAATAAAATTCGCATAGTCAAGAAAGCAGAGGCGGAAGCCGAGTCAAAGAGGCTTTCTGGTGAGGGAATTGCTCAACAACGTTTAGAAATTGTTCGTGGATTTAAAGAATCGGTAGAAGATTTTAAAAAATCATTGAAACAAGTAACGCACGAAGAAATAATGCAATTTGTATTAATGACGCAGTATTTTGACACCATCAAAGATATCGGAGCAAATTCTAAAAACTCTTCTATCCTAATACCACATTCTCCTGGAGGAATGAGAGATTTCCAAGATCAGATTATTCGCGGAACGTATGTAGGAAATCAGATGGATAAGGATATTAATGGGGGTGAGAAGAAGACGGATGTTAATGGAGATGAGTAAGATATTTTTTTGAGGCAAGCCCCACGCGAACCCTTTCGCGTGGTCTTGGCTCAAGAAACGTAAACCTACCTCTTCACCAACCTCGTTGTAAACGCTTTTTCTTTCGTGATGACACGAATTAAATAAACTCCTTTATCATGCTCGGTCAGATCAACCTTCACACGGTTACTGCCTGCAGTTGTTTCTATGGGTGTATTAACAATCACTCTGCCTTGCGAACTTGTCAATTGAAGAATTGCTCCGTTGTCATCATAACTATTAAAAACAATTTCGGCCTCGTTTGTTGCTGGATTTGGGAAAACAGAAATCAAATCATACTCATTACTTAAAATATTGACGGTTCTTACATCAGAATATTTGAATTCTCCGTCAAAATCAACTTGCTTTAGTCGGTAGTAGTTAACTCCAACGAAGGGATTGCTATCTTCCACGTAATACTGTGTTTCGTAAGTAGAATTACCTGTCCCTTTCACCTTATTAATCACTTCAAAGTTGGTGTTATCTGAAGATCGTTCAACTTCAAAATAATCGTTGTCTTTTTCTGTGTCAGTTATCCAGAAAACATCTACAACATCACGCGTTGGGTTGTATTCCGTTGTGAATTCTGAAAGCTCTATGGGTAAAATAGAACAATCCAACGATGCTGTTCCTCCAAAGGCTAAAGAATATCCGCCAGCAGAATTTGGACTCCATTCATCAACGACAATTATGTACGTTTCTCCAGCAATGATATTCATTGTTTGCAGAAATTTATCACCGTTCACATCCTCTGTAAAATCCCCAGCAGTTCCCGTCAATCCAGTTGTGCCAGTTAACGCGGCATCTGTACATCTTACGGGTGAACCTAAAGCGCCACATGTAACATTCGGTCCGTATATAGCAAAGTCATAATCACCTGTCCCCACATTTGGCGTCAAAGTAATGTTAAATGTTCCACTTGTTTGTGCAGTAATTGTGTACCAACTGGAAAAATTCTCTCCGCCGGCAGGACAAGTACTTCCTGTGCATCCTTCTGCCACGATACCTGGACCAGAAGAAGCTCCATTGATAGTTGTACCCGAACAGAGAGGTGTAAGATTTATGCAATCGTTGTTGTCAGTACCATTTGGACCGCCAGCACAAGGAACACATTGTAAAGTTGCATTCCATCCAGATCTAGTGACAGAACCGTCAGAATAAAAACGAAAAGTTAAACAACCACTTGCATCTGTAGATGTGTAGGAAAATGGAACAGACCCTCCTAAATTACCATTTAGTCCTGTGATACCGGCATAAACAGTTGGTGATGCAGGAGCAGTTGTGAAAGTAGGGCTGTTCTGTGTTGGGCCATTCTTAACAAGTAGAAAATCATAGCCAGCCTCAACGTTAAACGAATTAAACGTTACTTGCATACATTGTCCAGCGGTATTTGGGCAGAACACACGGTAGATTTGGTTGATACCATTAGAATAATTTCCACCGGCGCCACCGTTGTCGTAGTATGTGCCAGAGCAAGTGCTCACCAAGCATGCTCCAACAAATTCACTCTGAATTCCAACGGTTGGATGAAAATACGTTTGTGCTTGAGCTGCAGTTGTGTAGGCTACAAATAGAACTCCAAGACTTATTTTGGCAACTATTTTTTGAATTTTCATAATTTTTGATTTAAAGTGGAGCTAGGATCAATATTCACTTTTTTCTTCTCGAAGAATAGAATAATCGTTACTCCGCTTGTAGCGTCAATGACTTCAATGTTCTGTGTTTCACTTCTTAGATACTCGATATACTCAATATCTAGCAGGTTTAGTATGGAAGAATCACCGTTCACAAAAACGTAGTCTTTCAATTCATAATCGACTCCATATCGCTCGATATTTGATGGAGGTGGAACGGGAATTGCTCCTTTTGATTTTGTATCTTGAGCAATTAGATTGTCCATAAAACCAAAAATTAGTAGAGTAAGTAATATGAGTGCATTTTTCATAAGCTTGTTTTTATTGGTTGTTAAATCGTTTTAGTAGATACTATCCTCACTATAAAAACGAAATTATTATGTTCCTCGTCAGCATAAATGTGCATTTGAGCGTTGAGATTTATCAAAATTAGGCTCTCATCGAAAATTTACTATGCAAGCACAATAAGTTTTACATAGAAAAGTTGCATTTTTGTTCTAATTAAAGAGAAAAGTGGAACAATTGACCAAATATCGCACAGTTGACAAACTAACGGAGGGTTTTTACAAAGAGAAAAACTCCAAGTTTATAGCCTACGCAATTGCTTGCTACAGCGAGAATGACGTGAAGAATAACCTGGATATTTGGAGAAAAAAACATCCTCAAGCGGGACATTTATGCTACGCTTATCGATTAGGTCTTGAGGGCGCAAAATACCGAGCCAATGACGATGGAGAACCTTCAAATTCTGCCGGTGCACCAATACTTGGTCAGATTGACTCATTTAATTTAACCAACGTACTAATTGGAGTCGTAAGGTATTATGGTGGAGTAAACTTGGGAGTTGGAGGTTTAATAACTGCTTATCGTTCTGTGGCAAAAGATGCAATTGAAAATGGTGAAATTGTAGAATTAGAAGTGCATCAATGGTTCACTATTACTTTTAATTACGAGGATATGCCTCATGTGATGAATTTTCTAAAGAAGCAAAATATCCCAATTTCAGAAAAGAAGTTCGAAATTGATTGTGAGCTGAAGATAGAATTGCCCTTGTCTATTTCTGATCACATCTGTTCAACTTTATTGAGCTATTCTTCACTAAAAATGAATGATTTGGGCATTTATTAAGGCTGTTGGAGTATTTTCCCTTTCTTTGCATCATAAAAATCAGTGAAATTGGAATTACTAAAAAAATTAGCAAGCATCCGTTCTGCCTCCAGTGATGAAGTAAGAATGAAAGAATTTTTATTGAATTACATTCAAGAGAATCAATCAAACTGGAAAGTACAGCCTCAAATTTTCGAGGGAAGACGCTTTCAAGATTGTATTGTTCTCGTTTTTGGCAAACCAACAACAGCAATCTATGCACACATGGATAGCATCGGCTTTTCTGTTGGTTACGACAAAGAATTAATCAAAATCGGAGGTCCGAGAACCATAGACGGAATGCAATTGGTCGGATCAGATTCTCACGGAGAAATAGAAACAGAACTGATGGTCATTGAAGATGAAAATAATCATCCTTCTTACCAATATGTTTTTGAAAGAGAGATAGAACGAGGCACAATTCTGACTTTTAAACCAGATTTTCGCGAAACCAATGAGTACATTCAGTCGCCTTACATGGATAATCGACTCGGTGTTTGGAACGCATTGCAAGTTGCAGAATCAATGGAGAATGGCGCGATTGTTTTCGGAACTTATGAAGAACACGGAGGAAATACCGTTGCCAATTGCGCAAGATTCTTAATGGAAGAATACGATGTTTACCAAGCGTTAATTTCTGATATCACTTGGGTAACTTCAGGTGTTCGTCATGGTGGTGGAGTTGCAATTTCTATGCGAGATAGTGGTTTGCCAAGGCGTTCTTACTTAAATAGAATCATAGAACTGGCAAAAGAATCTGGTGTTGATTATCAATTAGAAGTTGAATCAGCTGGAGGGAGTGATGGAGGGGTTCTGCAAAAATCAGATTTGCCAATAGATTGGTGTTTTATTGGCGCAGCAGAAGATAATGTTCATTCTCCCGATGAAAAGGTGTATAAATCTGATATCAAATCAATGGTTGATTTGTATCGATATTTGATGGGGAATCTTTAGACGTAGGCTTCTGTTAGAATTATGACGTAGACACCTGTTAGGGTTATGAATTATGAAGCCCATAGGGTGTTAGAATTATGACGTACATACCTATTAGAATTATGGATTATGAAGCCCATAGGGTGCTAGAATTATGACGTACATACCTGTTAGGATTATGAATTATGACGCAGACGTTTGTTAGAATTCATAATTCATAATTCTAGCACCCTATGGGCATCATAATCCTAACAAAATTCTACTTCTAGCAAAAGTCAACTTCCTACGCCATCACCTTCGGTGCAGCTGACATTATCGCCTCGCTTGATTCTTTTGCAAACACTTCAAAATTCTTCACGAATTGATCCGCTAAATTATTTGCCGTCTTGTCAAAATCTGCTTTATCAGCCCACGTATCTTTTGGATTTAAAATCTCAGAAGGAACTCCAGGTACTGAAGTTGGCATCGCTAATTCGAAGATAGCTTGCGTCTTAAACTCAACGTTATCCAATTCTCCGTTCATTGCCGCAGTAATCATTGCTCTTGTGTAAGACAATTTCATTCTGCTTCCAACTCCGTAAGAACCACCGGACCAACCTGTGTTGATTAGCCAAACATTAATGTTAGTCCCGTCTAACTTTTCTCCTAGCAATTCTGCATATTTCGCAGGATGCAAAGGTAGGAAAGCTGCTCCAAAGCAGGCAGAGAATGTAGTTTGAGGTTCTGTAACTCCCATTTCTGTACCAGCAACTTTCGCCGTATAACCAGACATGAAATGATACATTGCTTGTTCTCTCGTTAACTTAGAAATTGGAGGTAAAACTCCAAAAGCATCTGCCGTTAAGAAGAAAATATTTTTTGGTGCTCCTCCAATCGAAGGTTCAACGATATTATCAATGTGGTGAATTGGATAAGAAACACGTGTATTTTGTGTGATTTCTACATTTTCGTAATCAGGAGTTGATGTGCCTTCAACAAAACCGATATTTTCTAGAATTGCTCCGTATTTAATCGCGTCGTAAATCTGAGGTTCTTTTTCTTGTGATAAATCAATGGTTTTTGCGTAGCAACCTCCTTCAAAGTTGAAGACAGTGTTGTCTGCCCAACCGTGTTCATCATCACCAATTAGTCTTCTGTCAGGATCCGAGGATAAAGTTGTTTTTCCAGTTCCAGAAAGACCAAAGAATACTGCAGTATCTCCATCTTTTCCGATGTTTGCAGAACAGTGCATTGATAAAACGTTCTTTTCATGCGGAAGAAGGAAGTTCAATACAGAAAAAATACCTTTTTTGATTTCTCCCGTATAACCTGTACCTCCGATGATGGCCATTTTACGTGTAAAATTCAAAATAGCGAAGTTATGTTGACGAGTTCCATCTATTTCAGGGTCTGCCATGAAGCCTGGTGCACAAACAACCGTCCATTCAGCATCAAAGTTCATTATTTCTTCATCCGTAGGGCGTAAAAACATGTTGTGTGCAAAATGATTTGACCATGGGAACTCGGTTACAACTCGCAAATTCATTTTATGCGCAGGATCCGCACAAACAGATGCATCTCTCACATAAATATCTTTTCCGCTTAGGTAAGCTTTCATTCTGTTGTAAAGCGCATCGAATTTCTCTGGAGAGAATTTGATATTAATATCGCCCCACCAAACAGCATCTTCCGTTTTTGCATCGCAAACAATGAAGCGATCTTTTGGAGATCTTCCAGTGAATTCACCCGTCTCAATTGCAATAGCACCAGTGTCTGTTAAGACTCCTTGTCCGTTGATAATTGTGTCTTCGATAAGTTCTGAAGGGGAGAGGTTCCAAAATTGGTTTCCTAGGTTGGTTAATCCAATTGACTCGTTTAAATTGGCATTTTTTGCTTTCTTACCAAATACGTTCATAAAATTAGTTTATAGCTTTCGCTTTATTAACACTACAAAATTAAGGCATAAAAAGATAAAAAGAATACCTTTTTTAAGGTATTTGTGAACAATTTTGGAGGAAAGTTGTTAATATGTTAATAGTTAATTCATGATTTAGATTCTTTTTTAAACTAAATCAAGCAAAGCTTTCACCGCCGAAAATATATTCTTCCGAACCTCCAAAATACTTGCATCCATCATATAGCAAGGCGCTGTTACAATCTTATTCTCTTTGTCAACATTGATTTCTCTAACCGATTTCATGGTTGTTTTTGTGCCGCACTTTTCTAAGCCAGCAGAGAAGCCATTAATATCATAGGGAGAACCTTCTTTATCTGTTCCTATTGTCATTTCAGAATGAATATCTGAGCCTTGCAAAGCTTTGGAGAGCACAACTGGACTAACGCAAAGCGCAGCGATTGGTTTTCCAATGTTGGCTAAATTTACCAAGAACAGTTTGACTTCTGGGAGAATTTCTCCGTCAGGTCCGTCGAATGCCCACGTCGTAAAATTCTTTGCAGAACCAAATCCTCCGGGGATGACGAGTGCATCAATGTCCGCAGGAGCGACAGTTGCAATGTCTTGAACTTCTCCTCGGGCAATTCTTGCACTTTCTGTCAACATATTGCGAGATTCTGACATCTCTTCGCCCGTCAAATGATCAATTACATGGTGCTGATTTTTATTCACAGAAATGCAAACAGCTTCTGCACCAATTTCTTCAATGGCTAATAATGTAAGGACTGCTTCTTGAATTTCTGCGCCGTCATAAACACCACAACCTGATAATAAAACGCCAATTTTCATTATTCGTAAGTGTATTTAATTTTAGTGTCCCAACCCTTTAGCATCAGTATTAATTCTGAACCAGCAGTTGGCGTATAAGCAATGTTTTTTAAATCAACCTCTATTATTCTCGTCACTACAGATTCGCAAGCATCGCCCGCTGCATCGTGGATAAGACGTACAGAACGAATAGGGGGTATTGATTTCATTACTACAGAATTGCCTATAAATTCAAATTTATGATCGGCGCAACCGCCAGAATAAGAAATGGTCAATAATAAGGTGTTGCCATTTATAGAGACTTCGTGAACGTCAAAGTCATCAGAATCTTTAAAACTTCCAATTGTCGCTTTCACCATGGCATTTCTTTGTGGTTTAGTGGTGGTTGGTGTCGTTTCTTCAACGGTTTCTGAGCTTGTCGAAGTATCAACGACTTTTTCCGCTGCTTTTTTAGAATTCCCACAAGAGAACAAAAGTGCCAACGTAGAAATAAGGAATAATAACTTCATAATTCTATTTTTTTTAGTGTGTAGTTCAAATATAGTACCAATTGTAAGAAATGCGTGAAGAAAGGTCTTTATTTTTTAAGAGATTTAGCTAATGGCTAGAGGCTAAGTGCTAACAACCAATAATTACGTACTTTTGCACCATGAAAACAAAAACGCTTAAAAAGAATAAGGTAAATGTAGTAACCCTCGGTTGCTCCAAAAACCTATTCGATTCTGAAGTATTAATGGCTCAACTTAAAGGAAACAACTTTGAGGTGGAGCATGAATCACAAAGCGAAGATTCTGAAATAGTCATCATTAATACCTGTGGTTTTATTGACAATGCAAAGCAGGAATCCATTGATATGATTATCAATTACGCCGATGCGAAGAAAAAAGGGCTAGTCGATAAAGTCTATGTAACAGGTTGTCTTTCTCAACGATACAAAGACGATTTAGAGAAAGAAATCCCAGAAGTGGATGCGTTTTTTGGCACAAGAGAATTGCCTCGATTATTGAAAACTTTAAAAGCCGATTATAAGCACGAATTAATCGGAGAAAGATTGTTGACAACTCCTTCTCATTATGCTTATTTTAAGATTGCAGAAGGGTGCGACAGACCTTGTTCTTTCTGCGCAATTCCCATCATGAGAGGTAAGCATGTTTCAACGCCCATTGAAGAATTGGTAAAACACGCAAAATCACTGGCGGCGCAGGGAGTGAAAGAATTAATGCTCATCGCGCAGGACTTAACTTATTATGGATTAGACATTTACAAGAAAAGAGCGTTGGCTGAATTAATAGATGCTTTGGCCAACCTCGAAGGAATTGAATGGATTAAACTGCACTATGCTTTTCCTAATAATTTCCCGATGGATGTGCTCGAAATGATGAATAAACACGACAATGTGTGCAATTATTTAGACATTCCTTTGCAACACGGCTCTACCAAAATGCTGAAAGCTATGCGTCGTGGAATTACACGTGAGAAAACGGAAGAGTTAATCAAAGAAATTCGTACAAAAGTCCCAAAAATTGCCATAAGAACAACTTTAATTGCAGGTTATCCAGGAGAAACTGAAGAGGATTTCCAAGAAATGTATGATTTTGTAGAACGTTCTCGCTTTGAACGATTGGGGATATTTACTTATTCTCACGAAGAAAATACACATGCTTACAACTTTGAAGACGATGTTCCAGAAGACGTGAAAAAAGAGCGTGCAGACAGAATAATGGAGTTGCAGTCAGGCATCAGCTACGAATTGAACCAAGAACGAATAGGGAAGACCTACAAAGTTCTTTTTGACAAAGTAGAAGGCGATTATTACATTGGCAGAACAGAATACGATTCTCCCGACGTTGACAATGAAGTTTTGGTCAGAAAAGACGAGTTTCATATCCGTTTAGGCGATTTTGCGATGATTGAGATTACGAAGGCGGACCATTATGATTTGTATGGGAAGGTGAGTGTGGAGTGATGAGTTAGGAGTGATGAGTGTGGAGTGATGAGTGTGGAGTGATGTATAACGAAGTGGATGTTTGTAATCTATGTGAAAAATTGGAGATTTGGAGCTTTAGAGCGTTGGATTCGATTGATAGTTAGGCTTGTCTAACTTATTTTTTTAGACTACTCTAACTTTTTGAAACTTCTAAATCACACCTACTATGAGTCTTAAATCATTAAAACACTTGTATTGAGCTTGTCGAAATATTGAATCATTAATTTATTCCCTATACAAAGCTCCAGAAGTTGGTGTTTCATACAATTCTATCGAATCGAGCAAGGGTAATTTTGGTTTGATTTTCTGGAATAACCATTGCGCAAGAACCTCACAAGTTGGATTTTCTAGTCCTGCTATCTCATTTAAGACATGATGATCTAGTTGATCGATAATTGGATTAATAATGGTCTTCAAGTCATTAAAATCGATAATCCAGCCATATTTTTCATCAATTCCCCCTTCTATGAAAACAGTTAAATGATAAGTATGTCCATGCATGCGTTTGCATTTGTGTTCATCTGAAACATTCGGTAAGAAGTGTGCAGAATCAAAGGTGTATTTTTTGAAGATTTTCATTTGACAGACCAAGTTAATTGACAAATGTAAGCAAGAGAATGCTCGCAAAACATGATATATATCAATTAGGGATTTAGAGTATTGGATTGTTTTATGGGGAAATCATAAGGCATATTTAACCCAATCAGTGTGAATCAGTTTAATCTGCGTTATCAGCGTTCTATTTCAAGCATTGGGTCAACTTACCTTCAATTGCTCTATTCAAAAAAACTACTAACTTTGCAACCTTAATTCAACACAATGAAATATTACAACAACATCCTTGAAACGATAGGAAATACCCCTTTAGTCAGAATAAATAAGATGTGCAAAAGCATTGATGCATTGGTTTTGGCAAAAATTGAAACAACCAATCCAGGGAATTCTGTAAAGGATAGAATGGCACTTCAAATGATTGACGATGCAGAGGCAGATGGAAGTTTGCAGCCCGGAGGAACAATCATAGAAGGTACGTCAGGCAATACAGGGATGGGCTTAGCGCTTGTTGCAATAATGAGAGGCTATAAATTGATTTGTGTTTTAAGTGATAAACAGAGCAAAGAAAAAATGGATATTCTTCGTGCTGTTGGTGCAGAAGTTTACGTTTGCCCAACAAATGTTGCTCCAGATGATCCTCGTTCTTACTATTCCGTTTCAAAAAGATTGGCAAGCGAAACGCCAAATTCTTGGTACGTGAATCAATACGATAATCCGTCAAATGCAAAAGCTCATTATTTAAGCACAGGTCCTGAAATTTGGGAACAAACAGAAGGAAAAATAACTCACTTTGTTGTCGGAGTTGGAACAGGAGGGACGATTTCAGGAGTAGGCAAGTACTTGAAAGAGAAAAATCCAAACATCAAAATGTGGGGAATTGATACCTACGGTTCTGTCTTTAAAAAGTACCACGAGACTGGAATATTTGATGAAAATGAAATTTATCCATACATCACAGAAGGTATTGGAGAAGATATTTTACCAAAGAATGTTGATTTTTCTGTCATTGATCGATTCGAAAAAGTAACAGACAAAGATGCTGCCGTTTATCAGCGTAGATTAGCAAAAGAAGAAGGAATTTTCGTTGGAAATTCTGCCGGTTCTGCAATAAAAGGTCTTTTACAAATGGGAGAGGAGTTGACAAAAGACGATGTCGTTGTTGTCCTGTTCCATGATCACGGTTCTCGCTATGTTGGCAAAATGTTCAACGATGACTGGATGAGAGACAGAGGTTTCTTAGACGAAGATATTTTAACGGCAGGAGATTTAGTCGCAAAGCATGGTGACTCTCCACTTTTGACCGTTTTCGCTGAAGAATTGGTTTCGCATGCCATTGATAGAATGCGTCAGTATTCAATATCGCAAATTCCAGTAATGAAAGATGGCAAATTTGTCGGCTCATTGGACGATCACAAAGTATATCAATCATTGGTGGATGATCCAGAGCTAAAGGACAAGTCGATTTCTAACATCATGTCAGCGGCGTTTCCAGTGGTCAAAGAGAACGCAACGGTTGAACAAATTTCAAAATTGGTAAATAAAGACACTTCAGCTGTTTTGGTTGAATTGAATAACGGAAATCACCATATTATCACCCCTCACGATTTGATTTCTGCTATTTGCTAAGCTCTACAAGTCTTTATATTAAAGAGATAGCGAAGCATGAGTGATTATGTAGATCAAATGAATCAAACATTCCGACTGGTAGCAAAACCACGTCGAATAGTTTCTTTAGTGCCTTCACAAACCGAATTACTTTATGAGTTAGGATTGGAAAAAGAGGTCGTTGGCATCACTAAATTTTGCATCCACCCAAAGGAGTGGTTTCATTCTAAAAATAGAGTAGGAGGCACAAAAACGATTGATATTGAGAAAGTAAAAGCGTTAAAACCTGACTTAATCATTGGCAACAAAGAAGAAAATGAGCAAGCTGATATCGAAGCTTTAAAAGAAATTGCTCCTGTATGGATGAGTGATATTTTCAACCTAGAAGATGCATTACAGATGATTGATAAAATTGGCGAATTGACAGGCACGTCTTCAGAATCATCCAAATTACAAGATTTAATTTCAAAAGAATTCTCCAAATTAAAAGCAAGGACTGATTCTATCACTAAGAAAACGGTGCTCTATTTTATATGGAATGAACCCAGTTTAGTAGCTGGGAAGAATACTTTTATTGATGATATGTTGTCTAAATGCGGCTTTGAGAATTTATGTGCGGCAGAACGTTATCCAAAGCTTGATAACAGTTTACAACCTGACTTGGTGCTGTTGAGTTCAGAGCCTTATCCTTTCAAAGAGGAGCATTTAGCAAAGTTCAAAGAGAAATACCCAAGGGCTGAAATTAAAATCGTAGATGGAGAAATGTTTTCTTGGTACGGTTCAAGGTTGAAGAATGCACCAGACTATTTTCGTGAGCTATTGTCCAACGATTAGAATAAACTTCAAAAATTCGTTAATAGGGAATTCTCCCTCTTTAAATTGAATTTCTCCTTCTATAAAGGCTTTTTCTCCTGAACTCTTCGCGACATTCAATGTTATGTTTTCAATGGAATGACTTAATTTTTCGCTCGCTTTAAACAAGGGTAGAATGTTCAATAACTTTCGTGCTAAACCTTCACCAGCTACATTTGTCAAGGCGCTTGCATCGCCAGAAATAGACAAAATGGCGTCTTGTGAAGTCACGAAATTTTTATTGAATTTATCCCTTCCTATATATAAGGAGCGATAGTCAACCTGCTTAAAGTAGAAGGTAGAATTTGCATACTCAAAAGACGAGTCATTGATTAGATTTAGTTTTTGCTCATTTCCGAAACCCAAAACAAATCTCGTAACATCAAGACTATCAGCAAATTGAATCAGCACGTCAGCATCCACTCCAAGTGCCATCCTCGGTTCAGTCACTAATTCCGATCCTTTAAAATTAATGGAGATAGAATGAATTTCTGGGAAGTTGCCTCCAAATAGAACGCCTAAAGAATCACTGACAAGCGAGGGAATATTCTGCCAATCAACATGAAATCCTTGTGGTTTTAAAGATGGAAATGTTTTAAGTTTAAAATTTTCGTTCAAATTAAACTGCCCGCTAAATTTTATAAAGTTATCATTACTATTAACTTTGATAATCAAATCATTAACCTTACTAAATTCAATTGATTCTTTTAATCTAAATTCAATCAGTTCTTCGCTTTTTGAAGTCGAACTATTGTTCGTTTCAAGCATCTTTTTAGCTAAAGAAAGTAGTTTTTTATTCTCCGTTTCGTTCTGAGAAAAAAGAATTATTCCTACTTTATTTTTTCCGTAGCAAACAGTGTTATCTGGTATTTTTTTGGAGAAATTAGCATTGAATTTTCGTTCATTTGTAAGATTAACAAGGGCACCAAGAAGTTGTTTCTCTTCAATACCGAAAAATATAACCGAAGAATTGAATTGAATACCATATTTCCCCAATTTCCATTCCTTCCTGTCCTCATCAGCAATGAATTCTTCCAAAAGGTCATTCAATTCTTGTTCTTCTTTATTGAAAATGGTTGTTGCAGAGCTTTGCTCCATTATCTTTCTAAAATCAACCTGCAAAGACCAGTTGGCATCTTTTGGAAGGAAGTTTAAATTACTGTTCTCAGGTTCTTGCAGTAGTGCTTTACTGATAAAAAAGACTGCCCAAATCAATCCTAGTAGGAGAATCACAGGAATTAGCTTGCCAAGAATAGTTCTTTTTTGCATCACCCAAAAATAAGGTAAAATTTCCAAGGATTGACTAACTTTGTTGCATGAGAAAAATTGCCCGACTGATTCTGCGTTTATTTGGATGGAAAATTGATGACCAAAAACCTGCTGATGTTAAGAAAGCAGTGGTTGTGATGGGACCTCACACGTCTAATTGGGATTTTATCATTGGACGACTTTCTTTCACAGCGATGGGGATTAAGGGGAAGTACTTGATTAAAAAAGAGTTGTTTTTCTTTCCAATGGGCTTTTTTTTAAGAGGAATTGGAGGAATTGCTGTCGATAGGTCAGGAAAAAATAACGTTACAAGCACTGCGGTAAAGCATTTTGAGGAGAATGAAGAAATTTTCATGGTTTTTACTCCAGAAGGCACCCGAAGTTATAGTCCCAGATGGAAAAAAGGTTTTTATTACATCGCCAAGAAAGCAAATGTTCCGATTGCGATTGGTTTTATGGATTATCAGAAAAAAATCGGTGGTTTTCACAGTATTTACTATCCAACAGATGATGTAAACGCTGACATTGCAGCAATTAAGAACGTTCTCAAAGATTATAAAGGTCGTTTCCCAGAAAAGGGGATTGATGGGAAGTGAGAATACCGAAAAACTATGCGTTTTGGGTAGTTGTAACCGTCTGACCTAAATACTCCTCCAATTGCTTCGCAAGTTCCGAGTTATTTGAAGTTGATTTTATTCTGAAGTTATACTTGTCAATTTCAGTTCCTTTTGGCTCTGAAATTTTGTTGATGCAGCACAAACCAAACAAAGGTATTCCATTTTCGTTACTTGACAGTATAGCAATTGATCGTTCGACAGTCATGTCACCTCTCGTTTTCGTATTTATGATATTTTTAAAACTAACAATTAAGTCCAATGGCTTTACTTTCTGATGAACGTTAAATTCAACGAATTTTCGGTCATTAATAGCATCCACTTTAATTCTCTCTGGGTCCACTAGCTCGAGTATTTCTGAAATAGATGGTTTCATTCCGTCAACTTCAAGATTGTTGTTCTTTTGGAATACAATCTCACCATTATTTTGAAAATTCAAGATAAGGTATAAGTCAGGATTGTTGAAAATATTGAATGTAGAATTTTTACTGTTAAGGTAGTTAATATTCATCAATACATCTGTGAAACTAGAGTTCTCATTTTCTCCTAAAGCTTCTTCTATACTTGAAAAAATCGAAGAATTATCATAGTGTTTATTTAGTTTCATAGAGTTTAGCGTCTTTACTCAAATCTACTTCTTTTTGATGTTATTCTATCTGAAGTCACTAATAATTAGACAAAAGCTCTTGTTTCATAGATAGACCAATTCAAATTGGCTACATAGAACTATGAAATTGCAATGGAATTTAACTTTTTCTTTCTTTTTTGAAGTCATATGGGCAATGTTTACAGTTGTTTTTGCAACAATAACCACGCTTTAAATGATACTTCTCTGTAAAAATAATGTATCCCTCAGGACTGTTGTAAAAATCTTCGGGATCTAATTTGCTTTTAGCAGAAAAACCGGACATATCATCACTCATACTGCAAAAATAAGCATATTTGTATTAAAATGAATAGCTAATGTTTGATGTTTCAAAATCCGTAGTTCAAGAAATAGAAATGGATTCTCTTAAAAGAAGAGGAATCAGGCTTTTAGTCAAGCGTGACGACTTAATTCATCCAATTGTCTCAGGAAATAAATGGAGAAAGTTGAAGTATAACGTTGAACTGTGTCAAGCAAGAAAAAAAGAAGGAATTTTAACCTTTGGAGGAGCATTTTCTAACCATTTGGTAGCAACTGCAGCAGCGTGTCAATCACTCGGTGTAAAAGCCATCGGAATTGTTCGAGGAGATGAATTAAACAAGGATAGCAACGAGACAATGAAACAGTGTTCATCACTCGGAATGCAACTTGTTTTCGTGTCCCGCTCAGAATATAAGTTGCGCTATGAAAAAGCGTATATTGAGGCAACGTCTATTAAATATCCCAATCATTTAATTGTTCCTGAAGGCGGTGCGAATTACCACGGAATAATTGGATGCCAAGAAATTTTGCAAGAAGTAGAGCAAGAAGTTGACCATATATTTGTAGCGCAAGGAACTTCAACAACGAGTTGTGGAATTGCGATGTCATTGAAAGAAAACCAACAATTGCATGTTGTACCCGTTCTTAAAGGATACCACTCACTTTCTGAAATGAGCAAACTTTTTTTTCAAGCCGCAATGGACGAGCAAATGATAAAAGAATTGCTTAAAAAAGTGAAAGTCCATGGTAAATATCATTTTGGAGGTTATGGAAAATACACTGATGGTCTTCTTTTATTTATCCAAGACTTTTATCAGAATCATCGCCTAAAACTAGACCAAGTTTACACGGGGAAAGTGATGTTTGCCTTGCTCGATGTTATTCAAAATAATTCTTTTGATAATAGCACAGTTTTATTCATTCATACAGGGGGATTGCAAGGCGTTAGTGGTGTTGAGAAAAGAAGTGGTTTTAAACTCTACGCTAAATAATTTCATTCCAAATTAACTTTCGATTCCTTTTTTTCATTAACCTAAATGGGAGAACTCCTTATTTGTGAAGTGAATAATTTTAATTAACCACTAAAAGTTGCTAAATATAGAAACTTATTTAGTAGCTTTGTAATATGTAAAACATTTTGAAATATTTTGAGACTGTATTTTTGGAAAGTGCTTTGGCATTCTTTGAAGACTTAGATCCGAAAACGAGAAAAAAACTATTGTATAATATAAGATTATCAGAGCAATGTAATGACCCTAAGCTATTCAAAAAACTGGGAGGTGATATCTGGGAATTTAGAGCAAGGTATAACAACCAGCAAATTAGATTATTAGCATTTTGGGATAAAAGAAGTTCAGATAAGACTTTAGTTGTTGTAAGTAATGGTTTGTATAAGAAATTTAGAAAAACACCAAAATCGGAAATTAAACAGGCTGAAAATTACAGATTCGAGTATTTCAATTAAATAATTAGTCATGAGTAAGAAAAAAATAACAACGCTTTCAGAATTAGAAGATAAATACATCGGGAAAGAAGGAAGTAATGAGAGAAACGCCTATGAATATGAGTTAAGAATGGATATTCTTGGTCGTATGATAAAGTCAACACGTAAAAAGAGAAATTTAACGCAAGAAAAATTGGGTGAGATGATAGGCGTGAATAAATCTCAAATTTCTAAATTAGAAAACAATGCAAATAGTGCTACTATTGAGACCATATTACGTGTATTTAAAGCGCTAAAAGCAGAAATTAGTTTCAATGTTGTTATCGATGACCAAAAAGTTGAAATTCAGTAAATTTTGAGTTCTCAATCTCTGAGTCTAAATAAGTGTCAACTTCCGCTACCCGCTAGTACGCTAAAACATCATGCACTCTCAATATATTCGCTCCTTTTTCAATTGCAATTTTATTCAATCGTATTGTTTCTGGCAAAGATTCTTCAGGAGTGATTCCTAATTTCTTATAAATCATAGACTTCCTCGAAATACCTATTAATATTGGTGCTTCCAGCAGTTGCAAAGATTCTAAATGCTCAAGAATGTAATAATTCTGCTCCAAAGTTTTACTAAACCCAAAGCCTGGATCGATGATGATGTCGTAAATTCCCTTTGTATGAAGGAATGCTATTTTTTCAGAAAAGTAGCGAATCATTTCTCCGAAAATAGAATCATAATTCGTGTTGTTTTGCATCGTTTGAGGAGTTCCCCGCATATGCATCAAAATATACGGCGCTTTGTATTTTGCAACGATATTTATGATTTTTGGATCAATTTCAAAGCCGCTGATGTCATTAATAATGTCGGCGCCATTCTGCAAACCAACTTCTGCAACTTCAGAACGAAAGGTGTCCAAGGAAATAATTAAATCAGGAAATTGCTTTCGAATAGCAATAATTACAGGCAGAATCCGTGAAATTTCTTCTTCAATACTGATGTTTTTAGCACCAGGTCTTGAGGAGTAACCACCGATATCAACAATTGTTGCACCATCATTCTGCATTTTCTCAACAGTCAAAAGAACATCTTCTATCGACTCCTTGCGACTTCCAGCGAAAAAGGAGTCGGGAGTAACGTTGACAATGCCCATCACTATCGGTGTGGATAAATCAATCAATTTATCTCGAACAAGAATACTGTAATTAGTGACTTTTTTTGTATTTTCAACGTTTGAAATCTGCATAGAATAAATGAGTAATACGAATACCGAATATACAAATGTAATCAATGTTTGTCGAGATATATTCTCGAAGAAAACAAAAGATTATGGAACGGCTTGGAGAATTTTGCGTCCGAGCTCTTTAACAGATCAACTTTTTATCAAAGCCAATCGTATTAGAACGATTCAAGAAACGGGTGAGAATAAAGTAGGTGAAAACATTGAAGATGAATTTATTGCTATTGTTAACTATTGTATCATGGCAATTATTCAATTGAGAGAAGAGGGTTTGGAAGATTTAGAATTACCGAAAGAACAAGCGCAAGAATTGTACAATAAATATGCAACAGAAGCATTCGAATTAATGCAACGAAAAAACCATGATTACGGTGAAGCGTGGAGAGATATGCGCGTCGGTTCTTTAACGGATTTAATTCTCCAAAAAATCTTTAGAGTCAAGCAAATAGAAGACAATAAAGGCAAAACCATTATGAGCGAAGGAATAGATGCAAATTATTTTGACATGCTCAATTATGCGGTTTTTGCGCTGATATTAATGGAGTCAGAGTAAGGAGCAAGAGTATCGAGTAAGAGTTTAGAACATTAAAACATTGAATAATGAAAGAAGCAATAACAATACAAGGAAGGTCATTGATTTTTAACACCGTATTTGTCGTTTTAAACCTCGCAGGTTTAGCATTATTGACCATAGGTTATCACGAAAATTTTGTAGAGCATGCTGCGTTGTGCAAAATGTTAGCTGTAATCCTAATGATGGGCTCTATCGGGGGGTTAATCATCTTCAAAGGAAAAAAACTGATGGCATCCGTTGCTCGTGTTCTCGTTGGTGGCTTGTTCATCGTTTCAGGACTCGTAAAAGCCAATGATCCTATTGGTTTTGCTTACAAATTGGAAGAATATTTTGAAGACGGCGCATTGGCGTTCAGAATTAAAGAATGGTTCGGTACTCCAGAATTCTCTTTGGAGTTCTTCATTGATTATGCACTCCCGTTAAGCGTTATTATTTGCATCGTCGAGATAATTTTAGGCGTCCTTGTAATCATCGGTGGTAAAGTCAAATTAGTCTCATATTCTATGATGGCAATGATGGTCTTCTTCACGTTTTTAACGTGGCACACATCGAATTGCGATGCTTCTATCAAATTCTTAGACAGAGATACCTACGAAATGTCTAACCCAGTGGCGCAAATGAGAATTGATGAGGCGAATGAACACAAAGACGACCCTGATTATGGACTAAAAATCGTTTCGCAGAATGAAACAACCTTGGTCGTTGATGAAATGAAGCAACCTCAGTGTGTAACGGATTGCGGATGCTTTGGCGATGCAATGAAGGGCTCTGTGGGGCGTTCCTTATCGCCAGAAGAGTCATTTTGGAAAGACATCATCCTCGTTTATCTCATTCTCTGGATTTTTGTCTCGCAAAGAATTATTCAGCCGAATAATCGCAAAGAAAATATGGTATTCGTTTCAACCTCCATGGTTGTCATCCTCTTTTTCTCGTGGATTTTTGGATGGTACTTCCCGTTATTCTTCGGGATTTTTGCACTGCTCGGATCGTTGTGGTTATTGAGAGCTGGAGGCAAGATTTTTGGCAATCACTACGGTGTGGCTTTATTTGTCACAATCATTTGTAGCATTATGGTGGCTTATGTGCTCATGTATCTCCCCCTGAAAGACTACCGCGCTTATGCTGTTGGTTCTAATTTGGAGGAGAAGATGAATGATGGAGTTGAAGGAGAGTATGAAAGCATGCTTGTTTATAAAAACAAAGAGACTGGAGAAACAAAAGAGTATTCTTCAACTTCTCCTGAGTATACGAAATCAAAAATTTGGGAAGACAAAGATTGGGTTTATGAGAGTATGATTCAGAAAGTAATAATCCCGACTAAATTGAACTCAATTACTGAACAATTCAATCCATTCATCGATGTTGCAGACCTTTCAGAATACGAATTATCACTGCCATCGGTTGCTGATTCTGTTGCGAATGCAAAAATGCAAGGATTGAAAATTTTGGCGATAGAATACAATTCTCACATGGAAGTTCCGATGGAAGAATACAACGAAACGGATTATCCAGCCGAAAGTTATACGATTGTTGATACCATCGAAATCGTGAACCCTTCATTTACGGAAATTAGCATCCGTGATTTGATTGTGAAAGCAGAAAAAATTGTTCTGGTGTCCTCAAAAAGTTTGGAAAAAGGAGACTGGAGAAATATCGACAAACTGAAAGCGATTTTTGAAGAATGCCAAAAAAACAACATTCCTTTTGCTGTAATGTGCAACGCGAATCGTAATCAAATAAACGAATTCAGGACAGAGCATCAGTTTTTTGCACCATTCTTTGTGAATGACGAAACAGAATTAAAAGCAATTTCTCGTTCGAATCCTTCGTTGATTGTGGTCGAAAAAGGAATTATTAAAGCAAAATATCCTTTCCGATCAACACCATCGAAAGAACAATTTGTAAAAGAATTTTTAAAATAAATAGAGCAAAATTAATAACTAGTAAAGGTTTCGATTTTGGTTATTGAGCTTATCGAAATAAACTTCTTAAATAAATGGCAAATAAAATAATAGCAGGCAACTGGAAAATGAATCTATCAGCCAAAGAAGCAATGGATTTAATCAAGGGAATCAGTCAACAAGAAATCCCGAGCGATGTGAAAGTAATGGTTTTTCCTTCGGCATTATATACAGGATTGGCGGCTACCTTTGCAGAAGGCATTGAAATTGGCGTGCAAAACTTCTCGGAGAATGATAACGGCGCATACACTGGCGAAATTTCTATTGCGCAAACCAAAAGCGTCGGTGCAACAATCGGATTGATTGGGCATAGCGAAAGAAGAGCGTATTACAAAGAAGACCATGCAACCTTGAAAGCAAAAGTTGACAAAGCGATTTCTGAGAATTTTGACTTCATTTTTTGCTGTGGAGAACCTCTTTTTATCCGTGAAGAAGGTTCAGAATTGCAGTTTGTGCAACAACAATTGGACGATTCTCTATTCCATCTTTCTGCAGAACAAATGATGAATAAAATCATTGCTTACGAACCTGTTTGGGCAATTGGAACGGGGAAAACCGCAACTTCTGAGCAAGCAGAAGACATGCACAGAAATATTCGCTTGTGGATTGCAGAGAAATACAACGAGCAAGTCGCAAAAAGCGTTTCTATTCTCTACGGAGGAAGCTGCAAACCGAGCAATGCCAAAGAAATATTCGCAGGACCGAATGTCGATGGTGGACTCATCGGTGGCGCTTCACTCAATGTTGAAGATTTTACCGCACTAACGCATTCATTCTAATGGAATCACTCGAAACCATAGAATTAAAAATTATACTTTCTCCCAAAGAACCGTGGAATGAAGTAATTACGGCAGAATTATCCGAGCAAGGTTTCGACAGTTTCGTGGACACAGAAGACGGGTTGATTGCTTATGCCTCTACTAAAATTGACGTTGATAGCGCCCTTTCTAATTCTTCGCTAAAAGAGAATGAGAGCTTTAAATTTCAGTTAGAAAAGAACATTATACCACACAAAAATTGGAATGCAAAATGGGAAGAAAATTTTCATCCAGTCTATATAGAAAGCTTTGCAACCATCTTAGCGCCTTTCCACCAAAGGGATTCAGCGAGAGGTGTGATTATTGAAATTCAACCGAAAATGTCTTTCGGGACAGGTCATCACCAAACAACATGGATGATGACTAAGGCATTGTTTGAGTTAGATGCAATGCCTAAAAACGTCCTCGATATGGGCACAGGAACAGGAGTTTTGGCAATCGTTACAGAAAAATTAGGAGCAGAAAGAATATTGGCGATTGACATCGAAGATTGGTCAGCAGTCAACGCTGCAGAAAATGCAGAAAGAAATAATACAAGGAACATAGAGTGTCTTTGCGGGGACATTGATTTGCTCGGTAATGAGAAATTTGGATTAGTTATTGCTAATATCAACAAAAACATATTAAAATCACAAATGGAGGCATACAGCAAAGCGATTGAAAACAACGGGACACTCTTATTGAGTGGCTTCTTCACTTCAGACGTGGACGAAATGGTAACTTTTGCAGAACAATTTGGTTTTACTAAGACAAAACTATATGAAAAAGACGAATGGGCGGCGATAGCGTTAAAAAGTTGATACTTGTTAAATTATGAATTATAGATTGTTAAAGTGTCTAATTTTCTAATGCTCGCAGAGCGTTTCTAACTTTCTAAGAGCGAAGCGTTTCTATTTATTGCATAAAATAAACTAAAATGAAAAAATTAATATTAATCTTCTTCCTATCCATTACTTCGAACCTCGTATTCGGGCAATTCTCTAATGACAAAGAAAAATTCATCAAAGAATTTCAAAAAGCATTGGCAGAATATGGAAAAGGGGAGTATCAAGAGTTTGCTAAGAAAAAACTCCCTGTTCTTCTGTTGGAATCCAATACATTCTCAACGGCACACTTTTCTAAATTGGTTGAAACATGCAATTTTATGTTGACCAAGAAGTTAAAACCATATCCAGAGGTCTATAATTACGTTTTTTCAATGAGTTCTCTGTTAGAAAGTAAACAATCTGACGAAAGTTATACTGCTTGGCATAATTCTGTCGATAAGTTACTGAGTTCTCGAAATCCAAAGAAATTCAAGGCTTTTATAGAAATGTCTGCAGGGTTCTTTTCAGAGCGTAGAATAGCAAGTTCATCTAATTTTAATTGGTATTATATAGGCGGTGAATATGAATTTGTTTACAACAAAAAAGCCTTTATAAAATTTTCTAGTGGTAATCTTGTTTGCAGAGTTTACAGCAAACGCAGTAAAGATAGAGGTGCTGTTTTGGATAGTTTAAATGTTATTGCTACATCTGGAACCTATGATCCAAACCTGAAAAAATGGATAGGAGATGGAGGAACGATAACTTGGGAAAAGGTAGGTCTTGATAAGAATAAAACCTTTGCAAAAATCAATTCTTATGACTTATCATTGAGGAATTCTACACTAAGAATTGATTCTGTTACCCTAACAACACCTTATTTTGAACAAGCCATTGAAGGATCATTGACAGAACGAGCTTTTAAAATTAATAGAGAAGTTGATAAGGTGTATCCACAGTTTTTGTCTTTTGAAAGAAAATTAATCATTGAGAATGTTGTTGAGAATGTTGATTACATTGGGGGATTTGCCTTGAAAGGTTCTAATTTTATTGGGGCTGGAACTAATTCTCAACCTGCCAAAATTACTTATATAAAGAATGAAATTCCTTTCATGACTGCATTATCGAAAGAGATTGTTATCTCAAAGAAGAAAATAGCAATCAATAAAGCCGTTTTTAAACTATTTTTAGCATCTGGAGATTCTATAACTCATCCTGGCATCAATTTTCTTTATGATTTTAAAAAGAAAGAGATTCAACTATCAAGAACGGGAGGAGGAATCGCGCAAGCACCGTTTCAAGATTCGTATCATAAGTTAGATATTTATGTTCCTAAAATTATTTGGAAGGAAGATTCAGATAATTTGTTTTTCACCTATGAATTTGGGACATCTCAAGAACAAAAAATTGCAAGATTTGAATCGCAAAACCTTTTTGATGAAGAAGTTTATGATAGGTTACAAGGCTTAGCAACAGTCCACCCTTTGGTCGAAATTTCACGATACTGTTATAAATATGATGAGTATTCTATCAGTGAAGGCGCAGCAGCAACTGCATTACACATGGAAATTGGCCAAGCAAAATCTACATTATTGACACTCTCCAACATGGGGTTTATTAGTTATGATACAGAAGCCAAGTGGATTATCGTCAATAAGAAATTGCAAACTTTTGTAGATGCAAAAGCTGGAACGAAGGACTACGATAACATTGTTTTTAAGGCAGATTTACGCCCTAAGAAATTAAGAGGTTACACCGACAAGCAAATAGAAGAGGATGCCTATTTGCAATCCTTGAGAGTGCTTTTTGAAAAGCAGAACGAAGAAAGACGCTTGAAGAAGAATTTTGGAGTGATGAATTTAACCACTTTCGACCTCGATTTAGAAGCCATTGATAATATTATCATTTCTAAGAGTAAAAACACGATGATTTTTCCTAAAAACAGCACTGTAAAAGTTAAGCAGAATCGAGATTTTAACTTCAGTGGGTGGATAAATTCAGGAAAATTAGAAGTGAATACAGAATTGGCAAATTTCAGTTACGACGATTATAAATTTAAGCTTTTAAAGACCAGTGAATCCTTATTTCGTGTGAGACCTATGAATAAACAAGATGGGCCAAGGCCGATTGCTATGGTGAGTGCTCTTTCTGGTTTGACAGGAGAAATATTGGTTGATGACCCGGGAAATCGCTCTGGAAAAAGTAGAGATTTTGATCACTATCCAAAATTAAAAGTGACCAATTCATCAAAAATTTTCTACAATTCAAAATCCATTTATCGAGGTGCTTATGACAGTACACGTTTCTATTATACGGTTCTTCCTTTTGAAATGGATAGTCTAAATAGTTTTGAAGAACGCGCTATGCGTTTGGAAGGAGAGTTAGTGTCGGCAGGCATCTTCCCGAAGATAAAGGAACCTCTAAAAATCATGGCTGACTATTCTTTTGGATTTTCTACAGAAGCTCCATCCGGCGGACTTGATTTCTATGGGCCAGATGCAACGTATGATAATAAAATAGTATTATCGAACAACGGTTTACAAGGTTCCGGTACCATTAATTTTGTGCATTCTACTTCTGTTTCAAAAGCATTGACATTCTTGCCAGATTCTACTGTAGGTATTGCTCAATTTGAGAATAAACCAATAGAAAGTGGCGTTCAATTCCCTGATGTAACAGCAAAAGATGCTTACATTACTTATCTGCCAAAAAGTAAAGTGTTAAGAGCGAAATCTACTCCAAAAAATGAAATGTTGTTTTTTGACGGAGAGGCAAGACTGAGGGGTACGGCAATAGTGAAACCAAGCGGAATGACAGGTAATGGATTAATGACTTTTGTCAGCGCAACCTTAGTTTCGGATAACTTTCAGTATAAAAGATATGACGTAGATGCAGATACCGCTGGGTTTAGCCTTAGAAATGACAGCGAAGACTTGAGTGAGAATGCCTTGGCCTTTAAAACGGACAACGTGAAAGCAAATGTTTCTTTTAAAGAGAGAAAAGGAGAGTTCAAATCGAATGAAGGGGAGTCAGTGGTTGAGTTTCCTGTTAATCAATACATGTGTAAAATGGATATGTTTACTTGGTTAATGGATGAATTGTCGATTGAAATGCAGAAAACAGCGGACAAACAAATTGCTATTAATTCAGGTGTTGATTTAGTAGGACCTAACTTCTTCTCGACGCATCCGAAGCAAGATTCTTTGCAATTTAGAGCTCCCAAAGCAAAATTTGATTTGAGAGAAAAAACAATTTATTGCGAAAAAGTGGAGTATGTGGATATTGCCGATGCTCGAATTTATCCAGACAGTATGAAGTTGCAAATTCGCAAGAAAGCAAAAATCGATAAGCTACTGAACGCTCGAATTGTTGCCAATTACATCACAAAATACCACAGCTTTGAAAAAGCAGAGGTTCAAATTAAAGCCAGGAGAGATTATGAAGCATCAGGGCAATATCCTTATTATGACATCGACAGTAACGTAACTTATATTGCAATGAATGACATTGGCTTAGACACTTCTTATCAAACGAGAGCGTCTGGCGAGATTGCTCAAGAAGTAAAATTTAAGTTGAGCAAAGAATTTGATTATTATGGTGACGTAGCAATTCGTGCAGAGAATCCATTGATTTCTTTTTCTGGCGCTACACGAATTAATCATGATTGTAATAAGTTTGATAAGAATTGGATGGCATTTACTTCTGAAATTGATCCAAAGAACATTCAAATACCTGTTTCAAGTGAAATGAAAGATTTGGAAGGGAATCCTATCTCTGCGGGGATCGTTTGGAGAGATTCTCCAGCAACGGATAGTATTAAGTTATACCCAACCTTTCTATCTTCTTTAGTTTCCAAGGATGATCCAATAGCCATCACAGCAAGTGGAGTTTTGCAATACAACGCACGTGCAAACCAATTTGAAATAGGCTCTAAAGAAAAACTAAACAACCAGAACGAGCCCGGAAATTACCTTGCATTGCACACGGAGAGCTGTTCATTAAACGGTATGGGTGTCATAGATTTAGGAATGGATTACGGTGATTTAGTTGTAGATGCAGTAGGAGTGGTTAATTATGATCAAACATCGGGTAAGACCTCCATGAATGTCACCGCTCGTTTTGACATGGCTATGGACAAGGGGCTTCTTACAGAAGTTGCAAAGCGAATCAATGAGGTAGATGGTCTCAAAGCGATGAGTTTTAACTCTACAACGCTAGAACAAGCCGTCGTTGAATGGGACGGACAAAAAGAAGCGGATAAATTTAAGGATGAATATGTCAGAGAAGGTAAGGCTAAGAAATTGCCCAAATCATTGCAGAAAACAATTACGATTACTGGGTTAAGATTGAGTTCTTATGACAATAATAAATCACAGGATAAAGGTTTAATAACCAATGTGGATGCGGCGGTACTTGTGAGTATGTACAATGAACCTGTAATGAAGTTTATACCATACAAAGCTTTCTTTCAGCAGATATATTCTAAATCGGGAGGAGATAAATTTGCGATGTACATCAATATTCCTGGAGGACGTGATTATTTCTTCGATTATTCGATGCAGAAGAAAGACGGTACCTTGAGAATTAAAACAGGAGATCAGGAATTCAGTTCTAAGTTGACCGAAATGAAAGATGAAAAACGTAAAAAGAAGAACTTTAAGTACGAAGCAACCTCAAGCAGTGTGTTCATGGCTAAATTTTTGAATCATTTCGAATAATATGTCTGATTTTTTACTATTTGGCGTGATTGCCTATCTTTTAGGGTCTATTCCCACTGCAGTTTGGTTGGGCAAAGCAAAGTACGGAATGGACGTGCGTGAACATGGCTCGAAGAATGCCGGGGCAACCAATACCTTTCGTGTTCTGGGTAAAAAACCTGGAATCGTGGTTCTCAGCATTGATATCATAAAAGGTTTCGTTGCAGTGATGTTACCTTTCTTATTCGGTGTGGGAGAATGGAATTCAGACCACTTGATAGAAGTTAAACTCGTTTGTGCATTGCTCGCCGTTATTGGTCATGTACTGCCTGTTTTTGCCAATTTCAACGGTGGAAAAGGTGTTGCGACTTCTTTGGGAGTAATTATCGGAGTGCATCCTCTGGGAGCGGCGATTATTGTGGGCTTGTTTTTAATTGTTTTCATTGCTTCAAATTACGTTTCATTGGGCGCAATCGTTGCTTCAGCAAGTTTTCCCGTTTCTATCATCGTATTATTCAAAGAAACTTCTATCTATTTAACCGCGTTTAGCTTGGTGCTTTCTTTTGCCGTTATTTTTGCACACAGAAAGAATATTGGAAGATTGCTCAAAGGAGAAGAAAACAGAATGAACCTTTTTAAGAAGTAAACGTACTGTTTAATAGATTAAGAATTAAAAATTAAAAATGAACTTGCATGAATTAAGAATTAAGAATGAAAAATTGAGGGAGGATTTTAGATTTACAATGAGGAGTCAACTTTATTCTCTGCGAAAATCTGCGTTATCCGCGTGAGAAAAACAATGAAGAATTAATAGTCAGATTTTTCTATCTTAACATCATAATTAAAAATGAACCTGCGTGAATAAATAAATGAAGACAACTAGACATATAATCCATGTCTTTTTTATCTTACTAACCGTTGCCACTGCTTTTGGACAGACGGAAAGTGAAATAAAAGAAAATGCGAATAAACTTTTTGAAAAAGAGGAATACGTCCTAGCTACGCCCAAATATTTGCATTTGTTATCATTAAACCCGAAAGATGGCGACTATAATTTTCGCTATGGAACCTGTCTTTTATTCAATTCTTATCAGAAAAAAGATGCCATCCGTTATTTGAGTTTTTCTGTGAAACAAACAACAGTTGACCCACGAGCTTATTACTTTTACGGAAAATCATTGCACCTTAATTACCAATTCAGCGATGCTATCAAGTATTATAAAATTTACTTGGCAAAAAGGGCAAAACGAGATAACCGTTATCGAGTAGAGCGAGAAATTGAAATGTGTGAGAATGGCAAAAAGTTGCTCACCACTTTTACAGATATTATTGTTTCGGAGAAAAGAGAAATTGCCAAAGAGAAATTCTACCAATTGTATCGAAACATGGAAACCGTGGGGGGGGACATCCTCGTTTCTGAGAATTTTCAATCAAAAATGGACAAGAAAATGGGGCATACTCCAATTATTCACTATCCTACCGATGCTAAAGCCATTTATTATTCAAGTTATGGAGATAAGGGGAACTCTGGCAAGGATATCTACGTGAGAAGACGTTTGCCTAATGGTAAATGGGGTGAAGCTCAATTACTTCCAGGGTTGGTGAATACAATGGAGGACGAGGATTTTCCTTTTATGCACTCCAGCGGGAATTTTTTATTCTTCAGTTCTAAAGGACATAACTCAATGGGTGGATACGACGTTTTTATGTCCCGGTTTGACCCAAACACCAATTCTTTTAAGAAACCGGAGAACGTTGATTTTGCTATAAGTTCTCCTGATGATGACCTATTCTATGTGGTGGATGAATCTTTTCAAAACGCCTATTTTGCATCTGCAAGGCAAAGTGAGAACGGCAAATACCATGTTTATAACGTCCGGGTAGCGAGAGTGCCAATCAGAGAAGTGATTGTGATGGGTGATTTTCTCTCTGAAATCAATCCGGAGAATAAATCGATGACTGTAATCGTGACAAATCATGCAAACGGAGAAGCTGTCGGTAAGATTAAGAGCAATAAGTCAGGAAAGTATTCTTTCGTTTTTCCGAAAGGAGGCAAGTACAATTACGAAGTAAAAGTTGCCGGACACGAGGATATTTACAAATTCGTTGTTGAATTGCCTTTCTTGGATGAGTTTCGTCCGCTGAAACAGAAAGCATTGCATACAAATGTGGATGGGCAAGAGATTGTGAAAATCATCAACCTATTCGATGAGCGAGTAGAAGGTGCGGAAGCGCTCATTGCAGAAGTTATTCGCAAGAAAGCATCCTTGGAAGTGAATGTAAATGATTTTGACCTTAACGAACTCGATGAGCAGGCAAAAAGAAATGAAGTTCTTGCTGATTTAGGCTTTAAGAATATGTCTATGCGTGAGGTTAGCAACCAATTAGAAGAATTGGCAATCTCTGAACAGTTGAACAAAGAAAAAGTTGCGCTGATTCAGTCTAATATTGATGCAGAAATTCTTGAGAAAGCCAAAACCATTGAGGTCTATGATTCTCAGCTGCAGGACATCAAAAAACGCATTGAAGAAGCAGAGTCGGCATCAGAGAAATATGAATTATTGTCGGATGCATTGAGAATTGAGTCGGAGAGAATACAATTGGCGAAGGAAATTAATAGCCTTGACATTCTGAAAAATCAATCGGCAGCAATTGTTGGCAACAAAGAAGGAATTGGTGAAGTGCAACTGCTCGAGAATCAATTTAACGCACTTAATTCTGCAAATAAGGAGGAAGAAGCATTGGCACTGTTAGCGAAAAATAAAGAGGTTTTATTGAGAACCAAAAACGAATCTCCTGATAAATTGGTGAATGATTTGATTGAGAAAAGCGTTCAAACATCGGAGAAACTCAACTCTTTGAAGAAAGAAGAATTGAGTTATGAGAAATCTATAGATGAATTGAACGCGCAGATTATGCTACTGACGAATTCTCTCCCAGATGCAAAGAAAAAGGAAGCACAGAATATTAAAGAAAGCATTGCAAGTAAAAAATCAGAGTTGGAAGTTGTAAAAGAAATGCGTGACATTTCAAGAAATACAATTGATGCAAATAATAAGGAACTTAGTATTTTGGATAATAATATCGCATCCATGCAAAAAGCGATGCTCAATGAAAATACAGCAACAACGGACAGAGCAGAGGTAGAGCAAAGGGTTAAAGATGTGGAAGAAATTCTGCGTTCTGACAGAATTGGAGACTTGCAAGAAGAAATTTTGGCGATGGAGAAAAACAATCCAGAGTTAGCTTCTGATTACATAGTAGAAATCAATGACACTCTCGAAGGCATTGATACAACTGATGTGCAGGAGTTTGCAAGTAAAGTTGCAAGCATTGAAAATGCAAATGATAAGAAAGCTGGAGAGATAGAATCCAACCCTGACCTTTCTGAATTAGAGAAAAACGAGCAGTTGCTTGCGAACAATGCAATTACGCTTTATGATATTGAGCAAAGAGTTGATGAGGTCAATTCTGAATTAAGTAAAGCACCTGCAAACAAGGATTTAAAGAATGAATTGAGTGACTTAAACGAATTTAAAAGCGAAATAACAGAAGAAAATAATGGCTTAAAGGAGACAATATCTGAGTTGACTGCAAACAATGGACAAACGGATGTCGCCCTTTCTCCAGAAGATGTTTTTAAAGAAGTTGTGGTCGATTATTCTGAGGATAAAGAGAAAATAAACAACAATTCTCGACTTTCGGAAAAAGAGAAGTTGGAGCAAATTCAATCCTTGGATAAGGAAACAATTGCTGAAATCGAGCAAGAACAGAAAAAAGTACAGAAAGCAATTGAGAAGGACGAGGACAATCAAGAACTCATCGCTCGTAATGCTATTCTCGCTGATTTAGCGGAGCAAAAACAAGATGAAATCAATGAGCGTGCGCAGACAATAAATGCACTTGAAAATGTATCTTCCATTACGGATGATGCTGAAATCAGAAAGGAATTGGAGCAAAAGATTAAGCGCAATTTTACAGAAGAGAAAAGTAAGATAGAGGCAAGTGATGATTCTGACTATGAAAAAAATGCACAGTTATTGTTACTGAATCAAAGCTATTTAGAAGACATTGTTGAAGAGAAATTAAGTATTGAGAAAGCCGCGTCTAAGAACCAAGATGATGTAGAATTACAACAGCAGTTAGTTGTAATCACACAGTTAGAAAAAGAGCAAATGCAGGTCGTTGAAGAGCAAAAAAGACGAGCAATTGCCTCTATTTCAGTAGGTGAATTGGAAACGGCAATTCAATCTATAGACAGCAACTACGCAGATGACATTGCTGAAATTAAGCAAGAGAATTCTGCAACTGTAAATGACGATGTTGCCAATAGAGAGGTCGTTTTACAAGACAAAATTACTGATGCAATTGCAGCGAAAGAGAAGGAATTAAAACGTCGTTATTCTGTGACTGCAGAACTAGAAAAAGCGGTTTTTGAGAAAGCATTGGATGAAAGTAAGAGCAGAGAGACCGAAGCAAGAAACAATTCTTCAGTTGTTGCAGATTCTCCAATCAAAACGCAGGAAGATTTCATCAGTGAGTTTAGAAAAGACTTTATCAATGGGGAAGAAGAGCTTCTTTCTGCCAATTATTCTACACGAAAAGAATTGGAGAAACAGGATGAAGTTCTTGTTAATTATGAGAAACAATTGGTGGAAGAGATTGAGGGGGTTGAGCAAGAGTTAAGTACTTCGACAAGCTCAGCAACCAACGTGATTGAGCAAGAAGCATTAAAGAATCAATTGAGTTGGTTAGAAGAGGAATTAGCAACGGTTCAAAGCAAGCGAAGACAGATTAGTGTGAGTTTTGGAGAATTGGAAACAGAGGTTCTTGCTGACAATTCAGAGAGTGCAACTTCAGATGCTAAGTTGAACGAAGGACAGAAAAAGAATGATGAGCTAGAAAAACAATTGGAAATTCTTACGAATGAATCCAATTCTGACCCCATTCTTTCTAAAACAAAAGAATTAAATGATGAGAAAACGGAAGTAATTTCGGAGTTAATCAAAGAAGCAGGCAAGGCAAAATCAGAAGAGGAAAAAGATTATTTACTAGGCAAGGCAAATGAAGAGCAAGATGCTATCAATGCGATTGTTGCAGAGACAATCGTCAATAATAAGAGAAAGAGCATTGAAGAATCTGAAAATGTAAGCTTATTGTCCCAAGAAGAATTGCAAAAAAGAAAGAGACGTTTTACGATACAAATAGGGGAGTTAACTACGGAAATTTTATCTATTGATGACGAAATAGAAGATGCAAAACGCAAGGAAATTCCAAAATTAGAGACTCGAAAAAGCCAATTGATCGCTCAACGTTCCCTTTTGGAAACACAATTGCGAGGAATAGAGGAGCAGTTGTTGGAAAAAGAAGCAATCGTATCTGTTGTTACGAAAGAAGCAGTGAATACAACGATGACTTTCAATGAAGAGAGAAAGCAAGCTGGAACGGAAAATTATAAAAAATACTACACCTTGGGAACTGATGCTTTGGAAACCGAGCGAGAGATTCTTACTTTAGAAAGAGAATTAGCAGAAGAAAGAACGATTGTTAACCGATTGTTGAATGAAAATTCTTTCAAAAATGAAGAAAAAATAGCTTTGTCTGTTGAGAAAATTAAGTCATTGACATCAAAAATTGAAGAATTGGAAGTTGAATTGGCGCAAAAGAAGTATCTTGCAGATGAAGCGTTGCCAATTGATAAGTCAGAAGCTATGAGAATGCAAAATTTAGTTTATAGAGGAATTAAGCCATTAAAAACGGTTGCGATTGCTGCACTGTTGCAAATGCCAGCTAACGGTTTCACGATGAATACAGAAACGAAGAGCACTTATTCTGAAGCCAATCCCATTCCAGTTGATGTTGAAAGTCCGAGCGGTTTGGTTTATCGAGTACAAATCGGTGCATTTGCGAGACCTATTCCTCAGAACTTGTACAAAGAATTTACACCTGTTTCTGGTGAGAAAATTGCTGGAACGAATATCACACGTTACATGGCCGGTTATTTTAACAACAGTTCTGCCGTGGTTGATGCACGACGTGATATCAGAGCATTGGGTTATTCTGATGCATTTATTGTGGCTTATTGCGATGGTAAACGAATTGGTTTTGGTGATGCTAGAAGAAGAGAAGCAGCGGGAACTTGTGTGCCAAAAGGTACAAATGAGTTGATGGTAGAGGTGGCAACAAAAACTGCAGAGAAATTAGGACTTCCAACGACAAGAGAGGTTCAAGAAGTGCCGGAATTGACGTATAATCAATCACCAGGAGCAGTAAAAGCAGATCCGATTGAAATGATGCAAGGACTTTTCTTCACCGTACAGATTGGCGTGTTTAACCGACCTGTTAGCGATGCTGTTATTTATAATTTACCAGAATTATCTACCGTCCGATTACCAAACGGACAGATTCGATACAATACGGGTCTTTTTAATTCAGTAAAAGAGGCACTTCCACGAAGAAAAGAAGCCTTGAAAAGAGGAATTGTTGGCGCTTTCGTTGTTGCTTATTATCAAGGGCTGAGAATTCCATTGGCTCAGGCAAAACACTTGTTGTCGGAGAATGGAACGTCTATTTTGCAGTCGAACATGACAATAGAGGAGCCAGTTGAAGAGATTTCAGATCCAATTGTGAAAACGGAAGTTGTGCGTACGGATTCTGTTTCGGTAGAGAATATTACGCCAATTGTTGAAGAGGAAATTTTGACCAATGATAGAATACAGATTGTTTCTAAAAAGCAGTTTGATGAATTCCCAAGAGACGTTCTGAACAGGTACAACGCTGAGGGAGCATTCTTCTATGATGCAAAAGACAAGCGGGTGAAATCGATTATTTACAAAAACGAAGATGATCTGCCAAGATTGTGGAATTTTAAAGACGATATCGATACAGTTTACATACCGTTTTCGGACTTGCAAAGCTTTGAAACCCTTATTCTATCTATACGTATAGAGGGTGCTGTGATTCCTGGTGATTTGATGGATTGGTTATTAAGATTTTCTTACCCAAGAGAGTTTATAGAGAAGGAGAACAGTATAGAATTGCGAATTTATGAAGTAGAAGAGGAGAATATAGAGAAGATAAAGTCTCAAATTCGTACCTTTGCATTGGAAGCAGTTGTATTGGAAGAAACAAAATTAGAATTAGAGGAGAATGATTAGCGGACCACAAATAGAAACGACAGTAGAAGAATCAGTTGTAGAAGAACTGATTGAGAAAAAGGATTTGATCGTTTACAACGATGATTTCAACACTTTTGATCACGTAATTGACGCATTGATTAAAGTATGCAAGCACGACAATATGCAAGCTGAACAATGCACATGGTTGGTTCATTATAAAGGTAAATGTCAAGTAAAGAGGGCAGAATATGAAAAACTAGAACCTATGTGCACAGCATTGTTGGACAGAGGTATCACAGCAGAAATAGAATAATTCATTTTTGAGTAGAATAATCTGTGTAAAAAGTCTTGCTGAAAACAAAAAACGACTTATATTTGCACTCGCAATTAAATAGATTGTGAAAAGGCCCCGTAGCTCAACTGAATAGAGCACTACATTACGGCTGTAGAGGTTTCAAGTTTGAATCTTGACGGGGTCAC
>NVXU02000015.1 GCA_002734065.2 Fluviicola sp.
GTTGAGTGTTGAGTGTTGAGTGTTGAGTGTTGAGTGTTGAGTGTTGAGTGTTGAGTGTTGAGTGTTGAGTGTTGAGTGTTGAGTGTTGAGTGTTGAGTGTTGAGTGTTGAAATATAACTCCATAAATAGAATAATAAATTAATAACAAATAATAAAGAAAAACAATTATGTTCAAATTAACAGGAACGATTAAAATCATCAAAGAGACCGTTCAAATTACGGAGAAGTTTGCAAAAAGAGAATTTGTAGTAACAGAAAGCTCAAGCATGTATCCACAAGATATTATGTTTCAAGCGGCGCAAGACAAATGTTCTATGCTAGACGGTTTCAACGAGAATGATCAAGTAGAGGTTTCATTCAACCTAAGAGGTAGAGAATGGACAAGTCCACAAGGGGAAGTGAAATACTTCAACACTTTGGATGCGTGGAGAATTGAAAAAGTTGGACAAGGAATGCCACAAGGAGGACCTTCTGACATGAATTTAGACCCAATTCCAGCAGCGCCTGATGCAAGTAAAGAAAGTGCTGATGACGATTTACCGTTTTAATCATTGAAACACCTTAAAAAAGAGTCCTGTTTAATAAATAGGGCTTTTTTTTATGCATGTTTAACCAATATTTAACAGTGAGAATAAATCAACCAAGCGATATATAGCTTAAATTTATGCACCACAAAAGAACCAATTGACTTAGGATGAAACATTCCAGAAATAATAAGAAATTCGATTTTCAAACGGCAAGAACATTGTCCCTGTATGTTTTGATTGGCATTACCATTTTCTATTTGTTTCTGCATCCAATCATTATGACAATGCATTGGTTCGATATGAATAATGTTGAACTAAGTTTCGGAAGAGCTTTTAGCAAATTCTTTGAGAACTTTTCTCGGGCTTTCAGTTCTGAAATGCTTGGGATGTCAATGACTTTTGTGATAATGGGAACTTTCACAGGTTTAGGCTTTGGTCTGTATTCATTAACGATTAAAAATCAACAAAAAGAGCTTAAAACACATAGATCTAGAGTTAAAGACGACTTAATTGCTAAAATTAAAAACGGTGAAGATGCTAAAACAGAATTCAAATCATCGTTGCGCTACGATTATTACACAAAATCTCCAAATACTGATCTAGAATCGGTGGTTACAAAAACAATTGCGGGATTTTTAAACGCATCGGGTGGACAACTAATCATCGGAGTGGATGACGACGGAAAAATTCTCGGGATAGAAAAAGATTACATCTCATTGAAGAAAAAAAACAAGGACGGTTTTGAACTTAGGATATTTCAATTAATTTCTCAAGAAATTGGACAAGAATTCTGCCACTTAGTACATCTTAACATTCAAAACATAGAAGGCAAAGATGTGTGCATGTTGGATGTCAAAAAATCGGCATCTCCCGTCTATGTGACGAAAAAAAACGACACTACTTTTTTCTTAAGAATTGGCAACGCAACAAAACCTCTCTCTGTTAAAGAAACGGTCGATTATTTACAGTCGAATGCTTAATTATGATTAATATTCTTCCACTTCGGTTTGTACCAAAATAGTAAACTCAGAATAATCAAGTTTAGACCCAATTCCAGCTGCACCTGATGCGAGTAAAGAAAGTACAGATGACGATTTGCCGTTTTAATTAAACACACTTAAAAAAGGTTCTGTCGTGACATAGGTTTTTTTTTTGCTGCAATTTTTTACCTACCTTTATTAAAAAATAAGATCTATGAAAATTTTCTCACCATTCTTCATTGTTCTAACTTTGTTTCTACTATTTTCAAGTTGCAAAAAAAACAAATCTATTACTTATCCTATTGCTGGCGAATTCGGTGAAAATATAATGGTTAAAACAACCGGAGACTCTTTGAGCTCAATTAATACATATTCACTTACTGCAGAATTAGGAAAAAAAGCAGATCTAAAAGTGGTGATTACTAATCAGTCTTTGAGCAATGAAATTTGGTTTTACACTTCAGCAAATGGGTGGTCCATTAGTGAATATAGCTCGTCAAAAACTCAAATTTTCACATCATCATCTAGCGGTACTATCGATTTATACATGGAGTTTGTTCCAGGGCCAGGAACTTACCTCGGAGGCAAATGTCAAGTTGACATCTATGAAAATTCGGATGACGTCACTAAAAGCCTTTTCTTAAAATGGTAGCTTACTTATGACTTATCCTTCTCCCCTTCCACTTCGGTTTGTACCAAAGCATCAAGCTGAGAATAATCAAGGTGTAAACGGGAAATAAAACTTCGTAAAGAGGAATGAATAACCATGTCGAAAGTCGTTTTATTCTCCAGAAATAAGGCAGAAAGACCAAAAAATCAATGCCTGACTTGAGAATCAATAGAATCACAGCGCCTCTCCAATCACCTACTGTCATTGAGTATAAAAGCATTGCAAAGAATAAAAAAGTCAAAACCGACTGAACAATTGCCAATCCTGTGCTGAGGTGATCTTTCAAATCTGAAGTTTTTCCCAACCAACGCAATCGCTGATCAATGAACTCTCGAAAAGACTGCGGAGTTTCGGTAATTATCGCATGTTCTCTCCCCGAAACCAATCGAACATCCTTTTTGTTCTCCCGATAATCTTTGAGCAAATACATGTCATCACCACTTGCCACTTTTCCGTGTTCGGCAATGGAATCTACCTCATTGAAAACCGAGCGCTCATACAATAAATTTGCACCACTCGCCATGAGCGGACGTTTCAAGCCCGCCATGCCGACATTTACCGCATTAATCAATGCCAAATCTATCTCAAAAAGATGCTCCCAAAAATTTTCTGCTTTCATTATCGCAGGTTGCAAATACATTTCGTTCTCTTGTAATGTTGCCAAATTCTCAAAATAATCTGGAGAGAATGAAACGTCTGCATCAAAGGTCAAAATATACTTAGAAGACGACTGTTCCATGCCAAAACGCAAAGCCATTTTCTTGCCTTGTTGAGCTTCTGGAGAATGAACAAGCGCAACGGGAAAATTCTTTGCAAACCTCTCTACCTTAGACGCAGCAATATCTGTGGAGTGGTCATTGATAAATAAAAACTGCTTTGGAAAGCTCTTCAATCGCTCAATGCTCTTCAAAATAACGTCTATTCTTTGTTCTTCATTTCTAAAGGGAACCAACACAACAATATCTTGCAAATCGAAGGTCTTATTAGTCCGGTATCTCTTCTCTTTTTGGAGTTGCAGAAAAAAGCCAATGAAGACAATGCTGCCAATTAGCAAGGTATAAACAGCGAAATAATAAACGATTAGTTCACTCATCTTGGAAGTCGTTTTTGCAAACAATTACACCAACAATTGCTGGCAGAAAAGAGTTAATTGTCCAGATGATTAATGAGGTAAACAGAATGGAAAATTCATTGAGACCTATTGCACTTAAAACAAACAAGGCAATGGATTCTTTGACGCCAATTTTTCCCAAGAAAAGTGATGGAGCAATCATTGTTAACAGATATACTTGCCAAATTGCGGTGATTAATTCTGCATTGATTTCTTCGCCAAAAGCATAGAGTAATAAAGAAAATTGTGATGTAAAAATGAGAAAACGAGTAAAACTCAGCCCCAACAGCTTAAAACGATAGTTTTTATTCTTTTGGAGGATAGATTTCAATTCTTTAGCGTATTTTTTCTTTCTCAGTTTGACTAAAAAATTCTCAAAGAAAAAATAAACGAGGTAGGAAGCAATCATAATGAGTCCGACCCAGACAATGAATTGATTTTCGTTTTTAACCACTAATAATCCACCGAGAATAAGTATTGAAATCCAGCCAAAAGTGATGCTTGCAATGAATTGTGCAAAGTTGGAAAGCAAGGTGAAAAGTATAATCTGTATCCTGTGTTTTCTCTCGAAATAGTAAAAACGACCGATAAAATTGCCCAACATGTTAGGCGTGAGCATTCCAGTTACGACTCCTGCAAAGAAAGACTGAACTCGTTGCGTTTTTTGAGCATCGACTCCGATTGTTTTTAAGGTCAACTTCCATTTCAGAAAAGCGACGCCAATGTTAGGAATTACGAGCAAAAGAACGAGCACAAAAACCATCGGTCGCTCTATGTGAAAAGCGTCCCATTGGTCTTTATCAATCTTGCTTATTTGTGTATATAGCAAAAATAAAACCGCTGCAAATAAAAACAGTTTGATAAAAACAAATAAAGTCTTCCGATTTTTTATAGTTTTAAGCAATGAAGTCGTTTTAATGGTTGAAGATAAAATAATTTTGGGAATTGACCCCGGTACAACCGTAATGGGTTATGGAATTATTCATGTAAAGGGTAAAAAACTGGTCATGTTGAATTTCGGCGTGATTCATTTAAAGAAATTAGCAACGCACCCAGACAAGTTAAAACGCATCTTTGAGCGTTTAGACGGCTTGATAAAAGAGTACCGACCTGATGAAATGGCCATTGAAGCTCCTTTTTTTGGTAAGAATGTTCAATCCATGTTAAAATTAGGTCGAGCGCAAGGAGTTGCTATTGCAGCATCGCTTTCTCACAATGTTCCTTTTGAAGAATATTCTCCGAGAAGAATAAAGCAGGCAATCACAGGTTCTGGAAAAGCATCGAAAGAACAGGTTGCGATAATGTTGCAACAAATGTTTGACTTTGGAGAAATTCCAAAACTTTTAGATGCAACAGACGGCTTGGCGGTTGCTGTTTGCCATCATTACTCGAAGGGAATCGGGGAACATAATAAAAGTAAATCGAGCAGTTGGGGTAGTTTTGTGAAGAATAATCCTGGGAGGAGTAAGAAGGAGTTGTGAAGTGTGCCTCGACAAGCTCGGCAACCAGTGAGGAGTTGGGAATTAGGAATTAGGAATTAGGAATTAGGAATTAGGAAAAATAACTTTGTCGGGTATTTCATAACAAAAAAACACTCAATAAAGAATTACCATTCTTTTAATACTCTTCTTTCCGTCAATTGATAATTCAATAAAATAAGTTCCCTCGGACAATCCCATCTCTTTCGTATTGTATGAAATAGAGTTCATAACATTCGTTGACATTTTTACCAGCTTCCCAGAAGTAGTGAGGATTCGTATGTCAAATTTTTCTGAAGAATCCACAAAAACAGTGAACTTCTCATTCGTTGGGTTTGGAAAAACGCTCCAAACTAATTGAATTAACTCATCTAATCCTGTAACGTCTTGAATAATCTCGCAAGTTGTAGATGCGGAACAACTATTCTCATCTGAAGCATACAGTAAATATTCTCCAGGACAAAGGTTTATAATACTTGGGCTTGTTGATATCACTACATTTGTATTACAGTCAACCCAGCTGTATACAATTACACCAACTGCTCCTGATACATTTGATGTAATTTCTCCAATGCAATCTGTCGTTGATGCAGTTGGGGAGTTTGAATTTGATATTGTCGCCAACAAAGTGTCGGGACTTGTTATTATGACTGTATCAGACAAACTACACACAATTGGCTGTAACAAAGAGTCCACTGCAGAATAACTAACCGAAACAATGTATTCTCCTGCAGGTAGATTAGAAATAGAGTCAGTTGATAGTCCATTGCTCCATAAAACACCTTGCAGACTAGTGGTGTCATTAAATATAGATGAAACAGATGCTTCCCCATCACTCATCGTTGCACAAGAAGCTCCAAAACCATTGTAATCTGAAAGAACTGACGTTGAAATAGACGGAGTTATAATTGTCACTGTATCAACCTCCACCATACCTGAATTATCCGAAACAGTTATTATATATGTTCCGCTACACAATGATGGGAACAACCATGATGTATCTGTATAAATAGTACTGCTTGTGGGTCCCGGAATAGTGATGTCTTCAATTGTTGCAACATATGGACCTATTCCTCCTGAACCTTCAATTTTTACCGATGAATTACAAGAGTCATCACAGCCGTCTGTAATTTCGGCGACCCTAGTACTTAAAAGTTGTAGAATCTCAACACTATCACAAGTAGAACACCCTAAGTTATCACTCACGCATACCTGATATTCTCCCGGTGTTAATCCACATACCGGTATCGATGGCACAGAAACTCCATCAACAGTATAAGAATATGCTCCTGTTCCTCCAGAGGCTATTATCGATGTAATACAACCATCATTTGAGTTTGCTGATGTCGCTGGAGAAGATGTAACTGATGATATTGTCGGTGATTGACCTGGCGCTATAAAAACATTTTCAATAAAAATATTGCTACACCCTGACTCCCCTGGATTTGCAAAAACGATGTAATTTCCAGGGCATAAATTTGTGAAAATACCTGTTGAGGATGATGCGATAACACTACCGCTAGCATCTAGCAATTCATACATAAATCCGAAGCTTCCCCCTATTACATTAATGCTCCCATCACATGAGTTTAAACAGGTCTCATTCGCAGATGTAACAGTAGGAAAGAGAGAATAACCAATGTAAGGTTGAATGGTTATAGAAGTTGAGCGTGTGTTTCCTAACGTATCTGCAACTGTTGCAGTATAAGTCCCCGGGCACAAGTAAAAACTCCCTGTGCTATTTGTTTGCCCATCAACTGAATAGGTATAATTTGACATAGCTCCAGCAGAAAGCTGAACAAATCCTGACCCATAATCTACACCAGCAGGTGGTCCAGCAGTCAAACAAGAGAAAGGGCAGAACTCGTTAATCAGGGTGTCAACTACTATTGACAAGGAAGCGTCAATAAAAATTGAATCACAACCCGAACAACTATTCACATCTAACACACACACTTGATATGTCCCAGTAAGAAACCCACACGCCGGTATTGATGGCACAGAAACTCCATCAACAGTATAAGAATATGCTCCCGAGCCTCCGGTTGCAACAACACTTGTTATGCAACCATCTGACATACTAGGTGCAGATGATGGTGAGGAGGTTATTGAAGAAATTGTTGGGCTTTGTCCTGGAGTAATGAGAACTTCACCTATATAAAATGTCCCACAAAAAGTTGAATATTGACCAAAGACTAAATAGAGCCCCGCCTCAGGGCAAAGGTTAGAAAAAACAGTTTCTGGATAAGTTATTATTTCAACACCTCCAGGACCTAACAAATGATATTCCATTCCTACAGCAGCAATAGGATTGTTAATTGTTATTGTTCCATCGCAAGAATTCTCACATGATTCATTTGTTGAACTTAAGGTAGGAAAACCAAAATATGGTAAAAATTCATACATAATAAATGTTGTATAGGCTGTATTTCCATTAGAATCGGTTACAGAAGCAGTATAGGTCCCTGGACACAGGATAAAAAAACCACTGTTATTCGTTTGCCCATCAATAGAAAACGTGTAAGATCCAGTACCATCAGAAGCCGATAATTGAACTGAACCTGTACCAGAACCTGGTCCATATGCGGAAGGTCCCGCAGTCAAGCAAGAGAATGGGCAACTTTCTTGAGTAATATTATCAATTTGAATACTCAACCCTCCACCAATACCAAAAGCTTGCAAACCACTTGAGTTTCCAATACCAGTACCTGCAGAGCATGTATCACAACAACCTGGAGATGCATCTGTTATAGAATAATAATAGTTCCCTGCACATAAGGAATCAATATAACTATCATTTTCTCCTAAAATAGGAGCTGTTGGGCTAGAAGTAAACCAAGTTATGTTATATGGTGAAACACCTCCAGAAATTGTTAAAGTTGCATCCCCATCACAAACACCTGCCACAGACTCGTCAGAAGTTACTAATGAGAAATTTATAAGCTGCAAAGTATCCACAGAAAAGTAACTTGTACAAGAAACACCTGTGACTAAATCATTAGCTATACAAGTAAATGCATCAGGACAAAGGCTGTCCTCAAGCATATTCATTGATGAAAACCCTAGGCTTCCTGTCACCTGATAAGAATAGCTTCCTGAGCCAATTAAAACTTGAATGGAATAGGAACCATCACAAGAGTCCGTGCACTGCTGTTGATTATAAGAAACTGTATAAGACAAGGTATCAAGTCCAACAAAACAAGTCGTTGTGTCTGAATACTGAGACATAACGTTACTCATAAAAATTAAGAAAAAGATTGTTACTATAAATTTCATAAAAAAATTAAATATTACAATTGTATAAATGTAGTCATAAATCCATTCAGCGAAATGTCAAATGAACAACACTCTATACTCTGTTATCAAATCCTTGATTTTAACGAACAATTCCCCTCACTCGCTCTCCAATTCCCCCAATTCCTCATTCAATTCATCCAACACATCATCGTAAATAGATTGCATCAATTCTTGTCTAGAACCGTAATAATCCATTGAGGATTCAAAAACCGCCTTGTCAATCTTAAAATTGGACAACAAAGAATCGCCTGAATTAATCATCATTTTGTGATATTTGGTGGCAGAAGCATATTTTTGCTCAATATGACCTTCCAATTTGGCCATTTCTGTTAGAATTTCGGTGAATTTCTCTTGAGAAAGAAGGTTTTTAGGTTCAGGAACCCGCACAACAACCTCTGAGGAGTCCGTGCAAGAACTAAATAGGGTGAGCAATATCGCAAGAGCAACTAACCTCATCTTGTAAATAATAAACGCGAACCTCTCGATACATCAATGATGTTGTTCTTTGCATAAACCAAGTTGCCGTTAACGTAAGTGGAGTCAATGGCATTGCTGAATTGATGTCCCTCGAACGGAGACCATCCGCATTTGTAGAGCAATGATTCTTTGGTCACTAAATGACTGGCATTCGGATCGACCACCACTATATCTGCATGGTAACCTTCGCGAAGATAACCTCTCTCTTCTACTTCAAAAAGTATTGCCGGAGCATGTGCCATTTTTTCGACCACTCGCTCTATGGTGATTTTTCCTTCTTGCACCTTGTCGAGCATTGCTAATAATCCATGTTGCACCAAAGGACCTCCAGAAGGCGCTTTGAAATAACTATTTTGCTTTTCTTCCAAGGTATGAGGAGCATGATCTGTCGCAATTACATCAATTTTATTGTCTAAAACCGCTTGAAAAATAGCATCTCTATCATTGGCGCTCTTTACCGCAGGATTCCATTTAATAAATGCTCCTTTTTCTGCATATTGTTCGTCAGAAAACCAAAGATGATGAATGCAGGCCTCTGCCGTAATTTTTTTCTGCTCTAAAGGAATAGAATTGTCGAACAACTCAATTTCTTTCGCCGTAGAAATGTGCAGAATGTGCAAGCGAGAACCATGTTTCTTTGCCAAACGAACCGCCATGGAAGAAGATAAATAACATGCTTCTTCGTCTCTAATGATTGGATGTTGTGACATAGGCACCTCCTCACCATAGACTGCTCTTGCCTTTGCGGAGTTTGCAACAATTGTCGCTTCATCCTCACAATGCGTCGCAATGAGCATGGGAACTTTTGAAAATAGATTATTCAAGGTCGCTTCATTGTCCACCAGCATGTTGCCGGTAGAAGAACCCATAAATATTTTAAGTCCACAAACATTGCGCTCGTTTGTTTTCAAAACTTCTTCTACATTGTCGTTAGATGCCCCCATGAAGAATGAGTAATTCGCAATAGAATCTTTCGCTGCAATGTCGTATTTATCTTGCAATAATTCTTGCGTCAATGCATTGGGAACAGTGTTGGGCATTTCCATAAAAGAAGTGACTCCTCCAGCAACTGCCGCTCTTGATTCTGTGAATAAATTTGCTTTGTGTGTCAAACCTGGTTCTCTAAAATGAACCTGATCATCAATGCAACCTGGCAAGACTAGTTTTCCGCTTAAATCAACAAGCTCGTGAAAACCTTCTACCGAAATTGACGGCGCAATTTTTTCTATTCTTCCATTCTTAATCAGAATGTCCAATACCTCTTTCTTGCCTTCATTGACAAGCGTTCCTGACTTTAATAATGTGGTCATTGTTGCTATTAATTTATTATTCTTTATAAGGAGTTAAGAATAGAAGAAGTTATGTTTCGACAAGCTCAACAACCTTTAGTTAAGAAGGACGTAGGATTTAACTACTCTTGCTCTTAACTCTTGCTCCTCACTCAACACTCAACACTCCTCACTCTTGCTCTCAACTCTTGCTCTCAACTCCTTAATTTAATTCATAAATCCATTCCTCGCATTTTCCAGACTCCGAAAAATGCTTCTTTAAAAATTCCTGTACTCATTTTTGAAACTCCCAATTCTCTATCAATAAACGTAATTGGAATTTCTTTTATTTTAAATCCATGCTTCTTGGCGGCGAATTTTAAGCATATTTGAAAAGCATAACCTTTAAAAGTTACACCGTCGAGGTTGATTTTCTCCAAGACTTTTCTTTTGTAACATTTGAATCCTGCTGTCGTGTCTTTTATTCCTACCCAAAGAATCATTCGAACATAGACACTTGCAAAATAAGACATCAAAATGCGTTTCATGGGCCAATTTTTCACTTTACCACCTCTCACATAGCGAGAACCGATACTTAAATCAGCTCCGTCAACACAGGCTTGGTAAAGCCGAATTAAATCGTCTGGATTGTGTGAAAAATCGCAATCCATTTCAAAAATATAATCGTATTTCTTGTCAATTGCCCATTTGAAACCGTGAATGTATGCCGTTCCAAGCCCTTGCTTTCCTTTTCTAACTTCTAAATGAATTCTTCCTTGAAATTCTTTTTGCAATTCTCTAATAATATCTGCCGTACCGTCTGGAGAAGAGTCATCAACGAACAGCACATGAAAATCTTTTTCCAAAGACATCATTGTTCTCGCCATTTTTTCGACGTTCTCCTTCTCATTGAAGGTTGGTATAATTACTATTGAATCAGACACTCATTTTTTTTTGTGTTGCTAAAATAATTAAAAAAGATAAGATTCGTTATAGCTTTAGGTACCATTTCATTATTTTAGCCTTACATTAACATATTTTAGAATACTTATTTATTTGAAATTCATCTTCTTTATACTCGTTTTCACTGCTACCACTCATTCTTATGGGCAAAACTCTCTAAACATTACTTTATTGGATAATTGGCAAGATAATTCTCTAATTGCAAATTCTTCAGAAAATAGATACAGTGATTGTGTCGGATATAAAATAAATGGCAAAGAATATGCCTCTATTGGCTCAACAGAAGGCATTCACTTTTTTGAAATATCGAATGAAAATAAGCTAAACGAAATTGATTTTATTCAAGGAGGGTTGTCTGCAACTTCTGTTTACACACGAGATTTAAAAGTTTATGGCAATTACCTTTACGCGGTTTGTGATGAAGGTGGCGGGATGCAAATAATTGACCTTAGTTATCTTCCCGATTCTGCAAATTTAATCTCAACCAATGATTCCACTTTTGCGCAAGTGCATAACCTTTTTTTTGACACAGACAACGCGCTAATGTACGCCTGCGATGTCACACAAACCTTTGCAAGTAGTACGCAAACTTATCCGATGCAAGTTTATTCCGTTGCAAATCCGCTGAGCCCTACCCTACTTTATTCAGGTCCTACTGGAATAAGTGATGTGCATGACGCTTTTGTTAAAAACAATATTGCTTATTTAAATTGCGGGTTTGACGGAGTTAGAGTCTATGATTTTAGCAATCCTTCTTCACCTGTTTTGTTGCAGAATATAAATATTTATCCAAATCAAGGATTTAATCATCAAGGTTGGCTAACTCCCAATGGTCAGACTTATATTTTCACGGATGAGACTCCTGGTTCACGAATTGTAAAATGTGAAGTTGCAAACGACAATACAATAACAATAAGAACGCGTTTCGGGACCAATATAGAGAACAATAGCGTGGCTCACAATGTGCATTTAACCAACGAATTCGCATTTGTATCTTACTACAACGAAGGGTTAAGAATCTTTGATATTCGTTACTCACAACCTCAAGAGATTGCTTTTTATGACACTTATTTACAAGAATCCAACTTCAAATTAAATGGTGTATGGGGTGTTTATGCGGGATTTTCTTCAGAAAGAATAATTATTTCTGACAGAATAAGCGGGTTATATTTAATGGACTTTGACAGATCTATTTTTGCAGGAAACAACAGCAAACCATTTATTGTTTACCCTAATCCTGCTCTTACTGGAGAAAACATCACCATTAAGCTGAATGATGATGAAATCAACTCATTTACCGCAACTATTTATAATTCTATCGGTCAAAAGATACACAGCGAATCATTTAGCGAGCAGAATTACGGTCAATTAAAAATCGATGTCAGTGCCGGACTCTATTCCGTCCAAATTATATACACCGACAAATGGGAAGAAGAAATAAAGGTGGTCAAAAAACTGATCATTCTTTAGAATTTTTATTCGAAATCTCATCCACACACTCTCTTAATAAGTCCGTTTCATATCCTTTCGATGCCAGAAATCGGTAAACCTTCACCTTCTTTTTGTAAGAATCCCGTTCTTTTGATAAGGATTCCCATTTTTTCTCTGCTAAACCTTGTAAATTAGCGGTGTAAGTATCTTCATCGATGGATGTAAGTGCTTTTTTTATAGAATAATCAGAAATTCTTTTTTGCTTTAGATGCTGCCGAATTTTAATTCTCCCCCACTTTTTGATGTTCACCTTCCCAGAGCCGAATGCCTCTGCAAAACGCTCTTCATTGAGGTAGTTGTTAGAAATTAAGTGAGATAATAAACGTGCTCTATCCTCTTGATTAATTCCCCAATCGTAGAGTTTTTTCTCCAGTTCAGAAGAACATCGTTCTTGGTAGGCACATAGAAATTCAAGCTTTGATTTAGCTTCCAAAAAAGAGTATTTACACTCTGACTGCATGTCAGAGTGTAATCTCTTCGTTATTTTTATCTACAAAAGAATATTGTAGTAAATGATGTGATGATAAAGATCGAACAGATATCCATTTTTTGTACTTAAGATACCACTTCATTTGCAATGACATAGGACCTTTTGTAAAGAATGCCGCGAGGTAAGGATGTGCCAATAAAGTCACATCTTTTTCTTTTCTCTGCATTAAAAAATCTAAATTATTTGCAATTTCCTCTGCCAATAAAATCGATGCTTGAACTTCTCCCGTACCATTGCAGGTAGGACAAGTTTCCGCAGTAACAATATCTGTCTGAGGACGTACACGCTGACGAGTAATCTCAACAACTCCGAATTTCGATGGAGGCAAAATATTGTGCTTTGCTCTATCGGTCTTCATGGCATCCTTCAAAGTTTGAAAGAGCGCTTTGTTATTTGCACGGACATGCATATCGATAAAATCGATACAAATAATCCCTCCCATATCGCGCAACTGAAGAACTCTCGCCATTTCTGTCGCTGCTTCAAGGTTGGTTGATAGTGCATTGTTTTCTTGACCATCAGCGCCTTTTCTGTTGCCACTATTGACATCAACAACGTGCATTGCCTCGGTGTGTTCTATAATAAGGTAACCGCCACTTGGCAAAGGCACTTTTCTTCCAAAAAGTGCTTTTATTTGACGGTTTACACCAAATTTCTCGAAAATATCGAGTTTTCCTGAATACTTTTTGACAATTTTCTCTCTGCCTGGAGCAATATCTGCCACATAAGCCTTAAGAGTATCGTACATTTCTTCATCATTGACATGAATATTGGTGAAATCGGCATTCAGCATATCACGAAGGATACCTGAAGTCTTGTCAATTTCTCCCAAAACTCTGGTTGGTGGTTTTGCACCTTTCAGATTGTCATGAATGGTCTTCCATTTGTCAACCAAGCCTTTCAAGTCTTGATCCAACTGTTCCAATTTTTTACCAATGGCAACAGTTCGAATAATCACCCCGAAATTTTTCGGTTTGATTTGTTTCATTACCTCTTTCAGTCTGTCTCTTTCTGCAGAATCTTTAATTTTCTGGGAAATAGACACTTTATTTGAAAAAGGAACGAGCACTAGGAAACGACCTGCAAGGGTAATTTCGGCTGTTAAACGAGGACCTTTTGAAGATATAGGTTCTTTTGCCACCTGAACCAATATAGGTGCCGAAGCTGAGATGGTATCTTTTATTTTACCATCCTTCGGAATATCTTTCTCCAGTTTTACATACTGAAGATCGGCAACATTCTGCTTGCCACGCAATGTTTCTCTAGAGAACTTATTAAGTGAAGTGTATTGTGGACCTAAGTCAAGGTAATGCAAAAACGCATCCTTTTCATATCCAACATCTACAAATGAGGCATTCAAGCTAGGTACAACTTTTCTTACTTTTCCGAGATAAACATCTCCTACTGAGAAAGCGTTGTCACCTTTGTCTTCTTGATGCAACTCAATAAGCTTTCCGTCATCGAGTAGAGCAAGCCATGTACCTTTTTTTCTGGTATCGACTACTAATTCTAAACCCACGAAAGCTAAATTTAAGTGAAACTAATTATATAGAAAAACTTAGTGGACACTATCCACTAAGTTTTATCTATTCAAAATCTATTGATAAAGAAGATTATTTCTTCTTCTTGTGACGATTTTTTCTTAGTCTCTTCTTACGCTTGTGAGTAGACATCTTATGTCTTTTTCTTTTTTTACCACTTGGCATAATTGTATATATTTAATTTGTTATAATTCTAATTCTACTTTCTTTTCCTTAACAGAAAAAAAACTCTCACTATAATAGCGAGAGTGCAAAAGTAACAAAACCAAATGAATTATATCCATTTGGAGATTGAAAATTTACTTCACTTTAACATTTGTCTTCACATCTTGCACAAAAGTCTTCGCTGGCTTGAACGATGGAATGTTGTGTGCAGGAATAATAATCGCTGTGTTTTTAGAGATATTACGACCTGTTTTTTCTGCTCTTTCTTTCACGATAAAGCTTCCAAAGCCTCTCAAATAAACATTTTGCCCGTCAGACAATGATGTTTTAATTGTTGTCATGAATGATTCAATTGCTTTTAGTGCTTCCACTCTTTCTAAACCTGTTTCTTCTACTATACTTGAAACGATGTCTGCTTTAGTCATATCTATTTGATTTTATGCTGTTTAAAATTTATTTTCGATTTGTGAGTGCAAAAATAGACTTCTATTTTGATTAGATGAGTTACTTTTGCAATAATTATTAATATTTTCCCTCAATGAGTGATTTTTCACTATCAATTCGCAATTGGTATAGACAAAATAAAAGAGATTTACCTTGGAGAAACACATCTGATGCGTATTTCATTTGGTTGTCAGAAATAATCATGCAACAAACTCGGGTAGAACAAGGTACGAAATACTATTTAAAATTTATTGCGCATTATCCGACGGTTACCGACTTAGCAAATGCGGATGAAAAAGACATCCTCAACGATTGGCAAGGATTGGGCTACTACAGTCGCGCGAGAAATTTGCATCATTCTGCAAAAATAATACGGGATGAATTCAAGGGTGTTTTTCCGAATAACTACAAAGATATTCTGCAATTAAAAGGAGTTGGAAAGTACACCGCTGCTGCCATTAGTTCTTTCGCTTTTAATGAAGTTTACGCCGTTGTTGATGGCAATGTGTACCGATTATTAAGTCGTGTTTTTGACATTGACTTGCCCATTGATTCTTCTCAAGGTCAAAAATATTTCCAAGAATTAGCCGACGAACTGATAATCACAGCGAATCCTGCAGAGCACAACCAGTCTATCATGGAGCTCGGAGCAAAGGTTTGTAAGCCCGTAAATCCATTGTGCTCTCAATGCCCACTAAGCACCCAATGTCTTGCTTTGCAAAAGAAAACGATAGAAGATAGACCTGTGAAATCAAAAAAAGTGAAAATTCGCAATCGCTACTTCCATTTTTTAGTTTTTACGGAGAAAAAGCAGATTCTTATCGAGCAAAGAACGGAAAAAGACATTTGGCAGAACATGTATCAGTTTCCGCTCGTCGAGACTGCTGAAAAGGCAAGTCAACAAGAGTCCGAAATATGGAAGAGTCAGTTTTCTGAATCAGAACCGATCAAACACATTCTCAGTCATCAAAAAATAACTGCCGTCTTTCACCACATCAATAAAATACCTAAAAACAAGTCGAATAATTGGAATTTAATCAATATTCATCAAATTCAAGACTACCCATTGCCACGAATTATTGATAAATATTTGGAAGAATTCTCCGATTTATTCTAAATATTCGTACATTTAATTAAAATTTGAATGCAATTATGGCGGGAACAGTTAATAAAGTTATTTTAATCGGGAATTTGGGCAAAGATCCCGAAGTTAGACATCTAGAGAATGGTGCTGTAGTTGCTAGTTTTCCTATTGCTACATCAGAATCGTACACGGACAAAAATACGGGACAGAAGATCGAGAACACTGACTGGCACAACATTGTTGTTTGGAGAGGACTCGCTGGAATTGTAGAGAAATATGTGCGCAAAGGGCAGAAAATATACGTTGAAGGAAAGTTAAAAACACGTTCTTGGCAAGACAAAGATGGCAACACTAAATACACCACTGAAGTTATTGCAGACGAATTGACGATTCTTTCTCGACCAGAAGGTCAGGCAAATCAAAGTCAAGCGCCTTATTCAAAGGAAGGAACACCGGAACAACCTTCAAAAGTGGACGATATCGTGAAAAACGATAAAGACGACTTACCTTTTTAGTCATTTCAATGGATCTAATGGAACCTCCAAGTTTTAAGTCAATGGACTTTATCGTCAGTGCTGGGTTTGACCAAACTGACCTCATTTTTATTCTCGTCTTAGGCGCTTTATTGTTATTGTCAGCATTAATTTCTGGTTCTGAAGCAGCATTTTTCTCTTTAAGTCCCATCGATAAAGAAAATCTCAAGCAAGATGACAGCAAAAAAGCCAATTACACCTCTAAACTTCTTGAAAAACCAAAAGAACTTTTAGCAACCATTCTAATTACAAATAACTTTGTAAATGTTGCCATCGTCATCATTTCAAGTGCATTGCTCGGTAGATTGATGGGCTCTACTGAACTCAATGAAGCCTTGCGTTTTCTATTTGAAGCAGTCCTTATTACCTTCGTTTTGTTGATTTTAGGCGAAGTTATTCCTAAAATTTACGCCACCAAAAACGCTCTTGGATTCAGTAAAATGATGGGACGTTTCTTGTTCTTTCTCAACAAAACCCCTCCAATATCTTGGATAAGAAAAGGACTTGTAGCCAGTTCCGGATTTATTCAACGAAGGTTCAAAAAACGAATGGTTGACATTTCTTCAGATGAATTGGAAGCTGCTTTAGCATTGACCAAAGAAACGGACGACGAAGACGAAGATCATAAAATTTTGGAAGGCATCGTCAACTTTGGAAAAACGGAGGTTAGACAAATAATGAAACCTCGTTTAGACGTGCATGCCATCGAGCAAAGCACCCCATTTAAAGAGGTAATGTCGAAAATACTGGAGTGTGGTCACTCAAGAATCCCCATTTACGAAGAAACATTTGATACAATAAAAGGTATTCTATTTATTAAGGATTTGCTTCCTTTTTTAGGAAACAATGAACCTGTTGACTGGTTGCGCTTGATTCGAGAGCCGTTTTTCGTTCCAGAGAACAAGAAAATCGACGACCTTTTGAAAGAATTTCAAGAGAAAAAGGTGCACATCGCACTTGTTGTTGATGAATATGGGGGTACGAACGGAATCATTACCCTCGAGGACATTTTAGAGGAAATTGTAGGCGAAATTACCGACGAATTTGACAACGACAAGGTCATTTACACGAAAATCGATGAAAATTCCTACTTATTTGAAGGGAAAACGGCACTCATTGATTTTATTAAAGTTTTGCACATCGATGAAGAAGAATTTGACAGCAAGAATGCCGAAACACTTGGAGGTTTCATCATTGAAGAAGCAGGCAGAATCCCAATGAACAACGAATTCATTGAAGTTGGCAACTTGAAACTAATCGTAGAATCAAGCGATAAGCGAAAAATTAACATGGTTAAAGTCATTCGAAAAGAGAATATTTCATGAAAATAAGCATCCTATTAATAGTATTCCTCACATTTCTTTCTTGCAAAGAAAACATCACAATACCCAAACCTCCCACCTACCTAAGGTTAGAGTTGCCAGAACATCAATATATCGATTATTCTGACGACTGTCCTTATATTCTACCTGTTTCAAAAATGTTTGAAGTCAAGAAAGTAACGCGAGGCGAAGAGTTAACTTGCCATAAGGACATTGATTTAGGTCCATTAAACGGAATCATTAACTTCACTTACATCGACATGGAAGAACCTTTATCGACTTATGTGAATTACGTAAATGATAAAATTGACGAGCACAAAGTAAAAGCAACGGCGATTAACGATTACAAAGTAATTCGACCAGAAGACGACTTTTACTGTACTTTTTTCGCGTTAGAAGGCAATGTTGCATCTCCTTTTCAATTCTACATGACCGATTCTGTTGATAAATTTGCTTATGGCGTTGTTTATTTCAACTCAACTCCCAATTATGATTCTATCAGACCATCATTGGATTATTTGAAATTAGACCTGGATTACTTCATAGAGAATTTCCAATGGAAGTAAACACCATCATTTTAAGTTTAGGGTCCGATTTAGGGGATAAAATCGCACATTTAGAGCAAGCCATCACTAAAATTCGAGAGAATATTGGAGAAATCGTTTCCATTTCTTCCGTTTATGAGTCTGAGCCAGTTGGTTTTGTCTCTGACACCACTTTTTTCAATCTGTGCCTGATTGTTGACTCAACTTTAACAAAAGAAGAAATTCTTCCAGAATTGCAACGAATTGAGAAGGAAATAGGACGTAAAAAGAAAGAAAATCAACCGAATTACGAATCAAGAATCATTGATCTTGATATTATTTTCTTCAATGCAGAAATTATAAGAACTAAAGAATTATCCGTTCCGCATCTTCACTTTAGAGAACGTAAATTTGTGCTAATTCCACTTGTAGAAATCGTTCCAGATTTTATAGACCCCATTTCTCACCTCAATTGTACTCAACTGCTCAAAAACTGCTCTGACAACTCCAAAGTGAGTAAAATAGAGTCTGATTTTCAGTTGAAAGAGTAATTGCCTCACAAAATCCTCAATTAAATGACTTTTTTTACTTATAATTGCATTTGAAAATTGAAATAGATTATTATTTAACTTATTATGAAAAAGCAAACCATTAAAGTTTTATCCCTTTTAGTAGTTTCAGGAGCATTGGCTACAGGATGTAAACTATTGAAAGATGTTGACTATGTAGCAACACCAGACCCATTAGAAATGCACGGTGATTCAGTTCGCGTAAAAGTAGATATTACTTTTGGTGAAAAAGGAATTCACAAGAAAGCCGCAGCGGAGATTACTCCAATGTTAGGTTCTCACGCATTGAAACCAATCAGAGTTCAAGGAGAGAAAGCTACTGGTAACGGAGACGTTATTCAATATAAAGCTGGAGGTACAGTAACTTACACTGATGTTATCGCTTATTCTCCAGATATGGAGGTTGCTGATTTAAACGTCACTGGTAAAATCTTTAAAGGAACAAAAGAGAAAGGTGAAATTCCAGAAACGAAAATTGCTGATGCAACGATCATCACTCCTTTATTAGTAAATAAAGATTTCAAAGTAATTCTTGCAAAAGATGCTTTTGAAAGAGTAACAGAAGAAACTTTTTCTGCGACTATCAATTATGCAAAAGGAAAGTCTGATGTTAAGTCTTCTGAATTGAAAGAAGATGATATCAAAGCATACGAGGCATTCTTAAACAATGCACAAACTGATGCAAAGGTAGCAATCAAGTCTATCAACATTACAGGTTTTGCATCTCCAGAGGGTGAAGAAGATAAAAACAACACTTTATCTACGGACAGAGCAAACTCAAGCAAGGAAGCATCTGTAAAAGTTGCTAAGAAAGCAGAAAACGAAGGAGCTCAAGGTGAGATTTACACGGCAACAGGTTCTGGTGAAGATTATGCTGGTTTTAAAGTAGCTTTGTCTGCTGATACTGAAATGAACGAAGACGATAAGAGTTTAGTTCTTAGAGTTTTGGAAACTATCACTAACTCTGCAGAGCGCGAGCAAGCAATGAGAGATATGGGTAAAACTTTTAGTTACTTAGATAAGAACATCTTCCCAGCATTGAGAAGAGCAGAAATGGTTATCGTTTATGACCAAACTGGTTTCTCTGATGAAGAGTTAGTTGCACTTTCTACTTCTAACCCTGATACATTAACTGTTGAAGAGTTATTATTCACAGCTGCATTATCTACTGATTTGAACGAGCAATTAAGAGTTTACATGATTGCTGAAGAAAAATTCCCTGAGGATTACAGAACAGCAAACAATGTTGGAGCTGTATTGTACAAGCAAAACAAAACTGCTGAAGCAAAAGCGAAATTTGAAAAAGCAAATGGAATCCAAGACAATCCTATTTCTAAGAACAACTTAGGAGCAATTGCAGGATTAGATGGTGACAGAACAAAAGCAATGGAGTTATTTGACCAAGCAAACGGTGAAGGGCCAGAAGTTAATTACAACAAAGGTATTTTGAATATCCTAGATGGTGATTATGCTGATGCTGTTTCTAACTTAGGTTCTGATGCTTCTTTTAACAAAGCATTGGCTGAGTTATTAAACGGTTCTGCTTCTTCTGTTGCTGGAACGATTGACGGTTCTGATGATGCAGAGACTGCACAAGGATACTACTTAAAAGCTGTTGCTGCGGCAAACCAAGATGATTTACAAGGAATTGTAAGTAACTTGAAAAGCTGTTTTGCAAAAGATGGTTCTTACAAAGCGAAAGCGAAGAAAGACAGAGAGTTTATCAAATACATGGAAAACGCTTCTTTTACAGCATTGATGTAATATCAATAATAAATCTATTAAAAAAAGCTCGACCTTATGGTCGGGCTTTTTTTATGAACAAATTTGACGATTATCATTCAGTCACCCTCAATAAAACTTAAACGTTTTAGTATTAACCTTAACTGATTTAGTAAGTTTCAATAAGTAGGTTTTTGTCCTCAATTGTGTATAAAACAGGCATTAACTATTTGGTAAACAGCAAGGAAATGCCTATTTTTAGTAAAATTAATAATAAAGGACAGGCTACTATTGTATTTTTTGCCCGTCTTTTAATAAACTTAGTTAAACTAAACTACAAAGTACCATGTTTAAATTTTACAGAATAATTGCAATTCTTTTGTTCCTAGGAACCAATTTTATGGTTCAGGCTCAGCCATGGATAAACGAAATACATTATGACAACAATGGTGGTGATGTTGGAGAAGGTATAGAAATCGCTGGAGCAGCAGGTACAGACCTTAGTTGTCTTTCTATTGTTTTATACAATGGGAACACAGGTAATTCTTACAGTACAACTGCACTTTCAGGAATCATTCCAGATGAAGGCTGTGGATACGGTGCCATTTGGTTTGCAATAGCTAATATGCAAAATGGAGGTTCTGATGGTCTTGCTTTAGTATATATCAATAATGGCTTTGCATGTCCATTAGCGACAACAGTCATACAATTTTTGTCCTATGAAGGAACACTGACGGCAGCTAATGGTCCTGCAGCAGGACAGCTATCAGTAGATATTGGTGTTGCTGAAACTGGTTCAACACCTATTGGTCAATCATTACAACTTACAGGCGCAGGAAATAATTATGCTGCGTTTACTTGGTCAACCCCAAGTGCTGCTTCAACGGGTTCTTTAAACACAGCAGCTGGACAATCAATTACTCCATGCGGAGGAAACTCTGTAACAACAGGAGCTTTAACTGGTGCGCCTTTTACTGCAGATTGCGGTACTGGAACAGGAACAAATGGTTCTGTAGCTTTTACATCTACTGGTACTTTTAATGCTCCTAACATTTATGTTGTTCAATTGTCAGATGCTACTGGTAGTTTTGCTTCACCAGTCGTTATTGGAAATCTAGCCTCAACTGCTAACGCTGGTAATATCCCATTTACTATTCCATCAGCGACTGTAAGTGGTGCAGGCTATTTAATAAGAATAGTTGCTACTGACCCTGCTGTAGTAGGTTCTTCAACAGCACCTTTCACAATAACGCAAACAAATCCTTGTTCTATCACAACAGGAGCTGTTGCAACGACGCCTTTTGCTGTTAACTGTACAACAAGTACAACTGCTGCCGGAACTGTCGCATTCACTTCTACAGGTGTTTTTAACCCAGGAAATGTTTATACAGTTGAACTGTCGGACGAAACAGGAAGTTTCATTGCACCTACAGTTATAGGAACATTAGCATCTACTGCAAATGCAGGAAGTATTAATATTACCATTCCGTTCACCGTAAATACGGGAGCGGCTTATGTTGTTCGTGTTATTTCTTCTGACCCAGCAATTACTGGCTCAACAAGTGCAGCATTTACAATAACACAGATGGCGCAATGTTTACCATCCATACCTAATACAAGCGGGCTGATTATTAATGAGTTTTCCAATGGGTCTACTGGGGCTCAAGAATATTATGAGTTTGTCGTCGCTGGAGAATGTGGCGCATTGGTCGATATTAGAGGTTTTATTTTGGATGATAATAATGGAACGTTTTCTACAAACTTCCCTCTAACAGGATCAGGTGTAGCATCTGGACATTTTAGATTTTCAGCTGCTGCTCAATGGGCCGCTATACCTGTTGGTTCGTTAATTGTTGTTTACAACGCATGCGATAGAAATCCATCTCTTCCTGCAGATGACCCATCAGATTTAATTATTGTTGATTCATTATACGTAGTTCCACACACAAGCCCTCTTTTTGAATCTTGTGGAACAAGACCAGCTGCTCCTACGGATTCTACGTATGCTCCTTGTACCTACGCAACTGCCGCAGCTTGCCCTGCTTTTAGTTGGGGGCCTTTAGGTTTGCGAAATGCAGGTGATGCCATTCAGGTGCGTTCTCCAAATGGAGCTTACTTTCATGGAATTTCTTATGGCAATGCAACAATATCAGGTGGACCAGATAATACAAAGTTATTTACAACTAACGGAAGTGGCTTAGTCGGTTGGTTTACAACTGGAGATTTTAGAAATATCGCACAATGGCAAAGCGGTCCTGCTCCTGCTAACGAGACACCTGGTCTCCCAAATGATGCAGCAAATCTTCTTTGGTTAAGAGCAATGAGAGATACAGTCTCTGCCAATTGCCCTATTGTTGTGTTACCCGTAGAACTCTCATCATTCTCAGGCAGAAACACCAAAAAAGGTAACCTAATTATGTGGTCAACAGATTCTGAGCGTGATGCTTCTCACTTTATCATTGAAAGAAGTACAGATGCTAAGAATTGGGAAAACATTCATTATGAGAATGCTGTTGGAAATAGTACGAATACAATGAATTATTCATTTGTAGATGATTCTTACGATAGAAGTATTAATTACTACAGATTGAACCAATTCGATATCGACGGTGCCAACACTTTGTATAATAGATACATCTATATCGATAATTCTAAATTAAGTAATAACAATGTTGTTAGAATTGTGAACGTACTCGGTCAAGATATCAGTGCTGACACTCCAGGGATTCAAATACATGTATTTGAAGACGGATCAAGTAAGAAATTCTACAAGTAGTAGAAAACAAATTACACGCTAAAAAAGACCTTGTTTTTCAAGGTCTTTTTTTATGCAAACTACTCAAGTAAATTTGCTCAAGCTGACCCTTAGTTGGGGTTAATTCAGAATCGCACTTCAAAAAATGGAGGTCCATAATAGTAGAATAACCCGAGCGTGATATGATTTTTTTTGCTTTCAATAATTCTGAATCCTGTGTTTTCCAATTGCTTGCAATTCTCTCTACACCAACAGGAATAGACACTCCAGAAGGTGCTATTACTTTCGTTTTCTCCGATTGCTCATCCAGAAACTGCTCATTTACAAACTGTTGCGCATAAATTAATGGGCCTGAAGCAACAATAATAGTACCTCCAGTTTTTTCTACAGAATCACAACTCATAAACCGAGAATAAGGACCGATGTATTCGCAATCCAATCCTTTAATATTCTTCGATAACTTCCCTGCAAGTCGATTGTCTTCAAAATCCAAAATCCAAATTTCAGAAAATTTTCGTAGCAAGTTCACGTGTAATTTTTGTGCAGCAAATTGATACCATTTTACGGGTAGATTGAGCTGATGCGTTATAAAAACAGAATCAACGACAGTACTTATAAATCCATAACGATGATCCGAAAGAACAAGGTCAATTTGATGTTCAATGATGTATTTCTCCACCTCTTTCTGTTCTTTTCGCATTCTAGCGGAAAGATTTTTAGAAGATTTTAATAAATCAGTTGCGAAATTTCCTCTTCCTTTAAATAGAAAAGGGTAGCCATCATGTGCAATGAATTGAATTTCTGAGAAATACTGACTGAAAATGTCCTTTTGAACCTCATCGCACGCAATAACCACTGTATTCTCTTGCTCAATTAATTGTTGAATCAACCCAATACTACGTGAAACATGCCCGATGCCCCAGTTGAGGACGGAGATTAGAATTCGTTTATTTTTTATTTCTTGAGGCAACATTCTTGGTAAAGATAGTAATGGAGAATGAAAAAATGAACATTTCGACAAGCTCAATACAAGAATGAAAGATGAAAAATGAAAAAAAATGATTCTCAATCCCAACTTTACTTCTATCTTTAACGTTATATAAGAACGAATACATTATTTTATGTTTGACAACAACGAATTTAAGAAATACGCTACAAAGCATTTGGGCATAAGTAGTATGCACATGGAGCATTACATCGATTCTTCATTGACTCCTTATATCATTGAGGAACGTCAGATGAACATGACGCAAATGGATGTTTTTTCTCGATTAATGATGGATAGAATCATCTTTTTAGGGACTGGAATCAATGATCAAGTAGCGAATATTATCAATGCGCAGTTATTATTTTTAGAATCTGTAGATGCAAAAAAAGACATTCAGATTTATTTGAATTCTCCTGGAGGGTCTGTTTATGCAGGACTAGGGATTTATGATACGATGCAATACATCGCGCCAGACGTAGCAACAATTTGCACAGGAATGGCCGCTTCAATGGGAGCTGTTTTATTGTGTGCGGGAGCTGAAGGAAAACGTTCTGCATTGAAGCATGCTCGAGTGATGATTCACCAACCAATGGGCGGAGCACAAGGTCAAGCATCTGATATTGAAATTACGGCAAGAGAAATTCAAAAATTAAAGAAGGAGTTGTACGATATTATTGCAACTCATTCTAAACAAGATTACGATAAAGTATGGGCAGATTCTGATAGAGATTATTGGATGACATCTAGTGAAGCAAAGGAGTACGGAATGGTTGACGAAGTTTTACTTCGCAACAAAAAGTAAGTTACCTTTGCAAATAAGAATTTAGCCCTTTATCTGAAGTAATTCGGGTAAGGGCTTTTTTATCAAACGATTATGGCAAATAAGGAAGAAACAGGTTGTTCATTTTGTGGCAAACCAAGAGAGGAAGTAGGAATGTTGATTGCAGGTGTCTCAGGACATATCTGTGAAAGTTGCGTTTCTCAAGCGCATACGATAGTTGCAGAAGAAGAAATTCAAGACACAAAAGAAGAGCAAGAGTTAACGGTTCTCAAACCAGCGGAAATAAAAAGTCGCTTGGATGAATACGTTATTGGGCAAGATGATGCCAAAAAGGTACTTTCTGTCGCAGTTTACAACCATTACAAGCGACTGAATCACAAGGTTCAGAAAGACGAGGTGGAAATCGAGAAATCGAATGTCATCATGGTCGGGCGAACAGGTACGGGAAAAACATTGCTGGCAAAAACCATTGCGAAGATGCTCAATGTTCCGTTTTGCATTGCCGATGCTACCGTTTTAACTGAAGCTGGTTATGTGGGCGAAGATGTAGAAAGTATTCTTTCTCGTTTATTACAAGCCGCTGATTTTAACACGAATGCTGCACAAAAAGGCATCGTTTTCGTTGATGAAATTGATAAAATTGCTCGAAAAAGTGACAATCCTTCTATTACACGAGATGTTTCTGGAGAAGGAGTTCAACAAGCTTTACTAAAATTATTGGAAGGTGCCGTTGTTTCTGTTCCACCACAAGGAGGTCGCAAGCACCCTGAGCAAAAAATGATTCAGATTGACACGAAGGATATTCTCTTTATTTGCGGAGGTGCCTTTGATGGTATCGAGAGAATCATTGCGAATCGTGTAAGTCGCCAGACAATTGGTTTTTCGAGCAACGATGAAGAGGCAATTGACAAAGAAACTTTGCTAAAATACATCAACCCGACGGACATTAAGACTTTTGGATTAATTCCAGAATTAATTGGTCGTTTTCCTGTGTTGACTTACTTAGAACCGTTGAGCAATGATGCTTTGCGAAGAATTCTGACAGAACCTAAAAACGCTTTGATTAAGCAATATGTTCGTTTATTCGAATTAGACGGTGTTGACCTTAAATTTGACGCTGATGTTCTTGATTTTATTGTTGAAAAAGCAGTAGATTTCAAACTCGGCGCAAGAGGCTTACGTTCAATTTGCGAAGCGATTCTCAACGATGCCATGTTTGAGATTCCATCTTCTGACGAGAAAAAATTTAGAGTAAGTCTAGATTATGCACAAGCGAAATTCTCAAAGAGTAAAATGGCGAAGTTAAGAGTGGCGTAATAATTATTAATTGGCAATTATCAATTACTAATTTTTTTCACCTTCACTCTTCGTAATCTTTTTGCGCCGAGAACGATTACAACTACTCTGAGATTGCCTCACTTACTCTGCAGCCAGCGCATTAAAAATTTGTCATAAACTTCATAATAGGGTTTTTCTACGTTAGAATTGTACAACACGATTTCTTTTTTGACCAGCGCGTCTAAAGATCTTGTCACAATCGACGGAGAACCTAAGTTATGTTCAAAAATAAAGTCTTTAGAATTGGGATGCTTCAATCTCCCTTCTTTTCCAATGGCTTTCAATAAATTCCATTGAGTTCTTGTGAGAAGACTTCTGTATTGATAAAATTTTCCTTCTTGAAGAAGCAGAATATCATAGGCTACTTTTCTAACAGTGTCTATCGATATATGTTCTCCCGACTTTACAAACAACTGGTTGCACAAGTACTGTGTATAAAATGTGTGGCGCTTAGTCCAATCCAAAATGAACGAAACAGACTCACTGTCTATTTTTTTGTGATACTTTTTAAATAACTTAACGATAAATTTCTTGTATTTATCTTTTTCGATGTACGTTAAGCTTAAAGAACTACAACTTGCAAAAAAGGGACGTTTGGCGCTATTAAAAATTTCGTGCATTTGCTTTTGATTGCTTCCGCAGAAAATAAATGAGGTGTTTTTCAGCTTCTGAACTTGCGTTCTCAATACTGCTTCCATATTTTTTTCTGGGTAAGATAGTATTTGCTGAAACTCATCAATTGCGAACACTACTTGAATGTGTTGCTGATCTAAAAAAGTGAATAAGCCTTCAATGGTCTTGTTTTGCTGTTCTGGAAGAGTGGCAGATATTGAAACGCTCGGTGCGCCTGTCAATTCATCAAAAGAAATAACGGGCCGAAACATGCGAAACGCTGATAGTATCTTCTTGCCAATAGAATGTCTTTTTGGAAAGGCATTGTAAATTGCGGTGGCTAATTTGTTGATGAATTCTGCCTTGTTGTTCGTGTCAAAAATATCGACATAGATGCAGACAAGGTTTTTTTCTTTCTGCAACTTGTAGAACACGTGCTTTATTAATCCCGTTTTTCCGAGTCGGCGAAAAGCAAATAAGGTAATGTTGGATTTATTAAGAATGAAGTCGGTTAAAATTTTGGTTTCATTCTCTCTGTCACAGAAGTAAAAAGGACTCCTGTAGTCTTTGTCTAAGAAAGGATTGAATTCATCTGCTTTTTTCATCGTTAAACCATCTATGTCACAAAGGTAACGATTTGTCATTGTATTACAAAACATATCACACAAAATATATTACACAAAATGTATCATACAAAATGTGTAATTATAATTTAATGATAACTAGAACAGAAAAGCAGGCTGTTCTTCTAAATTTTAAATTTACAATACTTAATTACGCTTCCTCTCGAGGTGAATAATCTCTCGTAGTGCGTCTTGATGTGAAAGATGTCTTTCGTTACAGGGTCAATGTTCTCGGGTAATTCGCCGTATAAATCCCACGTTAATTCGAGTAGCTCGTAGTTGTGTTCTTTGATTTGTTCTTCCGTGTATTCGAACAATAAATCGCTGTCCGTTTTCATGTGAACGACTCCTCCAGGTTTTAAAATTTTGCGATACCGTTCAATAAACGGAGGTGAAGACAAACGCTTATTCACTTTTTTAGGTTGCGGATCGGAGAAAGTTAACCAAATTTCATCAACCTCATTTTCTCCAAAATAGTCATCGATAAAATCAATTTTCATTCGTAAAAAAGCCACATTGTTTAACTTGTCGTTGATTGCTTCTTCTGCACCGATAAACATTCTTGCTCCTTTGATGTCCACACCAATGAAATTTTTATTCGGGAAGTGTTTTGCCAAACCGACGGAGTATTCTCCCTTGCCGCAACCCAGTTCCAAAACAATTGGATTCTCATTCTTAAAATGTTCTTCTCTCCACTTCCCTTTCATCGGAAAAGGTTCTCTAATCACAGGCTCATAAAAGTTGTCAAACTCCTTTACTGCTGCAAACCTTCTTATTTTATCTTTCCCCATTACAACTTAATTCTAATGGAGCGTCCTCCTTGAATAAAAATATAAACACCTGACTTACAGTCAACTCTATTGATTATGAAATTATTTGCCTCTTTGAATTTTTGGACAACTCGACCAGATGTATCAGTTAACTGGGCCTCTAAATCAGATGCTGATGTTATTTCAATTCTATCTTCGAAGGACTTAACGGTAAAATTAACAGCCTCATTTTCTGACAAATAAACGCTTTGATTTTCTAATAAAAAGGTTCTGTTCGAAACTGTTTGAGTACTGTCCATTCCTCCGCAAATTATCCAACGATTATTTGATAATTTTGCGATTCCTCTCAAATCCATTACTCCATAAGTTTGCGAATTATCATCGGTAAATTGTAAATTAGATTGGTTAAAATCAAGAATTCTTGCAGAAGGTGCAACGCCTCCACTCCCGTTGTAAGCAATCCCGTTATAGTTATAAGAAACCGAAGAGCCTCCAACCCAAAACATAGCATTTGCAGTTCCAGAACAGGCTGCTCTATAACTTGCTAGTCCAGGAGCATCCGCCATTTGCGACCATGTCAAATTTGTTGGATCATTTGGGTCAATAAATGCCTTTCTCATGTATTTTCTTGCAGCAAAAGAACCTCCTCCTGCTCCTCCATAGTAATACAACGTGTCTCCAAGAATATAGCCCGAAGCGCCAAAAGATGTAAACCAAGCGTTGTTCGGTGTAAAAGTCCCTAATTGCCAAGAATTAGCAGTCGGGTCATAAATCTGCACATTCGGCTTATTGGCTGTATTGCTCCATCCCGTTACCACGAAAATCAAACTGTCTTTGTAAACACACTGAACGTGGTCATCAATGGCTAAAGGGATTGGCGCTCCATCTACCTCAAACAAATCGGTTGTTGGGTTGTAAATGTGTACTTTATTAGAACTAATTTCTGAAGAACTTGAAAGCACATGATAACCTCCAAGAATATAAATTTTATTCTTCACAAAAGATGCGGCAGAGGCAATTTTACCAGTGGCATCGGGCAAAGAATCAATCTCAATCCATGAATCCGTCGCGACTGTATATTTAAAAGAACGTTGGTGGATGCCCGAATAAATTTTAGTCGTGTCAATTCCCCCAAAAGAATAAACAAACTCATTGCCGTTAATAATCGCTTCACAAACTGCATTATTTGAAGTGGGGAAAGGCATAGGGCTCAATTCAGTCCATTGCCACTGGGCATTTGCAAAGTTTGCAAAGAATATAAACGCGATAATTTTAGCAAAATTCAACATAATAACTGGTGTGTTTTCTCATATTAAAAACTTCTCCGTTTTCAAAAAGAAGGTATTGTCCTTTAATTCCCATCAGTTTTCCTTCGATGATTGGAGTCTTATCAAACGATAGACTTTTCACTTTCTCGGGAAACTCTAAAACAGGGTAATTGATTTCTATAATTTCGTCATTTTCGGAGAATAATTCCATAATATCTGCTGGTAGATGCTCCTCTAACGCCCATTTCTCTTCTTCCAAATCGATGGTCTCATCCACTTCATTTTGCAGCATCTTTCGCCAATTGGTTTTGTCCGTAAAGAATTCTTTCAGAGCAACCTCTACTCTACCCGCTTCGTAACGGTTTGGGGTTTCTGCCAATCGAATAGCGGCAGATGCACCTTGATCAATCCACCTGGTTGGGATTTGGTCTCCTCGTGTGATTCCAACTTTCACAGCACTCGATTTTGCCAAATAAACGATGTGTGGTCGATTGTGATGCTTTTCTTCCCATTCCGGATCACGTCCTTCTCCCAAATGTGCACGACACAATTCCGGTCGAAGGATGCATTCTGCAGATTCTGGCGCATTCATAAAACAGGGGTAGCAAAAACCTTGTCCGTAAGATTTCTTGATTACTTTTTTGCAGGCAGAACAATTGATAACACCGTTCCATTCCAATCGAATTTCTTTGCCGATGTAGTCATTCATACAGATATCTGAGGACAAATTGAGTGTGTATCTCACTTCGTCTTCCAACTGAACGGTCATTTTTCGAATATTCCCTGCAATCATGTTAATCTTCTGGTAAAATGTTCATTTTATCGGCAAAATGATGGCAATAATCACGTAAATCTTCACAAATATTACTTTCTCCCGTTGCTTTTTCAAAAGAATCAGAAAGCGTCAATAAAGTCTGATGAAAAAACTGTTTCATCTCTTCAACCGACATGTCTTTGGTCCACAAATCAATTTTCATGGTGTTATTTGCTTTTGGATCCCAAAGAGAAAGAAGCATTGCTTTTGCGTTTGCATTCTCCACTCCGCCATCATCCGCGCTCCATTTCATCGCAATAGGCAAGTTGTTCTCGTTCAAACCTACGTTGATTTCTATTTTTGATGTCTTTGTTATTTTTTCTTCCATTTTTCAAGGATTCAATGTTTTAATGTTTTAATGATATAAGGTCTTAAGTAGATTCTTGTTATAATGATTTAATGATTGCAAAAATACGGGTTTAAATGATTTATCTATTCTTTGCTACAACATTCTTTGCTTTGGTGGTTATTTTAGCTAATTCAGTCGCTTCTTTTGTTAGGCGTTCTAATTCTGCAAGATTATTAGATAGTTTGGTATCCTTTATCACTTCCAACCAATATTCAGATTCATCAACCTCTTCGACAACGATGCACATCTTACTGAAAAACTCATTTCTTGACCTTGCTGTACAAGCAGAACGGTAATTTGCTCCTGTTGAGGTTGCTGACTTCACTAATTGATAGGTTATAACGGCAGATGCTTTGCTTGTTTTTAATGAATCACAGAATTTGATAGTGTCCACTGCAAACTTCTTTGTGCGTCTTTTCATATTCTCTATGAATAGATTTTTTTCAGTCATTTTAAATAGTGCTTTTTTGTTGCTCCATTCAAGTTAAGAAAAAATATGCAATTTTCAAGGGTTTAATGATTTAATGTTTTAATGTTGAAGTAAACTCTTGTTAAAATAATTGAAAAGGGATTGAGAATATAAGGAGTTTAAAAAAATCTAACCTACAATAAGCATCCATTAAATCATTAAAACATTGATTCCACTCTAACCTACAATGGGCATCCACTGAAACATTAGAACATTAGAACATTAAAACATTGAATCACTGCCTCACTCCACCTCATACTCCGGCATAATCTCATTGTAACTAGCTTCTACCATCTCAGCTACAGAAACATCATTTTTCTTCATATACTGATGTATCATTCTCCAGCCTAAAAACTGTCCGTATCTATCCGGCGCTTCTTGGTTGGGTAATCCAGGAGTAAACGGCCCTTCTGAAATCATATTTCGCGTTGTCTGCTCACTCGTTTTGAACAATAACTTCTCATCCACTAAATATTTCCAGAAAGCTCCTTCGTTTTTTATTGCCCAATCATAATTTTCTTGAGAATAACGAAGAATAACACTCGATTCCATTTCTGGGAATGCAGCTTCTGTCAAATATAAAATTTTGCCCCATCGAATCATGTTCTCGGCTAAATTTCCTTCTACTGGGTCAACGTAATGCGTCGCTATCCAACCAGTTAAAATGTCTCTTTCATAATAGCGTTCATCCATCGCAATTTTCATCCAATCGTAATAATATTGAGGATTTAATTGCTTCACAACATCGGTTGTATCTCCCAAATACCACTCCATTCCGATTCCGATTTCGTTCTCCGTACAAAAAACGGCCGTGGTAAAAAGAGCGTTTAAATAAGCAATTGTTTGAGGTTGTTTTCCTTCAGGGAAATGGTATTTAAGATGTGAAAAACCATTGTTTATTGCTTTTTCTTTCTCTTGCAGAAAAGGAAACAAGGTCGCAATTCTTCTTTCTAAAGTCTGAATGGATGTGTCCGCTCTAAACATCTTGATACTGTTGTAGAATGCAGAGTCTTCAACAAGTCCAATTCTCAGTACATGACCAATCTCATAATCATAAATATCTTTCAACTCATTTTTATAGAAATGATGCTTAGAAATAAGCTCAATTGAGTCAGAGCTATAGATGGTTTCGTCAACGTTTACAAAATTAATCTCCACTTGAGAGTTGCTTGCATCGATTAACAATGGGTTCGTATCACAGCTGCTAATTGTAAATATTAGCAGAACAATTACAAATGAGAGTCTATAAGTCATTAAAATTCTTTAATTTCGTACTCAAAAGTACTCAAAACAAATAATTTGAGTAAGAATTTAAGCACAAAATAAGCAAGATGAAAAAAGTAATAATAGCAATTGCATTTTTAGGAATAATTAGTTCTGCAAATGCGCAAGAAGCAGCAGACAAGAAAGTACAAGCAGGCTTGGTGTTTGGAGCAGGAATGAATATCCAAAAAATGGGTACTAAAAAATTAGCCGCTGATGGAATTGGTTCTTTGATGACAATTGGGGCAAACCTCAATTATACTTTTAACGAAACTGTTGGAATCACTTTTGGTGTTGAATTTGATTTTGAAACGCTAAAATACAAGCAAGGACCAAGTCCAGTTTACTATTATTATAACGATAATACCATCTTATCTAAGACAGAAGCTTCAAGTGATCCAAATGCTGAACTTTACCAGTTAACAGCTAGAAAACAGAAGCCTATTTATTTAACTATTCCAATTATGGCTCTTTTCAGAACCAAATTCATCGGTTATTTTCGTTATTTCGGGAAGTTTGGTTTAAGAAATAGCTTTCTTTTATCCAATAAAACCTTCGATCAAGGGACTAACTATCCACTGGACTTAAATCCAATTGCTGAACTAGCAACAATTGGCGCGAACGATAATATGCAATACAGCAAGTCGGATATGGACTTTTTTAAATCATCTGTAGGACTAGCGGGTGGTGCAGAATGGAATTTTACAGGTTCGACTTCTTTGGTTTTAGAAGTTGGATACTACTATGGATTTGTTGATATTTATTGGGATAGAAATGAAGATAATAGTTCCCTTTTTACAACGGACGCTACCGGTTTAAATCCAGCTTTCTTCAACAACTCTGTCAACCAAAGCCAGATTCAATTCAAGCTTTCTATCTTATTCTAAATTCCCGTGCAAGCAAAAAAAGTCGCTCAATACATTGTCTCATGGTTAGACAACTATTGTTCTGAAGCGAAAGCAGAAGGTTTTATTATCGGTATTTCTGGAGGAGTCGATTCTGCACTAACATCTATGTTATGCGCAATGACTGGCCAAAAAGTCATCCTTTTAAGTATGCCTATTCGGCAAACAAGTGCAGAATATTCTCGCGCAAAGAATCACATTGAAGACATGACGGATAAGTATGAGAATGTAAGTTCTTACGACATCAACCTAACAGATACTTTTGCTTCTTTTGAGAAAGACATGCCTTTTGACATTGAAGAACAGCATCTCGCAATGGCAAATTCTCGTGCACGACTAAGAATGGCGACCTTATATGCCATCGGTCAGGCAAACTTGTGCTTAGTCGCAGGAACTGGAAACAAAGTCGAGGATTTTGGTGTCGGATTCTACACCAAATACGGCGATGGCGGTGTTGATTTAAGTCCAATTGCGGATTTAACAAAAACGCAAGTCTGGGAATTGGCGGAAGAAGTAGGAGTCATCAACGAGATTGTTGTTGCCAAACCGACAGACGGTCTGTGGGAAGATGGTCGAAGCGACGAGGATCAAATTGGCGCAAGCTATCCTGAGTTAGAGTGGGCAATGGAATATTCGGAAGATGAAAACGATATTTCAGAGCGTCAGAAAGAGGTCTTGGCGATTTATAGAAAATTTAACCGAGCGAATAAGCATAAAATGGTTGCGATACCAGTTTGTGAGATTCCTGCGCGAATAAAATTAATAATGTACTGATGGGTCGCGACCCACCCGTACATTATTTATTTTATTCCGGTGCTAAACGCAGTATAATTCCATCAATTTCATCCGAAATCTGAATTTGGCAACCTAAACGGCTATTATCTTCAACATGAAATGCTTGATCGAGCATGTCTAACTCATCATCACTTTGTTCTGGAAGTTTGGTGTCTGATTCGAGGTAACACTGACAAGTTGCGCACATTGCCATTCCTCCACATTCTCCGATAACAGGTAACTCATAAGCCTTACAAAGCTCCATGATGTTCATATTCATGTCTGTGGGACCTTGCAAATCATGCGATTCTCCTTCTCTATCAATGATTGTTACTTTGACGTCTTGCATTCTCTTAATTTATTGCACAAAGATAGTGAATCAATTAAAAATACGAAGCGATTCACCTCCATTCCATTGCGTTTGGTATTGACGCAATCCAAAATCTGACCCCGACATTGGTGAACCGTCATAGAGTGAGAATGTTGCAGAATTGCAATCATCATTGAGTTGTAAATAGTTATTGGTATCAGGATAAAGTGGAGTGCCACAATCTCCATTTACATCAGCTGGAGAATGTCTATCAAAAGCAATGAAATCTTCCACACCCCTTCTATACACTATGATTCCTTTAGAACCTCCATTCACATACGCCCAACCACTAACACCAATTAAACTTGAATAACTCGGCAAAGTAATATTGATAGTAATATCAAAAGGGATATTAGGTACAGGGTTCTGGTTATTCTTTTTACAAGAAGAAAAAAGCAATCCTATTAAGAGTAGAAAAATAAATTGTACTTTCATTGCGTTTATAAGATAAGCAAAGTTATGAAGATTAAAACGATTATTCACATCTTTTTATTGTTGTTCGCACTGAATATTTCAAGTTGCGGCAGTTCTCGCCCTGACAAAAACCCTGAATCAGTGGCAGAAGCAGAGAAATTAATGGCTAAAAAAGCGAAGAAATCGAATCGTGAAGCAAGGAAAGCGAAGAAAAAAGCTTACAAAATTTACTGGAAAGCACAATCAAAGGAAGCGCGAAAATCAATTAAGAAAAATAAACGGAGAAATAAGAGAATCGCTCGCAAGCGAGCTTCTTAGACTCATTCGCTGCGCTCATTGTTAGACCGCTGCGCTTTTAGATACGAAAGCAAGCTTCCTTTAGATACGCTCCTTCGTCGCTCTTAGACTTAATTTCGATAAAAAATTTGCTCTTACTTTTGTTGTTAGTCATTTTCAAGCAAGTAATCATCTTAAAAGTAGATTTAAGTCTAAGAGCGAGCGGTCTAAAAGTTCGCTTGCGAACGAATCTAACTCTCTAACCCTTCCGTCGCTTCTTCCCAAAGTTTCATTTGCTCATCAAGATTACTCTTTAATTCGCCGTATTCTTTGAGCACACGAGACGCTTTTGCCTCATTGGAATAATCTAATGTTGTCATAACGACATCCATTTCTGCAATTTTCGCTTCGAGTTCTTCAATGTTTTTTTCTGAAGAATTGACTTGATTTCGCCACTTATTTTTCTGGCGTTTCAGCTCTTTTTTATCGTTGTAAGAAAGTTGATTCTCCGACGCCTCTTTGTCGACCTTTGCTTTTTTTGGTGCCTCAATCGTCTTTTTTTTGGCAGAAAGAGGTTGCAAAAGCTCCATTTTCCTTTTTAAGAACTCTTTTACCCCAAAATGGTGAATTTTCAGTTGTTGATTCTCAATGTCCCAAATTCTGTTTGTTAAACCTTCTAAAAATTCTCTATCGTGAGAAACGACAATGAAAGTTCCTCCATAATTCTTCAATGCACTTTTCAGCACCTCTTTACTTTGAATGTCTAAATGATTGGTCGGCTCATCGAGAATTAAAAAGTTAGAAGGACTCAATAACAACTGGCACAGAGCCAAACGCGTTCTTTCTCCACCAGATAAAATAGCAACCTTCTTGTCCACATCTTCTCCTCGGAACAAGAATGCACCCAAAATTTTACGTAAATCTTTTCGTAAATCTCCTTTTGCGATATCATCTACGGTATCGTAAACGGTTTTACTGACATCCAGTGATTCTGCTTGATCTTGCGCAAAATAAGTGATGTTGGCATTGTGACCGTATTCAACGATGCCTTCTCCATCAATTTCGCTCATTATTTGCTTCAAAAGTGTTGATTTACCCGTCCCATTTGCGCCTAATAAAGCAATTTTCTCTCCACGACCGACCGTTAAATTCACTCCTTTGTAAAGCATTTTGTCGCCGTAGGTTTTACCCATATTCTTCATGTCCAAAACCCATTTTCCGGGTTGCACGCTCAATGGAAAACTAATTTTCATACCGACAACAGAATCGTTGTCCACTTCAATTATTTCGGTTTTCTCTAACTTTTTAATCAGAGATTGTGCAAATGCAGCTTTATTTTTCTTCGCACGGAATTTATTGATTAGTTCTTCCGTATGCTTAATATCTTTGACCTGTTGCTTTGCTGCACCTGCTAAACGTTCTAATTCTTCTGCTCTGGCCTCTTTGTATTTCGAGTAAGAATATGCAAAATCTAGCACCTTTTTCTGGGAAATTTCTAGCGTTCTTTTAGTGACATTGTCTAAGAATAAACGATCGTGAGAAATGACAATGACTGCCCCTTCAAAGGTTCTAAGGTAATTTTCTAACCAACTGATGGAAATGATGTCCAAGTGATTGGTCGGCTCATCCAAAAGAACGATGTCGGGGTTGTTTACTAGTATTCTTGCTAATTCTGCACGCATTTTCCAACCTCCAGAAAATGTTTGCAAACTCATGGAGAGCTCTTTATCATTGAACCCTAGCCCCTTCAGTGTGTTTGTAATCTTCTCTTCCCAGAGAAAACCCTCGTGAACAGTGAACTCGTGATTTAACTCTGCTAACTCATCGAGCATTTCTAAATAGCTGTCCGATTCGTAGTCCGTTCTCTCGACAAGTTCTGTATTAATTTCTTCAAGGCGATGATTAATTTTCGTCAACAATTTGTTCGACGTATTCAAAAATTCGAACACAGTTTGCGTCGTGTCAATTTTGATATCTTGCGAAAGATAACCGATTGTTGTTCCTGATGGTTGATGAATTTTTCCTTCCGTCGGAGAATCAACTCGGGCAATTAACTTCAATAAAGTCGATTTTCCGGCACCGTTCTTTCCCACTAATCCAATCTTGTCTCCCTTGTTAATTTGCAAGCTAATATCCTTGAAAAGGTAGCCTTGCGGAAGATGTACACCGAGTTGTTCTAAATTAATCATTCCGCAAAGATAGGCTTTTTTTAATGATAGTCATCGAGTAACTTTGAGTCACCTGATGGCTATCAAAAAGTTAAAGTTTGAACGAAACATTCACTTTACCAATTCTGTTTCCTGGATATTTCACGACACAACGAAAAGTAACAGTTGTTCCTGATCTCGCTGTTTGAATTAGAGGAAGCGCAGAAGTAATGTTATTGCCATTTCCACTGGGTTTTCTCCCTGGTGCTCCACCAACTTCACAAACCCATGAAACAATAGAGAAATCAGCATTTAACGGGATTTCTGGTGGATATTTTACGAATAAACGAGGAGATCTTCTATTTACGCGCGAATTTTCATCAGCTCCTCCCCAGTAAATGGAAGGCTTTGGCAAATTTCTCACTTTATACGTGATTGTCTTCAATACTCTTCTTTCTCCCGTGGCAGAATTGATACCGACAACTTGCAACGATGCTGTATTAGAACGACCCTGTGGGGTAACGTCCCAACCGTCAGAAGTTCTTGTTTTTGAAACACCATTCGATTGCAAATCAGTCTTATCATAGCCAGAAGCTGTCGCTCTCACTTTATTCTTAAAACCTCTGTACAAAGTATTCATATCTGGTAATTCAATAGAGCCAGAAGGTTGCATTATCACCACTTCATGTGACCACTTTTCTTCTTTCCATTGCCCTGACTTTTTCTGCACAGCAACGGTTCCAGAAAGCGACATCGTACTTCCTCCTGCTTTTAATTTAATGACGCCTTGTCCATCTTTGATGTCAATCACTGCTCCTTCTTGATTTATGGTTACGCGAGGTTGTTTATCACTGTCATAGGCCGCCATCATCACTTTTAAGGTAATTTCATCGCCTGTATTTGCGACAACAGGTCCATACGCCAAAGGAATAACCTTATTAAAGGAATATTCTCCGCCTGTAACTCGATTTCGTATCAAAGTAACGGCTTGTGAGCGTGCTGCCAAAATATCATTCTGCAAAGACGTCAAGGATGCAATTGCTGCAACAGAAGGAGAATGATCAAAGGTTTTGCCAAGCCAATGCACATTGTCCGTTCCATTCACATTGGAGAATTCATTCTTAGTAAGCATACTGTAGATCTCAATGATGTCTTCCACATCGTCTGGATGAACATTATTTTTCTCAATTTCTTTTCGCAAGAATGCTTTCAGCTCTCTTTGATTTTTAAATTTATTAATGTTCTTCGTTTTAAAATTATACTTTTCATCGTATTCTGCCACATCATTCTTGCCATAGACAACTTGGGTTGAGGCAATTTTCTGAGTCAACTCTAAGCGAAAATCATTCATCGATTTCCATAGGTCTAGTCCTTTGCCTTCAGGGTTCTTGATGTCCGTGTTTTTTCCTAATAATATGCGCATGGGATCATCAAAAGAATCTTTGTTATCGACAAAAGCGAGGTTCATGCGAATTGGTTGAATTGAATTCTTCTTGTTTAAGTCAATAATAATGGACGCATCTTTACCGATACTTGTAACATCTTCTCCAAGGTCCTTTAAAATTTGCATTTTCAAATCGTCAATTGCTTTGATACGTTTTGCAGTCATTTCATCGATGTCTTTGACCGCAAGCACTAACAATTTTGCTTTTTCGGCGCGTTGCTTGTTAGAATTGTCCGTTGCAACTTCAGATAATTCTCCTTTTTTCTCATCTCCCCGAAAGAGTTGCGTTAAGTTTGATGTTTGCATGTTCTCTTCAATGGATACAAATGCATCTAAAATCGACTTGGATACATTTAGTGCGAGCAATGCTGTTAAAACGAGATACATCATCCCGATCATTTTCTGTCTTGGTGTTTCTTTTCCTCCTGCCATAACTTAATATTTAATTGGTTTATAGTAGGGTAATGCGGTTTTTTCGAGAAGTAACTATTTTAGTGAGGAGTAGTTGGAGTGTTGGAGTGTTGGAGCAAAAAAAAAGCTCCTCACATTTCTGCGAAGAGCTTTTTTTAAAAATTATAACTTCAATTAGAAAGACCAAACATCGTGTTCGATATTTCTAATTTCATTTCTAATTGCTTGTGATTCGAATAATGCATCCGCACCTGCTTGATACGTTTCAATCTTTCTATCGTAAACATTACTCTCTTTGTAAATAACAGAGTTGAATCTACGTTTCCAGAATAAATCATCAAAAGACATCCATTGCGCATCGTTTGAAGGATTGTAAACAAAATAGTTATTGAATACAAAACGACAATGCGGGAAGTACAACCAAAACAATTCCATCATTCCTGAAATACTTTTGTTTCCTTGTGCATCTTCATCGTATTTATAAACCACTGGTGCCAACGCTAAAATACGAACATCTAACACTGATCTCTCTTTGTCGAAAAACCAATCTTCTTTGATTCTGTATTGAACGATGTCTTTAGACGTGTACCAAAGTGTATCCGGTGCCGTGTATTTAAAAGAAGTAGAACCATCTGGTAATGTGATAATAATTTCATAACCATCATCATCCACCTCTGGAACATCACTCTGTGGACCTAATTTCCCTAAGAAATAAACCATTTCTTCTCTGTAAACAGAATCCGTATCGTAAGTCAATCCTGGCTCTGGATCTACAGGGTATTTTAATTGATACCCATCCCATTCACCAAAAACATTGATAGGATTGTAAGGAGAGAATACACGTAAATCACCATTTATGATATGCTGTCTGATGACAGTCCAAAGACTCCATCTGTTAGCATTCTTTACCCAATCACCCGCTGCAGTTATTTCATCCAATGGATAATAAAGTGAGTGATTAATTTTCTCGCGTAAGTCAATGTATTCAAATACTCTTCTACTCCAAATCGCATCTGCCTCTCTCACGTATTCATAGGGAATCATACGTTTGGTAGGAATATGTTCTTGAATGAACACCCCATCAATAATTCCTTCTGTAGGAACATTAACCGGCCCACCATTGATTCCTTCTGGTTGAGCAATCACTGTTGACATTCCAAAGAATGTAACTGTAATAAATGAATAAATTAAACTTCTCATAATCCTTAAATTTTAAATTTTGAAAGCACCTGCTTTCTTTCTACGAATACCGTCGGGACCAATTACCGTAGCAATAAAACTTACTGTCATTCCAGGTCTTGCCTGCAATATTAACGAAGAAGCACTAGAAATGTTACTGCCTGAACCAGTAGGTGGTCTACCAGGGGCTCCTGGAATAGTACACTCCCATGATACAACCTTAAATGTTGCATTCAATGGAATTTCTGGTGGGTACTTAGCAAACAACTTCGTACTTCTTTTATTAGCTTTTGTTCCTGACTTAGCACCACCCCAGTATAATTCTGGATCAGGCAAGTTAGAAACTCTATACTTCACTTTTTTCAATGTAACAGATTTACCAGTAGCTGAATTTGTACCAGAAACCGTTAAATATGCTTCTCTTGAACGTCCTGTTGGTTTTGCAATCCAACCAGTTCCAGATTTAGTTAAACTAGCTCCAGAAGCTGTCAATCTTGTCTGATCATAACCAGAAGCAGTTGCCTCTACTTTATTTGCATATCCTCTGTAAAGCATGTTCATTTCTGGTAGCTCAATCGAACCTTGTGGTTTCATGATAACAATTTCATGTGACCAATCTGCTGTCTTTGGAACACCTGACTTATTTTTTATAGAAACAGTACCTTTCAAAGACATAGCAGATCCTCCTGCTTTCAATCTGATAATACCTTGTCCATTTCCTGGATAAACTATTTCAGCACCTTCCATCTCTTCAATTGTTACCTTTGGTTGATTCTCTGAATCAAATGCAGCCATCATGACTTGCAATTCAATTGAGTCACCCCCATTTGCAATAAGTGGACCATAAGCCAATGGCATAATCTTGTTAAAGCTGTACTCCCCTGTTGAAACTTTAGATTTCCAGTGAGCCAAAGCCAAAGCTCTAGCAGCTAAAACATCCTGCTCCATAGAAGACAAAGATGCAATTGCGGCAACTAATGGAGAACCATTGAAAGTTTTACCAATCCAATGAACATCAGAAGTACCACGATCTTCACTTTTCTCTCTTTTGGTCATTCCTATGTATAAGTCGATCAATACTTGACGATCTTCTTTAAGGTTTCCTTTAGAAGCATCAATCATCTTAGCAACTTGCTTTGCTAAATCCTTATTGTCTTCAAATTCCGGAATGTTCTTTGGTTTTACTGAGAATGTTTTACCACCCCATTCGTAAGAACCAGTCAACTCAACAATTCTATTTCTATACTTGTTAAAGTTTTCCCATAGTTTCATTCCATCTCCTTCGGGTCTCTTGATGTCCTGACCAATCATAATTCGCATCGCGTCATTGTACGCATCTTTTGCTTGTACAGCCATTAGATTCATACGAATAGGCAAAGCTCCCATTTCTAGATCTGTTTTTGTCCAAATAATAGAAGCTTCATTCTTGTCTTCGACTACTATAGATTCACCACTTTCATCAATGATTTTCAATTTTAATTTATCAATTTCTTGAATCATCTTAGCGGCTTCCTGGTCAATAAGGTCCATTTGGTTTAAAACATAAGTCAACTTTTCCAATTTTGCTTTGTTCTCAGCATCATCTTTTGTTGAACTCTTTTCTGAAGAAACATCCATTATAAAACCAGTACCTCTATCGTACTGGACAATGTTTGCTTTTTGTGTATTCTCCTCAATTGCAACGAATGCATCAAGGATAGATTTAGATACGTTCAAGGCCAAAAGTGCGGTCAGTACTAAGTACATCATTCCGATCATCTTTTGCCTTGGGGTTTCTTTTCCTCCTGACATGATTTAAATGTTTTTTATTTATAAATAATTAATTTCAATAATTCTGTAGGGATTGCTCCTTACTTCGTTATTGTCATCGCTTTTAACATATTTCCATAAACAGCATTCAAGTCAGTTAAGTTCTTAGACAACATAGACATGTTCTCTTTGTACAGACGTGTATCTTCTACAGAATCAGAAAGATTTTGCATCATATCTGTAACTTGACCTTGGAATTTCTCAGTTGCTTCTAAATGAGCTGAAGAACCTTTCAATTGCAATTCATATACGTTATTCAATGCTGATAAATTCTTAGAAACCTTTTGCATTTGCTCTCCAAATGAAGTTCCTTCTTCTTGCGATGAAGTCATTCCTGAAATAGCCACTGATGCTTGTTCGTAAGACTCAGACAATTTAGATACTTTCTCAGATGCAGCTTGCAGGCTATCTACATAAGAATCCGTTGCTGCCACAGCTGTTGTAATACCTTTTAATTGAGAGGCATTATCACCCAAGGTTCTCATTCCATCACCTAAGCGGGTTAATAATTCTCCATCAATTTTAGCTTCTTCAAGCATTTTATCCAATTGATCAGTAATCCCTGTTCCTTTTCCACCTCTACCGGCAGCAAGAGCTTCGTTGTCAAGATCATCAGAATGACCTAACGCCAACTCTGGGTAAACAAGTTCCCAATTTGGATCTTCGTGGATTGGCTCGAATGCCGACATGAAGAAAATAAATGCTTCTGTACCCAAACCTGCAACAAGCATTGGAGATGCTCCTGGCCAGTGTTGAATTTTAAATAATGCACCGATAATTACTACAGCTGCACCCCATCCATAGAGTTTCGCCATAAATTTTTTCCATCCTTTACTTCCTGGTTTCATAATTTTTCTAGTTTTTTGGTTTAATAAATATTACTACTGTTTGTTGTTGTATTCTAAGCGTTTCAATTACCTTAATTGAATGTCACTTCGAATTTCTTCGCCACCCTCTTTTGTGAAGTCTCTTCCTCCACGTCCAAGGTGTGTCATTACGTTTCTATAACCTACGTACGACTTGGCACTATCTTGATACTCGAATGTACGAGTTCCGTTTCTTAAATAATATCCGATGTCTTTCCAAGAACCTCCACGTAACACTTTACGTTTCATTGATGGCGGATCCCAATCCATTGCATCGTATCTATATTCTGTATTCAAATCATGTGAAAATTCATACATCGATTCATCATAAGCAGTCTCGCACCATTCTGACACGTTACCAGCCATACAATATAATCCCCAACCATTTGGGTTGTATGAGAATACTTTCACTGTATGGAAACCTCCATCTTCAAAGTAACGACCTCTCATTGGCTTAAAGTTACCAAGGAAACAACCCGACTCATTTCTGATGTAAGGACCACCCCAAGGATATTGCGACAATTGCAAATCACCTCTTGATGCTCTTTCCCATTCTGCCTCAGTTGGCAAACGGAAATCATTCACAAATAAATCACCCATGGCTACTAACCAACCGTTCATTAATTGTGTTCTCCAAACAGAGAATGCTTTTGCTTGAACCCATGTAACTCCAACTATTGGATAGTTATCATAAGCAGGGTGCCAAAAATACATATTGGTCATTGGATCATGAAAAGAATACGTAAAGTCCCGCACCCAACATAAAGTATCAGGATACACATTGATTATCTCATCGATAATAAAACGTTGACGATTTGCATGTCCTCTAATTGCATTCGACTGTCCTTTCTTATTGATACCATTGCTCAAGTCTAAATCTTGACCTTGCGGCTCTTCTGAAAAAGGATGTGGAGGTGTGTCTAACTCTCTGTGCTCTTCAACCAATTTATTTCCTTGATTGTCGTAAGCATTAGGTGTTATATTAATACGACCTCTTTTTGCTGCTTCCACTAAATCAATCCAGTAGTATCTGAACATTAGTTTACGTACATCAAATTCTCTTCGTTTATAATAACGTTGTGGTTGAGGATAATACATATCCGCCAAAATTGGAACTAAATCTGGATCATCATAAGAGAATGCTCTGTCCCAATTTAAAGAGAAAACATCTCTGTTCAATTCTCTATCAGACTCGTCGTATTCAACATACTCTAGTGCACCTTCATCGAAGTACATATCATTATAGTTGATAAAACGACTAGCATAGTCATCTTCTTCTAAACCATAATAGATTTTATCTCTAGCGATAGAATCACGCACCCATTCTACGAATTGGCGATACTCATTGTTAGAGATTTCCGTTTGATCAATGTAAAAAGCTTGGACTGAAACAGTCTTTGCTCTCGTTTGATGTAAAAACGGCATATCACCATCATTCTCACCCATCTGATAGGAGCCAGCCGGAATATAGACCATTCCTAAGGGAATTTGTGGATGATAAATTGGACGTCCAATCGCCCCAGTTAACTCGCCTGTTCGTGTACTACACGATGCGAGCATAACGCCAATAATAGCAAATAACAAAAGTTTTTTCATTCTACCTCTTTTTTATCTTACCGGATATCTAAATTAACTTACTTACAGGTTCTAATTACTTCGATATAACGGGTCTTTCTACCTAAAGGTTACAAATATTACAAAAATAATTGACAATTACAACCATCTAGGGTGTTTAGATTTCTGAATTGGCACAGGCGGCAAGTAGTAACAATACTTAACCAAAATCTCGTGCGACCCTCTAGAAATGCTAGACAACCTATTAATAGACATGTCATAAGAATAACCAACAGTTAAATTTTGAATTGGTGTATATCCAACCATAAATGCAATTGCATCAGACAAACGGTAAGTCAAACCACCGTAAGCAATGTTATTCCACAAATACCTTGCATTTACATCGAAAGATGTTTTTACAAGATCCGTTCTTACTAACAAATTGGTTTCAATGTCTCCATTACTATTAGCAATTCCTCTAAATGTTTTACCCCCCATTAGGTAATAATGTCTATTTGTGTTGTAAGTTGTTGTAATTGTCCCTACCCCACCTGTAAACAAGGACTGAGAAATTTGTGTAGAAGATAGTCCGACATAATAATCGTTGTTTCCTTTTAAATAAACCCCAAAATTAAAATCTAAATTATTTGCTGAGTATCCTGCTGGCAATGTATTATCATTAAGTGTTGTTGGTGGCACCCATTCAGGACTTACAGAGAAATTCATTAAACCAAGTCCAACTCCTATACCCAAAGTTCCTAGTCCATTAATTTGCAAAGGGTAAGAATAATTTAGCATGACATTGTTTTGCCTATTAAAACCAATTTGGTCATGAAAAACATTGATTCCTATTCCTCCAGGAAACCATCGATTCATATTTGCTTCAATATTTAAAAGCATAGAATTTGGTGCTCCGTTAACTTTGTCCCATTGATTTCTGTACAACATTACACCACAAATGCCTTCGTCGATTCCTGTTTCACCAGGATTCAAACTCATTTTATCGTACATAAAATTGGTGATTATCTTTTGTTGCTGCGCATAAGCACTCGACCCTAAAACCACTAAAAACAACACTACTAGAGAATTTCTTTTCATAAATTTGCTAACATTTTAACGATGTATAATCTTAATTACACATCTGAACATACCTATTAGGCGACTAAAATAGATAAAATAATTCTATTATCTCAATGTTTTAATGATTTAATATTTCAACAGGCTCAATACAAGTATTTCGACATGCTTCGACAGGCTCAGCAGAGTCAGCTCAATACAAGTGATTTAATGACTCAATGTTCTAAGTGAAACTTCGACATTACTACCCCTTATAGCAAGGAAAACCTACTATGAGCATTATTGAAACATTAAATCATTGAAACATTAGCTCCTTGCCCCCCTTGTCCTCTCTAACTTATCTTCTTCAATGTTTTCCACCACAAATCTGGGATGTGATTTTTTAGAGCATTTTCATAATCATCTTTTGTACACGGCACCATCTTATGTCTGTCGTATTTGCTTCCAGATTCTGCATTGTATCTAACCTCCAACCACCAACGGTTAGATTTGTCGCTTTTATAGAAAACCAAGTCGTCTTCAAAATCGTCGAGGTGGACGTAGAATTTTTTGTATGTTTTCTTACTGCCGATTGGGAAATCTCCCATTCTCATGGAATAACCATCAATAAAATACCAAATTATTTGCGCCAATAAATTAGAGGATGCGCTGTTTTGGCTTGGCAATACATCAAAAATACCGACGCACGACATTTTATCACTAATTCCCGCATATTTTGCCATTTGGCAAATTTGCAAAGGATTTAAACCGTTGGTATTTTCGTATTTATTGTCATTGTGAGAATGAATGCTCGAAAAATCAATGGAAAGTAGGTCAGAATTGCGCAAATAAGGCTCTGCTACTTTAAAATCGTCATTGACTTCTCCCAAACGACAAACATCAAAGTAAAGTTTGTCAAATAAATCCAAATCTTTTTTTGCGGTGAATGGTCGCTGAACGCCAATTGTGGTGTAATTAAATAAATAACACGGGCGTTGCATTAATAAATGACTGATAAATCCATCTGCGGAAATGGGTGCATTCGGGTCGCCTATATCTAAAGAAGAATCAATGGAGCAAATATTGATCATCTGTTCTTGTGATTCAAAGCCTTTATATAAGGACATGGTTAAATCTTGACCACCTCCAATTACAATTGGGAGGACATCAATTTTCAGTAATTCTGAAACAACTTGACCCAATGCGAAATGTGTGTCTTCGACTTTCTCGCCTGGTTCTATGGTTCCCAAATCGTAAATGGAGAAATTCCAATTGTCACCAGTAGCTAATTGATAGAGTTGTTCTCTGAATTCTTCGTTGTTCCCTGTATCAATTGTTGAATTTCGATATTCTGGAACATAAATTAGTGCAATTCCCTTCTTTTCTATTTCTGGAAAACCAGCAGCATCGTGTATGATTATAGAAGAATGAAGTTCTCCGAGAGAGCTTGGAATTTCTGGTGAAACAGGTTTGAAATAGATGGAAATGTCTTTCATGACGAACAATTTCCTCAAAGTTACGCTAAAATTGAAGGCTTTTCTGAAGAATTAAAAAAGGTTTACAGAATTCATCGTTGAAAACTTCATTCTTCATTTTTAATGGCTCTATGTTGATTTAGGTGGGTGAAAGGTTTCGCTCCTGCGGAGCTCAGTTATGCAGGTTTGTTTTCTTCTTACAAAGATGCAACTCCTACGGAGCTTAGTTTGTTGGTTACAAAGGTAACACCCCTACGGGGTTTCGTTACATTGGGTCTTTGTCTTTTTACAAAGGTGCAACTCCTACGGAGTCAGAGTTGGCTACTTTCTCTTTCTGTAGTTGTAATACAAAAATAAATACGAATTGTGTGGTTCCAATTTTATATGCAGCCCCATCGGGGCAATACCTTTGTAAAGACAAACGCAATGAAATAAAAGCTCCGTAGGAGTGAAACAAAAAACAAAAGTAAACGATGAAAAATAAAACCTTAAATCCGCAAAGGTAAAATACAAAAAAGAGCAAGAGGATATAGAAATACTCAAAATTTTATCAATATGATCTGCTTTATTTGTGGTAAACTAAAATTTAGTAATGCCAATTTAACTACCCCCTCTATTTAACCTTAAATCATTTTTAATTCTTCCTTCTTAATTTACTTCTTTTTCTTCTTCTTCGCTGCCTTCTTTTTCTTCTTCGGTTTTTTCGCTTCAATCATTTTTTGCACTTCTTCTAAAGTTAATTTTTCCACTTTAAAAGTTTTGGGCAATTCGATTTTTAACTTCCCTTTTACAATGTTAAAACGTCCCCAACGTGCTTTCTGAACAGAAATCCCTTCCTCTTCCCAGTTGTGAATCATTTTATCAATCTCTTTTTGCTTCTTCGCTTCGATTAGTTCAACAATGTCGTCTTTGCTCAGGTTGTCAAAATCATATTTGCGATTGACGTTGATGAACAAATCGTTCCATTTAATAAAAGGACCAAATCGACCAGAACCTTTTTGCACCGGCAAACCTTCGTATTCTGCAACAGGCGCATCTGCTTTTTGCTTCTCAATGATTAATTCTGTTGCTCGTTCTAAATCAACGCCACCCATGTCTTCATCCTTTGGGATGGAAACAAAAATATCGTTGTGTTTCACATAAGGTCCAAAACGACCTTGCGCTACAATTACCTCTTTTCCTTCAAATTCTCCCAAAGTTTTTGGAAATTTGAACAATTCCAGTGCTTCTTCCAATGTAATTGAGCCGATTGACTGTCCTGTTCGTAAAGAAGCAAATTTTGGTTTCTCACCATCCGCTTCTTCATTTCCGATTTGAATCATCGGTCCAAAACGGCCAATTCTTGCAATCATTCTACGTCCAGACTCTGGGTCCGTTCCGATTTCTCTTTCTCCAGATGCTCTTTCAGAATTCTCTAGAGTATCCTCTACTCTTTCGTGAAAAGGAGTGTAGAAAGATTCAATCATTTGCGTCCATTCTTTCAATCCTTTTGCAATTTCATCAAATTCTTGCTCCACTTTTGCCGTGAAGTTGTATTCCATGATTTGCCCAAAATGTTCTACCAAGAAGTCTGTAACAACAATTCCGATATCAGTTGGACACAATTTATTTCTTTCCTTTCCAGTGATTTCTGAAAGTTCATTCTTTACATAATCACCGTTTGAAAGCACAAACTGCGTATAATTTCTTTTCGTACCGTCTTTTTCTGGTTTTTCAACGTAACCTCTTTTTTGGATGGTAGAAATAGTTGGTGCGTACGTAGATGGACGACCAATTCCAAGTTCCTCTAATTTTTTCACCAAAGACGCCTCCACGTATCTTGCTGGTGGACGGCTAAATCGTTGCGTTACAGAAATATTATCAACCTGTACAGAATCGCCAGTTGCAACGGCAGGCAATAATCCAGATGCGAATTCATTCTCACTGTCATCTACCGAAGTTTCCAAATAAACTTTTAAGAAACCTTCAAATTTGATTACTTCTCCTTTTGCAGAGAATGTTTCCTCCACTCCATTCGCATTGATTTTAATGGTTGTTCTTTCCAACTTTGCATCTGACATTTGCGAAGAAATTGCTCTCTTCCAAATTAAATCGTACAATTTTTCTTGGTCGCTTTCTGCGTTGATAGAATGCGTAGAAAAATCAGTTGGTCGTATCGCCTCGTGAGCTTCTTGTGCTCCTGAATTTTTGGTTTTATATTTCTGCTCATTGGAGAATTCTGAACCATACGCACGAGTAATTTCTGTTTTTGCTGCATCCAATGCTGTCTTAGAAAGATTCAAAGAATCCGTTCTCATATAGGTTATTCTCCCTGACTCATACAAACGTTGTGCAACAGACATTGTTCTCGAAACGGAGAATCCTAACTTAATACTTGCCTGTTGCTGCAAGGTTGAGGTTGTAAACGGAGCCACTGGTTTTTTAGTCGCTGGTTTCTTAGTAACATCTGATATATTAAAGGATGCATTTTTGCAAGAATCGAGAAAGCGAACAACATCCTCTTCTGATGTTAATTGCTTTGCAACCGTCGCATTGATGCGCCCCTTCTCGGTTTGGAAGATGGCAGTGATTTTGAAAAAAGTCTCAGAATTAAAATTATTGATTTCTTTTTCTTTCTCTACAATCAAACGAACTGCCACTGATTGCACACGTCCTGCTGACAAACTTGGTCTCACTTTTCTCCACAAAACTGGAGACAATTCGAACCCAACTAATCGATCTAATATTCGACGTGCTTGTTGTGCATCGACTAATTCTTTATTTATTTCTCTTGGAGATTCAATCGCTTTGAGAATTGCTCCTTTTGTAATTTCGTTGAACGTTATTCTTCGCGTTTCTTTCTTGTCTAAACCTAATGTTTCGTAAAGGTGCCAAGATATAGCTTCTCCTTCACGATCCTCATCCGTTGCGAGCCATACAACCTCTGCGGCCTTTGCTAACTTTCTTAATTCAGCAACAATTTGCTTCTTGTCTGGAGAGACTTCATATTTAGGTTTAAAATTATTTTCAATGTCAATCGCTTCTTTCTTGGCTAAATCTCTAACGTGGCCAAAACTGGACTTAACAACAAAATCTTTTCCTAAATACCCTTCTATGGTACTTGCTTTTGCTGGTGACTCGACAATTACTAAATTTTTAGCCATACTATTATCTATTGTTTGAAACGCAATCTTTATCGGTGCAAAATAAGAGGTTTTAAATTCAATAAGCAATGATTTAGGGGAAGTATTTTTTTTAGACCTTAGTTTAAGAAGGAAGAAGTTAAGAAGTTAAGAAGTTAAGAAGAAAGAAATCAAGTCGTCAATTTAAGCGGTTTTGAATACGGTTATCTCTTGAATTTATTGGAGAACGTCCCTTTTCAAAGAAAAACTTTCGTATTCTTAACTTCTTAACTTCTTCCTTCTTAACTCCTATATTTAAAACCACACATAAATCTAATCTTTTTTTAATGACTGCCATTTTGACACCCTCTACTTTTTCACTATCTTCGCAGACTGAATTTAAGAATTAATGAGCGAAAAGATAGATTTGCATCAACAATTAGACGAATCGAGGCAAGGAGAAGCAATTACATTGCAAAAAAATTCTACTGCGAACGGAAAGAAACTTTTCTTGGAGAGTTACGGGTGCGCTATGAATTTTTCTGACAGCGAAGTTGTTGCGTCTATATTAATAGGACAAGGTTATTCTACCACAACGGACGAACACGAAGCCGATATTATCCTAATTAATACCTGTTCTATTCGTGAGAATGCAGAAACTCGGGTTAGAAAACGCTTGGAGAATTTCAAAAACCGAAAAAAAAGACAACCTGGATTAATTGTCGGAGTGTTAGGATGCATGGCGGAGCGCTTGAAAAAAAACTTGCTCGAAGAAGAAAAATTGGTTGACATTGTTGCCGGTCCAGATTCTTACAGAGACTTGCCCAACTTGATTATTGAGGTTGAAGGCGGACAAAAAGCAGTAAATGTTTTGCTTTCTCGCGATGAGACCTATGCAGACATTTCTCCCGTTCGTTTGGACCAAAAAGGAGTAACTTCATTTGTGTCAATCACCAGAGGTTGCGACAACATGTGCTCATTCTGCGTGGTTCCTTTTACAAGAGGGAGAGAACGTTCGAGAGACCCAAAAACGATTTACAAAGAATGCGAAGAATTATTCAGCAACGGCTATAGAGAGGTTACTTTATTGGGTCAGAATGTTGATTCTTACCGTTGGAACATGACCTCGAAGGGTGAAATTAAAAATGAGAAAGAAGAAACCGTTAATTTTGCTCAATTAATGCAAATGGTAGCGAAAATCTCTCCTGATATGAGAATTCGATTTTCGACTTCGCACCCCAAAGATATGTCCGATGAAGTGCTCGAAGTGATTGCTGCAAACGATAATATTTGCAACTACATTCACTTGCCCATTCAGTCAGGAAATTCTGATGTTCTGAAAAGAATGAACCGAGGTTATACCAGAGAATGGTATTTGGAAAGAATTAAAAAAATTCGTGAAATTATTCCGAATTGTGCTATTACAACTGATATTATCACTGGATTCTGCAATGAAACGGATGAAGAACACGCAGACACAATTTCAATCATGAAAGAAGTGCAGTGGGATTTTGCCTACATGTATAAATATTCTGAGCGACCAAAAACCTTAGCAGAAAGACGTTTTGAGGACGATGTTCCAGAGAAAGTGAAAGGAAGTCGACTGACAGAGGTCATTGATTTGCAACAAGCCAATGCCTTGGTGATTAACAAGCGCAAAATTGGCGAAATTTACAAAGTCTTGGTCGAAGGTAGGTCCAAACGTTCTGAAGATTTCATGGATGGAAGAAATGAGCACAACACCAAGGTTGTTTTTCCGAAAGGAGATTTTGGGAAATGTGATTACGTAATGGTAAAAATTAATGATTGCACAACAGCAACGCTTTTAGGAGAGGTTGTTGAGGTTTGCAAGGCATCAAAATAATTAAAAATGGAATTACAACAAATAAAACAACGTTTTGGCATCATTGGAAATGCTCCCATGCTTAATCGAGCATTAGAGGTTGCTGCGCAGGTTGCACCGACTGATATTTCTGTTTTGGTCACTGGAGAAAGTGGAACAGGGAAGGAAATCATTCCGCAAGTGATTCATCAATTGAGTCCAAGAAAGCACAATGAATACATTGCTGTCAATTGCGGTGCTATTCCGGAAGGAACGATTGATTCTGAGCTCTTCGGACACGAAAAAGGCTCGTTTACGGGTGCAAGTGGCAGTCGAAAAGGTTATTTTGAGGTTGCCGACGGCGGAACTATCTTCTTGGATGAAGTTGCAGAATTGCCTTTGCAAACCCAAGTTCGCTTGTTGCGAGTGTTGGAAACAGGCGAATTTATAAAAGTCGGTTCTTCAAGACCGATTAAGACTGATGTTCGAATTATTGCTGCCACCAACGAAAATATTCAGCAAGCAATTGCCAATGGAAAATTCAGAGAAGACCTTTATTATCGATTGAGCACCGTTCCGATTGCTTTGCCTCCATTGAGAAAGCGAAAAGAGGACATTCATTTATTGTTTAGGAAATTTGCGAATGATTTTGGAGAAAAATACAGGATGCCAGCCGTTCGTTTGACGGAAGATGCTATTCAGTTACTCAATAATTACACCTGGCCGGGGAATATTCGCCAATTGAAAAATTTAGTGGAGCAAACTTCTGTTATTGGAACCTCTAGAGAAATAAGTGCCGCAGAATTGATAGAATATTTGCCTAAAAAAATGGATTTAAGTCCTGCGTTGATTAGTGACAGCAAAGAAGGTATCAACGAAAGAGAATTGATGTACAAATTTCTTTTCGATATGAAAAAAGATCTCAATGACTTGAAAAAATTAGTTTTAGAGGTTGCCAACAACGCAAATGTGAATCTCAGTCAAGACCAAGCGAGCATGGTCAATCGCTTTTCCAGTGATATTCAACCTGAAAGCACGACTAAGATGCTTCCGGCAGCATCTTCGGAGGAGACTTTCTCCCATTCTTCCAATGCACCAGTAGATAATTTTCAAGTGCACGAGGAAGTTGAAGAATCACTGTCTTTGGAGGATAGAGAAAAAGAATTGATTCAAAAAGCGTTGATTAAGCACAAAAGCAAGCGAAAATATGCCGCTGCAGAGCTAGGAATAAGCGAGAGAACGTTGTATAGAAAGATAAAAGAATATAACTTAGCCGAATAATGAAATTAGTTGTTGCCATCCTATCTGTCATTTTGCTTTCGAGTTGCTGGCCAAAGAGCGTCTCGTTTGTGGATGGCTCTATGCCCGAAGATTGGGAAATATTCTTCGTAAACAACCTCACAAACAATGCTCCTAACACGCCAGTTAGTTATGCGGCAACACTTTCTGAAGACATAAGAGATGGCGTTCAAAACAGAACTAGATTAAAAATTGGGACAAGTGTTGAGGATGCACAAGTTGAAATTGACGGTACGATTAACAGTTACTCCATTACGCCAATTGCTTTGCAAGACGGAGACAATGCCGATCAGAATAGATTGACCGTCTCTGTTAAGTTTGATATTTTCATCAATGCGGCAGAAGAAGACCAAATGACTTTGTTGAGCACTCGTTTCATTGATTATGATGCCAATACTGACTTAGCAACCGTAGAATCTCAATTTTTAACAGAAGTTAATGAGCAAATTATTCAAGATTTAATCAATAAATTGCTTTCTAACTGGTAATGGTAGGTTTGGCAGACATAGCAACTAAAATTACGATTCCTTCAAAGGTGGCGGTCACTGATTTTGAAAGTTTGGCAGAATACGCCAATAAATATCCTTATTCGCAACTGTTTTCAATTCTGTATTTGAAGGGATTAAAAGGAGCATCTGATGTTCGTTTTGAAGAAGAATTGGAAAAGCATTCTTATCGAATTTCGGATAGGGCGAGATTGTATGAGTTGATTAGTGAGGAGGGAGAAAGAGAGAAGAGCAAGAGTTTAGAGCAAGAGTCTGGAGTGGAGAGCAAGTTGATTAGTGAGGAGGAGGAGATTGATAATTTGGAAGAAAGTACGGGCATTTTGGAAGAAAGTACGGGCAAGTCGCGACTTGCCCGTACTGAAATTCCAAAAGAGGAAATTCCAAAAGAAGAAGAGAATTCTCAAATAGTTGAAGAAAATAGAAGCATTCTTCCCGAGATTGAAATTGAGCAAGAAAAAACGCAAGATTTGGTGGATGAAACCATTCTTCAGCATGCAATTTCTGCTAATTATCAGCTTTCTGAGCTAAATAGTGAAGAAAAAAGGGCTTTGGAAGAAAAAAATATTTCTAAAGAAATTATAGCCGAAGAAATCCCTGAAATTAAGCCTATAGAAATCGCAATTGATACCAAGCAATCGTTTAATTCTTGGTTGGACACCAACAGTAATTATACGAAAAGTGATAATCACTCCAAACTCGCAATAATAGACCTAGTAAGTGACTCAGAGGCGAGCAAAGAAAAAGAAGCCCTGTTTGGAGAGGTGAAAAAAGAAAAGACAGCCTTCTTCTCCCCTACTCAAAAAGCCAAAGAAAGCTTGGATGAAAACACCTTGCCGGTGAGTGAAACTTTGGCTAAAATTTATGCTTTACAAGGCAATTTTCCGAAGGCAATTTCAGCTTATCATCAATTAAGTTTGAATAATCCAGAAAAAAAGATTTTCTTTGCAATCCGAATTAAAGAATTAGAAAAAAAATTAAACAATAAATAAATGGTAGGATTATTTTCAGTTATCATCATTATCGCAAGTATCTTATTGATTTTTGTGGTCTTCGTTCAAAATCCAAAAGGTGGCGGATTAAGTTCTGACTTTGGTGCAGCATCTCAATTGGGAGGCGTGCAAAAAACGAATGAGTTTATTGACAAAGCAACGTGGTCGTTGGCAGGAATTATTGCTGTTTTGAGTATTGTCATGACGTTAAAAATGAAAAGCCCTGAACGCGTAGTGAAAGATAAAACGCAAGACACGACAGAGCAAGCACCTGACGGAGGACAAGCACCTGACAACGGTGGACAAAAAACTCCTGCAAATGGAGGTTAATTGTTCGTAATCCATCCTAGATGGAATTCAACAACTTATTCAAAATGTCAGTATGTCATTCATACTGACATTTTTTTTGCCCTAAACTGTTATTCTGTCGGGAAAAATGAATTGGCACAGATTTCGTGCACTTAATTAAAATTAATAATCACAAAAAAGTAAAGATATATGGCAATCACATTCAAACCATTAGCGGATAGAGTTTTGATAGAACCTGCTCCAGCAGAAATGAAAACTGCAAGCGGAATTATCATTCCTGATTCTGCAAAAGAAAAACCATTGCAAGGCAAAATTGTTGCCGTTGGTAATGGGAAAGTAGATGAACCAATGACTGTTAAAGTTGGAGATGCTGTTCTTTATGGACAATATTCAGGTACAGAAATAAAATTAGACGGTTCTGATTATTTGATTATGAGAGAAGCGGATATTTATGGAGTGTTTTAGGAGTAAAAAGAATATTAGAAGTTAGAGAAGTTAGAGAAGTTAGAGAAGTTAGAGAAGTTAGAGAAGTTAAGAAATAAAAAAAAATGGGAAAAGAAATATTATTTGACGTAGAAGCAAGAGACAAACTGAAAGCAGGTGTCGATGCGTTAGCAAATGCGGTGAAAGTTACATTGGGACCAAAAGGTCGTAACGTCATTATTGGACGAAAATTCGGAGCACCTCAAATTACAAAAGATGGTGTATCCGTAGCCAAAGAAATTGAATTGAAAGACCCTATCGAAGACATGGGAGCACAAATGGTGAAGGAAGTTGCATCGAAAACAGCAGATATTGCTGGAGACGGAACAACGACTGCAACTGTTCTTGCACAGGCAATTATTGGTGCAGGTTTAAAGAATGTTGCAGCTGGAGCTAATCCAATGGATTTAAAACGAGGAATTGATAAAGCAGTTACTGACATCGTTAAGAACTTGAAAAAACTTTCTAAAGAAGTTGGTTCTGACAATGCTAAAATCAAGCAAATTGCCTCTATTTCTGCCAATAATGACGAAACAATAGGTGCGTTGATTGCTGAAGCGATGAAAGTCGTTGGAAATGACGGTGTAATTACTGTTGAAGAAGCGAAAGGAACTGAAACTGAGGTTAGAACGGTTGAGGGAATGCAATTCGATAGAGGTTATCTTTCTCCATACTTTGTTACTAATACGGAGAAAATGATTTCAGAAATGGAGAACCCAATGATTCTTATTTATGATAAGAAAATCTCCAGTATGAAAGAATTACTTCCTGTTTTGGAGCCCGTTGCTCAAACAGGAAAACCATTTTTAATCATAGCAGAAGACATTGATGGTGAAGCGCTCGCAACCTTGGTTGTGAACAGAATTAGAGGTTCACTGAAAATTGCGGCTGTTAAAGCTCCAGGATTCGGTGATAGAAGAAAGGCAATGTTGGAAGATTTGGCTATTCTTACTGGAGGTCAAGTTATTTCTGAAGAAAGAGGTTTGACGTTGGAGAATACGACATTAGACATGCTAGGTACCGCTGAAAAAGTTGAAATTGATAAAGACAACACAACTATTATCAATGGAGCTGGTCGCAAAGATGACATCAAAGCAAGAGTAGGACAAATTAGAGCTCAAATTGAAGCTTCAACGTCAGACTACGACAAAGAAAAAATGCAAGAACGCTTGGCTAAATTAGCTGGGGGAGTTGCCGTTCTCTATGTTGGAGCACCAACAGAGGTTGAAATGAAGGAGAAGAAAGACAGAGTTGATGATGCACTTGCTGCAACAAGAGCTGCTGTTGAGGAAGGAATTGTACCTGGTGGTGGAATAGCATTGATTCGTGCTTTGAAGACTATCGATAAAGTAAAAGGAGAAAACGAAGACGAAATGACCGGTATTGCTATCGTAAAGAGAGCCGTTGAAGAACCATTGCGCCAGATTATAGAGAATTGTGGTGGTGAAGGAGCTGTGATTGTACAAAAAGTGAAAGAAGGCAAAGATGACTTCGGTTACAACGCAAGAACGGAAACGTATGACAATCTTTATTCGGCTGGAGTTGTTGATCCAACAAAGGTCACAAGAATTGCCATTGAGAATGCGGCATCTATTGCTTCTATGTTACTGACAACAGAATGCGTAATTGCAGATGAGCCAATTGATGAGTCGGCAGCGGCAATGGGCGGAGGAATGCCAGGTGGAATGCCAGGGATGATGTAGGTTTCGACATTTCGAGTACCTCAATGTTCCTTACCTACATTCGAGAGCCTCAGTGTACTCAACCTACAATTAAGTGTTTTAAGATATTAATTGTTATGAGCATTGAGGCTCTCGAAATGCGATTAAAAGAGTATAAAGGGCCGTTTACGGACGGTTCTTTTTCCGTTTCTATTTTCCCGACTTGTTCGGATAAATAGAACGACTATATAGAAGGAAACTTCTCGAGAAATCGGGGAGTTTTTTTTGTTCTCAAATTTTATCACTACATTTAATCAAATGAAACTACTTTCACCACCTAAAACTGAATACGTTGATTTCTATGATCAATCCAAGTTCAAGTTAGTTTGGAACTTTGCTGTCGCAGTCATGTTCTTAATGGCGATCGTTTCTGTTTCCAATTTTTCCAACGAAAATTACTCACACATTCCTAATGTAATTGCCATTGGTATTTGCCTTGCGGTGTTATTCACCTTGTATAAAACGAAAAAATACAGAATTATAAGCATTTTAGGAACATTGAGTATTTTTCTACTTATTTCCATTACTTTTTTCTTACAAAAGAATGTCATCCACTACACTACTCCATTGTGGATGTTGCTCAATATTATTCTTGCTTTCTTTATTCTCGGTAAAAAATGGGGCATACCAATGCTTTTAGCACATTTTACCGTCATGTTTTTCTATTTTTCGTTCAATTTAAAGTCAAACATCGAAGGTTTACCGCCTTTTGATCAATTAGACATCCTAAATTACATCATTGAAACTGCAATTATAGGAGCAGGGCTTCTGTACATTCTTTTGCAATACATTAAGACAACAGATTATGCCGAGAATCAAATAAAGCGATCTAATGAAGCGTTGCAAGAGCAAAATGACTTAATTTCTACACAAAATAGAGAGAAAGAAATGATGCTGAAAGAAATTCATCATCGGGTAAAGAACAACTTGCAAATTATCACAAGTATTCTTCGTTTACAGTCCTACGAAATCGAAGATAAATCGCACTTAGAGACCTTCAACGAAGCTATTAATAGAGTGAGTTCTATTTCCTTAATTCATGAAAAGATGTATCAATCTGACATGTTGACTAATTTTGATATGGAAGATTATTTCAAATCTTTGGCCATGAATATTATTGCCAGTTATTCTTCAGAAAAAGAAATCATTATTGTTGCAAAATCTACCCTGAAAAGTGTGCAAGACAAATCGATTGTTCCGATTGCCTTAATTTATAACGAATTAATAACGAATTCTGTGAAGCATGCCTTTAAAGAGGTAGAATTTCCTAAAATTTCGGTAGAATTCAGCTATATTGATGCTGACACCTACAAAATGACCTATTCAGACAATGGTAGATGGAAAGAGGAGTCAGAAGATTCTTTCGGAACAGAAATGATTTCAATAATGACGGAACAATTAGAAGGAGAATACGAGGTCGTTAAGAATGATTCTGGAACAACTTATCAGTTTGTGTTCAAGAATATTGATTTGACGTCTAGCCGTTAATCATTTCTTTTCCGCATTGATTGCAATAAACAGAACCGAAGGGATTGTCGTGTTGACAATTCTCACAAAGGTTATCATCTTCATGATTGTCCTTAAACCTTGCCATTTCGACGGAAATTAGCCCTGTTGGCACTGCAATGATAGCATAACCGAGAATCATCATTACCGAGGACAGCATTTTCCCAAAAACAGTGTACGGAACGACGTCGCCATAACCTACCGTTGTTGTTGTTACAATTGCCCAATAAATACTTGCTGGAATGCTGTCAAAACCGTGTTCTCCCCCTTCGATAACGTACATTACTGTTCCTGCCATGACCATCATCAGTACAACGAAGAATAAAAACACCATGATTTTATAGTAACTTGCTTTGAGAGAATGGGCGAGCAATTGAGATTCTGAAGTGAACCTACTCAGTTTTAATATTCTGAAAATTCTCAATAATCTTGCCGCTCTTACAACTCGTAATGAGGCATAACCAGAAATAAATGGACTGATAAATGTAGGAACAATAGAAATTAAGTCAATGATTCCCCACCAACTGAAGATGTATTTTAACGGTCTTGGAGAAATGATTATTCTCAGCAGGTATTCTATCGTAAAGAGAATAGTGAATCCCCATTCGATGTAAAACAGTTCTTCTTGAAAGGATTCACGCCAAGCTGGAACGCTTTCAAACATAATTACTAAGACGGAGATCAGAATTAGAAACAATAAAGTAATGTCAAAGGTCTTTCCTGATTTGGAGGTTGTTCCGAAGATTATGTTGTAGAGTTTTTGCTTCACCAGATAAAGGTAATAAAAAAGAAGATATGATTGTTGATCGTAGTTAACATCATTATCGATAAAAATTGGTTCTATGTTGATTTAGATGGGTGCTTAGTTTCTCGCGCAGATTACGCAGATTAACGCAGACAGGGCTGTGTCTCATTGTATGTCGAATGTTATTTAAGAGTTCTTAATTTAACTACCCTCCTAAATCAACATAGAGCCTAAAAATTAAGCTTTACTATTTCCATTTTTTGGAACTAATTTCGCGTTAGGGATAGAAGCGACATCCTTTTTTGGAAAAAAAGATATAGCGAATAGCCCGCCCGAACGCCCAAAACAAAAAAAAGGGACATCATCCGACATCCCTTTCTCTTACAATAGAATTCTCTATTAATATCTGTAGTGATCCACCTTGTAGGGTCCTTCAATTTTCACATCGATATAATCAGCTTGTTCTTGTGTCAAGAATAAACTATTTTTATTATTCCTAAATTATGCTTTAAATTTTAATAATCTTGAATTCTGTCCTTCGGTTCTCTTGATGTTCTTTTTCAGAACAGCGAACACCATTCTTACATCGGTTAATTAATTGAGACTCACCAAAACCTTTTCCAGTAATCCTATTAGGATTTGAAATTTTACCTTTAATATAGTCTGCTGATGCTTTCGCACGCTTATCCGATAATGATAAATTAGTTGCATCGCTGCCTCTACTGTCTGTATGTGACCCTAATTCAACTTCCATTGAAGGGTTTTCGTTCATCACCTTAACAATCTTATCAAGTTCTAAAGCAGCGTCAGGTCTAATTATATATTTACCCAAATCAAAGTAAATGGGTCGTACATCGATGAGGTCCTCTAAGTTCGTTTCCCCTTCAGTAATTAGCTCCATAGATAAATCAACTTCGTCTGATATTTTATATTGACCTGGCGTGTTAATAATCTTGTCGTATTTACTAGATTTAGATAAATAACCTTCCGCTACTATTTTTATCATATAATTTAATTTATCATTCAATTTTGCTCCTTCAAGTTTCTTTAAAAAACTACCTGCAGAGGTTGTTGTATACTCCTCCTCTTCTCCTGTAGATAAATCTACCAAAAATATTTTTGCATTGCCTATTGGCTGGTTCGTTTTACTATCAGTAATTATTCCCAAAATCGAAATGCCAAAATCTTTATTTAATGTTATATTCCTAGTATATTCTTGGGACGCTTCTATAGTTGGGATTTTCTCAATTGATGAATAGTAGCTTTCTAAATCTGTTGCAACTTGATAAGTAGTATTCGGATCAACGTTAAATTGATATTCTCCTTTAGAATTTGTCAAGACTTTGGATATCTCCTGTCCATTACTACCTAAAACTCGTACTTCAGCATCTGAAAGAGGCGTACCATTCACATCAGTGACAACTCCTTGTAAAAAGCTAACATTTGCAAATTTTTCACTATTAATGAAATAATAGAGATCGTCACTCCCTTTACCTCCTTCTCGGTTGGAAGAAAAATAACCAGAGTATTGATCACTCGATATAATGAAAGAAAAATCATCTGCAGGAGAATTTATAGGTGCTTCAAGAGCTTTGACATCACTTACGCCTCCATAAGTTTGAGCAGCATAAATATCCAAGCCCCCCATTCCATTATGTCCATCAGAAGAGAAAAATAATATCCCTTCTTTATGTATGAAAGGAAACATTTCATTTCCGGCTGTATTTATCTTTGATCCCATATTCAAAGGTCTCCCCCATGTTCCGTCTTCATTTCGATTAACTGAATAGATATCAGTCCCGCCGTATCCTCCTGGCATATTAGATGTGAAATACAATGTCATTCCATCACCAGATAATGAAGGCTGGCCAACACTATAATCTGGATGGTTGAATGGAACATTTTGTGGCTTAGACCACTTTCCAGCAATTAACCTAGATGTCACTATCTTTAATGTTAAAACTTCTTTGTTATCGTATTGGTTTTGGGTATATACCATAAAGTCAGAAGCATTATTAAATGAAGCTGGACCTTCATTGTACTTCTTATTTCTCTTTTTATTGAAATATTTTACATTTTGTAATTCTCCAGCTCCGCCTGGATCCGTGATAAACAAATCATAATATTCCAAATTATTACCGTCCCATTTTCTTTTTACCACAGTGTTTACATCCCTTGATGATGCAAAAACAATTTGTCCATTAAAAAATGTTGGTCCAAAGTCAGATTCCTCGGAGTTAATTTCCAAATTTCTAATTTTAAAACGCTCATCCTCTCCTGCGAGAGCATTCAAACTAGACAATACAAGTAATCCTAATATAATTTTTTTCATAATTCTAATTAAAAATAACGTGGTGAAGTAATCTTAGATTTACTCCCTCTATAGAATAAATCATATCTAAGCATCACTTCGTGTGACCCTTGATTATAGGTGATTGTTCTAAAGTTATAAGAGAAATCATACGAATAACCTATACGCAGGCTTTCTTTGAAAGTATAACCAATTAGAATTCCTACTGCATCATTCCACCTCCACATTGCTCCAATTTCAAACTTCTTATTAAAAATAAGCATATTTGTTAAGTCTGCAGTTATAGGTGCACCGTATGTTGCCCTAACGAAGGTTGCTGGTTTCCATTCTATTTTTTTAGAAAGATTGAAAATACCTCCTGCTGTAAAATAAAAATTCTGAACCTCTTTTGCTCCTAAAGGATCCACATTGTTAATTGAATTTCGATAATTACTCAATAATATTTTAGGTGTACTTAATCCGATATAGAAATGCTCATTTGTATAAAGTAAACCAAAACCAAAATCATAAGTAAGGTCATTTCTCGAAGAATTGGCTATTGCGATATCTCCTGTAGATGTTGATGTTAACGATGACAAATTTCTATCGAATTGCGTTATCCCTCCTTTAATTCCGAATGCTAATCTATTTTTACTATTTAGTTTAAGCATATAAGCGATATCAACATTTGCAGAGAAGGTGTTTACAGGTCCAATTCTATCATTCATAACAGAAAGCCCCATTGCCAACGTATTTTTATAAATTGGTGAGTTAATCGTTAATGTTTGAGTTGTAGGAGCTCCCTCAACACCAATCCATTGACTTCTGTGCAATAAAGTGGCCGAAAACATTCCTCTATTACCTGCATAGGCAGGATTCACCGCCATTGTATTAAATGCGTAATGAGTAAACATTGGATCTGATTGTGCGCTTACATTAAAAGTAGACACAAAAATTATTAAAAGCGTAATTATATTTTTCATAATGATTCTATTTAAATCTTGTTATTTAATTATCTGGTTAAATAAATATATCCTGTCATTGGTTTTCTTCCGTCACTTAATTCAAAAACATAGAAATAAGAACCAACTGGTAATTCGTCATTGTTTACAAAGTTGGGAGCCTCTGATCTTCCATTCCAGTTGTTCTGATAGTTATCCGAAGAGTACACCAAATTGCCCCATCTATTAAATATTTGCAATTTAGAGTTAGGGTAGTCATAGATGCCTTGAATTTCAAAAACATCATTCACCTCATCAAAATTTGGTGAAAAAACTTGTGGAATAATAATTTCGCAAGGATCTGAATCTAGGTAGTTAAAAGAGTCATCGTTATCGCAATTGTCAATTATTCCATCTTCATTCTCATCATATTCATCAATAGTTAGAATACCATCACCGTCATCATCTGGATCTTGAAAATCAAGTCTCCCATCACCGTCAGTATCATTTGAAGGGAACCAGTTCATTTCCCAGAAATCATCCCAACCATTATTATTCACATCTGTAAAATTGTCAAGAACTCCATTTTTATCAGCATCATTTTGCCAAGGAGCTGATTCAGCAATATCAAAAATTCCATCATTATCCGAATCTAAATCTAAATTATCTGGAATACCATCAGAATCTGTATCACCATTATTCGATGAAGTAATTAATTCATCATAATCTGATGTTCCATCGTTATCATCATCCAAATCATAATAGTTTACAACTCCATCCATATCTGAATCAGTTGAAACCACAAATACAACTATATCAGTAACACAACCAGGTACAGGAAGATTGTCATCACAAACTACATACTCCAGAGTATCTAATCCTTCAAAATCAGTCATGGGAGAATAATTAATAGTTCCATCTGAATTTATTGTCACCGTTCCTCCTTGATTCGTAGTAAACGGAAATACTGGTGAAGAAACAACTAAAATAACTGTTTCAACATCAGTGTTATTACCTAGAATGTCAACATTCAAAGTGTCAGAGTTTAAATCTACATAAATTAATTCATCACCACCAGTTGGTATATCATTGATACATGTGATAGTAATAAAAACAGTATCGACTATCACTTCAATACCATCTGTTACAACATATGTCACAGTGTCACTCCCACAAAAGTCTGGGTTTGGCGTGTATGTTAATGTTCCATTTGCATTGATAGAAATAACTCCATTTGAAGGGCCTGAGGTAGTTAAAATAGTTAGAATATCTCCATCAATGTCTGAATCGTTATCTAATAAACCGGAAGTTGTTGTCCCGAAACTGTCTTCATTAACAACTAAATTTTCATTCCCTCCGACTGGTATATCATTGATACAATTAACCACTATAAACAGCGTATCGATGGTTATCAACATTCCGTCGCTCACTTCATAATACATTGTGTCAACACCACACCAGTTAGGATTAGGCGTATAATCAAATGTACCATTCGCGTTATTCGACACTGTTCCATTAAAAGGTCCGGTGGTAGCTCCAATGGTTAATGGATCTCCTTCAACATCAGTGTTGTTTGAAAGTAAATCAGGAGTTGTTATTGTAGGACCATCTTCATCCATAGTAATTACTTCACTACCAGAATTGGGTGCATCATTAATGCAATTTAATGTCAAAAACAATGTGTCTTCTACAACCACGAAACCATCTGAAACACCGTAAACAATTGTGTCGACTCCACAAAAATCTGGTGCTGTATAATACAGAATACTACCTGTTACATAGTTATATATAAAAGTCCCACTTACAGAACCTGTTACATAAACTACATTCAAAGAATCACCATCTGCATCAAAATTATTGGATAACAGGTTGTTAATCGTAACGGGTAAAGCATCTTCATCAACTGTCAGGGATTCATTCCCTGTTGTAGGTGGAGTGTTTGGGGGTTGAAAGTCAATACTTGCCTCACTAAAAAATGCAGTAAATACTACAGAGAATGTTAAGATCAATCTACAAATTTGAAGATTAATCGTCTTTCTTGAAGAAACATTTGCGAATAATTTCATTAGTTTATTTATTAATAATAATGTTTGCCCTACAACTTAAGGACTTTACAAAGGTTAAAATTATAATTATTTATTACGTATTCATCCGTTGAGAATACTTACTTATTTTAAAAACTGTTCTTATTGAACTTCACTTTTTTATTTTATTTCTTTCATAAATTAAAAACAGTAAATAGGATTCTGAATCCTATTTACTGTTTGAATAAACTTATTTTACAATTACCACTTCCTTATTAATAATTGATGAATCAGTATAAACACGAACCATGTATTTACCTGATGCCAATTCTGAACCATCAATCACTTTATCAGAAATGCTGATTGGCAAAGAAATAATTCGTCCTAACATATCAACTATATCAATTTTTACAATCTGGCCTGAGTATGTAATATTGAATATTCCATCATTTGAAGGATTCGGATATATTACTAAATCATCGAAAAGGACATCTTCAATTCCAACAACACTTACATTTCCGCAGTCAGTTGTGTCTGCACAACCATCAACAGTTATTATCACTGCATAGTTACCATTTGAAGTAGGTGTGTATTCTGGAGTGGTTGCTCCTGCAATTGGAGAGTTACCATTATCGCAATCAATCCATTGATATGAATCTGCGTTAGCATTATCTGCAACTAAGGTTCCTCCAAACTCTATGACAGAGATTGTTGGATTAACTCCGTCTAATACGGTAACATTGAAAGTGCAACTCACAATATTTCCATTGTTGTCCTCTGCATTATATGTCACTGCTGTTGTTCCAAATCCGAAGTAAGTACCTGGGAAGTGAGATTGAGTTAATACAACACCTGGACAATTATCAGAAGGTACAGGCTCGACCCAAGTAACAACCGTTCCACATTCATTTGCAGCTGTTGTGTATACCGTAATATCTGTTGGGCAACTTGCCAATTGAGGATCTTCTGTATCAACTACCGTTATGTTAAATCCACATGTGAGAACATTACCTACATTATCAACAGCAGTATATTCAATGTACGTTACTCCAACAGGGAATAAATTACCATTCGTATATCCACTACCATCTGTCTGAGTAATACTTGCTAATCCACAGTTATCATTAAACTGAGGAACTGTATATGTTACAGATGCACCGCAGTACCCAGGAGTGTTACTCACTAAAATATCTGAAGTACAGGTTACTGTCGGCGCTTCATTATCAGTTACCATTACATCTTGCGTACAAGTTGTTGTGTTTCCAGCAACATCTGTTACTGTCCAAGTTACTGTTGTTAATCCAACAGAGAATAACACTGGTGCATCATTCGTTACTGTTGCAATAGAACAGTTGTCAGTTGAAGTTGGGGCAGCTAATGAAACTGTCGCTCCACAAACACCTGAATCAGTATTTACTGCAACCATTGGTGAACAAATTACAACAGGAGCCTCATCATCCGTAATCGTGACATCTTGTGTACAAGTTACAGTGTTTCCAGAACCATCAATCACCGTCCAAGTAACTGTTGTTGTACCAACAGGGAATAACACCGGAGCATCATTCGTTACTGTTGCCACTGAACAATTATCAGTTGTAACTGGTGTCCCTAAGATTACTGAACTAGATCCACACACACCTGCATCAGCAGTTTGAGTGAAATCAACTGGGCAAACTATTGTTGGTAGTTCATCATCGGTAACAGTTACATCTTGCGTACAAATTGCGCTGTTTCCAGAACCATCAACAACCGTCCATGTTACTGTTGTTGTTCCTAGTGGGAATGTTGCTGGAGCATCATTCGTTACAGAAGCAATAGAGCAGTTATCATTTGTTATTGGTGTTCCTAACACAACACTTGAAGCATCGCAAATACCTGCATCTGCAGTTACTGTAACATCAATTGGGCAAACAATAGTAGGTAACTCATTATCTGTTACTGTAACTATTTGTGTACATGTATTCGTATTTCCAGAACCGTCAATTACTGTCCATATCACTGTTGTGTTTCCTAATGGGAAGACTACAGGAGCATCATTCGTTACAGAAGCAACCGAACAATTATCAGATGTAATTGGAGTTCCTAATACAACACTTGAAGCATCACATATACCAGCATCAGCAGTTACAATAACGTCAGTTGGACAAGTGATTGAAGGAGCTTCTGTATCAACAACTGTTACAATTTGTGTACATGTTGCACTATTTCCAGAACCATCAGTTACTGTCCAAATTACAGTTGTATTTCCTAATGGAAATATAACAGGTGCATCATTTGTTACTGAAGCCACAGAACAATTATCAGTTGTAACTGGAGAACCTAAAGCAACACCAGTAGCATCACAAGTTCCACCAGAAGCACTGATTGTAATATCCGTTGGACAAGTAATTATTGGGTTTTCATCGTCAGTAACAGTTACAACTTGCATACACATTGCCGTATTTCCTGCTCCATCTGTTACTGTCCATGTTACCGTTGTATTTCCTAATGGGAAGATAGCAGGGGCATCATTCGTTACCGAAGCAACTGAACAATTATCAGCAGTAATCGGTGTTCCTAACATAACACTTGACGCATCACATGAACCTGCATCAGCCGAAACCGATACATCAATAGGACAAGTAATTGTTGGCACATCAGCATCAACAACTGTAACTATTTGTGTACATGTTGCTGTATTTCCTACGGCATCCGTCACTGTCCAAGTTACCGTTGTGTTTCCTAATGGGAATATCGACGGAGCATCACTTGTTACTGAAGCAACGGTGCAATTATCATTTGTGATTGGTGTACCTAAAGAAACCCCAGTAGCATCGCAAGATCCTAAGTCATTGTTAGCTGTAACATCAACTGGACAAGCAATCGTTGGTAATTCATTATCAACCACTGTAACAACTTGAGTACATGTTGATGAATTTCCTGCCATATCAGTAACAGTCCAAGTAACTGTGGTGTTTCCTAATAAGAAAATACCAGGAGCATTATTCGTTACTGAAGCGATCATACAGTTATCACTTGTAATTGGAGTTCCTAATGCAACACCAATAGCGGCACAATTTCCAGGGTTTGTATTAACCGTAACATCAATTGGACAAGTAATCATTGGAGCTTCTGTATCAATTACTGTTACTATCTGTGTACATGTTTGTGTGTTTCCAGCGACATCAGTTGCTGTCCATGTTACATTTGTTGTTCCAAGTGGATAAACTGCAGGAGCATCATTTGTAATCGATGCAATTGTACAATTATCCGTTGCAGTTGCCATACCTAAAGTAACACCTGAAGCAGCCGCATCACAATTTCCTGCATCAGCACTAACTGTAACGTCAATTGGGCAAGTAATCACTGGATTCTCAACATCATTTACTGTTACATCTTGTGTACAAGATGAAGCGTTTCCATTCGCATCTGTTGCTGTCCAAGTAACAACCGTAGTTCCATAAGGGAATACTGCAGGAGCATCATTTGTAATAATAACGGAAGCTGTACAATTATCTGTAGCAGTTGCCATACCTAATGCAACACTACTTGCAGTACATAGACCAGGATCTTGTGAAACCACAACTGGACCAGGACAAGTAATTACTGGAGTCATATTATCAACAACAGTAACTATTGAAGTACAAGTTGAAACATTACCATTTACATCTGTTACGGTTAAAGTAACTGTATTAGGACCTTGCATTGAACAATCGAATGCTGAAACATCAATTGCTAAACTTGCTATTCCACAAGCATCGTTCGATCCGTTATCAATATCGGCAGCAACAATTGTTGCATTTCCTGTAGCATCTAAAGTAACTGTTATTGGTTGACAAATTGCTACTGGAGCAACGTTGTCTTCAACCGTTACTGTAGAAGTACACGTAGAAACATTGCCATTTACATCCGTTACTGTTAAAGTAACTGTGTTTGGTCCAACGTTTGAACAATCAAAGGCAGAAACATCAATCGTTGTAGAAGCAATTCCACAAGCATCATTCGATCCATTATCAATATCAAGTTCTGTAATTGAAACATTTCCAGTAGCATCTAATTGAACAGTGATTGGTTGACACATCGCAACTGGTGCAACATTATCTTCTACCGTTACCACTGAGGTACAGATAGAAACATTTCCATTCACATCTGTTACTGTTAAAGTAACTGTGTTAGCTCCAACATTTGTACAATCGAAAGTAGAAATGTCTATTGTTGTAGAAGCTATTCCACAAGCATCTGTAGAACCAGCATCAATATCTGTAACAAGAATACTCGCGTTTCCTGAAGCATCTAACTGAACAGTGATTGGTTGACACAATGCAACTGGAGCAACATTATCTTCAACCGTTACCACTGAGGTACACGTTGAAACATTGCCATTTACATCTGTTACTGTTAAAGTAACAGTATTTGCACCAATCATTGTACAATCGAAATTTGAAACATCAATCGTTGTACTTGCAATTCCACAAGCATCAGTTGACCCGTTATCAATATCAGCTGCAGTTATTACTGCATTACCAGTCGCGTCTAACTGAACAGTGATTGGTTGACACAATGCAACCGGTGCAACATTATCTTCTACTGTTACAATAGAAGTACATGTTGAAACATTACCATTTACATCGGTCACTATTAAAGTAACAGTATTTAAACCAATTCTTCCACAATCAAAATCAGAAAGGTCAAGTGCTAGTGAAGCAATGCCACATGCATCGTTTGAACCATTATCAATATCAGAAGGTACAATTGATGCATTTCCTGTAGCATCTAATTGAACTGTGATTGGTTGACAAGTTGCAATTGGTGCAACATTGTCTTCTACAGTTACAACTGATGTACACGTTGAAAAATTACCGTTAGCATCAGTTACTGTTAAGGTAACTGTGTTGGCTCCAACCATTGAACAATCAAAGGATGAAATATCAATTGAAGTTGTAATACCACAAGCATCATTTGATCCAGCATCAATGTCAGCAGGTGTAATCACTACATTTCCTGTAGCATCTAACTGAACGGTGATTGGTTGACACATTGCAATTGGAGCAACATTGTCTTCTACCGTTACGACTGAAGTACATGTAGAAATATTTCCATTCACATCTGTTACTGTTAAAGTAACTGTATTCGGTCCTACGTTTGTACAATCGAAAGTAGAGATATCAATTATTGATGAAGCAATTCCACAAGCATCAGATGAACCATTGTCAACATCGGCAGCAGTAATTGTTGCATTTCCTGTAGCATCTAATTGAACTGTGATTGGTTGACAAGTTGCAACTGGTGCAACATTATCTTCCACTGTAACTATAGATGTACACGTAGAAACATTACCGTTGGCATCCGTTACTGTTAAAGTAACTATGTTGGTTCCAACCATTGAACAATCAAAGGCTGAAATATCAATTGCTAATGAAACACCACAAGCATCATTTGAGCCATTGTCAATATCAGCAGGTGTAATTGTTGCATTCCCTGTAGCATCTAATTGAACTGTAATTGGTTGACACATTGCAATTGGTGCAACGTTATCCTCAACTGTTACAATAGAAGTACATGTTGAAACATTTCCGTTGTTATCTGTTACCGTAAGTGTTACAACGTTCAACCCAACCTCAGCACATGTAAGAATTGATGGTGAAGCAGTCATTGAAGCGATTCCACAAGCATCAGATGATCCATTGTCAATATCTGCTCCTGTAATTGTTACATTTCCTGTCGCATCTAATTGAACTGTGATTGGTTGACAAATTGCAATTGGTGCAACATTATCTTCTACCGTTACGGTTGAAGTACAAGTAGCAACATTACCATTATTATCTGTAACTGTTAAAGTAACTGTATTTGCTCCGATCATTGTACAATCGAAAGTAGAAACATCAATTGTTGTTGAAGCAATTCCACATGCATCATTCGATCCATTATCAATATTAGCTGCAGTAATGATTGCATTTCCAGTAGCATCTAACTGAATAGTTAATGCTTGACAAATTGCAATTGGCAATTCATTATCCGTAACAAAAACATTTTGTGTACAAGTTGAAATATTTCCTACTGCATCTGTTACTGTCCATGTTACAACTGTATTCCCTAATGGGAAGGTAGCAGGCGCATCATTTACGATAGTACCCATTGCACAATTCTCAGTTACAATCGGTGAAGTTAAACCAGGATTAGTTGCAGTACAGAATCCAAGATCAGTATCTAATGCTAAATCAGCTGGACAAACGTCAATCACTGGCGCCTCATTATCTGTAACTATTACATCGAATGAGCATAAAGTTGCATTTCCGGAAGCATCTGTTGCGGTGTATGTAACAGTTGTTGTTCCTTGTGGGAAAATATCTCCAGGAGAGAATGTTGAAGTAAACACAACAGCAGGACAATTATCACTTGCTACTGGTTCTTGCCATGATACGATTGCATCACATTTTCCTAAATCAGTTGAAACTGAAATATTAGAAGGGCAATTCGTAATCACTGGGAATTCATTATCAACAATCGTTACATTAAACGTACACGTGTATGTTCCTGTTGCATCTGTAATTTCATAAGTCTGAACTGTCGTTCCAACTGGGAATAAAGTTCCAGAAGTCAAACCAGTACCATCTGTTTGAACAACAGTCGCACAGTTCTCTGTTACACCAACTGTATAAGTAACTACTCGACCACAATTATTCACAATTGCATCAAGCGTAATATCACCAGGACAAGTAATCACTGGAGCGATATTATCTTCAACAGTTACGTTTGCCGTACATGTAGAAATATTTCCTGAAGCATCCGTTACAGTTAAAGTAACCACCTGAACACCTTGATCAGCGCAAGTAAATGTATTTGGCGAAGCAATTAATGAAGCAATTGTACAGTTGTCTGTAGAACCGCCATCAATATCAGATCCAGTAATTGAAACATTCCCAGAAGCATCTAGTTGAACTGTAATATCCATACAAGCTGCAACCGGAACTTCATTATCTTGAACTGTAACTGTTGATGTACAAGTAGAAATATTTCCACTGTTATCTGTTACTGTTAAAGTAACTGTATTCGCACCCACATTTGTACAATCGAATGCTGTCATATCTAATACTAAAGAAGCAATTCCACAAATATCGTTTGAACCGTTATCAATATCACCCGCAGTAATTGTTGCGTTTCCTGTTCCATCTAATACAGCTGTAAAATCTTGACAAATTGCTGTTGGTGCAATATTATCAACTACTGTTACTGTTGAAGTACAAGTAGAAATATTACCATTATCATCCGTTACTGTTAAAGTAACTGTATTAGTACCAACATTAGAACAATCAAAAGTAGAAATATCAATTGTTGTAGAAGCAATTCCACAATTGTCAACTGAACCACCATCAATGTCAGCAGCTGTAATTGTAGCATTACCTGTTCCATCTAAAGGAATTGTAATGTTATTACATAAAGCAATTGGTGCAATGTTATCTTCTACTGTAACTGTTCCAACACATGTTGAAATGTTTCCGTTCACATCCGTTACGGTTAAAGTAACTGCATTAGGACCAACATTTGTACAATCGAAAGTTGTAATATCAATTGTTGTAGAAGCAATTCCACAAGCATCAGAAGATCCATTGTCAATATCTGTAACCGTAATAGAAGCAGCCCCATTTCCATCCAACTGGACTGTTAAATTGTTACAAATTGCAGTTGGAGCAACGTTATCTTCTACTGTTACTGTTGAAGTACAAGTAGAAAAGTTACCGTTATTATCTGTAACCGTTAAAGTAACTGTATTCGCTCCGATCATTGTACAATCGAAAGCAGAAATATCTATTGTTGTAGTAGCAATTCCACAAATATCATTTGAACCATTGTCAATATCAGCAGCAACTATTGCTATATTTCCTGTAGCATCTAATTGAACTGTAATATCTTGACAAATTGCTGTTGGCAATGTATTATCTTGAACCGTTACTGTTGAAGTACACGTAGAAGAAAGTCCATTAACATCTGTTACCGTTAAAGTAACTGTATTTGGTCCTACGTTTGTACAATTAAAAGTTGTAATATCTAAAGACATTGAAGCGATACCACAATTATCTGTAGAACCATTATTAATATCTACAGTTGTAATCGTTGCGTTACCAGTAGCATCTAAAACTGCTGTAAATGGTTGACAAATTGCAACTGGCGATTCGTTATCTGTTACTGTAACATTAAACGTACACACATCTGTATTACCAGAATCATCTGTTGCTGTATATTCTAAAGTTGTTGTTCCTATTGGGAAAACATCTCCTGAAGTAAGACCTGTAGCGTCTGTTTGGGTAAGGGTTGTACCACCAACAGCATTCCAAGTAATAGTTACGATACCGTTACCATTTTGAACTCCTTGAGTATGAGTTGTTCCCGAAGCTAAAAGAGCATCTGAATAACTAGAACCCCCTGCTCCTCCAGCCCATTCACCACTTCCTCCTCCGTAGTAGCCACCGCCGCCGCCGCCAGCTATATGAGGGCCTCCAAGACCTCCAAGACCCAATACTCCTGGATTTCCTACTCCCCACCCAGCTAAACTGCCAGGAGCACCACCGGCAACTTGTGTTCCTCCAGATGCTTCAATTGTAGCACCATTAGTTGCAGTTGCTGCAGTTCCGCCAATAAGACCTCCTCCAGCACCTCCGTTTGTTGCTCCTCCATCAGATCCAGCTCCTCCACCGCCTCCGGCAACTAGAATTCTATCCGCTAATGTATAAGGTGTAAATCTTATATCAGAAGCACCACCTCCACCACCACCGAATGCAGAAAAAACACTATTTCCATCACCGCCTCCATTATATCCTCCTAAAACTGGTCCTCCCGTATTATTACCATTTTGACCAACACCACCTACATAAAGATTCAATGTTTGTCCCGGAACCACTACTAAAGTTGACTGGACTCTTCCTCCTGCCCCTCCTATTCCTCCATTATACGAAGTACCTCCAGCTCCTCCATATACATCCACGTCTATAGAAGTCACTCCAGCAGGTACTATAAACGTCTGCATCGCACCTGTATAATTAAAAGTCTGAGAACCTACTGAATTTACACCACAATTATCCGTCATCACTGGATCTGCATAAGTAACCGTCGTTCCACAAACTCCAGGGTCATTATTTACCACTACATCAGCAGGGCAAGTAATCACTGGATTAATATTATCTACTACTGTAACAATTGCGTTACATGTAGCAAAATTTCCATTTACATCTGTAACTGTTAAAGTAACTGTATTCGGTCCTGTCATTGAACAATCAAAAGCTGTTGTTGAAGCAACTACAGAAGCGATTCCACAATTATCTGTAGAACCTCCATCAATATCAGCAGCAACAATTGAAGCGTTACCTGCAGCATCTAAAGCAATTGTTACATCTTGACAAACAACAACTGGTGCTACATTGTCTTGAATTGTTACAACAGCTACACATGAATTCATATTACCTGAAGCATCAGTTACGGTTAACGTAACATTGTTAGCACCAATGTTTGTACAATCAAATGTAGATACATCAATTGTCGTTGAAGCAATGATACAGTTATCTGTAGAACCACCATCTATATCCGCAGCGGCGATTGTTGCATTACCAGCAGCATCTAATTGCACTGTAATTGCATTACAAACAACATTTGGCATGGTATTATCAACAACAGTTACTGTTGAAGTACATGTTGAAGAGTTTCCATTATTATCTAATGCAGTAAACGTAACTGTGTTGGCACCCAATTCAGCACACGTAAAGTTGTTAGGCGAAACGCTAATTCCAGCCAGACCACATGCGTCTGAAGAACCATTGTCAATATCTGTTGGCAGTATGCTTGCATTACCTGAAGCATCTAAAACAATTGTGATATCTTGACAAACTGCTGTTGGTGATATTGTATCTATAACAGTAACGTTGGAAGTACACGTCGAAACATTTCCACTAGGATCTGTTACAGATAGAGTAATCACATTTACACCAACTTCTGCACAAGTAAATGCAGTTTGAGAGGCAGAAAGTGTAACCCCACAAATATCAGATGAACCATTGTCAATATCAGCTGCAGTAATTGTTGAGTTACCAGTCGCGTCTAAATAGGTGGTGAAATCTTGACAAACAGCCGTTGGTGCAATGTTATCTGTTACCGTTACAGTTGAAGTACATGTTGATGAATTACCATTATTATCGGTAACTGTTAAAGTAACCGTATTTGCTCCAATTTCTGTACAAGTAAAAGTACTTGGAGAAACGGACAATGAAGCAATTCCACATGCATCATTTGATCCATTATTAATATCTGTTGACGCTATTGTAGCATTCCCTGTTGCATCTAAAACAACTGTGAAATTCTGACAAATTGCTGTTGGCGCAGTATTGTCTTGCACCGTTACAACTGCGACACAATTATCTGTTGTTCCTCCTGTATCTGTAATTGTAAGCGTAACGTTATTAGGGCCAATATCAGCACAAGTAAATGATGTAATTGACGCAACAATTGAAGTTATACCACAATCATCTGTAGAACCCCCATCAATTTCATTATCTGCCATGGTATAGTTACCAGCTGCATCTAATACAACGGTGATGTTTTGGCAAACAGCTACTGGAGCTGCGTTTGCAACTATTACATTTTGAGCTTGCGTTAAAGTATTTGTACCATCGTCATACGTCCAAGTAACCACTGTAGTACCATCTACAACAATTGGAAAAACAACATCTGGTGTGCCAGTTAAAGCTGTACCACAATCATTTACTGCTGTGGGCGCAGTTGGCGTTGAAGAACATGATGCATTGACATCTGGTAAGGATGCTACATCTGGAGTAATAATTGTTGGTGTACAGAGATTAGTTATTACAACTAATCCATTTCCTATTCTAACACCTGAAGAATTAGACTGATTTATACCCGAATTATAAGAGCCAGCACCATAATTTGGATAATTTGTATTATAAGTGTTCGTATTAACAACTGAACCTCCTGTATATCCTCCAGCACCTCCTCCTTCATAATAGGCTCCTCCCCCTCCTCCAAATCCACCATCACCGCCGTTACATTTACAACGAATACCTCCAGCACCTCCATTAACAAAGGAAAGTCCTTCAGAACCAGCAACAACATAACTTTGCCCATTCCCGATTAATCCTCCCCCTCCTGCACCTCTTCCAACTGAAGTACCTCCACCAGTTCCAGTGTTAGTAATCTTACCATCTGGTCCACCTGTATTCCAAGCGAGCCAATTATCACCATTCCCACCTCCGGCAACAATATAAGGTGTATTCAAAATGTCAGTGACAAATGAACCACCACCACCACCACCAGCACGGTTAGGATGTGCCGTACAAGGTGAAACTGGCAGCTCAGCGTCTCCGCCTTGCTGTCCTACTAAAATTTTTATCACCTGACCAGCTGTAAAATTAAATTCACCATATATTCTAGCACCAAGTCCTGCAAATGTATTCGGACTATCAGTTCCATCTCCTCCTTCTGCTCCGTAAACTTCAATTGAATATGATCCAGTTGCAGGCACCGTCCATTCCTGTATACCTTGAGTAGTTATGTTAACAACACCAACTCCATAAGCTATATCACACTGTGCTTGTGTTGGTCCAAAACGTCCGGTTGCACCAGCATTTGTAAATGTGTAGGTTTGCGCTAAAGCAAAATTAAACACCATAGACATTGTTACGGCAACTAAAACTAATAGATTTTTAATCGTTTTCATAAGTATATTTTTCGTACTTGTTTATTCTTAATAAGTCACCAAGGTTAACTTCAAATCAACCTTGATGACTTCTATTTATTTTATAATAATTACTTCTTTTCCAATAACTCCATTCTCTGTTACAATGTGTAACATGTATTTACCTGAGGCTAACTCAGATGCGTCAATAGTCAAGTTATCCAGGTCGATATTGATCTTAATATATCTACCAACCATGTCTATCATTGTAATTTTTTCAATTTGTCCATCGTATTCTATGGTGAATAGTCCATTTGTTGATGGATTAGGGAAAATTGTTAATTCTGCAAAACTAACATCTTCTAGACCAACTACTGCGACCGTGTAACAATTAGAAATTACTGGAGTACATCCTACTTCTGTTAACTCAACAGCGTAAGAACCGTTAATTGTTGCAACAAACGTTTGGTTTGTTTCTCCCGCAATTGGGAAGCCAGTTGCACAATCAATCCATTGGTAAGTCGCAATATTGTTATTCGACATGAATGTAACACCATCAATAACAGATACCGTTGCATCAACTGTACCGTCGATACTGATGTATTGCGTTGTTGTAGAAACATTTCCGCTTCCATCTGTAAATATCCAAACAATTGGTGTAATACCTAATGCTGTCACAGGGAAAACAGTCGTTGTAGTTCCTAAGATAGATCCGCTACAATTGTCCACTGCTGTAGGCACTGGCAAAGTAACTGCACATCCTCCTTCAACAGTAGCAAGTACTGGAGCAACTGGTGAAATAGTATCGATTACCTCTATGGTGAAAGTACATTGTGCAATATTTCCAACCGCATCAATTGCGTCGTAAGTAACAGCTGTTATACCTAATGGGAATACTTCACCACTAATAAACGTGCTTGTATAAGTAACACCTGGGCAATTATCACTTGCGATTGGTGTTCCGAAGAACACATTCATATCACAAGTATTAGCATCTGAATAAACGACCATATTTGCCGGGCAGATTTCAATTACAGGAGCTTCATTGTCAACAACTGTAACTGTGAAGCTACAAGAGAATGTATTACCTGTTGGGTCCGTTACAGTGTACTCTTGAAGAGAAACACCTATTGGGAACCAGCTGCCAGAAGTTAATCCAGTGCCATCTGTTTGTGTCATCGCAGTGATTGAGCAATTGTCAACTACTGTTGGCAATGTATAATTTACAACTCTACCACAGTTACCAGGTACGTTATTCACTGTTATATCACCAACACAAATTAATGATGGAGCTTCCGTATCTATTACCTCTACATCTTGTGTACACGTTACTGTATTTCCAGAACCATCAATTACTGTCCAAGTTACCGTTGTAATTCCTAATTGGAATGCAACAGGAGCATCATTTGTTACAGAAGCTACAGAACAGTTATCATTTGTTATTGGCGTACCAAGAGCAACACCTGTCGCTTCACAAGCCATAGGGTCAGTACTCACTGTCAATGTAGCAGGACAAACGATTGTCGGCAATTCATTGTCTTCAACCGTAACATCTTGTGTACACGTTACTGTATTTCCAGAACCATCAACTACCGTCCAAGTTACCGTTGTAGTACCTAGCGGGAAGATTCCAGGAGAATCACTTGTCACAGAAGCAACTGAACAGTTATCTGAAGTTGCAGGAGTAACTAGTGCTACTACGGCAGTACAAACACCTGCATCTGAACTTACTATTACAGCAGGTTCACAAACTATCGTTGGCATTTCATTATCTGTAACCGTTACATTTTGTGTACACATAGCAATATTTCCAGAACCATCTGTTACCGTCCAAGTTACTGTTGTTGAACCAAGAGGGAAGATTGCAGGAGCATCATTTGTTATAGAAGCCACTGAACAATTATCAGCAGTTATAGGAGTACCAAGTACAACCGAAGCAGATTCACAAACACCAGCATCAGCAGTGATTGTGATGTCAGTTGGACAAGTTATTGTAGGCAATTCGTTATCTGTAACTGTTACATCTTGTGTACATGTTGCTGTATTACCAGCAGCATCCGTTACTGTCCATGTTACTGTTGTTGTCCCTAATGGGAATGTAGCAGGAGCATCGTTTGTAATTGAGGCAACCGTACAATTATCTGAACCTGTAGCCATTCCAAGAGCAACACCAGAAGCATCGCATACTCCAGCATCAGCAGTTACCAATACATTAGCAGGGCAATTAATTGTAGGAGCTTCATTATCTTCTACGATTACATTTTGCATACATGTTGCCGTATTTCCAGCAGCATCCGTTACCGTCCATGTAACAACTGTTGTTCCAAGAGGGAATGTAACTGGTGCATCATTTGTTACAGAAGCAACCATACAATTATCATTTACAGTTGGAGTACCAAATGAGATACCTGTAACATCACAAGAGCCACCTGCTGTGCTTGCTGTATAATCAGCAGGGCAAACAATAGTTGGCATTTCAGTATCAATAATCGTTACATTCTGTGTACAAGTTGCTGTGTTACCAGCATCATCCGTTACCGTCCATGTTACAACTGTCATTCCAAGAGGGAAAGTTGTTGGCGCATCATTCGTAACCGAGGCAACAGAACAATTATCATTTCCAACAGCCATTCCAATAGAAGGGTTTGTAGCATCACAAGAACCTGCGTCAGCACTTAACGTAATTGGCAATGGACAAGTAATCGTTGGGATTTCAGTATCAACTACAGTTACAACTTGCGTACAAGTTGAGCTATTACCAGCAGCATCCGTTACTGTCCATGTTACCGTCGTATTTCCTAGTGGGAATGTAGCAGGAGCATCATTTGTTACAGAAGCGACTGCACAATTATCAAACGTCAATTCAGTTCCTAAAGCAACACCTGTAGCGTCGCAAGTTCCAGCATCATTACTTACCGTAATATTAGCAGGACAAACAATTGTTGGAGCTTCTGTATCATTAACTGTAACTATTTGTGTACAAGTTGCTACATTTCCAGCAGCATCCGTTACTGTCCAAGTTACCGTTGTATTTCCAAGTGGGTATGACAATGGCGCATCATTTGTTACAGATGCTATTGTACAATTATCCGTAGTTACTGGAGTTCCTAAAGCAACACCAAGTGCACCACAAATACCAAAGTCATTTCCAACAATTACGTCAGAAGGACAAGTTATTGTTGGAATTTCTGAATCAATTACTGTAACTACTTGTGTACAAGTAATAACATTTCCTTCAAAATCAGTAGCTGTCCATGTTACGTTTGTATTTCCTAATGGGAATACAGCAGGTGCATCATTTGTGATTGTGTTCACAGAACAGTTATCAGTAGCCGTTGCCATTCCAAGCGCAACTCCAGTTGCATCACAAGAACCAGCATCCGTTGAAACAATTATATCCGCTGGACAAGTTATAACAGGATTCTCAGAATCTATTACCGTAACTGTTTGAGCACATGTTAACGTATTTCCATTTACATCGATTGCTGTCCATGTTACAATTGTATTTCCAAGTGGGAATACAGCAGGCGCATCATTTGTAAGAGAAGCGACCGCACAATTATCAGTAACTGTTGCTGTTCCAAACGCTACGAAGCTTGCATCACAAACTCCAGGATCAGCACTAACAATAACATCCACCGGACAAGTAATTGTTGGAGGAATGTTATCAATCACAGTAACTGTTGAAGTACATGTTGAAACATTACCGTTTACATCTGTTACAGTTAAAGTAACTGTATTTGGACCAACATTCGAACAATCAAAGGTTGTAATATCAATCGTTGTTGTTGCAATTGCACAATTATCAAATGAACCATTATTGATATCACCTACTATAATACTTGCATTACCCGAAGCATCTAAGTAAACATCAATGTTTTGACAAATTGCAGTTGGAGCAATATTATCTTCTACTGTAACTATTGAAGTACACGTTGAAACATTTCCATTTACATCTGTTACTGTTAACGTAACTGTATTTGGTCCAACATTTGAACAATCGAAGGCTGAGATATCTATTGTTGTAGAAGCAATACCACAAGCATCACTTGATCCATTATCAACATCCGCAGGAGTTATCAAAACATTACCCGTTGCATCTAGCTGAACTGTGATTGATTGACAAATTGCTGTTGGAGCAACATTATCTTCTACCGTAACAGTTGAAGTACATGTTGAAATATTTCCATTATTATCGGTTACTGTTAAAGTAATTGTATTTGTACCAACGTTAGTACAGTCAAATGCAGAAATGTCTATTGTTGTAGAAGCAATTCCACAAGCATCAGTAGAACCAGCATCAATATCAGAAACAAGGATACTTGCATTACCTGTAGCGTCTAATTGAAGTGTCAATGATTGACACAATGCAATTGGAGCAATGTTATCTTCCACAGTAACTGTAGAAGTACAAGTTGAAACATTTCCATAAATATCAGTAACTGTTAAAGTAACTGTATTTGGACCAACGTTAGAACAATCAAAAGTTGTCACATCGATTGAAGTAGAAGCAATTCCACAATTGTCTGTTGAACCAATATTCACATCTGCAACTGTTATTGAAGCATTTCCTGCCGCATTTAATTGAACTGTAATATCTTGACAAGAAGCAATTGGAGCTTCCGTATCATTGACTGTTACATCAAATGTACATGAGCTAGAATTTCCTGAAGGATCTGTCGCTGTTGTTGTAACAGTTGTTGTTCCAACAGGGAATACAGACCCAGAAGGTGTACTCGAGACAATAGTAATTGCAGAAGCACCACCAAATAAGATGTTATCCACAAAGAAGCCATCCAGTGGTCCACAACACCCATCGATTGTATTATATACAAATCGAACCATTGTATTTACTGTACCACTTGCTCCTGGTATTGTGAAGTTTGTTGTTTGTACTGTTGCAGAACTATTTGGTAATTGCGTACCAATTACTTGTGTCCATGTTGCTCCACCGTTGTATGACACTTCAACAATCTCTTGATCCCAAGTAGCAGACTCATTATTCACAAAGAAATCAAAGAAGAAAGCACCACCTCCAGTAGAATTAAAGACTGGCGATTGTAAATAACTGTACTCCCAACCCAATTGGCCAGAGTGAGGTACACCGTACATGTTAGAATTTGCACCAAATGAAGTTCCAGCACCTGAAGTATTTTGAATAGTCCAGTTGTTAGCAGCTCCTAGTGAACCAGTTGTCCAACCAGCACCACCTGTTTCAAAGTCTTCCATAAATCCAAGTCCCGTGCCACAATTATCAGTAGCTGTTACATTGAAATTAACGAGAGCCCCACAAATTCCAGCATCATTAGAAACTACAATATCAGCTGGACAAGTAATAACTGGTACAATTGTATCAAGAACCGTTACGGTAGATGTACAAGTTGAAACATTTCCATTTAAATCTGTTACCGTTAAAGTGACTGTGTTTGCTCCGGTTTCAGCACATGTAAATACATTTGGTGAAGCAACAAATGAAGCAATTCCACAAGCATCAATAGAACCATTATCAATATCTGCTCCTGTTATCATTACAGTTCCAGACCCATCAAGGTATACTGTTATATCTTGACAGATTACAGTTGGAGCAACATTATCTTCTACTGTAACAATTGAAGTACAAGTAGAAACATTACCGTTCACATCCGTTACTGTTAATGTAACTGTATTTGGTCCTACATTTGAACAATCAAAAGTAGAAATATCTATCGTTGTAGTTGCAATACCACACGCATCATTTGAACCATTATCAATATCAGCTGCAGTTATAATTGCATTACCCGTTGCATCTAGTTGAACTGTGATTGGTTGACAAATTGCGACTGGCGCAACGTTATCTTCCACTGTAACTGTCGATGTACAAGTTGATGTGTTACCATTTACATCAGTAACTGTTAAAGTAACTGTGTTTGCTCCAACATTTGAGCAATCAAAGGTTGACATATCAATTGTTGTGGATACAATTCCACAAGCATCATTTGATCCTGCATCAATATCACCAGCAACAATACTAACATTACCTGTTGCGTCTAGTTGAACTGTGATTGGTTGACACATAGCAACTGGCGCAACATTATCTTCAACTGTCACTGTTGATGTACAGGTTGAAATGTTACCATTATTATCTGTTACTGTTAAGGTAACTGTATTTGGCCCAACTTCAGCACAAGTAAATGTATTTGGTGAAGCAGTAACACTAGCTATTCCACAAGCATCCGTTGAACCACCATCAATATCAGTACCTGTAATGATAACATTACCCGTTGCATCTAATTGAACGATGATATCTTGACAAATTGCTGTTGGTGCGACATTATCTTCTACTGTTACTGTTGAAGTACATGTAGAAACATTGCCATTTACATCTGTTACTGTTAAAGTAACTGTATTCGCTCCAACTTCAGCACAAGTAAATGTATTTGGTGAAGCAACTAAAGAAGCAACTCCACAAGCATCTGTTGAACCACCATCAATATCAGCACCTGTAATGGTAACATTTCCAGAAGCATCTAATTGAGCTGTAAATGGTTGACACATTGCAACTGGTGCAACATTGTCTTCCACTGTCACAACTGATGTACAAGTTGAAACGTTTCCGTTATTATCTGTTACTGTTAAGGTAACTGTATTTGGTCCAACATTTGAACAATCAAACGTTGAAATATCTATTGTTGTTGAAGCAATTCCACAAGCATCGTTTGAACCGTTGTTAATATCTGCAGGTATTATTGAAACATTACCTGTAGCATCCAACTGAACAGTGATTGATTGACAAATAGCTAATGGTGCTTCGTTGTCTGTAACAATTACATTCTGTGCACAAGTAGAAACATTTCCAGCAGCATCAGTTACCGTCCAGGTAACAACAGTTGCTCCAAGCGGGAATGTAGCAGGTGCATTATTTGTTATTGTACCCATTGTACAATTTTCAGTAATTGTTGGAGGAGTTAAACCAGGGTTCGTAGCAGAACATAAGCCTGAATCTGTATCTAAATTGATATCCGTACCACAATCAACAATTACTGGAGCTTCATTATCGATAACTGTTACATCGAAAGAACAAGTAACAGTATTACCCGCATTATCAACTGCCGTATAAGTAACTGTTGTAACTCCTAATGGGAAAACTGTACCCGGTGCATTGGTTGTTGTAAACACAACCCCAGGGCAGTTATCACTAGCAGTTGGTTGTATCCAACTTACATTTGCTTGACAAAGACCAGGCGTATTATTAACCGTAATATTTGCAGGACAACCTGTAATATCTGGGTTTTGATTATCAACGATTGTAACATTGAAGCTACAAGTCACCGTATTTCCTGAAGGATCTGTAATATCGAAAGATTGTAAAGTTGTTCCTACAGGGAATAAATCTCCTGAAGTGTAACCTGTTCCGTCTGTTTGTGTAACAGTTGTTCCACAATTATCAACTGATACCATGTTGTACAATACTACTCTTCCACAATTATCTAAAACAGCATCCAGAGTAATATCAGCAGGGCAAGTAACTAAAGGATTAATTATATCAATTATAGTTACCGTTGAAGTGCAGGTAGAAATATTTCCATTATTATCTGTAACTGTTAAAGTAACGATGTTTGGACCAACGTTTGAGCAATCAAAGTTTGAAACATCAATTGTTGTAGAAGCAATTCCACAAATATCATTTGAACCATTGTCAATATCACTCGCAACAATTGAAGCCATACCAACTGCATCTAATGCAACTGTAATATTTTGGCAAATAGCTGTTGGGTTTGTGTTATCTTGAACTGTAACTGTCGAAGTACATGTTGAAACATTACCGTTGTCATCCGTAACTGTTAATATAACCGTATTTAAACCAACATTTGCACAATTGAATGTTGTTTTATCTAAAGCTAAAGAAGCGATTCCACAATTATCAGAAGAGCCGTTGTTAATATCTGCAGTTGTAATTGCAGCATTACCTGTTGCATCTAACACAACTGTAAAGTCTTGACAAATTGCAGTTGGGTTGATATTATCTACAACTGTAACTGTTGAAGTACAAGTTGAAACATTACCATTGTTGTCTGTTACCGTTAAAGTAACTGTATTGGTTCCCACGTTTGTACAATTAAAAGATGTAATATCTAAAGTCATTGAAGCAATTCCACAATTATCAGAAGAACCGTTATTAATATCTGCTGTTGTAATTGTTACATTACCTGTTGCATCTAAAACTGCCGTAAAAGGTTGGCAAATTGCAGTTGGTGCAATGTTATCTTCTACTGTAACTGTAGAAGTACACGTAGAAATATTTCCGTTGTCATCTGTTACCGTTAATGTTACGTTATTCGCTCCTACATTTGTACAATTAAAAGATGTAATGTCTAAAGTCATTGAAGCGATACCACAATTATCAGAAGAACCGTTATTGATATCTGCTGTTGTTATCGTTACATTTCCAGTTGCATCTAATACAGCTGTAAATGGTTGACAAATAGCAGTTGGCGCAATGTTATCTTGCACTGTAACTGTGGAAGTACAAGTTGAAACATTTCCGTTAACATCTGTTACGGTTAAAATCACTGTATTTACTCCTACATTTGTACAATTAAATGTTGTAATATCTAGAGCCATTGAAGCTATTCCACAATTATCAGAAGAGCCGTTGTTAATATCTGCAGTTGTAATAGTCACATTTCCCGTAGCATCTAAAACCGCCGTAAATGGTTGACAAATTGCAGTTGGAGCTGTGTTATCTTCCACTGTAACTGTTGCAGTACATGTTGAAACATTTCCATTTACATCTGTTACTGTTAGAGTAACTGGATTTGCTCCAATATTTGAACAATCAAAAGTGGTAATATCTAATGCCATAGAAGCAATTCCACAATTATCAGAAGAACCGTTGTTAATATCTGTATTTACAATTGTTGCATTTCCTGTAGCATCTAACTGAACCGTAATATTCTGACAAATTGCATTTGGAGTAATATTATCTTCCACTGTAACTGTTGCAGTACATGTTGAAACATTTCCATTTACATCTGTTACTGTTAGAGTAACTGGATTTGCACCAATATTTGTACAATTAAAAGTTGTAATGTCTAAAGTCATTGAAGCAATTCCACAATTGTCAGAAGATCCATTGTTAATATCTGCAGTTGTAATTATTACATTTCCAGTAGCATCTAAAACTGCCGTAAATGGTTGACAAATTGCAGTTGGTGCAATATTATCTTCTACTGTTACCGTTGAAGTACACGTAGAAATATTTCCGTTTACATCTGTTACTGTTAAAGTAACGGTGTTTGCTCCTACGTTAGTACAATTAAAAGAACTAGGAGTTAAACTCATACCAGCAATTCCACAAATATCTGAAGAACCATTGTTAATATCAGCTACTGTAATTGTTGCATTACCCGTAGCGTCTAATTGAACCGTAACTGGTTGACAAATTGCAACTGGAGGAACATTATCTTCTACTGTTACCGTAGCATCACATGTTGCAAAGTTTCCATTATCATCTGTTACCGTTAATGTTACTGTATTTGCACCTACGTTCGTACAATCAAATGTTAATTGCGAAGCAGTAAGTACAATTGGACAGAAATCAGAAGAACCACCATCGATATCTGCTGGTACAATTGTTGCGTTACCTGCAGCATCTAATTGAATGGTAATATTTTGACAAACAGCTGTTGGATTAACATTATCTATAACTACAGAAGAGATAGGTGCCATTGCAGAATTACAAGAACTACATACATTTGCACCTGCAACCCAATCAGTTGCAGTTTCCATATTTGTTAATGTTCCAGTAAGTGCATTAGGACCTAAATCTGCAGTTGTTGCAGACCCCGTTCCATCTTCAAATTGGTAATATGCTCTCAAGTTTGCTTCTGATCCTGTAAGGCAAGAGCTCATATTAGCAACAACATCAGCTCCTGTTCTTTCTTCACCCCAAATTCTAACCTCATCAATTGTTCCATTGAACGGGTAGATATTTTCTAATGGTCTTCTTCCAATATTAACAGGAACAGTTGCATTTAACGTAGAAGCTGACAATGTATTATTACCAATTGTAACTGCTTGCGCAACGCCATCGATATAAATGGTAACACCATTTGCATTTGAAGACCCATCGTAAGTAACTGCAACGTGATGCCAAGCACCAGAAGTAATTGGGTTCGTATTTGTTGCAACATTAATAGAGTTTGCTGGCCACGTATTAATTAAATAAAATTGGAGATTATTTCCGTTTAGCCACATTTCATACCCTCTATGACTTAAAGTATTAATATCAAGTTTAGATACGATTGATTGAACACCTCCTGTATTTGAGTTTATCCATGCCTCTATTGTAAAAGCATCTGTATTATCAAAATCTAGTGCATTTTGGCCATTGATGTTAACAAACTCATCTACTCCATCAAACTGCAGTGCCGTTGAAGCTGTTGTACTTGATTCTGCATAGACATTGTAATCCATGTTTACAGAAAGATTACCTGTATTGAAGCTAATTGCTCCACCTGTTCCAGCCACCGGACCAGCTATAATTGTATCATTGGTATCATCTCTTAAGAAATAGTTAAACCCAACTTCTGAACTTAACAAATCTATTGTTGCAGATGTATTGTTACATATCGTCTGTGTTAAAGGAGAAACTGTTTGGAGGTTAGGACCACTTACAATAACATTTTGCGTTTGTGTAATTGTTGTTACTCCATCATCAAATGTCCATGTAATTGTTGTAGCTCCTTGTGTAGTAATAGGTAAAGTTACATCTGGTGTACCGTTTATTACTGTACCACAATCATTTGTTGCGGTTGGTGTAGCTGGTGTTACAGCACATTGCCCCGAAACATCTGGTAAAGAAGCAAGGTCTAAGGTTAAAGTTGTAGGTGTACAAAATTGGAACTTGTTTAATACCGGGAAATAACTGCCTCCCGTTGCGTTGATTTGGTATGCACCAGCAGAAACAATCCATGCGGGGTTAGAAGAGTTGGTGTTTGTTAGATGATTTACATACAATGCACCATTCGAATAATCCAAGGAGCCATTTTCAAGTAAATCATAACCACTTGTTCCTAAATATGTACCGTAGAGCAATGTTGTACCATCTGCGCTTAATTGACCAATATGCTTATCCCAATTCCCTGCATATGTTTGGTGATTGTCAACTGTTACTGGAAGAGATGCAGAAGGAACAGAAGTCATTATGAACACATTGTCAGCTTCATCAACAGCTATATCATTCATCCAAACCTGGTTTGAACCAGTCCATGTAGTTCCCCAAACTCTCTGACCTAAAGTATTAAATTTAATTACATAACTAGCTCTAGTAGGTCCATTTGCAGTTGAATAAGAACCTGGCGTTGCCGCCCAAGAAACATTTCCGTTATCAAAATTGGTGCCACCAATAATAACACTGTTATCTGAACATACAGCCATCGCACTTAAAGTACGAGCATTGTCAGGTGTTAAACCATCACGATTTCCATTTCCAATCCAAGTTCCATAATTTACACCACTTCCATTACCTGCAATGTTAAAAAGGAAATAGTCCATGTTTCCATTATAAGTTGGATCAAAAACTCCTGCAGTTCCTGTAAAACAATTTCCACTAGTGAGAGTGAGAACAGCAATATTTCCGTTCGGAGAGAACTCTACACCTCCATCGGAAACACCTTTAACCAAACCACAATTACCAGCCAAATAACTTGACCACATAAGTCCACCACCATTACTAAATTTAGCTATTACTAATTCACGCCCATTATTTACCGCATCAAAAGGAGAAACTAGTGGAATATTATTTGAAGTTGTATACCCGCCCACAAAGGCAACTTCTCCAGCTGTATTAATATCAACAGCCGTAGAATACCAGTCAACTCCACTCCCACCATAATAAGTAGACCAAACTATACTACCATTTGTACTATTGAACTTCGAAAGAGCAAAATCCCAACTTCCATTGGGCGTTGCATCAAAACCAGATACAAAAGGATAATTTCCGCTAGACGTTGCACAAGAAATAACTAGTTGATTATTATTCGCAGCTATAGAAGGATACGCTTCACCTCCTGAGCCACCTATATAAGTACCCCAAATCAACGCACCAGCTGTATTAAAGTGAGCAATTCTTAAATCTCTACTCCCATTATATGTTGGGTCAAAAACACCTGCTGATACAGGGTAAGTTGATGTAGATGTATTAATTACCATAAATGCACCATTGGCATTTGAACTTACACTATAACCCCAGTTCCAAGTAACACCACCACCACCAGCTGTATAATACGTTCCCCATTCTCTTGTTGGGTCAATGATTAAATCTTCATTTTTATTATAGTTATCCACTTTAAAAGCAAGAACACCATCATTTAATGTATAAGAAGAAGTAATTTCTAAATCTGATTGAAATGTATATGGTTTACCCTCAACAATTCTTCCTAAGTGAGAACCTAAATATAATTCTCCATTTTCATTAATAGAATAATCATCTGTACCATCCACTTCAATTTGAATGTCATTTGGGTTACCACCTGGGTGTACAATAAAATCATATTTCATTCCACCCTCTTTGGTGTACAAGACCATATCGATATTCGGGTAAATATCTCTATAGGTTACTTTATTAAATGACTGCACATTAGAAACTTTACAATGTCCTAAATAGAAATTATCAAATGCTCTAGTTGGGTTTTCTTTAACTATTTCAGCATTCAGATTTGCTCCAATGAAATTTAAATCAATACGGTGCATTTCTACCGTATAGTTTTTCATTTGCTCTTCCATATCAACCTCGTTGGTAACTTCACCATTTTCAGTATATACAGGAGATTCAGGTAAACCATTGTGCTTCTCAAACACGTAAGATATTCCTCCTTTTTTGAAATAGGTTCTTACACCTTTACTAAATGCTGTAAACAAAACATCAGGGCGCACGTCCCCTTTAGTATCCACAATTTGCCCTTTATTTTCTTGGTAAAGAATTTTACCAGACTCCAAATTTTGAGTCATTTGGGCTTGTGAGATACCATCTTGTGCAAAGATTGCCAAGAAAGGCATCAATGCGAACATCAAACTAACAATTGTTTTCATTTTCATAAGTAGTTTATTTGTACTTGTATTGTTTACAATGTTCGATCGTATTTTCATACCATCGAACATCAATTCATTTATTTTATAATTACTATTTCTTTTCCAATAACGCCATTGTTTGTTACAATGTGCAACATGTATTTTCCATTGGCTAAATCAGAACCATCTATTATTCTATTCTCTAGATCAATCGATAATTTAATGTATCTACCAACCATATCAATCACTGTAATTTTTTCAATTTGTCCATCGTATTCAATGTTGAATATTCCGTTTGATGATGGGTTTGGATACACTATTAAGTCTTCCATACTGACATCCTCCAGTCCCACTGTAGAAATTACAAAACAGTTAGAGGTATCTGATGGACATCCACCTTCCGTAACAATAACTGCATAAGATCCATTTGCTTGCGCAATAAATGTTTGATCAGTTTCACCAATCACCTCATTATTACTTGGGCAAAATATCCATTGATACGTTGCGTTTGTATTATTAGCTTGTAAAGTAACTTCATCGAGAATTGAAACTGTTGTGTTAACATTCCCGTCGTTGTTTACGAATTGAACAACTGAAGAAATATTTCCGTTTCCATCATCAAACACCCAAGTAACAGGAGTAATTCCTATTGCCGTAATCGGGAATTGAGTTGTTGTAACACCCGTAATCGTTCCTGCACAGTTATCTGTTGCAACTGGCGGAGTTAATGTTACCTCACAACTTGAAACAACATCTTGCACTACAGGTACTATTGGTGTAATTGTATCTACTACAGTCACATTGAATGAACAACTTACTGCATTACCCGAAGCATCTTCTGCCACATAAGTAACTAATGTAGTACCAATAGAGAATAAAGTTCCTGAAGGATAATCAGCTGTTAATGTTACACCACCACAATTATCAGAAGCGACTGGAGACAACCAACTTACATTGGTCTCACAGTTATTCGCACTAGAATAAACTGTCATGTCAGAAGGACAACCTGTAAGAACAGGGTATTGATTATCAACAATTGTTACATTGAAGCTACATACAAATGTATTTCCAGTACCATCAGTAGCTGTGTACTCTTGGTATGTTGTTCCGATTGGGAATACACTGCCAGAAGAATAACCTGTTCCATCTGTTTGAACCATACTCAATACCGAACAGTTATCGATAACGATTGGAGTTGGATATTGAATCACACGTCCACAAGAACCTGTAACGATATCAGCAACCACATCAAGTGGACATTGAATTTGAGGTCCTTCATTATCTTCTACCGTCACAACTTGTGTACACGTTGAAGTATTTCCAGAACCGTCAATGACTGTCCAAGTTACAGTTGTATTCCCTAATGGGAAGAATGTAGGAGCATCATTTGTTACAGATGCTACCGAACAGTTATCAGCAGTTGTTGGTGTTCCTAAATTAACATTCGTAGCCACACACACTAATGGGTCAGTGTCAACAATAACATCAGCAGGACAAGTAATTGTTGGTAACTCATCATCTGTTACTGTTACATCTTGCGTGCAAGTTGCTGTATTTCCAGAAGCATCCGTTACTGTCCAAGTTACTGTTGTTGTTCCTAATGAGAAAATAACAGGAGCATCATTTGTCGTTGAAGCAACTGAGCAGTTATCAGCGGTTATTGGATTTCCAAGAACAACACCAGTCGCATCACACGAACCAGCATCAGCTGAAACTGTAATTGCTATTGGACAAGTAATTGTTGGCAATTCATCATCTGTAACTGTTACGTTTTGTGTACATGTTGTAATATTACCATTATCATCAGTTACTGTCCATGTTACTGTTGTAGTTCCAGCAGGATAAACAGTTAAACCATCGTTTGTAATAGAAGCAATTCCACAGTTATCAGCAACTGTTGGAGAACCAAGCACTACAACAGATGATTCACAAACTCCCGCATCAGCAGTTATTGTAATGTCAGCTGGACAAGTTACAGTTGGCGCTTCAATATCTTCAACCGTTACAATTGAAATACACGTAGAAACATTTCCATTTACATCCGTTACTGTTAATGTAATTGTGTTTGGACCTACGTTAGAACAATCGAAAGTAGAAATATCTATTGTTGTAGAAGCAATTCCACAATTATCAGTTGAACCAGCATCAATATCCGCAACTGTAATTGTTGCATTTCCTGTTGCATCTAATTGAACAGTGATTGGTTGACAGATTGCTACTGGAGCAACATTATCTTCTACTGTAACTGTCGAAGTACATGTTGAAATATTACCATTTACATCTGTTACTGTTAAAGTAACCGTATTTGGTCCAACCATTGAACAATCAAAGGTTGAAATATCAATTGTTGTAGAAGTAATTCCACACGCATCTGTTGAACCTCCGTCAACATCCATTGCTGTAATTGTAACATTACCAGTAGCATCTAATTGAACGGTGATGTCTTGACAAACTATTGCCGGAGCAACATTATCTTCTACAGTTACTGTTGAAGTACACGTTGAAACATTTCCATTAACATCTGTTACTGTTAAAGTAACCGTATTCATTCCAATTTCTGCACAAGTAAAGGCATTTGGTGAAGCAGTTACAGAAGCAATTCCACAAGCATCAGTTGAACCGTTATCTATATCCATTCCTGTTATTGAAATAGTACCCGTTGCATCTAATTGAACTGTAATATCTTGACAAGAAGCAATTGGAAGAACGTTGTCTTCAACCGTTACAGTTGAAGTACACGTAGAAACATTTCCATTTACATCCGTTACTGTTAACGTAACTGTGTTTGGCCCAACGTTTGAGCAATCAAAGGCAGACATATCTAATGTTGTTGAAGCAATTCCACAAGCGTCATTTGATCCATTATCAATATCAGACACAGTTATCATTGCATTACCAGTTGCATCTAATTGAATTGTTATTGCTTGACAGATTGCAGTTGGTGCAATGTTATCCTCAATCGTTACAGAAGCATCACATGTTGAAATATTTCCATTTACATCTGTTACAGTTAACGTAACCGTGTTTGTTCCAACATTAGAACAATCGAATGAAGTTTGTGAAGCAGTTATTGTTGCAATTCCACAAGCGTCTGTTGAACCACCGTCGATGTCAGCAGCAATAATTGTTGCATTTCCAGTAGCATCTAGTTGAACCGTAATATTTTGACAAACAATTGCCGGAGCAACGTTATCTTCTATTGTTACTATTGAAGTACAAGTAGAAACATTACCATTCACATCCGTTACCGTTAAAGTAACTGTGTTTGGTCCAATGTTAGAACAATCGAAAGAAGAAATATCAATTGTTGTAGCAGCAATTCCACAAGCATCATTTGATCCGTTGTCGATATCAGAAGCAGTAATTGTTGCATTTCCTGTAGCATCTAATTGAACTGTAATTGCTTGACACATTGCAATTGGAGCAACGTTATCTTCTACCGTTACAATTGATGTACACGTTGAAACATTACCATTCACATCTGTTACTGTTAAAGTAACTGTATTAGGTCCAACATTTGAGCAATCAAACGATGAAACATCAATTATTGTTGAGGCAATTCCACAAGCATCATTTGATCCGTTATCAATATCTGCAGCAACTATTACAACATTCCCTGTAGCATCTAATTGAACTGTTATTGCTTGACAAATTGCTGTTGGAGCAACATTGTCTTCTACCGTCACTGTTGAAGAACAAGTAGAGATATTACCGTTAACATCAGTTACCGTTAAGGTTACTGTATTAGGTCCCACCATTGAACAATCGAAAGTTGAAACATCAATTGTTGTAGAAGTAATTCCACAATTATCAGTTGAACCATTATCAATATCTGAAGCTAAAATAGAAGCATTACCAGAAGCGTCTAATTGAACAACAATTGGTTGACAAATTGCTATTGGTGCAACATTGTCTTCAACAGTTACATTTGCAGTACATGTTGAAACGTTACCATAAGTATCGGTAACTGTTAATGTAACTACTTGAACGCCCACCTCAGCACATGTAAATGCATTTGGTGAAGCAGTTAAAGAAGCAATGGCACAATTGTCGGTTGAACCACCATCAATATCAGCACCAGTAATTGAAACATTACCCGTAGCATCTAACTGAACCGTAATATCTTGACATAAAGCAACTGGTGCTTCAATATCTTGTACATCAACATTCGCTGTACACGTTGAAACGTTACCATTAACATCTGTTACTGTTAAGGAAACAACGTTCATTCCAACTTCAGCACATGTAAATGTATTTGGAGCAACTGTAACACTTGCAATTCCGCATGCATCACTTGATCCGTTATCAATATCAGTTCCTGAGATTGAACCGTTTCCAGTTGCATCTAATGCGATTACAAAGTCTTGGCATATTGCAACTGGAGCAACATTGTCTTCGACTGTTACTGTTGAAGTACAAGTAGAAACATTTCCATTTACATCTGTTACTGTTAACGTAACTGTATTTGGTCCTACATTTGAGCAATCAAAAGTAGAAATATCAATTATTGTTGAAGCAATTCCACAAGCATCATTTGACCCGTTATCAATATCAGCAGCTATAATAGTTGCGTTTCCTGTAGCATCTAGTTGAACCGTGATTGGTTGACAAATTGCTATTGGCGCAACATTGTCTTCAACTGTCACTGTTGTTGTACATGTTGATGAATTACCATTGTTATCTATAACAGTTAATGTAACCGTATTCGCTCCTACCTCAGCACAAGTAAATGTATTTGGAGCAACTAATAAAGTAGCGATTCCACAAGCGTCTGTTGAACCACCGTCAACATCAAATGCAGTAATTGAAACATTACCTGTAGCGTCTAACTGAGCTGTAAAAGGTTGACACATTGCAACTGGAGCAACATTATCTTCTACTATAACAGTTGATGTACACGTTGAAATATTTCCATTATTATCAGTAACTGTTAAAGTAACCGTATTAGGTCCAACCATTGAACAATCGAAGTTTGAAATATTAATTGTTGTTGAGGCAATTCCACAAGCATCATTTGAACCACCATCAATGTCACTCGCAACAATTGTTGCATTTCCTGTTGCATCTAATTGAACTGTGATTGGTTGGCATATTGCCATTGGCGCAACATTATCTTCAACTGTTACTGTAGCAGTACAAGTTGAAACATTTCCGTTGTTATCCGTAACTGTTAAGGTAACCGTATTTGGTCCAATCATTGAACAATCAAATACCGCAATATCTATTATTGTAGAAGCAATTCCACACGCATCGTTTGAACCGTTGTCAATATCTGAAGCTAAAATTGAAGCATTTCCTGTAGCGTCTAATTGAACTGTGATTGCTTGACATATTGCAGTTGGAGCAACATTATCTTCCACAGTAACTGTAGCAGTACAAGTTGAAACATTCCCATTATTATCTGTAACTGTTAAGGTAACGGTATTAGGACCAACGTTAGAACAATCAAAAGTTGAAATATCTATTGTTGTAGAAGCAATTCCACAAGCATCATTTGATCCGTTGTCGATATCAGTGGCAGTAATCGTAGCATTTCCAGTAGCATCTAATTGAACCGTGATTGGTTGACAAATAGCAACTGGGTCCACATTATCTTCAACAGTTACTGTAGAACTGCACATTGCAGAATTTCCACTTGGATCAGTAACAGTTAATGTTACCACATTTGCACCTATATTGGAACAATCAAAAGAAGATATGTCAATTACCATTGTAATTCCACAAGCATCATTTGATCCATTGTCGATATCTGCTGGTGTTATTGTTGCATTTCCGGAAGCATCTAATTGAACTGTGATTGGTTGACACACTGCAATCGGATTCGTAATATCATTTACAATAACATTTGCTGTACATGTAGAAACGTTACCACTGTTATCAGTTACTGTTAAAGTAACTGAATTCAATCCAACTTCAGCACATGTAAATGAACTAGGTGAAACTGTCATTGAAGCAATTCCACATTCATCTGTAGAACCGTTATTAATTTGAGAAGCTAAAATAGAAGCATTACCTGAAGCATCTAAATCGACAGATATACTTTGGCAAGCAACAATAGGAGGAGTAACATCTTGAACTGTAACCGTAGATGTACACGTCGAAACATTTCCATTTACGTCTGTTACTGTTAAAGTAACCGTATTAGGACCAACGTTTGAACAATCAAAAGTAGAAATATCTATTGTTGTAGAAGCAATTCCACAATTATCAGTTGAACCGCCATCAATATCTGAAACAACTATTGATGCATTTCCAGTAGCATCTAAAGGAATTACAATATCAGAACAAACAGCTAAAGGCATTTCATTATCCTCTACTATAATATTTTGCGTACAAGTTGAAACATTTCCTGCAGCATCTGTAACTGTCCATATAACGGTTGTCGTTCCAACAGCGTAAGGTTCAGTTGCATTATTTACAATTGTACCCATTGTACAATTCTCAGTAACAACAGGCATACCAAGAGCAACACCCGTAGCGCCACAAGTTCCTGCATCTGCGCTTACTGTGATATCCATTGGACACACATCAATAACTGGTGCCTCCGTATCATTAACAGTTACATTAAAAGAACAAGTTGTAATATTTCCAGACGCATCCGTAGATGTATATGTTACTGTTGTTGTTCCTAATGGGAAAATCGAACCAGGAGCATTTGTTGTTACTAAAGTGACACCTGGACAGTTGTCAGATGATGTTGGTTGTTGCCAAGCTACAACTGCATCGCAAGATCCAGGATCTGTGCTTACAGTTACATTAGAAGGACAACTTGTAATTATTGGAAATTCAATATCATTAACAATTACATTAAAAGAACACACAATCGAATTCCCTCCAAAATCTGTATACGTATATTCTTGAAAAGTTACACCAACAGGAAACAAGTCTCCGGCTGTTAAACCAGTACCATCTGTTTGAGTAATTGTTACCACACCACAATCACCAGTTGCAGTTGGGATAGTATAATTTACAACTCTCCCACAATTAGTAGGCACGTTATCAACATTAATGTCAGATAAACATGGAGTGTCTAATACTAGTGGTGCACTAACATATAGAAATTCTAACTCATAATTCCCTTCTGATAATCCAAAGCCATTAACAACTACATAATAAGTCTCCCCAATTGTTGTTGTTAAATTTACTGTAGACTGTAATCCACAAGCATCGTCATTACCTGTAACACAAGCAAGACTTCCACACAACCCACTATAAACGTGTAGTTTTGAATCATAGTTAGTTCCAGCCCCACATGTGTTAAATTCATATGTATTACCATCTCCTATAAAAATATACCAATATGCTCCTCCTGAACCAACACTAGTACCACAAAAAGCTTCTACTAATGAAGTTTCTCCAACTGTACTACCAGTAACAATAGTAGAGGCTCCACACATTGCAGGCATAGCAATAGAGGTAGCAGTCGCACATTCTGACATAACAACAGGAAAACAACTAGCACTTGATACTGTTAAGTCATAAGTTCCTTCTGCTCCAGAAAAACCACCAATAGCTATAAAATACTCAACACCATTAACAGTTGGAAAGTCTAAATTAGTTGAAAAACCAGTACAACCAGTAAAATCATCCTGTCCTGCAACACAATTTAATAAACCGCATGCTCCATTAAACACCCATATTTTTGTATCAAAGGAAGCAGTATTACATGTAGACGCATTCCAAAGACTTCCATCTCCTATAATAGAATACCAAAACACCCCTCCCCCCATCATTTCCTGTTCCACAAAATCCTTCAGTAGACGAAGACTCTCCAACAGTTGAGCCTGAAATCGTTATTGCTCCCCCACAAGGAACCAATAAAGATGTTGCATTTGAACATTCACTTTGTGCATCCAACTGTAAACTGAAAAGCGTAAATGTTAAAATACTAATTAATGTAATTTTTTTCATAAGATATTAATTCTATACTTAAATAAATTCTATTTATTGCTTTGAACCTCTTTTGCTTTGAACCTCTTTTGCTTGTTTTAGCTTTTGTGATTTTAACTTCAAGTCATAATTTGGATTATTCCTATTTTTTTCAATTTCCTCTTCTAATTCTTGAATTGCTTTTCCTTTAGCTAAATTCAACTCTTCTTGAGACAAAACTATTTTTTTAATAATTATTCCTTCTGGATTCTCTTTTATCCATTTTTCTTTTTCTTCTTGACTTGAAAACCTTTCGCCATTAGGTAGCTGACCGTTATTAAGCTTTTTATATTCTTCTGGATGGTTTTTAATCCATTCAACCTTTTCTTGTTCTGAAGAAAATTTAAGATCCTCTTTTTCTTTGTGTTCTGCTTGAGCACTTACAAATCCAGCTACTAGGAAAATAATTATTGACAATGATAATTTCATAATTCTTAAATTTTCTCTTTATTACTTATTTTGAAATAACAGCATTTTCTAAACGCCAGATATCTTCTCTTATTAAAATGATTCTTTCATCAGAATACTCTCCTGATAGAATCATTTCTTTTAATTCTTTTATTCGTTTTGGAACTACTTCATCGTACTTCTCTTGTGAAATGAAATGCATCGCTTTTCCGTCTTCAGGCTTAATGCCCGTAGCGCTTTGACTTTTAGAAGTTTTTATTGATTTTAACTCAGTACTATTTTGAGAGAAAGAAAAATTTGAAAAAATAACAGAAATTAAAATTCCTGAAAAAAGTAATGTTCTTTTCATAAATAAAGTAGTTTAAAATTTACTGCAACGTGATAGCTTTTACTATCTCATTAGCCGCGAAGATTCTACTTTTTATTCTAAAAAGCAAAACGCTCGTTACGTTTTGTTGAATTCAGCGGTTATTTTGTGGAATTTGACACGTTAGTGGCTCCTTTTTTAACATCTAGCTGTTAAAAACTCTTTTTGGTCGATTTTAGAAGGGCTTCTCTAACTGCTTTTTGATACTTCCTAGATATAGGGACGACGAAGCCATCATCCATGATTAATTCGCTTTCCAAACGCTTAACCACGAAACTAAGATTAACAACATAGGACTGATGAGTTCGGATAAAAACATCTTGTGGGAAACTGTGTATTAAATCTGTTATTTTAGCTCTGACAACAATTCTATCATTGACTGAAAAGACAGTGACATAGACATTTTCAGAACACATGTATTTCACATCCTTAATTTTAATTTTACAGTCTTCTCCCGCAGACTTCACCCAAACGATTTCAGTAGCTAATTCTTCTGCTATTTCATCTAGAATTGTATCAATTTCAGATCTATCAAAAGGCTTTAATATATAGCCGAAAGGTTGGCATGAAACGGCATTTTTTAAAGTATTCTTGTCAGAAAAAGAAGTAACGAAAACAAACGGAATTTCTTTTCCTTTTAATTCTCTTGCCATGTCACATCCTAAATCCTTACCATTCATTCTGATATCGAGCAGAACCATGTCGAAACTTTCTTTTTCAAGTTCTAAATTAAATTCAGCCATTGTCTGGATAATACCTGCAACACGATAACCTTTTGAGTTAACGATAATAGAAAGATTTTCACCTATTAAAACATCATCTTCAGCAATCAATACTCTCATTACAATTTAAATTGAAAATTAACGCAAAAACCTTCTGCTACCACTAAGTTAATATTCGTATTAAAACTACGCTTTAAAAAAGACTGTATTATTGTTATTCCAAAAGAAGCACTCGATAGAAACTCTGATGCACTCTTCACTCCAATGCCGTTATCACAGTAATTAAAGGTATATTTTCCTTCTTCCTTAATTATTACCAAAGAAATAGTTTTGTTTTTATTATTTTTAGGCCAAGCATGTTTTATAGAATTTAGTAATAGTTCATTAACAACAAAACCCAAAGCTTGTGATTTTTCCATATCAAAACTCTCTTCTTCCATCGAGATGGTTAGTTCAATCTCTTTTGGGCATACATTTCTGCCAATACTTATAATATATTCTTTCAGTAAAATAAAATCATAGGCATCGTTCCTATACAAATTTTGATGCGCCAAAGCCAGGGAGTTAATCCTTTTCTGACTTTCAATGATTGCTCCTCGTGCTTTTTTATCTGTAATGAAACTTGATTGGATTTCGAGTAGGCTTGACACGGATTGCATATTGTTTTTAACCCTATGATGTACTTCTTTTAGCAACAACTCTTTTTGAGATAGCGCACTATTCAAATTTTTATTTGCTCTTTTAAACTTCACGACATAATACAATATAATCAGAAATGAAAGTAAAGCGACAAGTAATGAGATTAGGGCTCCATTTAAAAATGTCCGCTTAGTATTTAACTCCTGTTTAATTAGTAATGATTTAGACTGTTCTTCCTGAATCTTATTCTCCTTTTTCTCTAGCTCCAAATCATTTGCAATGACTGCCATCTGCTTTGTCCATCGTTTCGCTTGAGCAGAAGAAGCAAACCACCTTGCCTTTCTATGGGCATCCAATGCAGATTTGTATTCTCCCCGATAATCATATACAGAAACTTTATGGTCATACAAACTTGACAGAATCGTAAACCATTTATTCGTATCCACTAAATCGATTCCTTTATTAAGGACAATAAAAGCTCCATCATAATCTTCCATCTTCATTTTCAATCTGCTCAGATTCAGAAGTGCATTTGAGGCATCTCTATTATTGCTTAATTTCTCCCAAATATCAGCTGATTCTTGATATGATTTTGCTGCATCATTCAGAGACCCAAAATGTTCAAGTTGAAAACCTAATTCATTAAGAGATGAAGCCTTTAAGTCAAATTTTCCTAATTTCTCCGCTATTTCAATCGTTTTTTTTGAAAGCAAGATTACCGAATCAGATTCTCCCCCTACCTGTGCCAAGATCGCTGCATATCTGTTGTAATAATTAAGCATATACCGCTCCCCTATATCATCAGAGTTGATAATTTTAGTCGCTTTTGCAATATAATTTTGTGCGTCTTTATTATCACACTTATTTCTGAAGAACTCCGCTAAGGAAACATAAGATAACATTTCAAACTCTTTCGATTTAACGGCAATACTTTTTTTCAAAGCCATTTCTAAGGAGTAGTATGCCGAGGAGTATTCTTCTGAAGTCATGAAATCTCTCGCATTACTTAATAGAGTCATAATCCGTATTGAATCATTACAAGGTATGCATTGTTGCAATTCAAGATTGTATTTTTCAATTGCTAAACTTTTTTCAGATACTTTTATCTCATTATCTTGAGAGTAAATTGAAAAGAAAGTTAGGCAAAGAAACCCTAGAAGAAAAAATTTTAACATAGCGCGAATCAAAATCGATTTTAAAATTACAAAAAAAAGGGACATCAGCCGACATCCCTTTCTCTTACAATAGAATTCTCTATTAATATCTGTAGTGATCTACCTTGTATGGTCCTTCGATTTTAACATCGATATAATCAGCTTGTTCTTGTGTCAATGTTTCTAACTCGACATTAATTTTTGCTAAGTGTAATCTTGCTACCTTCTCATCTAAATGTTTTGGCAACATATACACTTCATTTTTGTAGGCGTCCGTGTTGTTCCACAATTCTAATTGCGCCAACGTTTGGTTTGTAAATGAATTACTCATTACAAAAGAAGGATGTCCTGTTGCACAACCTAAATTCACCAATCTACCTTCCGCTAAAACGAAAATAGTTTTCCCGTTAATTTTGTATTGATCAACTTGCGGTTTGATAGTATCTTTGGTGTCACCATATTTACCGTTTAACCAAGCCATGTCAATTTCGTTATCGAAATGTCCGATGTTACAAACGATTGTTTGGTCTTTCATTGATTCAAAATGTTTTCCTGTAATAATGTTAAAGTTTCCTGTTGTTGTAACAATGATATTTGCTTCTTTACAAGCATCTTCCATTTTCTTTACTTCAAAACCGTCCATTGCTGCTTGAAGCGCACAAATTGGGTCAATTTCAGTTACAATAACTCTTGCTCCAGCACCAGTTAAAGAAGCAGCAGAACCTTTTCCGACATCTCCATAACCAGCAACAACAGCAACTTTTCCTGCCATCATTACATCCGTTGCTCTTCTGATTGCATCAACCAATGATTCTTTACATCCGTATTTGTTATCAAACTTAGATTTTGTTACAGAATCATTCACATTGATTGCTGGCATAACTAAAGTACCTGCTTTCATTCTGTCGTATAAACGGTGAACTCCTGTTGTCGTTTCTTCAGAAAGGCCTTTAATTCCTGCACACAATTCTGGGTATTTATCAAACACCATGTTTGTTAAATCTCCACCATCATCCAAAATTAAATTGAGAGGTTTGCCATCTTTAAAGCCCATAATTGTTTGGTCGATACACCAATCAAAATCTTCATCAGACAACCCTTTCCATGCATAAACTGGCACTCCAGTTGCGGCAATTGCAGCAGCTGCTTGATCTTGTGTTGAGAAGATATTGCAAGAGGACCAAGTCACTTCAGCACCCAATGCAGTTAATGTTTCAATCAACACAGCGGTCTGAATAGTCATGTGCAGGCAACCTGCTATTCTTGCACCGGCCAAAGGCTTTGATGCTCCATACTCTTCACGAAGAGACATTAAACCTGGCATTTCTGCTTCGGCAATGGTAATCTCTTTTCTTCCCCATTCAGCTAAGCTGATGTCTTTCACTTTGTACCCTAATTTTTCTGTTGTACTCATATCTTATATGTATAATTTTCAATTTATTAGTCAGCAAAGATACGGAGTACTTTTGGGAATAAGAAATTTTTGAAGGGGTTTTGGAGGAGAACAGATTCGTCCTATTTCGCGATTTTATCTTGATTTTTCGTAAAATTCAATTGAATTTTACGAAAAATGGACGGTTTTGACCGAAAAATGTTAAAATTAGTTGGAAATCTCATCAACTTTCCAACCAATTAATCTTTCAAGGGTAATCGATAAATCATACGTGTTTCAATAGACCATCCATCGTTAAAAATAGGTGCTATTTCAGATCTATCATTAGCAATATTTACAGGGCCCATTTTCATTCCTAGCTTTTCCTTGTTATCGTAATAATTGTATTCTCGCAGAATAGAATATCCTGCTTTTAAGTGAAACCAAACGTTTTTGCCAAGGTTAAATTCTGCAAACAAGCTCAGATTATTATCCGCCTTGTCCATATAGTGTGTATTCATATCATCAGGGTTTCCCATTCGATAAGAAGCATTAATTCCTTCAAAAAACAAGCCCGTTCTAAATCGTTCATTTGGAAAATAAGACACTTCCATATTCATAGGAATTACCGTTTTTAATCTCCATTGATCATTTATTTCCCAATTAAAACCAAACAGTGGAACGAACATAGGTCCGAAAAACTCAGCGTTATAATAGATTCCATATTTCCATTGAAATTTTTCTGATTTTTTCGTTGTCCCCAAAACTAATCCCCCCAATTGAAAATGAGAACTACTAATTGATTGATAGTCGCTATTCAACCTCCCCAAAGTCATAAAAAGCATCTTTGATTTCTTATTCCATTTATGTTCCCAACCAAATTGAAGCATGGAGGAGGAGAATTCTATTTTATCAAAATTACTTGAGATTTTTGCCGCTGAAATGGAATTGTATTGATGTTCAAGACCAATTATTAACAAGTTTTCATCACTTAGAACAAGTGGGATTTTTACATTGGCTGTTATGCTATTAAAATGGTATTGTTCGGTAGAATTATCAGCAGAATTGAAAGGTGAAAATCGCCAAAAAACATTCCCTAAATCGACCCACTTTTGAGAAAAAGAAAGGGCAGAAGCGAAAACAAATAATGTGAATAGCATGAGCTTAATCATAGCCGAAGGTAAGCAAAATCCGTGAACATTGCTCTTTAGATAAATTCTTTACCAAATCAATTATTTTATAGAATGGAAGGAAATTGTTGAGGGTTGTGGTAAGATAAGTTGAAACAATAGGACATCAAAAACGATGTTCTCCTTTTTTATTAGATTATCGCGCATGAGACACCGGGAATCATACGATACATCTGTAAAGCATTTATATCGAAAAGGATTGGAAGAAGTAATTCCAATTGGGCTGAGAAAAAGAATTCCTCGTTCTACTATTCACCGTTGGAGAAACGAAGAAAAAAACAAATACAAAGGTTGTGAATTAAATGAATTAGCCTCCTCTGAATTAGATTTACTCAAAGAATTCATTCGTTCTAAAAATGCCAAACGAATATTTATGACCTATGTGAGAATTGGTCGTTTTATTGAAAGTATTGCAACCGACAAATACATTCGTTCCAAATTTAAAGAACACAAAGAAGAACTCATTGACATTGTAGATCGTGCTCGACAGAATTTACCCTTAGAACAAATTTTAAAATGTTTTAAGCTATCCAAAACAACTTACAATTTATGGGTTTTAGGATTGTATGGAAACTGTAGCAAATCAAAATTGGATTGGTGCCTGAGCAAACAATCGAGTCAGCTGACTCCTGAAGAAATTGACATGATGGAATCGCTGCTAAGCGATAAAGAGTTTGCGCATTGGCCTATATCTTCTATTGCGCATTATGCGTCTAGAAATGGATTGATTCATATTTCCCTCTCAACTTGGTACAAATATTCTAAAATTCTCAAAGTCAACAGAGAAAGAGCCCCAAAAAAGAGACACCGAAAGAGAATTGGCATCAAAGCTTCACGTCCAAATGAAATCTGGCACGCCGATGTCA
>NVXU02000016.1 GCA_002734065.2 Fluviicola sp.
TAACGGGAGTCTGCGCACAAACCCTCATTTTCCTTAAAAGTATCTTTTATTTTTCATTTACACCATCTCTAAGGGCATAATTTTTCACCTACCGCCTCTAACTTTTATTTCCTTTTGAGCGAAAAAAGTGGCTAAAACAGCTTGATTTAGTCCAAATATCTTGAAAAAATCAAAAGCAAGCTCTCTTAGCTTGTTTTTCAACTCATCTACTGAAAAAATGGACATAAGTCTTCTAAGATTGTAAACAGTCATCATCAAATTCACCTCAGAGAGAACATTTTCTTTTCCTTTCATTAGCGTAAAAGTAAATCCCCACTGCCTTTTTAGAGTACCAAATTGATGTTCAGTTATTTGTTGCCTCAAACGATAATAATCGGGATTCTCTTCTACACGTTTTTGGTTTTCTTCCAATGCTTCTTGATAAATAGAACGCTCTATGAAACGACCATTCTTGTTTTTTGTGCATTGCTCTGAAAGCGTACATGTTTTACATGCCTGTCTGTTTTTGTAGTGCTTAACTTTGTGTTTTCCTTTATTGTAAACGGCTCCATTGGTTGCTAGAATTTCATTTGCAGGACAGGTGTAATCATCTTTTTCTTTGTTGTATTTAAAGATTTGCATGTCAAAAAGACCATTATGTTGTGAAGAATGATCTTTTGGAGAAGAGTAGGTTGTAATGCCATTTTTTGAGCAAATATCAATGTGTTTTCCTGTGGTATAACCTTTATCAGTGATGACATTCATTGTCTCTAAACCCAACAACTTTTTTGCATCCAGAGCCATTGGAGAAAGTGCATGCGTATCGTTTACTGTTCCTGTATCATTGTTGATGAAAAGATTATGTTTTCCATCGCAACCTGCTTGCACGCAGTAACCAACATTGACAACATTTCGATGCAGAATTACGCTTCTTGCATCAGGATCATTGAGGGATACTTGAGATTGTCCAGTATCTTTGAGTTCTTTTTCTATACTTTGATATTTCTGCTTTTTTGTGTTCTGGTATTCGATTTTGGTATTTATTTTTTCGAGCTCATCAATATCATCCTCTTGTTCTAATTGCTGTTGGTAGCCATTGATTTTATTGTCGATGTAGTCAATGTGTCGATCAATTTTCTTTTGGTTAAAGTTATTTTTTAAAGAATTTTGTGCTCTTATTTTAAACGAATCTATGGCGATGGTTTCTCCATCTATAAGGTCCATATCTTTTAGAAGAACTACAAAGTAGCGAAATGCTTGTTTAAAAGCTTTGGCATTATCTTTTCTAAAATAGGCAATCTTTCTAGCCGAAGGACTTAATCCTTTTAAAAGCCATATAACTTCGATATTTACCTGAGTAGCATGGGCAAGTTTACGAGAAGAACGCAGCTGACTTTTATACCCATAAAGATAAAGCTTCAACATGTCTGATGGGTGAAATGGAGGGCGGCCTTCACTTGCAGGGACGTCTTTGAAACCTAAATCTTTTAAAGGAAGAATCTCGACAAATAAATCGACAATTCTAGCCCAAGAATCTTGTTTAACCATTGTGTCAAATGATAATATTTGAAGTTGATCTCTGTTAAATCCTTGAATGAAATCCATGTTTTTTTAGTTTGAATTTATTCCTTCAAGATACGAAAAATAAAAGGGAAACTAAAAGATAGTTATCAAAAAATGAATGTTAGTTTTTGCGCAGCCTGACGGTTTGAATATGGTGCGTTTGGCATTTCAACGCTCCAATTTCTCAATTTACTTCTATGCTTGTTTATTGCTATTACCTTCATTTTTAGTACTACCTGCCAAATGCACTATATTTTTTGTTAGTAGCCGTAATTCTTGCATATCCAAGTTTTTCAATCTCACCTATGTCCTTTACTAAAATTGTTGTACCATCATTGATAACATAAATCTCATCGCAAATATCAATTATGTGTTCAAACATATGGTCGGTAATTATTATTCCTTTTCTTTCTTTTTCGCTAACAATAATTTCCTTAATTGTATCAATATGTTTTGGCATTACTTGTGAAAATGGTTCATCCAACATACAAAATTTTGTGTCAGAAACAAGAATTGCATATATCTCGATTATTCTTTGCTCTCCACCTGATAATAGTTTAATTTTTGTTTTGTAATATTTTTCAAATTCAGGAAAATAAATTAAAAAACTATTAAAATCAATTCTATAATCTTTAAATATTCGCTCAATAGTCAAGGGTTTCGGAATAAAATTAAATTGTGGCAAATAAGTCAGTGTTTCTTTTGAGAAGTATTTCTTTGAATTGTATTTATTATTCAGTCTTACAGATTTTTCAGTAGGAATTAGTTTTCCGTATATGATATTCATCAAACAAGATTTTCCACTTCCATTTCGACCAAGTAATCCTGTGATATTACCTGTTTCAGTTTTTAAGTACACATCTTGTAGAATTCTTTTACTACCAAATTCTAAAATAACGCTATCAATCTCAAGTATATTTTTCATTTGATTTGTAGCATTGCGGTTAATGAAATTACAAATAATGAAACATCAATTAATATTGTTGAAAACCATAAAAACAATTTTGATAGTCCTAAACTTTGGTAATAATAAAATTCGTTCTTTTTGTAAGAATTTATATAGTAAACGATTATTCCTAATGTAATAAGTTTAAACCAAAAAAGAACAGAAATTATATTAATTCCGCCCATATAAATCAATTGCATACAACTAATAGTTATGATACTACTTGCTATCAAATATGATTTATAAAAAGTTCCTATTAATCTTAATGTTCTCATTTTTTCTTATGGCTACTAACAACCAGATATGTGTACCGGTACACATATCCAACATATATTTTTCTTAAAAATACACTTTTTCATCAATTCTTATCCAAATTAAACGTGTATTGCAACATAATCGTTCTTGGTTGCTCAATTTTTAACGGGCGAAGCGAATAAATTCTATTCGTAAGGTTCGCACTTATTAAGGCAATTTTGTGAATTTTTGAAATGTTCCATGAAATTCTTGCGTCAAAAATCCAATTACCGAAACGATGCGCTGCATAATAATCCATGTAGCGAATATCTTGCACAAAAGGACCTGTGGTGCTGTTTTCAAATTCTTCGATGACCCCATCCATGTTGGTGATTTTACTGAAATATTTTGCGCTAAAACCAATGCTGAACTTCTTGTAGAAAGTCAATTCAATGTCACCTTTCACATTGTGTAAGAAGCGATATTTTAGAATGCCATCCGTAGAATCTAAAGAAGTTGTATTATAACTGTATTCACGACCAATTTCGTCCGTTGCATAGACCAAATCGGGATTCAAGGTCGTTGGGAGGATGTAATTATACCCTGTTACGAAGGTCATGTCGATTTTCTTGCCCAATTTAGCCTTTCCGGAGAATGATGCATCAATTCCAAGCACTCTCGATGCTCCAGTATTGACAAAACGAAAGCCAAAAATAGAAGTTGGATCAACCGCAGGGTCTCCCCAAAAACCGAAGAGGTATTCTATGGTGTTTTCATATTCTTGCCAGAATGCAGCCACATCGATATAGGCATATAATTTTCCAAATTTAAGTCCTTGCTTAATTCCGACCTCAGCATTCCAACTAGATTCTGGGAGCAATGTCGGGTTGGGGAAAACACCGAAATTACCAACTCCCGTTTTGATAAAACGCTCGGTAATTGTTGGAAAACGATAACCTTGACCATAAGATGCGCGCAAATAGGTCTCTTGATAGATTTTAATGCTTGCTCCTGCCCTAAAAATGGGTTTTAGAGCAGTAATTGAATCGTTTAATGCAAAATATTCTAATCGACCACCGGCAGAAAGATTCAAGGTGTTCTTAATCTTTTTTTCCAGTTGTGTGTAGGCAGAAACGTTGAGTATGATGTTCGTTGGACTACCAGAACCGACATACAATTGCGCATAAGAATTGGTGTGTGTCGCCGTCATTCCTCCAACAAAATCAAGGTTGGATAAATTCTTAAACGTCTTGCGGTAGTTGTAATTCCCGTAATAGGTTATCGCCTCGTTGGACTGCCCTGCTGTCATGTCATTATTGGCATACAACATTCTCATTCTAAAGCTATGCTTACCATCTGTCTGGGTAAAGAAATTAAGGTAAGGGTCAATGTTGAAAATTGTTTGCTTGCGCAGGAAAACCGCTCCAGGATAGGCGCGGAACAAACCCGTTGTGTCGTCGAGCCATGCAAAAGTAAGGTTGGATTCCGAGTACATAAAGTTCCCATTGATTCCGTAATTCAGTCCTTTGTATTTCTTAGAACGGTACCTTGTATTAAAATTAATCCTCGCTCTTGTTGATGCCATTTGCGCCTCCGAGAAGTTAGAAATCGTGTCTTCAAACACAAATTCTCCCGTAACTGGCGGTCCAATATAGCCGTGATCATAATTAACGTTTCCTCCAATGACTAAATCGAAGTTTTTAATCATTCGAGAATGCAAAAAGTTAACGCCAGTGATTAAAGGAGCATTGTTCCACCATGTTGCACTGTCAACGGAAGAATAAAAACCGCCATAAACATTGATTTTCGTTTTCGGTTTCGCTTTTGGGTAGGCCGTTCTTATGTGAATCGAACCCGACAAAGCTGAACTTCCAGAAAGAACAGACGCTGCACCTTTTACCACCTCAATTTGGTGAATATTTTCTACCGGAATAAAACTCCATTCTGGACGACCTGCATCTCCAGAAAGCATAGGCATATCATCAACGATGACGGCAACTTTAGAGCCTACCCCAAAGGTAAAACCAGATCCTCCTCTAATTTGAGGTTCTCCGTCGAGGATATTCAATCCTGGAGTTTGATCCAGTATCGTTTCAATGCTTCGTGTGTTTTTATTCTCAATAATTTCAGGACGGATAATTTCCATGGAGACTGTTTGGTCTTCCAAAGGTTTATCAAACTTACCCACTCTCACTTCTACTCCTTCAATCTCTTGTACGATTGCTTTTAGCACAATATCGTGGGACAATGTTCTATTTTCGATAATTGTAATCGAAAAAGTATCGGTTTTCATGGAGGTATATCGGCAGAATATTCTTCTTTCTCCGACAGGCAATTCTAGGATGTAATTTCCGTCAATATCAGTCACTGCTCCAATAGTCACATCTTTTCTATAGATTACAGATGCACCTGGGATGCCTTCTCCGCTTTCATCAACGACTTTTCCAGTCACTTTCCCCGTCTGAGAAAAAGAAGTCAATGCACTCAATAAAAATACTATGTGTAAAATTAGTTTCATAAAAAATAGGCTGTTTCAATGGTTTGAAACAGCCCAAAAATAATTTAATAAATTGAAATACTACTGCTTCATTATTTTGAAGTTGTATTTTTTATTGTCTGCTGTAAGAATCACAATGTACATGCCTGCATTCTTCTCAAATGAGAATTCCTTTGCTATGGCACCCGATTGAACAACCTTTCCTTGCATGTCATAAACCTCATATTCTCCTGTTATCGCCTCTTTAGAGTGAATTCGGACAACATTTTTGTCGTTATCCATAGAAACAGTTGCAAATTCTTTTGTTGTTTCATCAATGCTAGCAGAATTGTAAATTAACTCTACATCATCAATCAACAATTCGTCACCGTCAGCACCACCACCAGCAATTTCATTGGTTGTGAAAGTAACTAAGATGTTCGTATTCACAGTTGCAGGTCCAGAATAATTGTAAGGAACTGCAATTCTCGTCCAAGCGCCACCTGTTGATGGGAAGTTAATCACCGCCGTAGCAACAACATAACTTGCAGAAGCGGCATCTTCTGGATCTCTGTAATCATTTGCATCGTGAAGTGTTGATTTCATTCTTGCGTTATCATTTCCATTAATTGGTGTAAATTTCGCCCAAAAAACGATTGAATCTGGTGTATCTGTCATCACTTCAGAGAAATTTGGATCAGCCGTGATAGAATAATTGTAATTCGCAGGATCAGTTGGAGTCGTACTTCCCATTTCAATTTTACCCAATGTAACGTTACCATTTGCGATGATACCTAAAGCACTTCTTGACCATATTCGGCAACTTGTTGTACCTGCAGAACCAGTCCGAGCATCTGTAGAAGATGCTATTTGATTCGCTGCTGCCCAAGCCCATGTGCCACCAGCAGATAAAAAACTGTTCCAATTAACAGGTTCTTGGTCAGATGCAACGGTTTCCCATTGTTCCATGTCACCGTTTCCTATTTGCATTTGAGCAAATGAGATGCTAGATAACGCACTAATTGCTGTAATAAGTAATATTCTACTTGTATTGAGCTTTGTCGAAATATTCATCGTAGTTTCTTTAATGTTTGATACAAATATAAAGAAAAGTTTCCTCATTCATATCCTTATTTTGATAATTGGTAGCCCTTATTTGTTCATTTAGACCCAATTCTATCCAACGTCCAACCGAATCTATACGTTTTAATAGTAGAAGAACATTAAAGTTAAAAGTCATGTTGAACTTTCAAGAAATAAACAGATTAAATGAAGCGAACCTAGTTTTGCGTCATTTTGTTGATTTGAGTGCTAAGTTGTTGCCTTTCTTAGATGAATTAATTCGTAAGAATGAACTTTCTGACATAGAAGAATTGAGCAAATCTAAAATAATGTCCGTTTTTGAAAGCTATCAATTTGATACAAAAACAAGTGAAATGCTTATCAACTCGAATATTCTGGAGTTAATTAAGAAAACGTACACAAAAATTGCTCAAACGAATCAGCGAAGCGATAGAAGACATCACATAAGAACATTACGACAGTTTCTATTCGAACATCAACGATTAGTTGATTCATGGAATTACGTCGATTCTAATTAAATTTTTAACTACTCTACGTTAAAACTAGAAGGCACTCATTGAAAGATGGGTGTTTTTTTTGTTCTCAGAAATCAACATTCATCGGAATTCTGTTATTTTTGTCATCATGTCGTCCAATAACCATAAATCATTAGACCAACTTCCAATAATGGAACACTTCTACACTATACAAGGTGAAGGTTATCATACAGGTCGTGCGGCATATTTTATCAGAATTGCAGGTTGTGATGTTGGTTGCGTTTGGTGCGATGTGAAAGAAAGTTGGGATGCAAATGCACACGAAATGATGTCCATTGATTTTCTTGTTGAAGTTGTCACGAATGCAAACAGTGATTTTTGCGTAATCACAGGTGGAGAACCTTGTATGTATGACTTAGAAGAGTTAACAAGTAAGTTGAAAAATGCAAATATAGAGCTCGCCATCGAAACTTCTGGTTGCTACGAACTGAAAGGCAACATTGATTGGTATTGTTTTTCTCCTAAGAAATTCAAAAAACCTGTTAATCAGGCCTATTCTTTGGCAAATGAACTAAAAGTAATCATCAGTCATCCTTCTGATTTTGAATTTGCAGAGGAGCATGCAAAAAAGCTTAATTCTGACTGCAAACTCTATCTTCAAGTAGAATGGTCAAAAAAGGAACGCTTTTTGCCTTTAGTGATTGATTATGTTAAAAAGAATCCGCAATGGAAAATTTCCACGCAGACACATAAAATAATGAATATACCATAGATATGAAGTACCTCGTTTTCATTTTGAGTTTATTAATTTTCGCGTCTTGCTCAACGGCACAGCACTATTCTACGAAGAGTAAAAAAGCAATCAAACTGTTTGAACAAGGAAAAGACGCTCCTCGAAATTCTATTGATAGAGAAAGAAACACGCCTAACTTCAGATTGGGACTAAAATACCTTAGCCAAGCGATAGAAAAAGATCCTAATTTTTGGGAAGCACACATGGTTGCTGGAGAGTTTGCCGAAACTATTGGCGATTATGAATTGGCAATCGATCATTTTGAAAAAGCATTGGCAATCAATCCGCAACGGCAATCGACGGGTAGCACTTATTTCTACCTCGCCAACTTGCAACAAGCTGTAGGGCAATATGACAAAGCGATACAAAACATTGACTTATTCCAACAGTTCCGAAATGCGAACCAAGAATTGATCAGACAATCGCATCAAATTAGAGCAAGTTCTGTCTTTGCAAAAGAAGCAATGACCAATCCATTGGAATTCAACCCTATCAATATTGGTCCTGGAATTAATACTGCTCAACCTGAATATTTCCCAACAATAACGGTTGATGGAAAAACCATTCTTTTCACCCGAAGAGTAAAAGATGGACGAGTGAGGGGTGAGTTCCAAGAACAAGAGGACTTTTTTGTATCGCAACTCAGTAATAAAAATATTTGGCAAACGGCAATCGCAATGCCAAGCAATATCAATACAATCAACAATGAAGGTGCCCCAACCATCGCTGCGGATGGAAGGTCTTTGGTGTTTGTTGCCTGTCCTGATAGAACCGGAACCAACTATGGAGAAAACAGAAACGGTCGAGGTAGTTGTGATCTGTTTTACACCAAGAAATTAGGCTCTCGTTGGACAAATCCGATTAATTTGCCCGGAAAAGTGAACACTTACGATTGGGAAACACAACCTTCTCTTTCTTCTGATGGAAAAACAATGTATTTCATTCGTGGAGTAAAGAAACGAGGTCAGACTAATAATTCTGACATCTATGTAACAAGACTCCAAGAAGACGGTACTTGGGGAGTTGCAAAACGTTTGCCCGATTACATCAATACACCCAATGAAGAAGAATCAGTACTCATTCACCCAGACGGTAAAACACTCTACTTTGCTTCTCGAGGCCATGTTGGAATGGGAGGTTCTGATTTATTCGTCACAAGAATGGATAACAATGGAAACTGGTCAAAACCCGAAAATTTAGGTTACCCCATCAATACTAAATTTGACGAAAACTCGCTCATGGTTGCTGCGGATGGTGAAATAGCCTTTTTTGCGTCCAATAGAGAAGGTGGTTTTGGAGATTTAGACATTTATTATTTCGTAATGCCAGAACATTTGCGACCTACGAAAACTTTGTATTTTGAAGGTTTGGTGTATGACATTAACACAAGAAAACCAGTACCTGGTAAGTTTCAGCTCATTGATTTAGCCACTGGAAAAGAGGTTGTTTATTCTGAAGCAGATAAAATTACGGGAGAATTTATGGTTTCATTGCCTGTTAACAAAGAATATGCACTGAATGTATCTTATCCAGGCTATGCTTTCTTCTCGCAGAATTTCAACATGACCAATCCTGAAGGCTTGGAAGCAATTCACATGGATGTTCCACTCGTTCCGTTAAAAGATGGAGGTCAGTCTATCATTCTTGCGAACATATTCTTTGACTTGAATAAATCAATTTTGCGAAAAGAATCCTACGTAGAGTTAGACAAATTAGTCTCTTTCTTAAAGGAGAATGCAGAAATTAAAGTTGAAATTGGAGGGCATACAGATTCTCGCGGTGACAAGCAAAAGAACCTTACTTTATCCAACAACCGAGCAAAATCCGTTTACGATTACGCCATCGAAAAAGGCATAGACAAATCAAGGTTATCGTTTAAAGGTTATGGTTCTTCCGTGCCTGTTAATTCTGACGTTGCAATCACGAAGATGGCTTCTAAAGAAGAAAAAGAGGTTGCACATCAAGCAAATCGAAGAACGGAATATAGGATTGTGAAGTAGTTTTGAGTGTGGAGTGTGCCTCGACTGACGCTCGGCAACCAGTGAGGAGTGATGAGTGTGGAGTGCGGAGTGTGGAGATTGAAAATCATTACTTTTCAGTGAAATCGTTCTCTGTGAAATGAGCTAATTACTAATTATTAATTGCCAATTACTAATTATTAATTGCTAATTATCACTACTTTCGATGCAATGTATTTTATCAAACTCATTCGACCGTTAAATTTGCTCATTGTTGCGCTAACAATGTACGGTTTGGGTTGGTTTTTTGAATCTATATATGGAAAATCTGAAACGCATGGTTTGTTCTCTCTCCCCTATTCTCTTCTCGTTTTTTCGACATTGATTATTGCGGCAGCCGGGAACATCATCAACGATTATTTTGACATTAAAGCCGATAGAATTAACAAACCCAAACGTTTAATCATCGGAAAACACATCAAACGTAGAGTTGCCATTGTTTCTCACTGGGGATTGAATTTCGTTGCGTTTTGCATTGCAGCTTATCTCAGTTATGTTATGGATTCTTTTTGGTATGTTTTCATCCATCTATTAACCATCAATGTTCTCTGGTTTTATTCCATGCGTGGCAAACGATTATTCTTTACAGGCAACCTCTTAATCGCAGCACTCACGGCATTGGTTCCAATTCTTGTTGGTTTTTACTTCCACCAGATCTATTTTTCTACAGAAATAACGTTCAATTCTGATTATTATCCATTTTTAGGAGAATTAAAGGAGAATTACATCTTCTACATCTCACTCGGGTTGGCTTGCTTTGCTTTTGTTCTCAATTTAGCAAGAGAAATTGTCAAAGACATGGAAGACGTTGAAGGCGATAAAAAATTACCAGCAAAAACGCTTCCTATTGTGCTCGGCTATAGAAAAACGAAAATCATTGCAGCCATCATTTTATCAGCAACGGTTGTTGGTACTTTCATCATCTGGTTAGCAACCAATAGTCTTGATTTTGTAGCAATTGCACCGATATTATTTGCGGCATTAATGATTGTGCTTTGTTTCATCCTTCTTCCAAAAGCAACTACAATAAAAGAATACCGAAGAATCAATCGTTTGATTAAATTAGCCATGGTTGCCGGAATGTTCACCCCCATTTATTGGAATTTATTGGTGATTTATGGATAAGATGTGCATCGTTCTTGGATCAAAGTCCCCTCGGCGGCAAGAGTTGATTAAATTACTCGGGCTTCCTTTTAAAATCAGAACAAAAGAAGTCGAAGAGAACTACCCAGAATCACTAGATTCAAAAGATGTTGCTCCTTATTTAGCGCAGTTAAAAACAGTCCCGCTCTTAGCAGATTTATCGGAGAATGAAGTCCTTTTAACCTCTGACACAGTGGTTGTTCTTGAAAACGAAGTACTCGGAAAACCTCAAAATTCTGAAGAGGCTTTTAGCATGTTGCGAAGTCTGTCAGGCAGAATGCACAAAGTAATTACAGGAGTCGATTTATCGAGCAAAGACAAGAATTTCACGTTTGCAACGACGACAAAGGTCTTTTTTTCAAAATTAACAGATGAAGAAATAAACTATTACATTACTGAATATCAGCCATTTGACAAAGCAGGTTCTTACGGCATTCAAGAATGGATAGGAATGATTGGCGTCGAAAAAATTGAAGGATGCTTCTACAACGTGATGGGCTTGCCTGTGCATGATGTGTATAAAGCATTAATCAAAGAATTTGATTTTCCGCACTGCAAAACCAATGCTTGACAGAGCAATAAATAGCTAAACAATTCGATTCTCATAGAAGCAATGCAAAAAAAATTCTTCACCAACTTAGTCCTCGTGCTTGTGCTCAACGCACTGGTGAAGCCGTTTTATATCATTGGCATTGACGCGGAAGTCTTGAAGCAAGTAGAAGCCAGCAATCCAGGTTCGTACGGAGAATACTTTTCTTTATTAGGTTTCACCTTCATTCTCAACATCTTTCTCGACTTAGGAATCACCAATTACAACACCCGAAACATTGCGCAGAATAGTCAATTGCTGAAGAAGCATTTCTCGGGAATTATCACCCTTAGAGCATTACTTTCTATTGGGTACATGCTCTTAATATTTATCACTGGGTTCTTTCTAGGCTACTCAGGGCAACAGTTTGAGCTCTTAGCAATTTTGGGGGTTAATCAAATATTGGTTGCATTTATTCTTTATTTCCGATCCAACCTTGCGGGCTTATTGCTTTTTAAGCAAGACAGTTTCATTTCCATTCTTGACCGCTTTTTGCTCATCATAATTTGTTCCGTTCTACTTTGGGGAAATGTCACGGAGCAAGCTTTTAAAATAGAATGGTTCATTTATGCGCAAACCTTTGCATACGGAGTAACGGCAATCATTTCTTGCTTTCTCGTGCTGCGAAAAACAGGAAAGTTGAAAATCAGCTTTAATTACCGTTTTTCATGGGTTATCATTCGAAAAAGTATTCCCTTTGCCATTCTAATTCTGCTCACAATGACCAGCTACAAGACGGACGGCATTATGCTCGAAAGAATGCTGCCCGATGGCAAAGAAGAAGCTGCCATTTATGCACGTGGCTATCGTTTTTTTGAAGCTTTTAACATGGTTGGCTATTTATTTGCAGGTTTACTCCTCCCGATTTTCGCTCGCTTGCTTAAAAAGAAAGAAGACGTTTCCGAGATTCTACATTTTTCTTTTAAATTAATTTTAACCTTTGCGATTAGCGTTGGAGTGCTCTCGTTTTTCTTTCAAGAAGAAATAATCGCTTGGCGTTTTGACTCTTTAGGAGAAGAACTGATTCAAGCCTCTAAATCCTTCGGAATGTTGATGATTTCCTTTGTTTTTATGTGCATTACCTACATTTTCGGAACTTTACTTACTGCCCACGGAAGTCTAAAAGCATTGAACATCGTCGCATTGATCGCTGTTGGATTAAACATCATTCTCAACTACCTTATCATTCCAGAATACGGTGCTTACGGAGCCTCCATGACTAGTTTAGTCACACAATCACTCACAGCTATTTTCCAAATTTTCTTGGTGTTTAAAATACTTCGTCTAAAATTTGAGAGCAAGAAAATTTTCTCCATTTTAACCTTTTCACTCACCGTTATCGTTCTTGGTTATTACGCACAACAATTGAATTATCACTGGGCATTAAAATACTTTTCGGCTTTGCTAATCGCTGGAGTTATTGCGCTGACAAGTGGCATGGTGAGTATCAAAGGGATTTTAGGAATATTGAAGGAGAAAGAGTGAAATGATAATCACAGGGGTCTTGCTAAGCCTATGTGCGACTCGCTTACAGGCGTTTGCAAATATAAATTTAACTTGCAACGTTTATTACCTTCGCCTTCTCATCTTTGTTTTTTGAGTCAACTTAGGACTGAAATTTGTAATTTCCTTATTAATTAAAGGTGCAATTTCGCCTATGTACCTTTCTGCTCTTATTCGTGTATCAAGTTTCTTAATTAAAACTCTTTTTCTATGTGAACTGGTTAAAAGATAAACACCAAAAGAATCATCTATTAATGTATTAGATCGGTTTGTTTGACTATACATTACCGTGCCTTCCCTAACTTTTAAAATTGCAACAAAAGGAAATTTTTCTAAGCTAAACCATTGACCTCTTCTTATTCCGATAATGCTAACATATTCTCTATAGGTTGAATCCTTCGAGTTAATTTCAAATCCGTATGACCCTGACCAAATTATAGAACTAATGGAAATCAAAGCAAGACCTATTAGCGGTATTTCGATAGCTGAGACGATTCCTGCAAGGGCAAAAAGACCTGCTATTAATAATATTGGAACAGGGAAAGAAAAACCAATTCGATTACGGATAAAAGGTTTCATAATCAAGTAGTTAAAAATTAAGATTATTTTGCATGCACCAATTTACATTTTTTCTGGAACATCAACCCCCAATAAATTCATTGCAGAACTAATTACCTTCGCTACATTGCGACTTAGCATCAAGCGCATTGCTCTCAAATCTTGATTTTCTTCGTTCAGAATGTAAATAGATTGATAGAAATGATTGTACAACTTCACCAATTCATAGGTGTAGTTTGCTAATAACGCCGGTGAAAGGTTCTTTCCTGCTTCGTTAAGAACTGTTGGATATTGCGTTAAATGCTTTAAGATTTCTGTTTCCTCTAGTTTTAAATCAACTTGATTGAAAGAAGCAACTTCTCCTGCTTTGGCAAGCAATGACTTAATTCTTGCATGCGTGTATTGAATAAAAGGCCCTGTGTTGCCATTCAGTTCTATCGACTCATTTGGATTAAAAACAATCCTCTTTTTAGGATCAACTTTCAATAAGTAATATTTCAAACCGCCCATTCCAATTAGGTTGTAGAGCTTGTTTTTCTCATCCTCACTCATTCCGTCAATGTGACCTCGTTCTTGGGTCATTTCTTTGGCAGATTCAACGATTTCTGTCATCAAATCATCGGCATCTACAACTGTTCCTTCACGGGACTTCATTCTTCCCATTCCTTTTGGTAATTCAACCATTCCATAAGAAAGATGCGAGCAATTATCTGCCCAATCATATCCTAATTTCTGAAGAATTAAAAATAGAACTTTGAAATGATAATCTTGCTCATTACCAACAGTGTAGATGATTCCACTTAAATCATTGAAGTCATTATATCTATCCACAGCTGTTCCTAAATCTTGCGTCATGTAAACGGCTGTTCCATCAGAACGAAGAACCAGTTTTTCATCCAAGCCGTCTTCTGTTAAATCGATCCAAACTGAACCATCTTCTTTCTTAAAAAAGATGCCTTTTTGCAAACCATCAAGAACCAAGTCGCGACCAATTAAAAACGTTTCTGACTCGTAATATAGCTTGTCAAAATCAACGCCCATTGCTTTGTAGGTCACATCAAATCCAGCATAGCACCAATTATTCATTGTTGTCCATAACAAATATGTCTCCGGATCTCTTGCCTCCCATTTTATTAGCATTTCTTTGGCATCACGCATTAAACCTGTTTGATTCTTTGCCAGAGCTTTAATTTTGTCGTTAATGCCTTTAATTGCTCCTTCAGAATCACTCGAATCAGCTTTCTCTGCCTTGAGGGCTATCAGCTTCTGAACCTCAGTAATTGCTTCGTCAGAAAAGCCGTCAAAGTTGTTATTCTCCCAATCGGAGATGATTTCTGCTGTTTCCACGTTGTTCTGCTTGTCAAACTCAACGTAGTATTTACCAACGAGTTTGTCGCCTTTTATTCCCGTGTTCTCTGGTGTTTCACGTTCTCCATTTGCATCCGTAGGAGAAAAACGCTCCCATGCCAACATACTTTTGCAAATATGAATACCTCTGTCGTTGACAATTTGCGTTTTAACCACTTTATGGCCGTTTGCTTTCAGAATTTCAGCGACAGAATAACCCAAAAAGTTATTTCGAAGATGTCCTAAATGCAGTGGCTTGTTGGTGTTTGGTGAAGAATACTCTACCATCACAGTAGGCTTTGAATCCCTTTTTACATAACCGAAGCAGGAGTTTGCATCCATTTCTCCAAGCTGCTGTAACCAGTACGTATCTGTAATTACAAAGTTCAAAAAACCACTGACAACACTGTAAGACGCAATGAAATTTAATTGCTCAGTTAAAACTAAGCCGATTTTCTCTCCAGCCTCTATTGGCGAACATTTTAGCATCTTCACAAAAGGGAAAATCACTAAGGTTAAGTCGCCCTCAACATCTTTTCTCGTTTTTTGAAATTGAATTATTTTTTCATCTATCTGATTTCCAAATAACTCTATCGAATTTTCGAGTAGGATTGCTTTTATTTGATTCTCCATTAATTCTTTTCTAATTGGTTGATTGTTTTTTCTAAAAGGTCAAATGCAACCTCTGCCATCTTGTTTACTTTCTCGTCTAAGCAAGGATTCACCTCAACAAATTCGATGCAAACCGTTTTTTTATTCTTCGCTAATTCTGTGAGAAAAAATTCTGCCTCCTCAGGATGCAATCCATTTTCAACAGGAGTTCCCGTTCCGTGAGAAGTATGTTTAGGGTCCATAGAATCAACATCAAAAGAGACATAAATGATGTCACATTCATTCAATTGACTTAGAATTTCATTCATAATCGCTTTCTTCCCTTTACTTCTGACCTGATCGACTGTATGATTTGTAATCTGTAGACGTTCAATCAGTGCATCTTCTTGCTCTTCGGTGTCTCTAACAGCAATAAAAACCAAATCTTCTGATTTTAGCCGAGGACCATTTGCATGCATTGTTTTCAACTCATTCCACAATTCTGTTTCTTCTTTAGAAAGCTTGTTTTTTTGTTCTTGCTTGTTATCATCAGCAATTGCTGTTGCCAATGGCATTCCGTGCATGTTACCAGAAGGCGTTGTGTAAGGTGTATGCAAATCTCCATGAGCATCAATCCATACGACACCTAATCTTTTGTTAGGATACGCCGCTTTGATTCCAGTAATTGTGCCTCCAGCAGATCCATGATCACCAGAAATAACAAAAGGGAAGTTTTTTTCATCCAAAACGGTCTTCACTTCTTTGGAAACCGCTTCAAAAACTTGAACCAATCCCTCAATTCGTTTTGCAAAGGGATATTTCACCTCCATATCAAGCAAATGGTTGGAGTCAGGAATGGTTACCGTTGAATATTCACCAAACAGGAGGTTGCCATTTTTTCTTGCAGCAGTCATTATAGCTTCAGGCCCAAGAGAAGCACCTCTTGTTCCTGCCGTAATTTCAGACTTATTGATTAAAAATTTAATTTGTTTTTTCATACGAATTATTGGTAGGCAAAGATAACTGTAATTATCAATTAACAATTTGTAATTAACAATTTATGATGAGGCCTTAGCAATCCAATTTCTTAACCTAGATTAACTTTTTATTGCTCCTATTCTCCGTTACTTTGCCATGAATAATAAATTTAAACATAAAATTAAGATGAAAAAAGTAATCGTATCCTTATTTTTAATTGGAGCAATGTTGAGTTCATGTTCTGACAGAACACAGGTTGAAGCAACAGATGCAGAGAATGTAGAATTAGTAGAAACAGCAGAAACAATTGAATACACAATCGTGAAGGATGGCAGTAAATTGGACTGGAGAGCAACACATTTGGGCGGTATTTCAGAAAGATATGGTATTATCAGTTTGAATAATGCTTCATTTTTAGTGAATAATGGAGAATTGACAAATGCAAAAGTAGAAGTTGACATGAACTCTTTTACTGTTGATAATTTTGGAGAAGGTGGAGAAGAAGATGCAAAGGATTTAAAGGACCACCTTTTGAGTGCTGATTTTTTTGACGTTGAAAACAACCCAACGACCACTTTTGAGTTGACAGGGACTGAAAAAATCGTAGATGGTTTATACAATTCTCGTTTAACTGGTAATTTAACTATCATGGAAATCACAAAAAGCATTACTTTCAATGCAAATGTGACTGTTTCTGAGGATGCAGTGTCCATGAAATCAGAGAAATTCATTCTTGACAGAACTGATTGGGAGCTGAAATACCATGTTGAAGGTTCTGAAGGAGTGCCTGTTGATTACATCATTTCTGATGATTTAGAATTCACAATTGATGTGACGATTGAGAAGTAGAACAACTATTTTTTAATATATTTAGACGAGTAAAGAACAATCTTTACTCGTTTTTTTATGCTATGAAAAATATATTTCTCATTTTCAGTATTTGTTGTATTTCTGTATCCTATTCTCAAAAAGACGTAAACATACAAAAAGGTTATGGTGTAAAAGGTTACGACCTTGTACATTACCGAACAAACGAAGCAAAAAAGGGTAAACGAAAATTTACTTTTGTTTTCGAAGGCGTTAAATACAAATTCATTTCTAAACAGAATTTGAATATTTTTGAAAGCAATCCGTCTTCTTACCTCCCAGAATATGGAGGGTGGTGTGCGTATGCCATGGCTTTGAATGGTTCCAAGGTCAAAATCAACCCAAAGACTTTTCAGCTATTCAATGGAAAATTATATTTGTTTTACAATGCTTTTTTCAATAACACACTGGATACGTGGAATGAAGATGGGGAGAAAGTGATGAGAAAGAAAGCAGATGAGGAGTGGGAAAAATTATAATTTCTCTTTTATGTTACATTTGTAAAAACAACATTCTATGTCAGAACCTTTTGTCATCATTGAACCCAAAGTAGCCAAAGTTCCTTTTATTTTGAGTGTTCCTCATTGCGGGACGGAATTCCCGAAAGAATTACAGAATGACTACGTTCCAGAGATGATGCAAGCGCCTGATGATACGGATTGGTTTGTGCATGAATTATACAATTTCGCGAGTGAAATTGGCATCACTATTATTCATGCGAAATACAGTCGTTGGGTGATTGATTTGAACAGAGATCCCAAAAGTGCTCCCTTGTACAATGACGGAAGAATTATCACCGGACTGACAACTACAACTGACTTTTTCGGGAAGGGCATCTATCTTTCTGAAAATAAAATTCCCAATCAAGAAGAAATTGAGAGAAGATTAGAAAAGTATTACTGGCCGTATTATGAGAAGGTAAATTCTTTGCTGGAAGAACGAAAAAGCCAATTTGGAAAGGTTCTTTTATGGGATGCGCATTCTATCCGAAGAAGTGTACCAACCATTCAGAAAGAATTCTTTCCAGATATGATCCTCGGAAACAACAATAGTCAAACTGCTGATATACAGATAATTAACACTGCATTTGAAAACCTTTGCTCCGGAGAATTTCAAATAAATCATAACACCCCCTTCAAAGGAGGACACATCACACGTTACTTTGGAAAGCCCGAAAATGAGGTTCACGCCTTGCAACTAGAGATGAATAAAATTCTCTATATGAATGATGAAGAAATGGAATTTGATGAAAATAGAGCAGAAAAAGTGAGGGTTTTGTTGAGGAGAACGTTTGACGCCTTAATAAAACAATTGCACCAGTAAAACAAATACGAATGAACAAATTCCTTTTCAATAAACTCTTACAAAATCAAGGTTGGAATGACAACGTTCTCATTTCTACCGATGAAAATGGCATTATTACTTCCATTGAGAATAACAGCGATGATTCTGCCGCTACAAAAATCAATGGTTTTGCATTGCCTGGTTTTCAGAATGCACATTCTCACGCTTTTCAATATGCAATGGCTGGCTTGGCAGAAGTGCATGACATTTCGCACACTTCGGATGATTTTTGGTCGTGGAGAAAGGCAATGTACGACCTAGCATTGAGTGTTTCTCCTGACCAAATGGAGGCGATTGCGGCTATGCTTTATTCTGAAATGGTCAGACACGGTTACACCAACGTTGCTGAATTTCACTACGTGCATCACGATAAAAACGGGCAAAAATACGGCAATCTCGCTGAAATGGGCACACGTATGATTGCAGCCGCAGAAAAAGCGGGAATTAATATCACTTTGACCCCCATTTTTTATCAAAAAGGTGGATTTGGAAAAGCACCAACCGAGGGACAGAGACGATTTATTTCTCCAACAATCGACGACTACTTAAAACTCTTGGAGGCGAGCAAAGAAGCATGCGAAAATTATGATGGAGCCAACATTGCTATTGGCATACACTCCATGCGAGGTGTTGCCCCAATTGACATAGCGGAGATTGCAAAGAATGGACCGCAAGATATTCCTTTTCATATTCACATTTCAGAACAACTCAAAGAAATTGAAGATTCCCTCGGTTATCTTGATAAACGACCGGTAGAATGGTTGCTAGAGAACGTTGAATTATCCGATAGATTTCACTTGGTTCATGCAACTCATTTGACAGAACAAGAAACTGTCGGCATTGCAAAAAGCGAAGCAAATGTTGTTCTTTGTCCAAGTACAGAAGGCAATTTAGGCGATGGCCTCTTCCCTCTTGCTAACTTCCAAAACGCAGGCGGAAAATGGAGCATAGGAACGGATTCTCACATAGGAATTAACCCTTTGGAAGAGTTAAAACTGCTCGATTATGGACAGCGATTGATTTCTCACAAGCGAAACATTTTCAATTCTACCACAGAAGGAAATTCGGGCAGTTTTGCCATAGAAATGGCAACAATTGCTGGCCGGAAAGCCATGAACAACTTTGAAACGGACTATTTTAAAGTCGGAGAACCCTTAAATGCCTCCATTTTAGATGCAAATGCACCTTTATTAGCAACTAGTTCGAATGATAAATTGAGTTCTGCAATTGTTTACACGGCTGATGCGACCAATCAATTGGGAACGATTGTAAAGGGAAGGTTGAGTTTAGCACCTCGACATGCTTCGGCAACCAAGCAAGAGTTTGGAGGATTGAGAAATAGACAAGAGGTTCTTCGTGATTTTAAAAAAGTTATTGCAGAATTAGGAAATCGATAATCTATCATGAAAAAAGAAAACATCATTTCCCCTTCAAGCTGGAAAATAAGTTCTTGGTCTGGTGGTACAACTTCAGAGTTGCTCATTTTACCGGAAGATGCAGAATTTAAGAAAGGAAATTACGACCTTAGAATTAGCATCGCCACTGTTGAAGTAGAGAAGTCAACTTTCACTCCTTTGCCAGGTGTTAATCGCATCTTGACCATTCTGAACGGAGAATTGCAACTTATTCACGAAGGACATCATTCTACAACTCTAAAGCAATACCAGCAAGACTCTTTTCTAGGTGATTGGCAAACGAAAAGTATTGGAAAAGTGAGAGATTTTAATGTAATGACTAGAAATTATCTTGCAGAAGTTACAATCCATCATCTATCTACAGATGAAACGATTCATTTACTTTCGAATGATTTTTTCTTTCTTGCAGAAGGTAAAGCAACAATCAATAAGCAAAAAATAGAAGCGAATGATTCTCTTCTATGCGAAGATACAACCGTCGTATCGATAATTGAGCAATCTGTTATAATTCGCGTTCGGATTAAAAAGTAACCGTCAATAAATCCATTAAATCATCTGTTTCCGACGCTGAAATAGCAAAGCTAAGGCGATCGTCAGAATCATTTGAAGACGCTGCTTCAAGCTTCTTATCTTCAGCAAACACACCATCTGGATGATCGAAGAAATCATTCGAAACACTACCGGAAGCAGCCATTGGAGTTGGTGTACCCTCAAGACCCATAGAAATTCGATTTTCATCCAATAAAATAGGCGAGTTGTCTTTGCGACTTCTATCATTACCAGAAGGCTCCAAAGTTAAGGTGAAAGGAAAAGAATTTTCCGCTAAACTTGTTCTCGTATCTGCCGGACTTACAATATCCGATTCTTCATCTTGGACAATAGTCTCCAATTGATTCACATCGAGTTGATCGTTTGCCATATCCTTTGTGAGCTCATTCTCTTTTACCTTATCAGTTGCTTTATCATTCGTTTCAATATTCTCATTCTTGGCTAATTTTGTCGGCTCTTGTACAATATCATTCGAAAACATTGGCACCGCTAACAAAAACAACAAAGCAACAGCTGCCACTTGTAAAATCGGTTGTCTATAGATTGGCTTATCTTTTGGAACAATCACGGCAAAAACAGAATTGTACCAAATCGGCGCTACTCTCGGGTGCGTTTGTGCAAATAAAGCATCTAAATCTCTCTTTGTTTCCGCCTTTGGACTCGGAGTATCAATAGGCATAGCACTCACACTTGCAAACACAGCCTTCAATTGATTGTACTCCTCCTCCGTTTTGCAAAATTCATGCAATTCCGATTTTTCACTCGCTGTTAATTGAATGAATTCTTTTTCTGTTACGATATCTATTATGTCTTTTTCCATCTTTATCTATTTAAAACGGGATTAAAATCTTTTAAACTCTCTGCCAAATATTTTGCCGCATAAAACAACCTTGACTTCACTGTTCCGTCGCTTAATTCTAGTACCTCTGCTATTTCTTTTATCGACAAGCCACTTATATGCCTCAGTCTGAAAGCCTCTTTGTGCTTGTCGTCCAGTGCATCCATTGATTCTTCAAACTGTTCTCTAAATTGCATGTCCTGTACTTCTTCGAGTACATTGGAATTACTATCCGACAACGCATAATGACCGTCCAAGCCCGTCGATGTATTCTTCCGAACTTCTTGTTTTTTGTACTCATTCTTGCACATGTTATTAGCCACAGAATACAACCAGGTCTTAAATTTCCGCGTTGGGTCAAAGGATTCTGGTTTTCGGATAATTTTCGCAAAAATATCATGCACAAAATCCTCTGCTTTCTCCCTGTCTCGCCACAACATTCTCATAAAATAGCCCAACAAAGGTCCAGAATAGCGCACATAAATCTCATCAAATGCTCTCTTTTCCCCTTTGGAGATAGAAATCATTAGTGACTCGTCAGTCATTGATTTATATTGCGGTTTTATCAGTCGCATTAATAGCTCGCCTTCAATTTTTGTGCCTTTTCATATTTTCGTGACTGGACACTGATTGCGTCAATGACCTTGTCTATTTCCTTTACTTTTTTCTTTGCTCCTATAGAATTGTACCCTTTCCGAAGAATGAATAACATGGGTAAATAATTCGCAGAAAGTTGTTTTGATTTCTCATTTACAGCATTCTCAACAAGGTGTTTTTTCAAATCAAAATTCCATAAATGCTCGTTTCTATTGAAATTTTCTTTCGGAGAATTAGAATACATCATCACTAATCCTGATAAAAACAATTTCTTCGCAATTGGACGTAAATATTCTTTTGGCGTTGTGACAGAAACAGAAATTTCCTTAGAAGAATTCTCACTGCATAGCTTTTTAAAGAATTGAATATCAACTATTTTACTGCTCGGAATTTGATAACCTTTCTTTTTTAAATTCTTGCGATAGGTCTCGCTTTGCAATAATTCTAATGATATTATTTTGACATCTGGTCGTGTTTTATTGACGGACTGTGCATAGTAAGTTCCATAAAAATCATCAAATCCGTGTGTGATTAAAGTTCCATTCTTCGGAACAGAAAACAGAATGTCTTCCGCGTAATTCACTACGCTTTTAGACAATTTTCCTGAAGAATAAATTCGTTTGAGGTAACTTATTGCTGTCACCTTGTTGTCGATAATGATATTGTACGCTGTCTTCTGAATCAGCACATCTATGTTTCGAGGTCGCAATTTCTCTGCCTCATTCAAGTCAGCGACTAACTCCGTATTGTAATTACCTGCTGCGTATTTAAAATAGTGATACTCAAAAGAATTCGGCGCTACCTCTTCTAGGTTTGTCACTGCCTCATTCATCTTAGATTGTTGTGCAACACTTGGCGAACGTTGTGTCCGTTGCACGGTAGAAGCTGATTTATACGACTTAAATTTTTGGGTCTCAGAAGCTGATGTAGAATACCCTTTCTTCAATTCTACTTTTTGCTTCTTGGCAGACCTAGATTCTTTTTTTGCTTTCGTTGTTATTTTAACAGACTCAGTGTCCAATTCTGATTCTTCGATGGAATCTTCAATTGGCGTCTGATTTTGGGCATAAATGAATCCACCCATCAGCAAGAAAACTATTATTAGTGCGTTGCGCATATCTTTCAATTTTAATTCTGTACAGCTACAGTTAGAATTGGTTCAATTTACGGAAAAAAAATGAAAAATCACTTAAATTAGTCCCATAGGGACGAAACCTTTGTAATAAAAAAACTGTACAACTATAGCTCCGTAGGTGCGAAACCCAACCTCCTATTGTACGCAATACACACAAATAGTATCGCTCCTAACGGAGCTAAGCTATTGTTTGATTGACTATTTTACAAAGGTTTTACTCCTACGGAGCTAAAAAAACTAATGGAGACGTACTTTCAGAAGTTTCAGAAAGTTTTGAAATAGTTATTTTGGCAATAACAGAAAGCTGTTAGCTTTCTACTAAATCAATTACTTGCCGTAAAAAGAAATTTATTAGGGGAAACTAGGTTCGATTTTACTGCATACATCACAATTCCAGCGGTATTTTTAACGCCTAATTTTGCCATGATGTTTTTTCTGTGAGAATTCACTGTGTGATTGCTTAAAAACAATTTTTCTGCTATTTGCGCATTCGTCAGACCTTCAGAAATATGCACAATGATTTCACTTTCTCGTTTGGATATCAAAATAGCATCGCAAGAAAAAGCATCGTAATTAATATCCTCTACGTTGAGGTTTGCTTGCTGAATCGTCTCTACAATTCTGCCGCAGAAAAACTTAGTACCCTTGGCCGTTTCAATTACTGCATCTTGAATCTCTGGAATAGAGCAATCTTTCTTAACATAACTAGTTACTCCCTGTTTTAAGGCATCCACAAGAACTTGCGCAGATTGAAGCGGTGTAATCGCCAGCATATAAACATTCGGAAAGTTGTTTTTGATATTCGATAAAACATCAATGTTAAAACCGTCTGAGGTGTAATCTATCATGACAACATCTGTTTCAAAAAGATGTAACATGTCAAATAATTCTTCCTTAGATTTTGCTTCACCGACAATTTCAACCTCTTTATTCAAAGACAAGATTGATCTCATCCCTGCTCTTACTAAATCGTTGCTATCGGCTATAATTAATCTCATTATTTAGAATCATTTTAAATAGTATAGCAAATATATTGAATTATTGCAAACGGGAGTTAAAAATATAAGAATAATTATGCAAAGAACAAATTGTCTTTCATAGCCAATTAAACACGCACCAACCAGTTGAAAGAATCTTCAATTCTCCCTGCTTTCAAATCGTCTAAATGCGCCTTGATTCTAGTAGAAGAAGTTCTTGGTTGCAATGGAATTTCAAATAACTCCCCTCTGAAACCAATCTTTGCAATTGGCGCAATCGTAGCAGCAGTACCAGCTCCGAAAGCATCAGTGACTCTCCCTTCTTTCAAAGCAGTGACCACTTCTTCCACGGTTATCTTTCTTTCTTCTATTGGAATATTAAGGCTATTTGCGACTTCAACCACAGACCTTTTAGTAATTCCACATAGAATTGTATCCGAATCTTCTGCAGGCGTAATTAGTTTTCCATCTATCTCAAAAACAACATTCATTGTTCCTGATTCTTCGATGTATTTATGCTCAATTCCATCTGTCCAAATCAACTGATCGAAACCTTCTTCTTTTCCTTTTTTTGCAGGATATAAAGATGCGGCATAATTCCCAGCTGTCTTCGCTTTTCCAACTCCACCTTGTGATGCACGTGTGTAAAATTCCTCAATTTTCACATTCACAGGATTGGAATAATAAACGCCAACTGGGCAAGTGAAAATTAAAAACTTGTACGTATCTGAAGGTTTGATTCCTATAAATTCATCTGTTGCGAAAAGAAAAGGTCTGATGTACAATGAATATCCTTTCTTTCGAGGCACCCATTCTGCATCAATTTCAACTATTTTTCGCACTAAATCGACAAATACATCCTCTGGAATAATAGGCATACACATTCTCTCACAGGATTCTGCAAAACGTTTGGCATTCATATCTGGGCGGAACAAAAAGATATTTCCATCGTCAGATCTATTTGCTTTCATTCCTTCAAAGATGGACTGACCGTAATGAATTGCTGAAGTCGCTGGGTGCATTTGCAAATCAGCAAAAGGCTTAATTTCTGGGTCTTGCCATTTGCCATCTGCATAGTTCATTTCCAACATGTGATCGGAGAATTCTCTACCGAAAGGAAGATTGTCCCAATCAATATCGTTGATTCTTGATTGACTAATTTTATTGACTTTAATAGAAATTGTATCGTTGATCATAGCTCTTTTCTTGGGTGCAAATGTACGCATTTAATCGCGCATTTCAAAGGACTTAGACTCATTCGCTTTGCTCATTGTTAGATACGGAAGCAAGCTTCCTTTAGACCGCTTCGCTTCGCTCTCTGTTAGACACGCCTTCGGCTCTTAGACTCGCTTTTCTTTAAAATTTTAATTGTTGCTTTTCTTTCTCAGTTTTGTAAAAGTGAACAATCAAAATAATGATTACTCTCCTCGAAGCAAGATTAAGTCTAAAAGCCGAAGGCGTGTCTAAGAATGAATTCGCGTAGCGAATGAATGTATCTAAAAAGTTCGTTTGCGAACGCATCTAACAATGAGCAAAGCGAATGAGTCTATACGAAAACGAACGATTAGTCTCCAATAAGTTTTTTGCTTACTTTCGTGATTCAGATTAAGAATTGGAGAAATCACAGGAAATATTAAAACAATATTGGGGCTACTCATCTTTTCGCCCGATGCAAGAAGAAATTGTTGACAGTGTCATCTATGGACACGATACGCTTGCTATTTTGCCAACAGGCGGAGGAAAATCGATCTGTTTTCAAGTGCCGGGAATTGCTCTGGAAGGACTGACCATCGTTGTTTCACCACTTATCGCCTTGATGGAGGATCAAGTAAACAACCTTCAATCCAGGGGAATAAACGCAGGACTCATTGTCAGTTCTATGAGTTACCGCGAAATCGATATTACACTTGATAATGCGCGATTCGGCAATATGAAATTTCTTTACACTTCTCCCGAACGACTAAAAAGCGACCTCTTCATTGAGCGTTGCAAAGCCATGAAAGTCGGACTGATAGTGATTGACGAAGCACACTGTATTTCTGAATGGGGACATGATTTTCGTCCTGCTTATCGAGACATTGCTCAATTAAGAACCTTGCACCCAAGCGTTCCGTTTATTGCTGTTACTGCTTCTGCGACAAAACGCGTGCAGGATGACATCGTTGAACTTTTAGAGCTTAAAAAGCCAAATTTATTCATCGGAAATCTAGAACGGAAGAATATTTCGTATCAGGTGAGACATACGGAGAATAAATTGCAGAAAATCATTGATCACTGCCAAGAGAATTCTGCCGTTACAGGCATTATTTACTGTCAGACGAGAAGAAGTGTAAAATTCGTTGTGACGCAACTTCGGGCCTTGAATATCAACGCTGGTTTTTACCACGGAGGATTGAAGCCGGAAGATAGAAAATACATGCTTGAACACTGGATGCAAGGCAAAATTAAAGTAATGGTTGCCACCAATGCTTTTGGTATGGGAATCGATAAACCAGACGTTCGATTTGTACTACACTATGAAATTCCTGCCAATTTGGAAAGTTACTACCAAGAAGCTGGTCGCGCTGGCAGAGACGAAAAGGAAGCCGTTGCCATTGCTTTTTGGGAGCAGAAAGACATCGACCTGATGAAGCAACAATTGCAGATGAAATATCCGTCTATCGAACGGGTGAAAATCATCTACAATAGTCTTTGCAACTTCTTGAAAGTCGCAATTGGCGCTGGAAACGGAGAGTCCTATGATTTTGATATGCAGCTATTCAATCAATCTTTTTCTGTGCCAATTTCTGAGACATTTTACGCGCTAAAATTACTACAGCTCAATGAAACTTTGAATTTTTCTGAGAATAATTTTCATGCTACTCGTTTAAAAATCGCCATTGGAAATTCTGCTCTCTACAAGTTCCAGGTTGGTTATCCATCTATCAATGAGTTGGTTTTGACATTGACCAGAAGTTATCCTGGAATTTTTGACCGTTTTATCAACATCAATGAGAGTGAAATTGCAAAACGCTTGAAAATAAGTCGTGCTGGGTTGACGAAGCAGCTAAAACATTTGGAACAATACGGAGTGATTGACATCACTTTTCAATCTTCATTGCCGAGAATTACTTTTCTAACAGAGCGTTTTCCAGAAGACTACCTTGACATTAAGAATGAAATTTATTTAAACAGAAAAAAGATTGAAGAGGATAAATTAGCGGCTATAATTCATTTCGTAACAGGTTCTGACTGCCGATCTAGCGCAATTAGCGCCTACTTTGATTCTACATCAGAAGATTGTGGTAAATGTGATGTCTGTCTTGAAAAATTAAAGAGCGACAAGAATATTCACGAAATTGTCGTGTTAATTCCCAAGCTTCTCCCAGCAAGGAAAGAAGAATTGGCGCTTAAAATCAACGTTTCGGAGGACCTTGTTGAACAGTCTTTACGCGCATTAATTCTCGAAGAAAAAATTATAGAAAACGACGGACTTTTCTCTAATTCTTAATCATTTCCTTTAATTCATGCACTTCTTTTTGCAAATTCTGCAATGATTTTGACAATCCGTTGTCGTCTAATTTCAATTCTGGCAATTCTGGGGAAATATAATTGACGAATTTCCACATTTCGATGATGTCATTAGCATGTACAAGATAAGGGGAATAAAATGTATTGGTAGAGCAAAGTTGAAACGACTGCTCCGAATCGAGCAGATTGTGCACTACTTTAAAAACAATGCCATCGTCTTTCGTTACGACGATGCAAGGCGTTCCGTCACGAATTGACATCCAGTTTTGGACAAATTCTCCGACAACAAAGGAACCATGAACAACAGGCGGCATCGAATCTCCTTTAATCGGGAAGGTTCTGTATTTCCTATCGCGCGATAGAAATGGCAAGTGAAAAGTTGGCAATACTTTCAAATAATCCGGGTCGGCATAACCAGCCGTATAGCCCGCACTTGCCTTCACGGGAACTAATTCTATCAATTCTTCATTGTTTTCATCGACCATAGACGTTAAAATGCGCAATTTTGTCCCTTTCACGTCAGAATAGACACCTTTATCAATTTTCTCCCAATCCGAGTCTTTGAATTTCGAAAAATCTTTGCGAATTAAATCATCCACGGATACTTTGTAGAAATCACTAAACAAAACCAAACTTTCGATGTTCGGTTGTGCAACTTCGTTCTCATAACCAGAATATGAACTACGCGTCAACCCAAGCTCTTGAGCCACTTCTTCTTGAGAAAGCTTCTTTCTCTTTCTTAGTAATTTTAGGTTCCCTCCTACTTCCATTCTTAAATTTTAATCAATTATTGGTGGAAAATTAATCAAAATAATGGAATTGTGCAAGTTTTTGATTAAATTTTAATCACGAAAGACGATTTCGCATCCTCTCATCCTTGACAGGACGGCAATGTACTTCGCTCCAAAAAAGATAATTTGCGAAGAATAATAGACCCAAACAAGGATGACGAGCATTGCTCCAGCCACTCCTCCACTTGCTCCAAAAAAGAAATTCGTCAGGTAGTATTTAATGATTAATTGCCCGAAATAAAGTAGAATACTAGTCAATAAACCACCTCTAAAAGCATTTCTCCATTCTACATGCCCATCGTGCAAGTATTTAAAAATAAAACTGAATACCAGCATATTTGTAATGATTGGGACGCCGTGACGAATGAGTTTTGAGACAACAGAATGAAGTACATCAATACTTTCAAAAAGTTTGTGCGCCAATGACAAAAAAAGAGGTTCTGCAAAATAAAGCAGAATAATAAACAAGGTTATTCCTATAATAAATCCCAAAGAAATCAATCTTGACAGAAGAGAGCGAACAATCTTTTTCTTACGAGCAATTTTACTTTTTTTAATGTTATAAAACACATTTAAACTTCCTTTTAAAGAGTTAAAAATCACTGTACAAGAGAACATTAACGCAAGAATACCAAAAGTTTCCATTAAAACACTTCCGCTTAAAAAGTCAATCTCTCCTAAAAAGCTTAAAATTCCACTGGGATCTTCCAAGCCTACATTCTCTTTAAGCATCTTTCCGATGGCATCAATTACCTTCTCTTCTCCGACAAAGCGACCGACATAAGTTACCGTTAGATACAATATAGGAACGAGGGCAAGCATGGCATAATAAGCCAAAGCCGCACCGTGCAATAGTGATTTCTCTTGAAAAAATTCCAAAAAAGTCGTTTTAGTCAGTTCTTTTCGTTCTTGCCAAGTCATTCTCCAATCAATTCTTTAGGAAATTCTTGCGTCGCAATAAAAATTCCAGGTACGGGATTAGACATCGGCTCAAAGTCTTTGATGTAAATTTTCAAGTCAAAATCATCCCCATTCTTAGACAATTCACAAGACTCCATGATTGATTCTGAACAGCCAACTGTTACTGGAGTGTCTTCTGTAAGAACATCAAACAGTCGCATATCGGCAACATCGTAAGAGAATGCTTTGCCATCGGCGAGACTCCCTTGCAAGGGATAATTTGCTTTCTCTTGCTCCACAATATCCAAAACATTGTTGATGAGTAATTCATCTTCCCATTCATATTTGCGGTTCATATCCGACTCTTCACCGTTGTGATTCGCTTCGGCATGTTCTTCGGAAAAATGCTCGTTCAATAAATAAAAATGGATGCTACACTTCATAATTTTTACTTTGGAGGATAAAAGTAGTGATTTTAGAGCGTTCGCTGCGTTTTTAGACACATTCATTCGCACATTTCGACTTCGCTCGATGACCGCGCGAATTCATTCTTAGACCGCTACGCTTTTAGAAACGCTCGCTTCGCTCTCTGTTAGACACGCTCCTTCGTCGCTCTTAGACTTATTCCTCGGTGAAATTTTAGTTTTTGTTGTTTTGATTTTTAGATCTTCTAAAGTTGAGCAACCAAAGCCACAACTAATCTTCTCGAAGTAAATCTAAGTCTAAGAGCGACGAAGGAGCGTGTCTAAAGGACGAAGTTCGTATCTAAAAGATCGCTTGCGAACGAATCTAAGAGCAAGCTTCGCTTGCGTGTCTAAAATCACTACTTTTACCCCTTTTCAAAGAAAATGTTAGACTACAGTTACAAATCGATATTAAAAATGGCAGTGCCTTTGATGGCATCTACGTTTATTCAATCGGTTGTACTCATCACTGATTCTGCCTTTTTAAGTCGATACGACACCATTGCTTTTGATGCTGTTGGCAACGGAGGATTGATTTACATCACTTTATTTATGACCTTAATCGGCATGAGTGATGGTGCACAAATTGTGATGGCTAGAAGAATTGGAGAAGGAAGATCATCCATGCTTTCGAAAATTTTTGGGTCCGCACTCTTTAATAATTTGTTGATTAGCATTGTTCTATTCTCCATCATTTCTTGGGTCATTCCGGACATGCTAAAGTCCTACTCATTGAATGCAGAAGTTGCTCAAGGACAGGTTGATTACCTTAATATTAGAGGTTACGGACTGATATTCGCTTTTCTTTCTATCTCCATCAATGCCTATTTTATGGCAATTGGCAAAACGAAGTTCGTTATGATAGGCGCTTTGTTTGTGGCAAGTTCTAATATTCTTCTGGACTATGCATTAATCAGTGGCAACTTCGGTTTTGAAGCCATGGGAATTGAAGGAGCTGCCCTTGCCTCTACTTTTGCCGATGGAATTGGTGCTTTATTCTTGGGAATAGCGCTTTATTATTCTTCAGAACAGCGAAAACACGAATTATTGAAGAATATTTCCATCAGTAAAGAAAGTCTGCTCAACTTGTTTAAAATTAGTTCTCCGATAATGCTGCAAGGATTGGTTGCGCTTACAACTTGGACTGTTTTCTTTACATGGATAGAACAAATCGGCACGTATGAATTGACCGTGTCACAAAACATTCGTTCCTTGTATTTTCTCGCTTTCGTTCCCGTTTGGGGCTTTGGAGCAACGACCAAGACCTACGTCAGCCATTTTATTGGTAAAAAGGACTATGATGCTGTCAAAATCATCATTATGCGTGTACAATTGTTGTCAATTCTCTTTCTTTTTCTATTCTTTCACGGTGCACTTTTCTACCCTGAGCAAATGATAGGAGTTATCAATCCCAACGAAGAATTCATGGCAGACAGTGTTGCCATTCTCCGATTTGTTTCTGGGTCAGTGATTATTTATTCTGTCGGAAGTGTCTATTTCCAAGCGATTAATGGCACGGGCAATACACGCATCAACTTCTACATCGAAATCGTTTCCGTTTTTATCTATCTCATTGCGGCATTCTTATTAATTAAAGTCTATGTCCTCGATATCTATTGGATTTGGACCGTAGAATACATTTACTTTATTACCTTGGGATTATTATCATTCTTATACCTTCGTTTTTTTAACTGGAGAAAGAAAGAAATTTAAACAAACGCATGGAGAATTTAAGCATCGTATTTATGGGAACTCCCAGTTTCGCAACGACTATTTTAAAGAAGCTGCTGAACGAGGGAGTTGATGTAAAGGCAGTCATCACTGCACCAGATAGGAAATCAGGTCGAGGGCAGAAAGTAAGCAAGAGCGATGTTAAGATCTATGCCGAAGAACAGGACTTAAAAATTCTGCAACCTAGCAATTTAAAAGGCGAAGAATTTATTGCAAAGCTCCACAGTATAGATGCAGACTTGTTTGTAGTGGTTGCATTTAGAATGCTTCCTGAAGTTATTTGGGCGATGCCTCCAAAAGGAACCATCAATTTACACGGTTCTTTGTTGCCGAACTACCGTGGAGCTGCCCCTATTAACTGGGCAATAATTAACGGAGAAAAGGAAACGGGAGTTACCTCATTTTTCATCGAAAAGGAGATCGATACAGGGATGATTATCGAGCAAGAAAGAATTAGCATTTCAGAGAATGAAAGTGCTGGAGAATTGCACGACAGAATGATGCATCTTGGCGCTGATGTTATCTATTCTACTTTGCAAAAAATTGCTTCTGATAATCTCTCGCCAATTAATCAAAAAGAGCTTATGAACACTGGGATGCAACCTGCACCAAAAATCTTTAAACAGGATTGCAAAATAGACTTCTCCAAAGACGTTCAAACGGTGCATAATTTCTGCCGAGGACTGTCGCCATACCCTGCTTCTTGGTGTACCTTATATAATAAGGACAAAAATGAAGCGAAAACCTACAAGATATTCTCTACAGAAAAAACAGAATCAGAGACTACTGGTAGCAAAGAATTGAAAGCAACAAAAGAAGGGCTTCTTTTTCCATGTTCGGACAACTACCTTTTGGTCAAAGAAATTCAAGCAGAAGGAAAACGGAAAATGCACTTCAAAGACTTTTTGGCCGGTAATTCTATTGAAAGCCTTTCTATTGTTAATGAATAGAAGTATTCTTATTCAGCGACAGAATTCTTCTATTAGTCGAAAACACCTTTAAAAACGGGCTTTTTGGGGGTACTTATCAACAAAAGGGGGTACTTTTCCACAAAATATGCACTTTTTTTGCTAAAACACTTGCACAGTAAGGAATTCCGTATATATTTGTAGGGAATTAATTATTTTAATAAACTAAAATTAAACAAACTATGAACAAAGCAGAATTAATTGATGCAATGGCATCAGACGCTGGATTGTCAAAAGCAGATGCTAAGAGAGCATTGGACGGATTTATCAACGCTACAGGTCAAGCATTGAAAAAAGGTGAAAGAATCGCATTAGTAGGATTCGGATCTTTTTCAGTATCTAACCGTGCTGCAAGAGTTGGTCGTAACCCACAAACGGGTAAAGAAATTCAAATCGCTGCTAAAAACGTTGTACGTTTTAAAGCTGGATCTGATTTGGCTAAGAAGGTTAACTAGTATAACCTCAAAAAAAATTAAGGGAATCGAAAGGTTCCCTTTTTTTTATGCTTAATTTTATGTCATGACTACAGACGAGAAAGTTTTAGCAGAATTCTACAACATCATTACTGAAAGTAAGCAAGATAAATACGATCAAATAGCCGCTGACAGAACAAAGTACCTCACAGTTGTTATGGAGAGTATTTCCAAAGAACATAATTCTTCCGCTGTTTTAAGAACCTGCGATTGTTTTGGAATACAAGATCTACACACCATAGAAAAAGGGCAGAAAATACACGAACCTATGCGCGACATCGCTCTAGGTGCTGGAAACTGGGTAGATTTACACACCTATGACACTGGCGAGAATCCTACTGTTGATTGTTTGCAAGAATTAAAAAGCAAAGGCTATAAAATTGTTGCCACTACTCCACATACAGATATTGACATCAGTGACATTGCCGTTGATCAACCCATCGCTTTGGTTTTCGGGACAGAAAAGACAGGTATTTCAAAAGAGGTTGAAGAAATGGCTGACGAATTGGTGAAAATTCCCATGTATGGTTTTACCGAGAGTTTTAACATCAGTGTTTCTGCCGCCATTGCTTTGAATATTCTCCGCAACAAATTAGAGCATTCTGACGAAGACTGGAAACTACCTCACAATGAACAGGTTAAGCTGAAGATTGAGTGGTGCACAAGAATCATTCGTGATGGTGGAAAAGTGGAGGATGAGATTCGGAGGAGGATAGAGTCAATGTAGAAATAATAATTAAAACATAATCTACACCACGTACTAACAAAAAGAAATATATATTTATATTTGTACAAGCGAAAAACAAAAAATAATAAACAACTAATTATGGGTAAAGGAGATAAGAAAACGAAGAAAGGTAAAAGGTCAATGGGATCTTACGGTGTTTCAAGAAAACGTAATGTTGCAACTCCAACCGCTGCTAAGCCAAAAGCGAAGAAAAATACTTCGACAGGCTCAGCAACCGCTACTAAAAAAACGGCAACAAAAAAGACGGTTGCTAAAAAAACAGTAGAAAAGAAGACCACTGTTAAAAAAGTAGCAGAAAAGAAACCAGCAGTTAAAAAGGCTGCTTCGACAGACTCAGCCACCAAAGCAAAAAAACCGGCAGCCAAGAAAGCTCCTGCAAAGAAAACCGCCTCCAAAAAAGAGGATTGATTATAAATGTCTCGGTTTTGCCGAGACTTTTTTTTGATATAAAAACAGTAACATGAAACATAATTTCGGAGCAGGCCCTTGTATTCTGCCACAAACAGTTTTTAAAGAAGCAGCAGATGCTGTTTTAGACATTAATGGACTTTCTCTTTTGGAGATTTCTCACAGAAGTCCTGAGTTTGTTCAAATAATGGAAGAAGCACAAGCATTGGTAAAACAAGCATTGAATGTTCCTGACGGTTACTCCGTTCTGTTTTTGCAAGGTGGTGCGTCCTTAGGATTCACAATCACTGCCCTGAACATGATGCGAGCAACTAAAAAAGCAGGTTACATCAACACTGGAACTTGGGCAAAAGGTGCAATTACCGAAGCTAAAGCTGTAGGACTAGAAGTCAACGTTTTTGCATCTTCGGAAGATAAAAATTTCAACTACATTCCGAAGGATTATACTGTTCCTTCGGATGTTGATTTTGTGCATTACACCTCTAACAATACGATCTTCGGAACTCAATTCCAGTCTATCGTTCAGACCGACGCACCTCTTGTTTGCGATATGTCTTCTGACATCTTCTCCAAGAAAGTTGATGTTTCTAAATTCGATATTATTTATGCTGGAGCACAAAAAAACTTAGGTCCTGCCGGAGCAACATTGTACATCATTAAAGATGACATTCTCGGTAAATCTACTTCTGAGTTCATGCCGAAATATTTAAACCTGAAAAATCATGCAGACAAAGGTTCAATGCTGAACACGCCCCCTGTATTCTCAGTTTATACTTCTATGTTAAACTTGAGACACTTAATTGCCAATGGTGGTGTTGACGCAGCCGCAGAAAGAAATCAAGCAAAAGCTGACTTATTGTACAATGAAATTGACAGCAACCCTCTTTTCAAAGCAGCAGTTTCTGGAGAAGATAGATCTTTGATGAATGTCACCTTTTTACTCAACGATGATGCACACAAAGAAGCATTCGACACTTTATGGAACGACGCCGGAATAGTTGGTTTAAAAGGTCACCGATCAGTAGGCGGTTACCGAGCATCTATGTACAACGCATTGACGATAGAAAGCGTGCAGGTATTGACGGATATTATGAAAGAATTGGGAAGAGTTGGGTAGAATTATATTTAGTAGGGGTTGGTCGCGACCAACCCCTACTAAATAATAAACAAACAAAATGAAAGTATTAGCAAACGATGGCGTTTCTGCCTCAGGAATTGAAGCATTGGAAAATGCAGGTTACACAGTAATCACAGACAAAGTAGAACAAGAAAATTTAGTTGATTACATCAACTCGGAGAACATTGAGGTTCTTTTGGTAAGAAGTGCAACAACTGCTCGCAAAGAGTTAATTGATGCCTGCCCGAACTTGAAATTAATCGGTCGTGGCGGCGTTGGAATGGACAATATTGATGTGCAATACGCAAGAGATATTGGAAGAACAGTCATCAATACGCCGGGTGCATCTTCTCAGTCTGTTGCAGAATTGGTCATGGGACATCTTTTTGCAATTTCTCGTTCTCTCAATGATTCTTACAAGAACATGGAGAATGGTGATTTTAAAACACTGAAGAAAAAATACGGAAAAGGCGTTGAATTACGTGGGAAAAACATCACCATCATTGGTTTTGGTAGAATCGGGCAAAACTTGGCTAAATATGCCATCGGATGCGGAATGAATGTAACAGCTGTTGATTTATACACCGGGCCAACTTCTCTAGAAATAGAATTGGGAAATAATGCCTCGGTTACCGTTCAAATTAACCCTGTGAAAACTGTTATCGAAGGAATTAAAGACGCTGATTACATCTCTTTGCACGTTCCTAAACAAGACGACGGTTCTGCCGTGATTGGTACTGCAGAATTTGATGCAATGAAAGGAAACGTAAGACTAGTCAACGCTGCGAGAGGTGGTGTGATAGACGAAGATGCGCTGCTTGTTGCTTTGGAGAATGGGAAAGTTGCTGCTTGTGCGTTGGATGTTTATGAAAATGAACCCAACCCAAGAAAAGATTTATTATGCCATCCAAACATTGCTTGCACGCCACACGTTGGAGCTGCAACGGGAGAAGCGCAAGATCGTATCGGAACAGAATTAGCAGAGACAATTATTGCTAAATTTGGCGTTCAGTAATTGAACAAATTCTATGACTAAAATAAGTTCTTTTAAGGCAATTCGCCCTACTAGAGACAAGGTGCATTTAGTGGCTGCTCTGCCTTATTATGCGTACAAGAAAAATGTGCTCGAAGCAATAATGCAAGCCAATCCGTACTCATTCTTGCATATAATTAACCCAGAATTTGGACCGATAGAGACAAAACCTAATTCTGAAGAACGGTTTCAGTTAATTCATGATGCCTATGAGCGATTCAGAACGGAAGGCACGTTTATTCAAGAAGAAAAGGCTAGAATTTACCTTTACCGACAAACTAAAGGAACGCACGAATACCTCGGAATTATTGCTGGAGCAAGCGTTGAAGAATACAACAAAGGACAAATAAAAGTCCACGAAGCAACCATCACAGGTCGTGAAGATATGTTCACCAACTACCTCGACATTGTTGGTTATAATGCAGAACCTGTCCTTCTTACCTATTCTGACAAAGACCATAAAATTGATGCTATTCTTGATCATAAAGTAGCAGAACGACCAGAATACGAGTTTTCTACTATTGACAGAATGAAGCACGAATTGTGGGTTCTCTCTGACGAGGAAGAAAATGCCATCAAAGCATCCTTCGAGAAATTGAGAAAGATATATATTGCAGATGGTCATCACAGAATAGCTTCTTCAGCAGGATTAAAAAGAAAAAGGAAGGAATTGGGATTAAAAAGATATCCGAATGAGGACAATTTCTTGGCATTTTTTATCAATGAGAACAGGTTGCACATTTTAGAATTCAATCGCCTAGTCAGGACATTAAACGGGCATAGCAAAGAACAGTTTTTAGAATTACTCGCTATTAATTTTGAAATAAAAACACTTGCAAACGCTTCAAAGCCTTGTAAACACAATGCATTCACGATGTGCATTGATTCTGACTGGTATCAGTTAAGTTGTAAATCGAAAATCATTGACCAGAGTCATCCGGTTCGTTCTTTGGATGCAGAAATTCTCACGCAGCACATCCTCGATCCTATTCTTGGTATTAAAGATTTGAAAAACGACGACAACATTGATTTCATCAGTGGCGACCGTCCAATTGAAGGATTTGAAGAAGAAATGCACAACAGAGGATGCAAAATTGGCTTTGTCCTCTACCCTATCAGCATTGACGAAATTAAGCGTGTGGCTGACAATGAAATGATTATGCCACCAAAATCAACTTGGATAGAACCTAAGTTGCGCAGCGGTCTCACCATTTACAACCTCAACGAATGATTAAGGAGAATCTAAATACTGTTAGCACAACGATCCCGTCAGATGTCACCTTGGTTGCCGTTTCTAAAACAAAACCCCATGAGGATATTCTAGAAGCCTACGAAGCTGGACAACGCATTTTTGGAGAGAATAAAGTGCAAGAACTCGTTGACAAACACGAATCACTTCCAAAAGACATTGAATGGCACATGATTGGTCATCTACAAAGCAATAAAGTGAAGAATATTGCTCCGTTTGTCTCGTTAATTCATGCCGTTGATAGTTTCAAGTTGCTCAAGGAAATCAACAAGCAAGCAAAAAAAAATGACAGAACGATAGACTGTTTATTGCAGTTTCACATCGCACAAGAGGACTCAAAATTTGGACTTTCTTTCGTTGAAGCAAAAGAAATCTTAGAATCCAATGAGTTTGTTGAATTACAAAACATTTCCATCTTCGGAATTATGGGCATGGCAACATTCACCCAAAATGAAGAACAAATTCGAGAAGAATTTCAGGCTTTGGAGAATTATTTCAATGTGCTGAAAAGTCATTATTTTAAGTTTAATAATCACTTCCAACATATCTCAATGGGCATGAGTGGCGATTATCAGATTGCTATTGAAGAAGGCAGTACAATGGTACGCGTTGGCAGTTTAATTTTTGGTTCAAGATGAAATATTTAACTATCTGTTTATCAATTATTTCAATCAACACGTTCTCTTTCTCTCAGAAAACAAAAAACGAAGTTGATTCATTGAGAATTGAGCATCTAAAAGAATTGAAAAGTCCCGAAGCAAAGGTTTTAGATGAAGAAGAAATTGCTGATTTCAAAGGATTAGACTACTATGATTTTGATGCAACTTATCAGCTTGTTGCAACTTTCAAAAAAGACAAGGGCAAGAAGTTTGAGATGCCAACTTCTACAGAAAGAAAACCCGTTTACCGAAGATATGGTTACGTTTATTTTGAGTTGGCGGGACAGAAATGCACCTTGGAAGTCTATCAGAATTTAGAATTAAAGAAGGATAAGAAATTTAAAGATTACCTGTTCATTCCGTTTAGAGATAAAACCTCGACCTTTGCAACTTATGGAGGCGGAAGGTACCTCGATGCGAAGATTACTAAAGGCAAAACGATACTGCTAGACTTCAACTTGGCGTACAATCCTTATTGTGCCTATTCTTACCGTTATTCTTGTCCAATACCACCTGTTGTAAACACTTTGAAGGTGAAAATTGAAGCTGGAGAGAAAACACCAATTGGGCATTGAGAATAGATACACCTTAAATCTGTACCGTTTCCTCTTTTTTCACTTATATACTCAAAGCACATAGATTTTAGTATATTTGAACTTACATCCCAATTAACTATGAAAAGAATACTGTTCTTACTTTCTTTCGTTTTCTCCCTGAGCTATTCTTATGCTCAGCCCTATAAAACAATTAAAATTTTCAAGCCTTACAAATGGATGGTTGGTGTAAGTTGGACAGCTATCGACGATGACGGAAGACAATTTGAAGGACTTTTTGACTATGCCAATTGGAACTACATGCTCTTCCCTACCAGAATCACTCTGGATCGTTATTTCCGCTATGGATGGAGCGTTGAGGCCGTTGCAAGTTATTCTCAGTACCTTCCAGGCAAGTTAATTAACGATTCAACCAACATCACAAGCACCTTCTTTTCCTTTGACGTGAATGGCAAGTACAGCTTCTACCAAAAATATGCGCCAAGAGCAAGATGGTTAGACCCCTATTTTACTTTTGGAGTTGGTTATACATACAGAGACCGTGCAAATGTTTCGCCACACGTCCCCACTGTTAACCTCGGTTTTGGTATTAATTTCTGGATTATTAAATCGCTCGGCATTCAGTTGCATTCCAACGCTAAAATTGGAGTTTTCCCAGGTTTTTGGGTGACCCACACCAATTATCTGCAACATTCTGCCGGCATCGTTTTTAGATGGGGAGAAGGCAAAAAAAATAGCAACGGTGATTTCGGTAGAAAGAAGAATAAATGGGCGCATAAGAAGACGAAGTACAAGAAGAACAAAGGCCATTAAACCCTGCACACAACTTTGAAACAAAAATACATCGAGATAAAAGGTGCAAGAATGCACAACCTCAAAAATATTGATGTAAAAATTCCGCATGGCAAATTCACAGTGATTACAGGGCTTTCAGGTTCTGGAAAATCATCTTTGGCTTTTGATACACTCTATGCAGAAGGTCAAAGAAGGTACATTGAAAGTCTATCCTCTTACGCGCGGCAATTCTTGGGAAAGCTCAACAAACCCGAAGCTGATTATATCAAAGGCATTGCTCCTGCCATTGCAATAGAGCAAAAAGTAACGACCAACAATCCTCGCTCAACTGTCGGGACGAGTACTGAAATTTATGATTACCTCAAAGTGCTCTTCTCCAGAATTGGTAAGACCATCTCCCCTATTTCTGGCAAGGAAGTGAAGAAAGACAATGTAGCTGATGTCATTGACTTCTTTAGAAAGAAAGAGAAAGGTTCACGGCAAATAATTTTGGCACCACTCAAAGGATGGAAGAAATATGGCAGCGACAGGCAATTAGACATTCTCAAAAAACAAGGATACGTCCGTTTGTTTTTAAATGAAGAATTCATCCTCATAGATGATGTTTTAAAGGACATTCCGAAGAATATTGCAAAAGCAATGCTCGTTATTGACAGAATTGCCATTGATTTTGCCGATGAGGACAATATTTCTCGTTATGGAGATTCCATTTCACTGGCTTTTGCCGAAGGCGATGGAGCATGTCTTGTTTATTCTGTTGCAGAGAAGAAAAGCAAATCCTTTTCCAATCGTTTTGAGTTGGACGGTATTGAATTTCAAGAACCGAATGAACATTTTTTCACTTTCAACAATCCTTTTGGTGCTTGTAAAAAGTGTGAAGGTTTCGGAATGGTAATTGGAATTGACCCCAACCTCGTTATTCCAAATAAAAACCTCAGTGTTTTTGAAGGTGCTGTGATGCCGTGGAAGGGAGAAAAAATGAGTCGTTACAAAGATAAATTCATCGACAAGGCAGACAATTTTCCCATACATCGACCGATCAATGAGCTGACAGACGAAGAACTTGATTTACTTTGGAACGGAGCAAAAGGCATCAAGGGAATCAATGACTTTTTTAAGTTCGTAGAAAGTAAATCTTACAAGATTCAATACCGCGTAATGCTATCTCGCTACCGTGGGAAAACAGGTTGTAGTGATTGCAAAGGAACAAGATTGAGAAAAGATGCAAGCTTCGTAAAGATAGGACAGCACTCGATCATGGACGTCGTATTGCTTTCCATCGAAGACGCTTTATCATTCTTTGAGAATTTAAAACCCAACAAGCACGATTCACAAATCACCAAACGCATTCTGCCTGAAATTACCAGCCGTTTGCAATTCTTAAAAGAGGTTGGCTTGGGTTATTTAAGCTTAAACAGAGCATCTGGTTCTCTTTCCGGGGGAGAATCTCAACGGATTCACCTCGCCACTTCGATTGGCAGTAGCCTCGTCGGTGCGATGTACATTTTAGACGAACCTTCTATTGGTTTGCATCCTCGCGACACCGAAAAATTAATCACTGTCCTTAAATCACTGCGCGACATTGGAAACACAGTCATCGTGGTTGAACATGAAGAGGACATGATGCAGGCTGCCGATGAAATTTTAGACATTGGTCCGATGGCCGGTGCTTATGGTGGAGAAATAGTATTTCAAGGCGTTCATAAGAATTTAATCAAGGCGAAAGACAGTCTAACGGCAAAATATTTGACGGGAGAGGAAAAAATCCCCGTTCCTGATAAGCGCAGAAAGTCAAAGAATAAATTAAGCATCAAAGGAGCGAGACAGCACAACCTCCAAAACGTTAATGTTGACTTTCCTTTGCACAATTTAGTCTGCGTTACCGGCGTAAGTGGCTCTGGGAAATCAACCTTGGTCAAAGACATTCTTCTGCCAGCAGTTAAGAAAGAATTGGGCATTTATGGCGATAAACAGGGAGAATTCAAGTCATTCTCTGGTGATATGCAACACATTAAGGCGGTAGAATTTGTGAATCAGAATCCCATCGGGAAATCTTCCCGAAGTAACCCGATTACTTATGTGAAAGCCTTTGATGACATCCGAGATTTGTATTCTCGTTTGCCTTTGTCTAAAGTTCGAGCTTACAAGCCGGGGTTTTTTAGTTTCAATGTTGATGGTGGCCGTTGCGAAGTATGCGAAGGAGAAGGAGAAATCACTGTTGGAATGCAGTTCATGGCAGATGTTCACCTCACCTGCGAGCAATGTAAGGGTTCTCGTTACAAGGCAGAAACCTTAGAAATAGAATACCGTGGAAAATCCATTGCTGACTTGTTGCAAATGGATATTGCCAGTGCTTTAGAATTCTTCGGCGAAATCACTGATAGGCTTGAAAGCAAGATTACCGCTAAGATTGCGCCCTTAGCAAAGGTTGGCTTGGGTTATTTAAAGTTGGGACAACCTTCCAGCACACTGAGTGGCGGTGAGGCGCAAAGAATCAAATTGGCATCCTTTTTAGCGAAAGGTTCGGCGAGTCCTTCTACCCTATTTATTTTTGACGAGCCCACAACTGGCTTGCATTTTCACGATGTCAGAAAATTGCTCATTGCTTTTGATGAATTGATTAATTCTGGTCATTCTATCATTGTCATTGAGCACAATTTAGACGTGATTAAATACGCCGATTGGATCATAGACATTGGTCCTGAAGGAGGAAACAAAGGTGGAGAGATTGTATTTACAGGAACACCTGAAGAATGCGTGAAAAGCAAGAAAAGTTTTACAGGGGAGTATTTGAAGGAGAAACTGAATTAGTGAGTGGTTGGCTCTGAGCGTTTCGCCTTTAGCTAGGTAGCGGTAAAAATATTACTTTTCTCTTTGATTAAAAATAAAAAGGTATATTTAGCTTGAAATAAAAATTTAAACTTTCATGAAAAATGTACTATTAATTATTTTTACAATCATTTGTACGACAGCTATAGGTCAAGTATTCTATAAGTCAGCTGGTAAAAAGGACTTCAAATTATTAATGGATAACGGTGTCACCTATATCAAAACTGGCGACCCTGTCAAAGATGGTTATTACATAGATGCAATAGAAAAGTACTGGAAAGTTACAAAAGTTAGAATTTTCGATCCATTAGATGAAGATAATGAGGAAAAGTTATCCAATGATGATATTGTTTTTTACAACGCCTCTTTATCTGGGTCAGGCGATATTTTCTGCTTGATAAAATTGGACTTTTTGATAAAAAAGACAGTCTCAAAATATGCAACAATAGGCTATATTACTATAAATGGTTTTAGCCAAACATCAAAAAATTTATCTGAAACTCTTTTTATAGATCAACTTATCATTGGCTTAAACAGTACTGTTGATGTTATTAGTGAGGACAATATAAAAGGAGGCGGAGTAGGTTTATATTCTAAAATATTTGCTAAAACACTCCCAAAAGTGAAGAGTTTAAAGGATAAAACTCTTTTAATCATAGGAAATACTAAAAACTATATCAGCACTAAAGCGTTAGAAAAAAACGGTATTAAGTATAAAGAAATTAGTATCGAAGAGTACGAAGAACTTTATCAAGATGACTTAACAGGTTATTGTTTATTCTACTTTGCGTATAACACATATACAGAAGTTGCTATATATGACCTTGAAAATAATGAGCTAATTTACACGAGACATTTTGCTTCGGCAAAATTAAAATTGACCTTAGTGGATATCGCAAAAATTGCACGCCAATGGAAATAAAACAAAGCAATGTGCGAAAGACCTGCCTACTGGACAAACATGCAAGAAGAGTTTTACGGGGGAGTATTTGAAGGAGAAGGTTAGTTAGACTGTTCGCTTTGCTCACGTTTAGATACGTTCGCTTCGCTCTCTGTTAGACACATTCATTCGCTACGCGAATTCATTCTTAGACACGCCTTCGGCTCTTAGACTTGATCTTGCTTCGACGAGATTAATCATTATTTTGATTGTTCATTTCTGGAAGAGTGATAAATCGAAGTAACAACTAATATTTTACCAAGAATCAAGTCTAAGAGCCGAAGGCGTGTCTAACAGAGAGCGAAGCGAACGTATCTAAAAATTCGCTCGCGAATGAGTCTAAAAGCGCAGCGGTCTAAGAGCGACGAAGGAGCGTATCTAAACGTGAGCGAAGCGAACAGTCTAAAACACGCCCTGCACCTTCAAAACGATAATCGTGATGTACGCCACATAGGAAGAAAACAAAATCACTCCTTTCAATCGTCCAATTTTCTTTCCGGTATAGAGAACGAGCAGTAAAAGCAAGGTAATTCCTATCATCCAAAGCATGTCAAACTCAATCACTGATTGTGATACTTCTATAGGCTTTACCATGGACGTTAAACCAATAACGGCAAAGATGTTAAAGATGTTAGAACCGATGAGGTTACCGATAGAGATGTCTGTTTCTTTTTTGAAGGCTGCCACGCAAGATGCAACGAGTTCTGGTGCCGAAGTTCCGAAAGCAACAACAGTAACACCAATGATTACATCCTTGTTAGGGTTGGTTGCCAGAAGTTCATTGGCAATGGAAACGGCTCCCTTTACAAACCAATCAGCGCCAAAGTAAAGACCTACAAAACCGAGCGCTAAAAACAAGCCTGATTTCCAAAAAGCTTCTTCTTTGTATTCTTCAACTTCCTCGTTCGTCTTATTATTCTCTTTTTCCTTGCTTTTCGTTTCCTTTCTTGATTTTCGAATGACCCATGTAAGAAAAAAGATCAATACAGCGAACATGAACATACCTTCTACCAACGAAAACCATCCATCCAAAGCAAAAACGGACAATAATAATGTAGCGAATAACATCATCGGATAGTCGATTCTCTTCGTATTTCTATCCACAACAATCGGGAAAATCATCACGGTTACTCCCAATACCAGCGCAATGTTTGCAATGTTAGAACCGATGACATTTCCGACAGCAATTCCAGGGTTGCCATTCAGTGCACTTTTTAAACTGACCAATAATTCTGGCGCAGAAGTTCCAAATGCAACGACTGTCATACCAATTACCAGTGAAGAAATCTTCATTTTCTTAGAAAACCCAACGGCACCTCGCACAAGAAACTCTCCTCCGAGAATAAGCACTGCGAGACCGAGAATAAGAATGAGGTAATCCATGTAAATCTAGAATTTGAAAGCGAAGATAGTAAGATTTTGGAGATTGACGTTGAAGCTGACTTCTGTTAGGATTATGGATTATGATGCCCATTGGTGTTAGGATTATGGATTATGAATTATGAAGTAGATATGTGTTAGGATTACGGTTGTCAAGCGCTAGTCGGGATATGGATTATGATGCGCATTGGTGTTAGGATTATGGAACACAATGGGCATCATAATCCATAATTCATAATCCTAACAGGAGTCAACTTCATAATTCTAACAAGAGTCAGCTTTAATCCCTATATTTGTGTAAAATCAACACCATGAAGTACTTTTTTGCCATTTTAGTCATTGCCGTTTCGTTTTCTTGCAAGAAGAAGAAAGTAGAAAAACAAGCAGAAACAGATGAAGCCATCATTGTTCAATACATCAGTGACAATAATTTAACGGCGACAGCCACAGGTACAGGTTTATACTATACCATAGATGTGGTTGGCAGTGGAGCAAGTCCAAATGTTAATTCGGATGTGATAGTGGCTTACCAAGGTTATTACACCGACGGAACCATTTTTGACGAAAGTTTGCAGACAGGTATTGAATTTAATTTACAAGGAGTCATTCAAGGCTGGACGGAGGGTATTCCTTATTTCAGAGTTGGTGGAAGCGGCAAGTTGCTGATTCCTTCTGCACTGGCGTATGGAACGCAAGGAAGCGGTTCTGTACCTCCGAACAGTGTATTGATCTTTAACATTGACTTGATAGAGGTTTTGTAGGGTTACATCACCGAATTAGTATCAACTTACCTGTTTCTGAGTTCAACTCACGATCAAAGACCTTGTAATAATAAACGCCTTGTCCATTCTTGGATAAATCAATTTTAGAAATGCCTGTTGGTAGAATGCCTGAATGGACTTCTTGCCCCGAACTTGCATATATTCTAACTTGATATTCTGAATTCGATAAATTCTCAAAATGAAAAAGACCACTCGAAGAGTTTGGATAGATAGAAACCGAAATTTTATTCTCATTCTCTTCTAAACCGGAGTAAAATGTTACACAACCACTCTCTGAAATGTAAATATTTTGGTTTAAAATTTCAATAGCAACGGGTAAGTTCAACACAAAACCGCTATCTATGTAAGAGCTTGAATTAATGACGTGTGGTTCGGGAAACATTGAGAAGTTTGAGGTGAAATTCTCTACACAACTAAAAGCATTAAAATTAGAATCCATTTTCATAATAGCAAAATGGTCTTGTGGTATGTGATTGGCTTTAATACCATAAATTGGTCCATTTCCAATAGCATAATAGTTGCTTTTATCAGTAATGAGATTGGCTCCTTGAAAGTACATCATTTTCAAAAATTGAGCGTTCCCAGAAGCGTTAAGTTTATATACATAAGATCCAAAATAATCACCCAGCAAGAAGACAATACTACTGTCTTTGTCAATAGAGATAGAATTGCTCACTTTCCAATTGGGGTTGGTCCATGCCTGTTGTGACGTAAATTGGAATGCACCCATTTGATTCCACAAAACGGTCCATGAGGTATCTGATTTCATTACATTCACCCTATACTCACCAAATTTTCTATTCAAGAATACGAGTTGGTCAAATTTCAAGGCAACATCGATTGTAAAAATGCTATCCAGTTCTTGCGCCCAAACATAATCTCCATTTGCATTTAATTTCAGAATCTCTGTGCCAGTCTCATTGCTAGAAACAGAATAGATATTTCCGTCAGAATCATGCAGGGTCTTGATAAGTTCAATAGTCGATGAACTTTGGTATGATTTCGTCCAAAGAGTGTCTCCTGTATTATTCAACTTAACAAAGGAGATAAATCCTAAACCGTTGGTCCACGAGAGAATGCTTGTAGAATCAGCGTGTTCACTCACAGAGGTTTTAATAGTAGATGTACCTGAGTTATTCTCAAACGATTTTACCCAAATAGTATCCCCCAACTGATTAACCTTCATCCAAACAGGAATTGTGTCAATATTATTGCTATTTCTTACCGAAATGATGTAATTAGAATCTACTGTGTTTATAAAATCATCGGTGTAAAGTCGAAAAGTAGTATCTGCAGAATTGTCTCTGTAATACTGCTGTGAAAGAACCTCGCCAAGGGAATCAATGTTCAAGAAGACCAAAACCCCATAAACATAGTCCCACGAGAGAATATCTGAATTTGCCATTGCAGCGACTCCTTTATTTCTATTTGCTGCCAGATGTGTACCTGTCGAGTTGGTATTTGTGTAGTAAACTTTAGTGAACAAAGAATCTTGTCCATGAATGAATTGTCCTAAAAAAAGAAATACAAGCAGTAGTAGTAGTAGTTGTCTTGAATTCATAGCAATTTGTTTTCTATAAATATAACGAAAATAAGGGAAGTTTGGTTGGGGAAATTGCTGATTCCTTATGCCTTGTCGTGTGGGACGTAAGAAAGTGGTTTCAATGATAATTTTAAAAATAATTTTTGCTTAAAAAAAATGGCCTCGATTTCTCGAAGCCATTTTACTTTATATAAACTAATTAATCTTAACCTTCTGTTGTTTCTGGTTTTGGCAAAAGAACCTTTCTTGAAAGTTTCCACTTTCTTGTCTTAGGATCTCTACTTACTACCTTAAACTTAACAACATCTCCTTCCTTACAAACGTCTTCCATCTTTGTGATGCGCTCGTGAGCAAATTCAGAAATGTGAATCAATCCGTCTGTTCCTGGAAGAATCTCAACGAACACTCCATAAGCTTGAAGTGACTTGATTTTTCCTTCGTACTCTGCTCCTTCTTCCACAATTGGAGGGAAAGCAATTTGACGAATAGTCGTAACCGCATTGTTCATGTCATCTGCATTGTTAGACATAATCTGAACGCGTCCTTCACCATTTTCTTGTTCTTCAATAGTGATTGTTGTATTCGTGTCTTTTTGCAACTGTTGGATGATTTTCCCACCAGGTCCGATGATTGCTCCAATCATATCATTCGGCACGTTAAATGCTTCGATACGCGGAGTTTGTGGTTTCAATTCTGCATTTGGCTTCGCAAGTGTTTCCGTAATCTTATCTAAGATGTGTAAACGTCCAACTTTTGCTTGATCCAATGCTTTTTCCAAAATCTCGTAAGGCAAACCATCTACTTTAATGTCCATTTGACAAGCAGTGATTCCTTTTGCAGTTCCAGTTACTTTGAAATCCATATCTCCTAAGTGATCTTCATCTCCAAGAATGTCAGAAAGAACGCAGAAATTACCTTCTCCAGCAATTAATCCCATTGCGATACCAGAAACTGGCGCTTTGATTTGGATACCTCCATCCATCAATGCTAAAGTACCTGCACAAACAGTTGCCATAGAAGAAGAACCATTCGATTCTAATATCTCAGAAACCAATCTGATTGTGTATGAATTATCGTCTGGAAGAACTGGCTTCAATGCTCTCAATGCCAAGTTACCGTGACCGATTTCTCTACGAGAAGTACCTCTAATTGGTCTTGCTTCTCCTGTTGAGAATGGAGGGAAATTGTAGTGCAACATGAAAGACTCCTTACCATTGTAGGTAACATCATCAATCATTTGCTCGTCCATTTTACCACCCAATGTCAATGACATTAATGATTGTGTTTCTCCACGTGTAAAGATTGCAGAACCGTGAGCTGTTGGCAAGTAATCAACTTCTGCCCAGATAGGACGAACTTCATCAAACTTACGACCATCCAAACGAATACCGTCTTCTAACATTGTATCTCTAACCGCTTTTTTCATTGCTGCTTTGAAGTAAACAGAAATGTACTTTCCTGTTTCTGCCAATTCATCTTCAGACAATGAAGCGATGTATTCTTCTTTTACTGCTCCAAAAAGCTCAGCTCTTTTTGACTTATCAGCCAAACCTTGCTTTGCCACCGCACGACATTTGTCATAAGCGAATGCCATTACTTTCTCACGAACTTCATCGTTGTGCTCTTCATGAGAATACTCTCTCTTAGGAGAAGTCGTTGGAATCTCTTTTGCTAAATCCAATTGGAATTGGCATTGTTTCTTAATGGATTCGTGTGCAATTTTAATTACATCTACCAATTCACCTTCAGAAACTTCTAACATTTCACCTTCTACCATTACGATATTATCAATCGTACCAGCAATCATGCAATCCATGTCAGAATCTGCCATTTCCTCCAAAGTTGGATTGATAACAAATTCTCCGTTAACTCTTGCAACTCTTACCTCAGACATTGGTCCTCCAAAAGGGATGTCAGAAACGGCAATTGCACAAGATGCTGCGAAACCAGCTAATGCATCAGGACTGTTTACACCATCGTAAGCAATCAATTGCATCATTAACTGAACTTCTGCGTGATAATCACTTGGAAAAAGAGGTCTTAATGCTCTATCTACAATTCTCATCACTAGGATTTCTCTTTCCGAAGGACGTGCCTCTCTTCTAAAGAAACCACCTGGAATTCTTCCATCCGCTGCGAATTTTTCTTTGTAATCTACTGTCAAAGGAAGGAAATCTACTCCTTCTCTTGCATCTCTATTAGCAACCACTGTTGCTAAAATCATCGTGTCGCCCATTCGTAACACTACTGCACCGTCTGCTTGCTTTGCAAGTTTTCCGGTTTCTATGGAGATTTCTTTACCTCCGATAGTGATGGACCTTGTTATTCCTATATTCATATTTATTTGTTTACTTTTTTGTTAGACCGTTCGCGTTGCTCACTTTTTAGATTCGTTTGCTTTGCAAACTCTTTAGACTCGTTCGCTGCGCTCTCTGTTAGATACGTAAGCAAGCTTGCTTTAAACTAAACCTCGCTTCGGTCATTTGTTTTTATAAAGAAGGGCAGTCGAATTATTATTCGATTGCCCCCCAATTTTGTTTATATGTTAAAGAAGATTAACGACGTAATCCTAATTCTTTAACGATTGCTCTGTATCTTTCGATATCTTTCTTTGTCAAGTAATCCAATAAGCTTCTACGCTTACCTACTAATAATTGCAGTGCTCTTTGGGTTGCATAATCCTTACGGTTTTTCTTTAAATGCTCCGTTAAGTGATTAATTCTGTAAGAGAATAATGCAATTTGTCCTTCTGCAGAACCTGTGTTTTCTTTAGAACCTCCGTGTTTCTTGAAGAGATCTGTTTTTGATTTTGAATCTAAGTACATTCGAATATTTATTTAAATAATTTTTATGTAGTCGTGTTTCGACGGGGGCAAAGATAGAAAATTAATAATTAATAATTGACAATTAGTAATTATTAATTAATAGAGCCTTCGAGTATTCGATTGTTGGAGCTTTCGAACGCTCCAAAACTCCAATGCTCTAACGCTCTAACGCTCTAAGTTACGATTTAAACAACTTCAACGATAACGCCAACGTTTCCTTCAACTTAGGACGTTCAACGATGTAATCTAAAAATCCGTGCTCAAAAACAAATTCTGAGGTCTGGAATCCGTCTGGTAAGTCGCGACCAATTGTTTCTCTGACCACTCGAGGACCTGCAAAGGCAATCAATGCGTCTGGTTCTGCGATATTAATGTCTCCCAACATAGCAAAAGAAGCGGTTACCCCTCCTGTTGTTGGATCGGTTAAGAAAGAAATGTAAGGCAATCCTGCTTCTGCTAATTGACCGAGTTTTCCTGAAACTTTTGCCATTTGCATTAACGAAAGTCCTGCTTCCATCATTCTTGCTCCACCAGATTTAGAAATAATCATAAACGGACATTTCTTTTTGATAGAAGCATCAATTGCACGGGCAATTTTCTCTCCCATTACAGACCCCATTGATCCTCCAATAAATGAAAAATCCATCGCTGCAATGATTAAATCTTCTCCATCAACCTTGCCTTGTGCAGTTCTGATAGCATCTTTCAAGCCTGTTTTCTCCTGAGAAGCTTTTACACGGTCTGTGTATTTTTTCGTGTCCTCGAATTTCAGAGGATCCCCAGAAATCAACTTAGGATTCAATTCTCTGAACTTTCCTTCATCAAAAATGATGTCGAAATATTCTGCAGAACCTATTCTCTCGTGATGATTGCAACGATCACATACGTAAAAGTTGTTTTTCAAATCGTCCGATGCAAAAATAGTCTTGCAATTGGAACATTTCTGCCACAAGCCTTCTGGCGTTTCTTTTTTTTCTTTTGTAGAGGTTGTAATTCCCTCTTTATCTCTTTTAAACCAACTCATTTATTGCTTTATTTAAATCTTTTTTATTTTGCTAATGTATTGATGTTATTCAAGTCAGAAAATGCTCTTTCCAATCGTTTGATGAAAGTCATTTCGCCTTCTCGCAACCATTTTCTTGGGTCATAATACTTCTTATTTGGAAGCTCTTCTCCTTCTGGATTTCCGATTTGCGTTCTCAAATAAGCAATTTTATCATAAATGTAATCACGACAACCTTCTGTAAAAGCAAACTGTAAATCTGTGTCAATGTTCATTTTTATAACACCGTAACCAATTGCTTCTCTAATTTCTTCTAGCGTAGAACCTGAACCTCCATGAAAAACAAAATCAACTGGATTTTCACCTGTTGAGAATTTTTCTTCGATGTGTTTTTGAGAATTATCCAATATTTTTGGTGTCAATTGCACGTTTCCAGGCTTGTAAACACCGTGAACGTTTCCAAAAGAAGCTGCAATTGTAAATTGCGAACTTACTTTCAGTAATTCTTCATAAGCATAGGCAACTTCTGAAGGTTGCGTATATAATTTGGAAGAATCAATGTCCGTATTATCAACGCCATCCTCTTCTCCGCCAGTAATTCCCAATTCTATTTCCAAGGTCATTCCCATCTTGCTCATTCTTTCTAAATAAGTTTTGCAAGTGGCAATATTCTCTTCCAAAGGTTCTTCAGAAAGGTCTATCATGTGCGAAGAATACAATGATTTTCCAGTTTCAGCGAAGAATTTCTCACTGGCATCTAAAAGACCATCTATCCAAGGTAATAACTTTTTTGCGGCATGATCTGTGTGAAGAATCACTGTTGCACCGTACAATTCTGCTAAATCGTGAATGTGTTTTGCGCCCGACACTGCTCCTGCAATACTTGCTTCAAAATTGTCATTCATCAATCCTTTACCAGCATAATACTGTGCTCCTCCGTTAGAGAATTGAATAATCACTGGAGAATTCATCATGGAAGCTGCTTCCATCACTGCATTGACAGTGCTCGTTGTGGTAACATTCACAGCAGGAAGTGCATACCCGTTTTTTTTCGCATGTTGAAAAATTCTCTGAACATCCTCTCCTGTGGCAACGCCTGACTTAATTCCGTGACTCATTCTTCTAATTTTATAAATTCAGTTGACAAAGATAGTTAATTAATGAAGAATTAAAAACCTGTCTGCGACAAGCAGGCGAAGAATGAAAAATTAATAGGTCGGTGTCATAACTCTCATCAACTTGCATGAACATTTTAATCTCCGCATATTTTGCGGTGAATAGAATTGTTGTCTGAATTGGTAGTGTTTTTTTTTGTATATTTGGGTTGAAATCAAGACCACGCGAAAGGTTTGTGTGGGAGGTTGGGGCTAAAATTAATCCAAATAGAGAGAAATGAAATTAAAACTATTTTTTATAGTTCTGCTGATCTCACTTTTTTCTTGCGAAAAAAACAAAGTGGAGGACTTTCTATCTAGATCTTGGATAATAAAATCAATCAATTATAATAATCAAGAGCAAAAATATGGAGGAAGTTTATTTTTAGTTAATATGATTAGTTTTGAAGCTGACCATACCTGTATTTTGCCTAGTATAATAGGGAATGTGAATTTTAACGACGACTATGGCGAATGGGAGCTATATCAAAAAAATAATAAATACTATTTGAGATTGTTTAATTGCGTTGAGTCCTTTTATAATGATATTTTTGAATTGCAAATAATTAATGATTCAACCGTGAAAGAGTTAATAATAGTTTCCGCCAAAAAGAAATTGAAAATTAGGTGTTTAGGGATTGATATGATTTAGGCTAGTTTACCCCCCAAGATGCCATGCGAACCTTTCGCCTTGCCTTAAATTTCCAAACACACCCCGACAAGCAAACGAAGAATGAAAAATTAATAGGTCAGGCACGAAAGTTCTCATCAACTTGCATGAACATTTTAATCTCCGCATATTTTGCGGTGAATAAGGTTATTGTCTGAATTGGTAGTGTTTTTTTTTGTATATTTGGGTTGGAATCAAGAACACGCGGAAAATATCTAAAAAAAAGTTATAATAGTGATTTAGATTTTGGAATTTTCCACAAAGGTAAGTCTGTCACTAAAAATGGCCATCATAGTTTAATAGAGATAATGCAAGATGGGAAGATATACGTTTATGACAACCTAAATCCTTCAGGAATGTTGAAAACTGATTATATACAAACTCTTGAGATTAGTGTTGGGACCAAACTGTATTCTAAGGAAGCAGCTTATGATTTATTTAAAAAATCAGAATGATAAAAACGACAACAATAACACCTTTTTACAATCTATTAGATGAGCTTATTAGTAGACCTGAAATGTTTCTTGGCTCAAGAAATTTAAATTTGATTCGAACCTTTATAAATGGTTACAAGATAGCATTAACAACTTATAATCATAAGGATTTTGATTTAGAGCATTTTAATTCATTCGATATGTACGTTCAAAATAATTTAAATAATAGAACTACAATTGGGTGGCCAGAATTAATTGAAAGTCAGTGCGATTCTGAAGATGAAGCATTCAATTTATTTATTTGTTTGTTATCGAAATACAGAGCCTCTGCCCCTGCGCATTCCAAATGATTCCGCAACATGAAGAAGGCACTTCTGAAAAGCCAAACGTTAGAGCCAGCCTGTCCCAAAGATGGTTGTTAATTCAGTAAAGCGACTTCTTTTAACAGATTAGAGAGTAAAAGGGAAGCTTGGAGATTGCCAAGATTGGAAGCTGTTTGGAGATGTTGTAAAGCTTCTTTTTTACTATTGAGATGGAAATACTGTAAAACTCCAAGATAGTAAAAAGCAGAATCGTTATTGGGTTCTGTTTCTAAAACAGACAGAAAAAGTTTTTGAGCTTGGGTAAAGTCTTTTCTTACATCCTCCCCCTAGCCCCCTCCAAAGGGGGAAGCGTTCGATTATTTCAAATCCTAATATACTAATTGATTTTTTGACTTCTTAGTCCATTTTAAAAAATAGTCCTCGGTGTTACTCCCCCCTTTGGAGGGGGCTAGGGGGAGGACTAACTATATCAACCTGTGAAATCTTATAATCTCCATGCACTGCCTATTTTCAACTTCCTCCAAAATTTCATCAAACTCATCGCGAAAAATTAAAAATTACTCTTAATTTTACGCAAAACTTCGAACAAATGAACTTACACGAATATCAAGGGAAATCAATTTTAAAAAGCTTTGGCGTTTCTATCCAAGAAGGAAGAGTCGTTGACAAAGTAGAGGATGCACTTGCAGCCGGTAAAGAATTAACAGCAGAAACAGGTACTGAATGGTACGTGGTTAAAGCTCAAATTCATGCAGGCGGTCGTGGTAAAGGAACGGTTGAAGAAACTGGTTCTCACGGAGTTGTTTTGGCAAAAGGAATCGATAAGTTAGAAGAAACCGTCAATGGTATTTTGGGAGGTCACTTAACAACTGCACAAACAAACGGCGTTGGAAAATTGGTCAACAAAGTGTTAATCGCACAAGATGTTTATTATCCTGGAGCTTCTGAACCGTCAGAATTCTACATGTCAGTTTTACTCGACAGAGAAAAAGGAAGAAACACCATCATCTACTCTACCGAGGGCGGAATGGATATTGAATCAGTGGCAGAAAACACGCCGCATTTGATTTACAAAGAAGAAATTAACCCAAAAGTGGGTTTGCAAGGCTTTCAAGCGAGAAAAATTGCGTTTAATCTTGGCTTATCAGGACAAGCGATGAAGCAAATGACAAAGTTTGTCTTTGCCTTATACGCAGCTTACGAAGGTTGCGATGCTTCCATGTTTGAAATCAATCCTGTGCTTAAAACATCGGACGATAAAATCATTGCGGTTGATGCAAAAGTAACTTTAGACGGAAACGCACTATACAGACATCCAGAATACGCAGCAATGAGAGACAAGTCTGAAGAAGACCCAACAGAGGTTGAAGCAGATGAGGTTGGATTAAACTTCGTAAAGTTAGACGGAAACGTTGGCTGCATGGTCAACGGAGCAGGTTTGGCAATGGCAACCATGGATATTATTAAGTTATCTGGTGGAAATCCAGCTAACTTTTTAGATGTTGGAGGTACTGCAGATGCAGAAAGAGTAGAAAAGGCATTCAACATCATTCTTAAAGATAAGAATGTAAAAGCAATCTTAATCAACATCTTTGGTGGCATCGTTCGTTGCGATCGTGTAGCACAAGGAGTTGTTGATGCTTACAAGAAATTTGGCACATTCCCAGTTCCGTTAATTGTTCGTTTACAAGGAACCAATGCAAAAGAAGCAAGAGATTTAATCGAAGCTTCTGGATTGGATGTGATTTCTGTAACCTTGTTGCAAGAAGCAGCTGATAAAGTGAAAGAAGTATTGGCTTAGTTGCTGATTTACTATATTTGAAAGCCTTTCTTCGTTTGGAGAAAGGCTTTTTTTTATTTTATCGTCAACGATACATGATAAAAGTTTAGTTTTAATTTCTATCCACTTTTTTTTGCCAAAGCAGAAAAAAAAGTTCGCAAAAAAACTGCATTGCGCTGAGATTTCTCCATTCACTCTATCTTCCTCAATATTAAGTTAATGCGTTTGAGCTCCTTTGTCGCTAACCTTTTAACTAAAAATATTGATTTCGATTTCATTCTTTCCAAAATCAAGGCGCGAATCCCGCTTCGAAAAAACAAGCTACTTTCAAATAAAAGTCTTTTAACTCAGGAAGCTTATCAATTTCAACTAAAACGAAAAAATCCCTCAAGCAATGCTCAAGGGATTTCAATTTCTAAAGAATACAACTAAGCATTCTGAGTTCTAATTAAATTCAATGCCGAACCTGCTCTGTACCAATCAATTTGTTGGTCGTTATAGGTATGATTCAACTTGATTTCTTCTTTTGAACCGTCTGCGTGAACAATTTCTAAAGTCAATTGCTTTTTAGGAGCAAAATCTTTCAAATCGATGAAGTTAAAGGTGTCATCTTCTCTTATTTTATCGTAATCTGATTCAACATCAAAGGTTAAACCGAGCATTCCTTGCTTTTTTAAATTCGTTTCGTGAATTCTTGCGAAAGACTTAACAATCACTGCTTTTACTCCCAAGAAACGAGGTTCCATCGCTGCATGTTCTCTTGAAGAACCTTCTCCGTAATTGTGGTCTCCAACAACAATCGTAGGAACGCCTGCCGCTTTGTATGCGCGACCCGTTGCAGGAACTTCTCCGACTTCTCCCGTCAATTGATTCACAACAGCATTGGTTGCTTTTCCGAATGCGTTAACCGCACCAATCAAACAGTTGTTAGAAATGTTATCCAAATGACCCCTGTATCTCAACCAAGGTCCTGCCATCGAAATATGATCCGTTGTACATTTTCCAAACGCTTTGATTAACAGTTTTGCACCGTTGATGTTTTCTCCATCCCATTCTGCAAAGGGAGTCAACAGTTGCAACCTCTCAGAGTCAGGATTCACAACAATCTCAATTCCACTTCCGTCTTCTGAAGGAGCTTGAAATCCATTATTCTCAACGTCAAAACCGTTGATTGGCAATTCATAACCTGTTGGTTCATCCAACCTTACCTCTTCCCCATTCTTATTGGTCAAAGTATCTGTCATTGGGTTAAAATCTAATTTCCCAGACAATGCGATTGCTGCCACCATTTCTGGCGATGCAACAAATGCGTTGGTATTTGGATTTCCATCGGCTCTTTTCTTAAAATTTCTATTGAAAGAATGAACGATAGAATTTTTTTCTTCTTTTTCTGCACCCGGTCTCGCCCATTGCCCGATACAAGGTCCACAAGCATTGGTGAAAATTGTTGCTCCCAATTTCTCGAAAGTATCAATGAATCCATCTCTTGCCGCTGTAAATCGAACTTGTTCAGAACCAGGGTTGATTCCCAAGCTTGCTTTTGCCTCCACTCCTTTCTCCAAAGCATCCTCTACAATAGAAGCTGCTCTTGATAAATCTTCGTACGAAGAATTGGTGCAAGAACCAATCAATGCCCATTCAATATCCGTTGGCCAATCATTTTTAGCTGCTGCTGCTTTCATTTCTGAAACTGGCGTAGCTAAATCTGGTGTAAAAGGTCCGTTTAAGTGAGGTGTCAATGTGTCCAAGTTGATTTCAATCACTTGATCGAAATATTGTTCTGGATTTGCATACACTTCTGCATCACCCGTTAAGTGTTCTGCAACTGCATCTGCTGCGTCCACAACATCTTGACGGCCTGTAGATGCCAAATATCTTCTCATAGAATCATCGTAACCAAATGTTGAAGTTGTTGCGCCAACTTCTGCACCCATGTTACAAATAGTTCCTTTACCAGTACAAGAAATGTTCACGGCACCGTCTCCAAAATACTCTACAATTGCACCTGTTCCGCCTTTTACAGTGAGAATTCCTGCGACTTTCAGAATAATGTCTTTTGGAGCTGTCCAGCCGTTTAATTTACCCGTTAATTTAACACCTATTAATTTTGGCATTTTCAATTCCCAAGCCATTCCAGCCATAACATCAACTGCATCTGCACCACCGACACCGATTGCAACCATTCCTAAACCACCAGCATTTACAGTGTGAGAATCTGTTCCAATCATCATTCCTCCAGGAAATGCATAATTCTCCAAAACAACTTGATGAATGATACCTGCACCCGGTTTCCAAAATCCAATTCCGTATTTATCACAAACAGAACTTAAGAAGTTAAATACTTCGTTGTTCTTATTGATGCCTTCTTGTAAATCGACGCTTGCACCCAATTTCGCTTGAATTAAGTGATCAGCATGTGCCGTTGAAGGAACTGCTACTCTCTTTTTTCCCGCTTGCATGAATTGCAGAAGTGCCATTTGTGCAGTTGCATCTTGCATGGCTACTCTATCGGGAGCAAAATCAACATACGCATTTCCTCTTTCGTAGGCAGTTGTTGCTGCACCATCCCAAAGGTGTGTGTATAAGATTTTCTCTGCTAAAGTTAATGGTTTTCCAACCACTTTACGCGCCGCTGCAACTCTTTCAGGGTATTTAGCGTACACTTCTTTTATCATTTCTATGTCAAAAGCCATGTATTTATGTGTTTTAAATGTGTTTCTAATTTGTCGGGCGAATGTAATAAGATTTTAATAAATTTAAAAGAAATACGGGAGGCAATTTTAGAAAAAAGCTAACTTTATCGCCATGAAGAAAATTGGACTTCTATCGGATACTCATGGGCACATTGACCCTAAAATATACACCTATTTCAAGGATGTTGACGAAATTTGGCATGCTGGAGACATTGGTTCAGTGGAAGTTACTGATGAACTAAAGAAATTCAAGCCCATCAAAGCCGTTTATGGCAACATTGACGGAGCTGAATTACGTGCTGAATTCAAAGAATTTGAAGAGTTTGAGTGTGAGAATGTAAAGGTGATGATCACACACATCGCTGGTAAACCAGGCAAATATTATCAAAAAGCACACGAAAGATTAAAGAAAAATTCTCCCGATTTATTTATTTGTGGTCATTCTCACATCTGTTTGGTGAAAAAAGATACTCATTTTGACATGCTCTGGATGAACCCTGGCGCTTGCGGTTTTAAAGGGTTTCATAAGGTGAAAACATTGCTGCGTTTTTCCATTACGGAAGATAAAATTCATGATTTAGAGGTGATAGAATTGGGAAAACGAATTTAGCATATAATTTTTTAAAAAACTTTGCGTTTAAGTGATTATAATGAAAACAATACTTCTCATATTTTTTGCATCCATCAGTCTTTTACTTCGTTCTCAAACTGGAGGGACAACTGGTTTTCAACTTCTTGATTTATCCTTTAATGCACGTTCGATGGCTTTAGCTGGTGATTTTATTTCTGTGATGGACAATGACATTAACATGGGAGTGAGTAATCCTTCGTTATTGAATCCAGAAATGGATAAAGTCATTAGCTTTAATTCAGCCTTTCAAGCTGGGGGAATCAATTACGGGATGCTTTCTTATGGTAAGACCACAAAAAACATTGGGACACTCGCAGGATATATCAAGTATGTCAATTATGGGAGAATGCAAAGAACAAACATTGCAGGAATCAATGAAGGTACGTTTAGACCGATAGAATTAATCGTTGGTGGCGCAATAGGAAAGCAAATCAATGAACGTCTTTCGCTTGGAGCAAATCTCAACTTTCTTTATTCTCAGTTGGAAACATACAACGCATTTGGCGCTTCTGTTGATTTCGCAGGAACGTATTATAATAAGGACAAAGAATTTCTAGTGACTTTACTTGCAAAAAACGTAGGTTATCAGTTTAAAAGTTATGTTGATGGCAACAGAGCATTACTGCCAACAGAAATTCAGATGGCTGTTTCTTATAAGTTAAAACACGCACCTTTTAGGTTTTCTTTATTAGCGCATCACCTAAACAAGTGGGACATTACTTATGATGATCCAAATTTGCAACCTACTATTGACCCCCTAACAGGAGATACTATTCCTGTAAAACGAGCAGGCTTTTTTGAGAAGTTGGCGAATCATTTCACGTATCAATTGGAAGTTATTGTTACGAAGAACATCGATTTAAGAATTGGTTTTGATTATTACAGAAGAAAGGAATTGGCTCTTGAGCAACGCTCAGGTCTTGCGGGCTTCTCTTTTGGTGCTGGATTTCACTTCTCAAAATTCAGTTTAGACTATGGATTTGTCATCTATTCTCGTGCTGGGTTTAATAATGTTATCACTTTATCAACAAATTTATCCAAATGGAAAAAATGACCTTTCCCTTTACGTTAAAGGGATTGAGGCTAGTTGAATGTTATTAACTATCAAATGTGAATACTTTTTTTGAAACCTTTCCAAAAAAGATGAGTATATTTACCTAAACCAAAAATTAAATTTTTATGAAAAAGTCAATTTTAGCAGTAGCAGTAGTACTAGGAAGTACTTCTTTATTCGCTCAAGATTTAACGTCAAAGAAAGGTGAGTCTTTTTTGCCAGAGGCAGAAGATTGGGCTATTAGCATTGATGCTACACCATTTTTAAATTATTTCGGTAATTTCATCGGAGGAAACGGTCTTAACACTGCTCCAACATGGAATTTCCTAACAGCAAATCAAACAATTACTGGGAAGTATTTTGTTGATGCTAACACAGCGTATCGCGCATCTGTTAGACTTGGATTTGGTGGAAACGGAGAAAAAGTAATGGTCACTGACCGTTCTGTTAATCCTCTTCCTTCTACTTGGCCTACGAACGCTGCAGAAGTAGAGAACACAGCGAAATACGGTATGACAAATATCGGAATCGGTGTTGGAATAGAAAAGAGAAGAGGTTTTGGACGTCTTCAAGGTTTCTACGGTGCTGAATTAGGATTCAACATTAACTCAATGAAAAACAAATACACTTATGGTAATGCTTTAACAGCATCTACTTCTGCTATTGATGTTAACGTTGCTCCTGCTGATGACTTCACTGGAGGTAATGGTGGAACATCTTTAACTGCTGGTACTGATGGTCAAGGTAACCCTACGACAGGTCGTATCACTGAATGGAAAAGTGGTTTAGGATTTGGAATCGGTGTTAGAGGATTTATCGGTGCTGAGTACTTCGTATTGCCAAGATTGGCTGTAGGTGGTGAGTTTGGATGGGGATTAGTTTTCTCTAGCCAAGGAGCTTCTACTACAACTTACGAAGTTGAAGGTTTAGCTAACGGTGCAACTGTTGAGCAAATTACTGAAAGAACAATGGAAGGAAATAAGTCTTCTAGTTTTGGAGTTGATACTGACAATGTGAACAGTGTTTTCGGACCAGCTGGTAGCTTAAGAATTACTTTCCACTTCTAAGGAGTAGAAAAATAAATTTTAAAAGGTGCTACATTTATTTGTAGCACCTTTTTTTGTTCAAATAAATCCATTATCTTTGATTAATGAGTTCGGATAAGAAAATAACAATAGCTATTGATGGTTATTCTTCCTGTGGGAAGAGTACTCTCGCAAAAGAACTCGCAAAAGAATTGAATTATCTATTTGTAGATTCTGGAGCAATGTATAGGGCTGTAACGCTTTTTGCATTGCGCAACAACTACATTTCAAATAACGACTTAGATTCTAGTGGATTAATTTCACAACTCTCTAAAATCAACCTACATTTTGAGTTAAATACGGACACCAACACTCCAGAATTAATTCTCAATGGACAAAATGTTGCAGAAGAAATTAGAACCCCGGTTGTGTCATCTTACGTTTCCAAAGTGGCAGAATTAAGAGAAGTGCGCGAGAAGTTAGTCTTAGAACAAAGAATAATGGGAGAAAAAGGCGGTGTAATAATGGATGGTCGAGACATAGGTTCAGTTGTATTTCCAAATGCTGAACTCAAGTTTTTTATTACTGCAGAAGTTGCAACACGTACGCAAAGAAGATATGATGAATTGGTGAAAAGAGGGTTCGAAACGACACTAGAAGCGGTTCAAAAAAATCTAATCCAACGCGACTACATTGATAGTCATAGAGAAGAAAGTCCACTTATAAAAACCAATGATGCCATAGAAATTGACAATACCAATTTGTCAAGAAGTGAGCAATTATCTCTTGCTCTTTCTTTTGTTAAAAAAAAAGTAATTGAACAAAATTACACGCTAACTTAATTTTTGCATTGCTCTTCTGGTTTTGCTCCGCAGAGACCACAACTTGCTCCTTCTTCTTGAAGCAATGGATTGTTACTGGCACAAGTTCCTGCAAATTTACCGTCCTTTTTTGCCCATATTTTTATTGCTATTCCCGCAAATGCGAGAGCAAGTAAACTGATGGAAATAAGAATTAATTTCATAATTCACTGTGTTTTTTACTAAAGTTACTAATTTTTATCCAAAAGCGTGCCATCTCCATAAGAATTATGCACAATTGAGATTGGACTGCCTTTGTACCAAATATCTCCGCTTATATTCGTCTCAGAGCGCAAAAAACAGTTGTCTGCGTTTATTTTAATGGTTTCAGAAGAATTTGAGACTACATGAATCGAATCTGCAACACTTAAACCATAACTTTCTCCAAAACTATTGTTTCTAGCATTAATCTTTAAGAAATTTACTTGACCATTCAAATTATAATTCCCCCAGCCTTTAGAGACAACTAGATTTAAGCTGAGTGCATTGATATTAAGGTTAAATTCTCCCGCACCATTAGTAATTGTTAATGTCAGATAATTAGTTTGCATTTGATTGCGAGACTCCACCTTTTCAGTTCCTTCAAAATCAATGTTAATGACATTAATATAATGTATCTCTACCGTGATGATCTTACTATACGATCTAAAAAAATTACACTTATTATTATTATTAATCGTTAATAAGCTTGATTCAACCTTGGTCTCAACGAAGTTAAGGAGGTTCTTTCCCCCAATTAGTACAACTTTATTCACAGAATCTTGCACTAGAACATATTTCAAGTGCGGCCCCATGTACATTTTATTAAAATTACCCAATAAAATCTCTTTAGACGTTATGTCGCCAACTACTTTAAAGCAAGACCTATCTTCTGCTTTCTTACAAGAAAAAACAACAGCTAATAGCAAGAAGAATACTAATTTTTTCATCTTTTAAATGTATAACCTATTCCAAATTCTGTATAATCTGCCCTTGCCCAATGCGATTTTAGCACCAAGTTTAGCTGTATCCCATTATCCATAACGTACCTCATCCCTACTCTATGATAGAACGCATCTTCTGGCTGGTACTTGTCTTTTATATAAACACCCATGCCAGTGATTAAGTGAAAGCGATCAAAAGGGAGAATGAAACCAACAAACGCACCAATTTGCAAAATTTCTGCTTGTGTTTTTGGAACGTCATCTTGGTAAATTTTGATTATTTGTTTCGAAATAAAATCCAAAGAGACTTCCATACCCGTTTTCTGTCCAAAAAAACGTCTTCCAAACAAATTTACTCCATAAACAGGATATTTTTGAGCTCCCGTAGGAAATGTCTCTTTTACGGAAAGAATACCGAGCACTCCATATTCCCAATATTTCTCTTTTCTAATTTCTACTTGAATGGTGTCTATATTTTGCTTAATTCTATACCTATAACCTAGACTAATAAATAGCATATTTATGCCCAAATTAGGCGTTTTTATGGCTGCATTAGAAAAATGAGAAGCATCAATTCCAAAGGTATAACTGTGATTACCAAAAGTGAATTGATTATCAATCCCCATCGTTATTCTCGAATTAAAATTGGTACTGACAGCAACATTTAGAATGTTCGTCTCAGAATTATACACTTTGTTTGTATAAGCCATTCCTGCAGCAATTTTTGCAGAAAAACAGTAATGTTTTCGCTTAACTAGAGGTAAATTCATTGAGCCAAAAATACCGACGTAACTTCCTAATATTTCTCGATTTCCAACGGTGCTATAAAATGCAGTGAGACTCATTGTTGGATAATTGTATGCCTTGTGCCATTGCTTCTTCCCTTTTGTCTGAAAAGTGACACCTAATTCTGCGCTTTTTGCATGTTGCCTTGCCAAATGTCCCATTACACTACTATGTGCAGCAAGAAAACCGAGTTTTGCTCGACCGTCTATCCATACATCATTCTTCGTTTGGGAAAAACAAGAGGAAGCAATAAATAATATGACGATTAATAATTTCAACATTGTAAAATTAAGAAAAGGAAAGCAAATATGAATAATATTAACTTTGCAATAAAAAAAATGGATCAACGACTTATAGCTTTCCAACGATTATTAGATATAATGGACGATCTCCGTGAGAAATGTCCTTGGGATAAAAAGCAAACCATTGAATCTTTAAGGCATTTAACCATCGAAGAGACCTACGAATTAGCTGATGCTATCATAGAAAACGATCTCAAAGGTTTGGAGGGAGAAATTGGGGATTTATTCTTGCACATGGTTTTTTATTGCAAAATTGGCGAAGAAAAGAAAGCTTTCGATGTGACTTCTGTTCTAAATACTATTTGCGACAAATTAGTCTATCGACATCCTCATATATACAGTGATACAGTTGCAGAAACTGAAGAAGAAGTGAAATCTAATTGGGAAAAACTCAAATTAAAAGAAGGAAAGAAAACTGTTCTTAGTGGAGTTCCAAAATCATTACCATCTTTAGTAAAAGCCGCTAGGATTCAAGAAAAAGTCATTGGAATTGGCTTTGAATGGGAGAAAAGAGAAGATGTTTGGGAGAAAGTGAAAGAAGAATTGCAAGAATTAGAAGATGAAGTTGTTAGCAAAAAATCACAAGAGAAAATTGAAGAGGAATTTGGAGATGTACTTTTTACTTTAATTAATTATGCTCGTTTCATCAACGTCAACCCAGAAAATGCATTAGCAAAAACGAACCTGAAGTTTATCAAGAGGTTTACATTGATGGAGGAACTAATGCAGAAAGATTCAGTAGATATTGCCACAACTGAACTAGAATTAATGGATGAATATTGGGATAAAGCGAAAGCAATTATTAAAAATGGTGTTAATTGAGTAGAAAGAAGGGGAGAAATGAGCTATAAAAAAGATACTAAGATTTTAAGACCGCTACGCTCAAAGATATTAAGACTAGATTTGTTTACAACAACCGAATCTTAATGTCTTAAAATCTTAGTATCTTTTTTACAGCTTATTTAAGGAATGCTTCGTCAAGTTTAGACAATGAAACGACCATTGACTCAATAATAAATACCTTTTAAATAGTTCCTCAATAAATCCATTGCAAACTTGAATGAAAGCATTACCTTCGCAGGGTTAAAAACTAGATTTAAACTTATGAAACTCTTTTTCGGAATTTTACTCTCCTTATTTTTCTCCCAATTGGCTTTTTCTCAAAACGCAACCATTAGAGGCTTTGTGTTTAATAAAGTAGATGGTGAACCGATGCCTTTTGAGAAGGTTCGACTACTAAAAGCCGATAGTTCTGCTGTAACTGGGGCCATAACAGATGTAAATGGCTACTTTTCTATGGCGAAAATAGAGATCGGAGAGTACATTGTCAAAGTAGAAAGTGCAGCTTATCGTACATTGACCGAAAATGTTTCTGTAAAAAAAGCGAACGGAATTACATCCTTGAAATTCAACCTAGAAAAGAAAGATAACGTACTGAATATTTCTGAAATGAGTGTCAGTGCTGATTCTAAAAGAAAAACTACGCAAGTTTTAATTTCCGAAATTCGCTTAGACAAAAAAGGCTTAGAAAGAATCCCAAGTATTGGTGGTGAGAATGACATTGTAGGCGCATTCAGTATCACTCCTGGCGTTATTACTACTGGAGATCAAGGTGGGCAACTATATGTTCGTGGAGGAACACCTATTCAAAATAAAATTCTATTGGATGGAATGACCATCTACAATCCTTTTCATTCCATCGGTTTTTTCTCCATTTTTGAAACTGAATTGATTCAAAGCACCAGTATTTATACAGGAGGTTTTGATGCAAAATATGGCGGAAGAATATCTTCTATCATGGACATCACTTACAGAGATGGAAACAGAAAAAGTTTTGGCGGTAAAGTTTCGGCGTCTCCCTTTCTAGCGAAAGCAGTTCTTGAAGGACCTTTATCAAAAGGGAAAAATGGTAAAGCAAGCCCTGGATCTTATATTTTCTCTGCAAAGCACAGTTTACTAAATTACACGTCAAAATCTCTTTATAGAAACGCTAACGCTGGAGCAGGACTCCCTTTTGCTTTTACCGATTTATACGGAAAGTTAACTTTCAAAAGTGAAGGAGGTTCGAAGTTTTCTGGGTTTGGTTTTCACAACAGAGATCAAGTAACTTATGATATTGCAGACATTAATTGGACACAAAGCGGTGGTGGAATTAACTTCTTGCTTGTGCCAAGCAGTTCTCCTATTTTCATTAAAGGACATGTAAACGGAAGTAATTTCAGCACAGAATTCAATGAATTTGTAACAGCAGATGATTCTGTTTACAGAGCAAGTTCAATTGGTGGATTTGATTTAGGATTTGACTTTACTTATTTTTTAAAGGATGAAGCGCAGTTCGATTACGGTATCAACCTGAGCGGATTTAACACCAAATATCTTACATTCAATGAAGCAAAACAAAGAATAGAGGATAATAATTTCACAACAGAAATTGGAGTTTACTTTAGCTACAGATATGTGACGCCAAGATGGGTTGTTCAACCGAGTTTTAGAACACAAGTTTACGCTTCTCTAGGAACAATTTCTCCAGAACCTCGATTGGGAGTAAAGTACAATGCGACAGATAAATTTCGTTTGAAAGCATCTGGTGGTAGATTCTCACAGAATTTCACTTCAGCATCATCTGATAGAGATGTTGTTAATTTATTTAACGGACTTCTTTCCGCACCGACCAACGTTCAATCGAATTTTGTTACACTTTATCAGAATGAGAAAACTCCAAAAAATGGATTGCAGTATGCATGGCATGCAATTGGTGGATTTGAATATGATTTAACCAAAAAACTTTCTTTGAACGTTGAAGGATACTACAAATACTTCACACAGTTGAGTAACATCAATCAAAACAAGTTATATCCAGACATTGCGGAGTTTTCTGATATTGATGACGTCTTTAAGAAAGATTTCATCTTAGAAAACGGAGAATCTTATGGAGCAGATTTATTGATCAAGTATTCTGGAAAACGATTGTTTATCTGGGGGGTATATTCTTACGGAAAGTCCATCAGATGGGATGGAGACACAACCTATTTCCCTGTTTTTGATAGAAGACACAACATTAATCTAGTAGGTACTTATCTTTTTGGTAAGAAAAAAGATTTTGAAATTAGCATCCGTTGGAACTTTGGTTCGGGATTACCGTTCACTCCTACTGCTGGTTTCTACGAGAATCAACCATTTGCAAATGGGGTTACTTCTGATTACACAACCTCGAATGCCAATGAAGTTTCTACCATTCTCGGAACCTTCAATAGTCAGAGACTGCCAACATACCACCGATTGGATTTAACAATTAAGAAAAAATTCGTTTTTAAAAACAAAGACTACATTGAATTGGTAGGTTCAATCACGAATTTATACGATAGAAAGAATATTTTCTACGTGAATCGTGTGACCAATCAGAAGATCTATCAATTTCCAATTCTACCAAGTTTCGGGATGAGCTATAAGTTTTAATAAAATAGTAGGGGCAGGTCGCGACCTACCCCTACTATTTTATTAAAACTATCTTTTCCAATTCTCATACGCCTTCTTCTGATCATTAGACAAGTCTTTTAGCTTGCCAACAGAATACGTCATATAGAAATTTCTATTCACTTCTGGGAAGGTGAAATTCATCAATTTTCCGTCTCGGAGAACGGTAACTGTCTTTGCGTCATCGTCAAAATATGAAAGCCATTTGTTCAACTCTCCTTGACAAGAAAAATCATTGATAGCAATAATTTCATCACCAATAGAAAGCTTTGCTAAGTCCGCTGGGCCAGATGGATAAAGGGCTGTGACAAGTGCGTTGATTCCCTTTGATTGTGTCTTGAAACCTAACCTCCCCTCAGAATACTTCTTAGAAGGCACATGGTTCAGCTCCAAACCTAAGCTCTCTAAAGCCTCTGTGAGAATAGATTCGTAAGGTTTATTGCCGTTTACATAATCATCAAAAAACGACTGGAAAGATTCTCCAGAAACAGCCTCAATCGTCGTTTGATAATCATTTTCCGAAACACCTTTCTCATTCAACGCTAAATTGAAGTACAAGCGTTTCATCACCTCATCAATGCCGTATTTATTATTGGTCGCCTTTCTAATTTTTGTATCAATCACAAAAGAAAGTAGGCAACCTTCGGTGTAAATAGAAACCTTTCTACCAGGCGCACCTAACTGGTAGCCGTCTAACCAAGTATCAAAAGACGATTCTCCAACAGAATAGTTAAAGCGTCCGTGATTATCAAAATGTCGTTGCAGTTGATTATTCAGTTCCTTGAAATAGTCTTCTTCTGAGAAAAAGCCACTTTTTAGCAAGAATAAATCGCCCTGATAGGTAGTAACGCCTTCGCAAATATAGCCCAACTTAGAATAATTCTCCTGAGAGAAATCGTAAGGCATCATTTCCACTGGACGAATCGCTTTCACGTTCCATGTGTGGTATAATTCGTGAGAACTTACGCCCATTAATTCTTTATAAAGCTTTCCAAACACATCAAACGAAGGACCTAAAGAAATCACTGTCGATTTTTGATGTTCTACTCCGTGGTATGCTTTGTACGGGAGAATTTGATTCAAAAAATGATATTCTTTCACAGGAAATTCAGTGAATTTAGAAATTTGAACCTCCGTAAACGCTTTAAAATCTTTGATTACTCGATCCCAATCTGGTTTCACTTCTCCGTTGAACCAAATATGGAATTTTGTTCCGTTGGACTCATATTCTCCATGCTGCAACTGTGAAGATGCAATAAATGGGGAATCAAAAAGCTCATCAAAATTAGCAACTTTGTACTCCTCTCCTATTCTCTCCATAGAACTTGCAAACTCCCAATGAGCAGGTACATCAAGGCTTACAGAGACCTCGTTGAAAAATGATTCTTGCGTGTAAACACAACAATTCACAGGATTGACATACAATTGTTCTGCATCTAAAAAGGTAGAACCTGCATTGAGAATATTTGCATAGAAAGAATACGAAACTGTTATAGAATCAGTCTGAGAAGTAGCTACACCCCAACTGTCTTTCGTTTTTTTTTCTGCTGCAAGTAATTTATTATTGGCATCATAGACCTTAAAATCACGTACGTATTTCGCAAAGTTTCCCAATTCATAACGACCTGGTCGCCACGCTGGAAGTTGCACTATTGTCTCATCCAAAGATGTTGAGAATTCTGCAGTAATTTTAATGTATTGCTGAGAATGGTTTTCTGCGGAGAATGTGAATTTTGTCATTTTTAAGAATATTAGAAGTTAAGAATGTTAGAAGTTAAGAAGTTAACAGGTATCAACTTCCTACTTAACTTCTTAACTCCTGCATTCTGTCTACTTATTAATCAATACATCGCTTCCTGAATTTGAGCAATTTTCTCATCCTTCAGATAATCATCGTAAGGCATCATTTTATCAATCACACCGTTTGGCGTAATCTCGATTACCCTGTTGGCAACCGTTGAGACCAATTCATGATCATGAGACGTAAACAACATCGTCCCTTTAAAGTCTTTCATTCCTTGATTCAGTGCTTGAATAGATTCCAGGTCCAAGTGATTGGTTGGTTCATCCATTAATAGTAAATTCCCTTTGGCAAGCATCATTCTTGAGAGCATGCAGCGTACTTTTTCTCCACCAGAAAGAACGTTTGCCGTTTTCATGGCCTCTTCTCCGGTAAATAACATTCTTCCTAAGAAAGTTCTCAAGTAAACCTCTTCTCGCTCTTCATCTGTGTGCACATATTGGCGCAACCAATCAATTAACGGTAATTTCTCTTCAAAAAATTGGTGATTCTCATTGGGCAAATAGGCTTTAGAAATCGTTGTTCCGAAAATAAATTCTCCAGAATCTGCTTTCATGCTTCCGTCAAGAACTTCAAAGAAAGCGGTCAAGGCTTGCGAATTTTTTGAAATCACTGCAATTTTATCTCCTTTATTGACAACAAAACTGATGTTTTTGAATAAAACTCCATCTTCTGAAGCAACAGTAAGTCCTTCCGCGTTCAATACTTGATTTCCTGCGTCTCTTTCTTGTGAGAATGTGATGCCTGGATATTTTCTGCTTGACGGTTGAATTTCTTCAATATCAAGGTTGGCAATCATCTTTCTTCTACTGGTTGCTTGCTTTGATTTTGCTGCGTTGGCAGAGAATCGAGCAATAAAATCTTGCAATTCTTTCTTTTTCTCTTCTGCTTTCTTGTTCTTATCAGAACGTTGACGCAATGCCAATTGAGAAGATTGATACCAGAAACTATAATTACCTGTGAACATATTCAATTTCTTGAAATCAATGTCCGCAACGTGTGTACAAACCGTATCTAAAAAGTGTCTATCGTGAGAAACAACGATGACCGTGTTTTTAAAATCCAATAAGAAATCTTCTAACCAAGTAATCGTTTTTAGGTCCAAATCATTGGTAGGCTCATCGAGAACTAACACATCTGGATTACCAAACAAAGCTTGAGCAAGCAAAACACGTACTTTTAAATCATTGGATAGATCTTTCATCAATGTCGTATGCTTAGACTCATTGATTCCGAGATTAGAGAGCATTGTTGCGGCATCCGTTTCAGCATTCCAACCTTCGAGGTCTGCAAATTCGCCTTCCAATTCTGCCGTACGCATTCCGTCTTCATCAGAGCAATCAGGTTTTGCATACAAGGCATCTTTCTCTGTCATTATTTCATAAAGGCGTTTATGCCCCATAACGACAGTGTTCAACACTTCATATTCATCAAATTCAAAGTGATCTTGACTCAAAACCGCCATTCTTTTTCCCGGTTCCAAAACTACGTGCCCTGTTGTTGGATCTTGGTCGCCCGTTAATATTTTTAAAAAGGTTGACTTTCCTGCACCATTCGCACCAATCACGCCGTAGCAATTGCCGGTTACAAATTTTACATTAACGTCGTCAAAAAGAACACGTTTTCCGAACTGAAGAGATAAATTATTTACTGCTAACATTTTATAATAGAAATTTTGCGCAAAGATAGTGAAAGTGAGGGAAGAAACTAACCAAAATCAAAAAACGATAAAATTTCAAAATTAATTTTTTGTTAACAAATCATGTTTTGTGCTGACCTATGCCTAAAATAACTTACATTTACACCTAGTAAGTTGAAAAAACAGTGCAAAACATTAGCAGAACATACCGCTTTATAACGCTTTCATTAGCTTTCATCATGTTGTTTACGACAACGGGGTTCTCTATGGATATTCACTTTTGCGAAGGAAAAATCGCTCAAGTAAGCTTCTTTAGCAAGGCTGATGCATGCGAAATGGAGAAAAAAGTGACTGTAGAGCATGAATGCTGTGCTAATAATGCAAAACAAATTTCTAAAAGCAACAATGGACAAGAATCTATTGATAATGAAAGATGTTGCTTCAATGAAACAGTTGTTTTAAGTTCAACCAACGATTTCTCTGAAGCTGATGAAACTTCTTTAAGTCATTCTCAGTTGACTTTTATTACCGCATTTGTTTTAAGTTCTTACAACTTATTTTTCGCGGAAGAAAAAGTACCTAATTTTTCACATTACTCCCCTCCCCTGATTAATGAGGACATCTCCGTCCTTCATCAGGTTTTTATTATCTGATAATTATTTTATTAATTGACTCCACACAAAGGTGATGGAGCAAAAGTGTTTTCACTTGTGCCAACCTATATCGGTTGCATTAATAAATTAATTAAATGTTAAACAAATCAATAAAATATTTTCTTGAAAATAAGTTAATTACACTACTTTTTTTGGGAGCCTTAATCGTTTGGGGTATTTCAGCGGCTCCTTTTAATTGGGGAGGTGGCTTGATTCCAAGAGACCCTGTTCCAGTTGATGCTATTCCAGACATTGGAGAGAATCAGCAGATCGTTTATACGGAATGGCCGGGACGTTCTCCGCAAGATATCGAAGATCAAATTAGTTACCCTTTAACGACAGCTCTTTTGGGTATTCCTGGAGTAAAAACGATTAGAAGTAACTCTATCTTTGGTCTTTCTAGTATCTATCTCATTTTTGAAGATGATGTAGAATTCTATTGGAGTCGAACGCGAGTTTTAGAGAAACTCAACTCATTGCCGAGTAATCTTCTGCCAAAAGAAATTTCTCCAGCTTTAGGTCCTGATGCAACGGCTTTGGGACAAGTGTTTTGGTACACTTTAGAAGGTCGAGACACCTTAGGAAATCCTGCTGGTGGTTGGGATCCTCAAGAATTGCGAACAATTCAAGATTTCCAAGTCGGCTATTCTTTAACTTCCGTTAAAGGTGTTTCTGAAGTTGGAACAATTGGTGGTTTTGTTAAAGAGTACCAAGTTGACATTGATCCAAATGCCATGAAGGCGAACAATGTAACAGTTGCTCAGATAATGAAGGCTGTTAATAAGAGTAACTTGGACATTGGTGCAAGAACGCTTGAATTCAATAAGGTTGAATACTTAATTAGAGGTCTGGGTTACATTGAAACTATAGAGGATCTTGAAGAAAGTGTGATTATTTCCAATGACAATGTTCCTATCAGAATCAAGGATGTAGCAAAGGTCAGTTTTGGCCCCGCTACACGTCGTGGAGGATTGGACAAAGGTGGTGCAGAAGCTGTCGGTGGTTCAGTCGTTGCAAGATACGGCGCCAATCCTTTGGAGGTCATTGATCGTATAAAAGCGAAAATAAAAGAGATAGAAGCTGGTTTGCCTTCAAAAGTGTTGGCTGACGGAACTGTTTCTCGGGTAACGATCGTTCCTTTTTATGACAGAACAGGTTTGATTAAGGAAACACTCGGTACGCTTGAGGAGGCACTTTCATTAGAAATGCTAATTGCCTTACTGGTTGTGATTGTCTTGGTAATGAACCTCAGAGCATCCGTTTTAATTACCAGTTTGCTCCCCCTTGGTGTGCTAATTACTTTTATAATGATGAGGCAATTCGGAGTGGATGCAAATATTGTTGCATTGTCAGGAATTGCCATTGCTATTGGTGTCATGGTTGATGTCGGCGTTGTGTTTACCGAAAATATAATTCAACACATAGAACTACCAGAGAACATTGGTAAACGCGGAAAAGAATTAAGAGACGTTATCTACAATGGTGCTTCGGAGGTTGCCTCAGCGGTAGTAACTGCACTTTTTACAACCATTGTAAGTTTCTTACCAATATTTGCCATGCAAGCAGCAGAGGGTAAGCTGTTTACTCCGTTGGCATTTACAAAAACATTCGCGATGTTGGCTGCCTTATTCATCGGAATATTGTTTATCCCAACCTTTGCACACATCGTTTTCTCTATCCGATTTGATAAAGGAAAAATGAGTAAAATCTGGAATGGATTGATGATTATTCTCGGTTTAACCTTCTTAATTGCTTACGGTAGTTGGTTGTCCATCGCTTTGATTCTCTTTGGAATCAACAACTTGTTAGAATACAAATGGCCAGAGACTAAAAGGAAGTATGTCAATGTAATTAACATTGTGATTACATTATTTGTCATCATTTATTTCATCTCTGAAATTTGGATGCCACTCGGCGTACAAAACAGCTTCTTTTCAAACATACTTTTTGTAGCAATAACGGTGGGAATAATCCTTGCTGTGCTTATGATGATCATTAAGTTCTATACACGTTTATTGACTTGGTGTTTAGAGAATAAATGGAAGTTCTTGATGGCACCAATGTTTATCATTCTTTTCGGAATGCTTTCTTGGTTAGGCTTTGATAAGGTTTTTGGTTTTATGCCTGACGGTGTGAAAGACACATCTGGATGGAAGTCAATGGAAGAAACCTTCCCTGGAATAGGTAAAGAGTTCATGCCGTCACTGAATGAGGGTTCATTCTTATTGATGCCAACAACGATGCCTCACTCAGGAATTGAGGAGAATGTAAATGTGATAAGGCAATTAGACAGGCACCTTAATTCGATACCAGAAGTTGAACTTACCGTTGGTAAATGGGGGCGTGTTAATTCTGCTTTAGACCCAGCTCCAATCTCTATGTATGAGAATGTCATCAACTATTTTCCTGAATTTAAGGTCAATGAAGATGGTCACAAAATGAGGTTCAAAGTGAACAATGACAATGCGTTTATTTTAAAAGACGGAACAACTTATGAGTACACCGTTGATGAGTTTAGGTCTATAGCAACCAAAGAGTTAACCGAAGATGACGATGGAGAATATTTCCGCCAGTGGAGGGAAAAAATTCAGTCGCCTGATGACATTTGGGACGACATTCTGAAGCATTCTAAAATTCCTGGTTTAACATCTGCACCAAAACTTCAACCTATTGAAACAAGATTGGTAATGCTTGCAACAGGTATGAGAGCGCCAATGGGAATTAAAGTGTTCGGTCCTGATTTAGAAACCATCGAGAAATTTGGTTATGAATTGGAGAAAGCACTAAAAGAAGTGCCAAGCGTTGAGGCGGATGCCGTTTTCGCCGATAGAGTTGTCGGGAAACCTTACCTCGAAATTGAAATCAACCGAAAGGCTATTGCTCGATATGGTTTAACAGTCGAAGACATGCAAAACGTAATAAGTTCTGCTGTCGGAGGAATGCAATTGACAACCACCGTAGAAGGTCGTGAAAGGTTTCCGGTGCGTGTGCGTTATGCCAGAGAATACCGTGACAATCCTGAAGACTTGAAGAAAATATTAATTCCGACACCTTCAGGGGCACAGATTCCGTTAGGAGAATTGGCTGTCATTAACTACACAAGAGGTCCTCAAGTGATTAAAAGTGAAGATACCTTTTTGGTAAGTTATGTTATTTTCGACAAGAAGAAAGGAAAAGCAGAGGTTGATGTTGTGGAAGAAGCGGATGCTTTAATTAAAGCAAAAATTGCTTCTGGAGAGATCATTCAACCCGATGGAGTTACTTACCGTTTTACAGGTAACTACGAGAATCAAGTAAGAGCAACAAAACGATTAATGATTGTTGTTCCGATTTCATTGTTAGTGATTTTCTTGATTCTCTACTTTCAATTTAAATCAGTCGCAACAACAACCATGATATTTTCAGGGTTAATTGTAGCATTTTCGGGCGGTTTCATAATGCTTTGGCTATACAGTCAACCTGGTTTTCTCGATTTTAGTGTGGGAGGAATCAACCTTAGGAATCTATTTCAAGTTCATACGGTGAATTTAAGTGTCGCCGTCTGGGTTGGATTTATCGCCCTCTTTGGGGTTGCAACAGATGATGGAGTTCTAATGGGAACCTATCTAACGCAACTTTTTGAAAAAGAGAAGCCAGATACAATTGAGAAAGTAAAAGCAACTGTGTTATTAGCCGCTAACAAAAGAGTACGTCCAGCAGTTTTAACAACCGCAACGACCATAATAGCACTGATACCCGTTCTGACATCACAAGGAAAAGGTTCTGACATCATGGGACCAATGGCTATTCCATTATTTGGAGGAATGCTGATTGAAGTGTTGACAATGTTTATTATGCCAGTACTGTACTGCATGTGGCAAGAAGGAAAAGTAAAACGTTTAAACAAATAGTAAGATGAAAAAAAGATTTAAACACCTACTAATTATTGTGATATTTTGCGCTAGTAACATTCACGCTCAAACAAAACTCAATGATTATTTAAAAATAGCTGCAGAAAATAACCCTGGAATAAGATCATTATTCTTGGATTACAATGCAGCACTTGAGAAAATACCGCAAGTAGGTACTTTACCGAACTTGAATGTATCTTTTGGTTACTTTATTCAACCAATCGAGACAAGAGTGGGGCCTCAACGAGCAAAAATTGGCGTCAGTCAAATGTTTCCATGGTTTGGAACCTTGGACGCACAAGAAGATGTTCTCGTAGAAGCAGCAAAAGCAAAATACGAACGCTTTGAGGATGCAAAATCGAAACTATTCTTCGATGTGAAGTCAGTGTATTTCAATTATTACTTTATCAAAAAAGGAATAGAAATCACCAAGGAGAATCTCGAAATTCTGAGCACTTTTAAACAACTCGCAATAATTAAAATTGAGACTGGAAAAGTAAGCGTAGTAGATGAACTCCGTGTAGAATTGGAAATCAATGAGCTGGACAACAATTTAATGTTCCTAGAGGATAGTAAATGGACACTTGAAATCGAATTCAATCGATTATTGAATGATTCTACAACGTTTGAGATAATTACACCTGATATTCTTTGGAGTGATGATTTGGAAATGCAGAAGCAAGCTTTGCTCGATTCTATAACCAATCAGAATCATATAATCAAAGAATTAGAACATCGAATGTTATCCTGGCAGAATCAAGAAAAGGTAGGACACAAAGTAGGGCTTCCTTCCTTCATGGTTGGCTTGGATTACGCATTCATTGGCAAAAGTGAAAATGCTAGTTTAGGCAAAATCAATGGTCGAGATGCAATTATGCCGATGATAGGAATTTCTATTCCGCTATATCGAAAGAAATACAAAGGAATAATCAATGAGGCGCTCTATAAGATAGAATCTATTGAGAATAAGAAAGTTGATAAGCAAAATCAATTGACTATTCTTTTCGAACGTTCTTACAGAGATTATTCTGATGCCAAACGAAGAATTGACTTGTACGAAAAACAGTTAAACATTGCAGAGCAATCATTAAACATTCTAATTGTTTCTTATTCTGCAGATGGCAAAAATTTTGAAGAAGTATTGAGAATGGAAAGAAAAGTATTGAAATATGCTTTAGAATTAGATAAAGCAAGAGCAGATAAAAACGTAGCAGCTGCTTTTATTAACTATTTAACAGGCAACTAAAAAAAATTAACAAGATGAAAAAAATAATCAATAATAAATGGGTTTTAATTGTAGCTGTTTTGCTCGTTGGAATATTCATTGGGACTAAAATGGGGTCTTCGAGTCCTGTAACGGAAGAAGAAACAACTGAAGAAGTAAAAAATCAAATCTGGACTTGCTCCATGCATCCTCAAATTCAGGAAAAAGGTCCTGGACAATGTCCTCTGTGTGGTATGGATTTAATTCCTATGGACAATGACTTAAATGCTGAGGGGATGCCTGACGAAGTTCCTATGTCTGATGCCGCTATGAAATTGGCAGATATTCAGACCTATAAAGTTAAGTTAGAAAAACCTGAAAAGGAAATCCGTTTGTTGGGTAGAGTAAAGCCAGATGAGCGATTAATGTATTCTCAGACAGTTCATTTTCCGGGAAGAGTAGAAAGACTTTACATCAATTTTACAGGGGAGAAAGTTTACAAAGGTCAGAAATTGGCAACCGTTTATTCTACCGAATTAGTAACGGCTCAAAAAGAATTGTTTGAAGTACTAAAAACCGAAGAAACAGCTCCGTACTTGGTGGAAGCAGCAAGAAACAAGCTAAAGCAATGGAAATTCTCTGACAAGCAAATCGCAGCAATTGAAAAATCGGGAAAAGTGCAAACGGATATCGATATTTTTTCCGATTATTCGGGATATGTCATGATGAGAATGGTTTCTCGCGGAGACCACTTCAAAGAAGGAGACGTTTTGTTTGAAATCACTGATCTTAGCAAAGTTTGGGTCTTGTTTGAGGCTTACGAGAACGACTTGCCTTGGATACGCTTGGGAGACGACCTCGAGATTGAATTGAAATCGGTCCCTGGAGTGCTATTTAAAGGGAAAGTTAAATTTATTGATCCTTTTCTTGATCCTAAAACGCGGGTTGCTTATGTTCGAGTAGAATTACCAAACAGAAAAGGCAACTTGAAACCGGACATGTTTGCGAATGGTATCATTACTTCAAAACTACCTATTCAGGAGGATGTCATTTTAGTACCGAAATCATCTGTGCTTTGGACAGGAAAACGAGCTGTTGTTTATGTTAAGGTTCCAGATAGAGAGCACAATACCTTTATTTACCGAGAAATTATTCTGGGAGAAGATGCTGGAGATTTTTACATTGTAAAAACAGGTTTAGAAGACGGTGAAATTATTGCATCTAACGGAGTATTTAAAATTGATGCCTCTGCACAACTCGCAGGAAAAAAGAGCATGATGAACCCAACAGGCGGTAAATCTTCTACTGGAGGTCACGCCGGAATGGATATGGGTGGAGATAAATCTGATTCTGGTGACAAAAAAATGGAGCCAATGGTAATGATTGACAAAAAGAAGGTTCCTACAAAGTTTAAAACCCAATTAGGAAAGGTTGTCGACAGCTATCTTACTCTAAAAGATAAACTGGCAAACGATGACTCAAATATAAAGTCAGCGGTTAAGTCAATTAAAAATAGCTTAAAAGGAGTTGACATGAGCCTAGTTTTAGGCGATGCTCACAATGCTTGGATGAAAGCTCTCAAATCAATGAATAAAGATTTGAAATTATTGGACAAGTCAGTAAGCATCGATGAACAAAGAGCCACCTTTTTAAAATTGAGTAAATCACTTTCTGATGTTGCTAAACAGTTAGGAATCAAGATGAGTGGAAACAAAACTGTTTATCTTGAATTTTGCCCAATGGCTGATAACAACAACGGTGGTTATTGGTTAAGTACAGAAAAACTCATTAAGAACCCTTATTTTGGTAAAAAAATGTCGAAATGCGGGTCGATAAAAGGAGAAATAAAATGATGAAAATTAAAGCAATATTTTCGTGTATTATAGTGCTGTTTGTAACTAGCATTACATTTGCTCAGCATAATCATGGTGCCGGGGGTCAAGGACAAGGAGCAACAATGGAAGAGCTATTGCCTCCGCATGGAGGGCAACTTGAAGATCTTGGGAAGTACAAAATAGAATTGGTTACAAACCTTTATCAGAAAAAAAATCAATTGACGTTTTTTCTGTTTAAGGGAGAGTTGAAACCTGTTTCTACCGAAGGAATTGTAGGAGTAATCAGTCTGCTTTATGCAAATGGCACTGTGTTCAAAGACACACTAGACAAGGTTGGAACAGAATTCTTTGTGGGTTCTATTAATAGCACCGAGTCTTTTATGCTTACAGTTGAATTCACCATCAAAAAGAAGGTAATTACAACCTTCTATACCCATGAAGGTATTGGAAAAATCAGTGTTTATACATGTTCAATGCACCCAGAGATAGAAAGCGGTTCGCCTGGTGATTGCCCTAAATGTGGAATGGAACTTATTCCCATGGATAAACCTGAAGAAAAGCAAGAAGAATCTCATGGGCAAGGTCATAATCACAACCATTAATTAAAAAAAACGTTATGAAAAGTTTAATCGTACTATTTTCAATACTCTGGGGAACATTCTGCAGCGCTCAAATGAAAGGTGACAACATTTTTCTAACAGAAAACGGAAAAGTGGTTATTAACGGAGAATTGGCTGACACTTCTATCCGTTTGGTTACTCAAAACCTATACGCATTGCTTAATTATGATGATGCTCAATTTGAACTGAAGTTAGATGTATCAACACTTTATTCTGGAAATGCTAAAATTGATTCTATTTTCAGAACAAAAGAGGATGAAATTATTAGCCTCAAAGGTAAATTAGACATTGACTTCATCAACATAGAGGGTCATCCTCCAATGGATTTTGTCGTAGATGGATTACTTTCAAGTTCAAATAAATTAATCAACGGGAAAGGTCGTTTAGAGCATCTCTTTGATCAAGGATCATACTCTTGTATTCTTACATTGAGTTTTATTTTAGACAAAAGTGATTTAGGTTTTGATTTTGCTGGAATTGACTTAGACGATAAAATCAACATAGAAGTTATACAAATTGTAATGAACAAATTAGAAGACTTCTAAAGAATTAAAAAAGAATGAAAGTAGAATGCAAGAGAACATTCTCAATTAAATAGTAAACAAATAAAAACAAATAAATGATGAAAAAACAATTTTTAAACATCGTTGGAGCAATCGCAATTGGATCGTTCCTATTAGTAAGCTGTTCTGATGCAACTGACGCAGTTGAAGGAGCAGCAGGAGATGCTGTTGAGCAAATCGACGAAGAAGTAGCTGACCATGCAGATATGGCAGATGGTCACGGACATGAGCACGCAGCAATGTACAACTGCCCAATGAATTGTGAGGATGGAAAAACGTATGACGAGCCTGGAACTTGTCCTGTTTGCGACATGGATTTAGTTGAAATGGAGCACGCTCACTAAAAAATAACGCGGGAGTGAAGAACTCATTTCCGCTAATTTATCTTATATTTATTTAAAAAAATAATCATGAAAACAATCACATTAATAATAAGTATTGCAATAGCAAGTTTTTCTGTTACAACAAGTTATGCGCAAGACAAAGGAGCAACAACAGAAAAAGCAAGTTATAAATTAGCATCTTTTGGTGTTAGAGGTAACTGTGGTATGTGCAAAGCAACTATCGAGAAAGCAGCAAATGCTGTGGACGGAGTAAGAAGTGCAGTATGGAACAAAGACGCGAAACAAGTAATCGTTAGTTATGACCCAGCAAAAACTTCTTTGGATAAAATTCATGCAGCAATTGCAAATTCTGGTTACGATACAGAAAAAGTAACAGCAAGCAAAAAAGCATACAATGGTCTTGCAGGATGTTGCCAATACGATCGTAAGCAAAAAATGAATCAAAAATTAAAGAAAGAAAGTGGCGGACACGATCACGGTGGACATGACCATAGCGGACATCAACATTAATAGTTTAAGAATTTAATAATAACAAACATGAAAAAATTATTTTTAACATTAACAGTTGCAGGATTGGTTTTAACATCTTGTGGTTCAGACAATACTTCTGAAGAAGGAGCAGCAAAAGAAGAAGCACACCAAGAAGCAGATGGACATGAGCACAATCATGGAGATCATGATCACGGTTCATCAGAAGCAGCAGATAGAAACATCGAAGCTGGAGCAGAAAGCAACATGGCAGACCCAATCATTGATGCTTATTTAGAAATCAAGGACGGTTTAACCAAAGATGACAAAGACGCAACTGCAAAAGGTGCTGAATCTTTGCTCGCTGCATTTGAAGCGTTTGACATGACTCAACTTTCTGGTGAACAGCACACAGAATACATGGATATCATGGAGAATTCTAAAGAGCAAGCTGAACATATCGTAAAGAGTCCAATCGATCACCAAAGAGAGCATTTCGAAGCACTCAGTGTTGACATGAATGATATGATTACTCTAATCGGAACTTCAAAAGCATTGTACCAAGATTTTTGCCCTATGGTAAATGGCGGTAGAGGTGCTACTTGGCTCAGTGAATCAGAAGCGATTGAGAACCCATACATGGGAGCTAAAATGCTTGATTGCGGTGAGATTCAAAATAAAATCAATCTATAATGAAAAAAATACTAAAAAGAACATTTTTAGTACTTCTAATTGCGTTTGTGGGGATACAGTTTATCCCCACAACACGTAATATTAGTGATGTGGTACTCGATTCTGACTTCATCAAAGCACACAATGCACCAGAGAACTTAGCAACACTTTTGCAAACTTCGTGTTACGATTGTCACAGTGATAATACCAACTATCCTTGGTACAATAAAATACAACCTGTCGCATGGATGCTAGAAGAACATGTAGAAGAAGGAAAAGAGGAACTAAATTTCAGCACTTTCGGGGATTTATCTTCTAGAAAGCAAAAAAGTAAACTAAAATCTATTATTGGTCATATCAATAATGGAGAAATGCCATTATCATCTTATACATTGATTCATTCTGATGCTATTTTATCAGAAAGTGAAAAAAGTGAATTAGATACTTGGCTCAACAATTTAAGAGACAACCTTTAAACAAAATAAATTATGAAAACAGGAATTACAATCTTATTATTTTTTATAGGGCAACTAGCAATAGCGCAGAATGCACCCTGTTACTTTGATGAATACACAAATAACAACAGTATTAAAGCGACTGAGCAAATCATCCAAGATGGTGTTGAGCAACTTCAAGTTTCTACAAAAAATAATGACAGTATTAAAGTTATTCCTGTGGTTGTACACGTTCTCCATACAGGTGGTTCAGAAAACATTTCATTGGCACAAATTCAGAGTCAAATTGACATAATGAATGAGGATTATGGAAGAATTCTTGGCAGCAATGGATATGGAAATGGTGTTGACACACGAGTTCGATTTTGCCTTGCGAAGATAGACCCCAATGGTAATTGTACTGATGGGGTTGTTAGAATTTTCACATCCTTAGCTGATCATAAAACTTATGAGAGAGCAATGCTCAAGCAGCTCAGTTTTTGGGACAATACGATGTATATGAATATTTACATCGTAAAGTCAATTACAGGTGGTGTTTTAGGTTATTCTTCGTTCCCAGGTGGACCTCCAGACGAAGATGGAATGGTAATGAGACACAATGTTTTTGGCAACATTGGAACGGCATCTTCTAGCCTAGGAAGAACAGCCGCACATGAAATTGGTCACTGGTTCGGATTGTATCATACTTTTAATAATGGTTGTGGAACGGATTTATGTACAGATGGAGATTACGTTTGCGATACTCCTCCGCAAGATGCTCCAAGCTTTAATTGTGCAGTTATCAACAGTTGCTCCAATGATTCTCCGGATGTTGACGACCAAAAAGAAAACTACATGAGTTACACCAATGACGCATGTAAAAACATGTTCACCAATGGTCAAAAATTAAGAATACAAAGTACATTAGACAACATTAGAACGAACATTTGGAGTCAGACAAATTTACTTGCAACGGGCTGTGACTCTTTATACACGGCACCTGCAGTATGTGCTGTGATTGCTAACTTTGTTACATTAACACCAACAGTTTGCATCGGGAACACGATTGATTTCATGGACATCTCACTAAATAACGCAACATCTTGGCAATGGACATTCAATGGTGGAACTCCAAATAATTCTAACGTTCAAAATCCATCAATTGTGTACAATACAGTAGGAAATTACCCTGTAAAGTTGCTCGTATCTGATGGAGTAACAACTGACAGCGTTACGTTTAACTTATACATAGATGTCACAACTCCCGGAATTGGAGCTGCCCTCCCCTTTGCTGAGAATTTTGATTCAGGAATTTTCCCTCCTAATAACCTCACACTAAATAATCCAGATGGTGGTGTAACATGGGAGTTAGACTCTGCAGCTTATGTTTCTCCTAATTATTCTGCAAGAATTGATAACCTCATCAACACAAATTACGGTTCTGCTGACGAAATTGTTCTCCCTTATCTTGATTTCACAACCTACGGAAATAACCTATACATGGCTTTTGATTGGGCTTATGCACGTTCCGACGCTTCTTTTTCCGATGAGTTAATCGTATTACTTTCGACAGACTGTGGGGTGAATTATAATCAAGTATTTTATGGCTCAGGAAATGGTTTAGTATCTGGTCCTACCCAAACAACCCCATTCATTCCTGATTCTTCACAGTGGAAGAGAGCTAATTTTTCTTTGTATGCATACCGTTTAGAACAATACGTTCAAATTAAAATAGTCAATGTTACCGATGGTGGAAACAGACTTTATATCGATAACATAAACATCGGTGAATTCAATGCTTCTCTTTCTGAAAAAGAGAATAATTTATTCACAGTTTACCCGAATCCTGCAACTAACTTGATTAATGTTTCATTTAAAGACCAAAGCAATAAAGTAGTCAGATTGTACAACACAACTGGTCAGGTTCTTCAAACAGTTTACGTTAAAAACGAAGCAGAGTCAATCATTGATGTAACAGAGTTTTCACAAGGAATTTTTTACATTGAAGTTGAACAAAATGGAACAGTTAGAACTGAGAAGGTGATTATTAACTAAAAATGTTTGAAGAAAAGTTTAAAATAGCGGTAAAAAACATGGTTTGTGATCGATGTATTTCGGTTATCAAATCACAGTTAAAGGATAACAATCTTAATTTTTTTGACGTTGAATTAGGTCACATTTCATTTAATGAAAAACTATCTGATGTTGAAAATGATAAACTATCTGACATTCTTAAGAATGAAGGTTTTGAAATTATTCAAACGGCTGAGGACAAAATTGTCAATCAAATAAAAACACTCGTCATTCAAAACATCCATAGTGAAACCTTAGACGGACAAAAATTTTCTGATTATTTGGCAACAAATATTGGTGTTGACTATACGAAACTAAGTAAACTCTTTTCTGCACACGAGAACAGAACAATTGAAAACTACTCTATTTTTCAAAAAATTGAACGTGCAAAAGAGCTACTTTCATACAATGAGCTAACAATAAGTCAAATTTCTTATGAACTCAACTACAGTAGTCCACAACATTTATCAAGACAATTTAAAAAAGTAACAGGCATAACGCCAACAAAATTTAAAGAAGGCGGGCATCGGGAGAAATTAGATACAATTTAACCATAAAAATACACAAGCAATCGGCTGGATTGATAGAACTTTATAGTACAAATTTAAAACTCGCGCAAGATGAAAAAGTTAAATTCAAAAGCAGTTGGGCTCACATTGGGAGTAATGGGATCCATTTTTTACATTGGTTGTTTCTTGTTAATGTCAATCCTTGGGAAAGAAGCATTGATCCAATCAGGAAATTTATTAGTTCACGGAATAGATTTTAGCACAAGCATTCGGATGGACATTTCCATCGGAGAAACCTTATTAGGAATTGTAGCCTCGTTTTTTGTTTGGGGAACATTCGGTGCTCTCTTTGCATTCATCTACAATAAATTTAATAAATAGTCTTTATGAAAAGAAGAGAATTCCTCGCTACTGGAGCTGTTTCAACAGCAGGTATGTTACTCTTTCCGGGTAACTTACTTGCAAAAGAAGCAAAACTGGAGAATATGCAACGAAATGCAAAACCACTGCCGTTCAAAATGAATGGAGAATGGAAAGAATTTGAATTGTACATAGATATTCATATCCATGAGCCAGCACCTGGATTTAAATACCATACTTTGGCATTTAACGACAGTATTCCCGGACCTGAAATCCGAGTAAATGCGGGAGATAAAGTAAGAGTGCGTTTTATTAACAAAACAGACTTAAACCATACTATTCATTGGCATGGAATGCATGTTCCGTGGAGAATGGATGGGGTGCCTTTTGTTACACAACTTCCTGTGATGCCAAACAATGAATTCATTTATGAATTTACGGCAGAACCTGAGGGAACCCATTTTTATCACTGTCATTGGGGTACCCTTATGCACATGCAAGCAGGAATGTTTGGAAGTTTAATCGTTGAAAATCCGGATGACCCAATTAAGGAAAGATTTCCTTATGAAAGAGAGTACACGCTCGTATATTCTGCTCATGACACCAATTATGTTCGTGATGAAATGAACGGTATGCTTGAGAGAATGAAAGAACGAAGCTTTTTAATGAAAGAAGGACGATTTAAACCAGAACAATGGTCCGTTTTTGATACAAAAGATCAGTTAATGGAAAGTTTAGCTGGTGGTTACAAACCCCCTTACCTAAACAGCAGAAGATCCAATGCAGACTTGCCCGTAGCCAATTGGTTTACTGTAAATGGCAAATCCTACCCTTCTACTCCCTACCTTTTTATTAAGGAGAATGAGAATATTCGCATCCGATTAATCAATGCAGGGGCGGAAACACACAACTTGCATCTGCACGGCCATGATTTTTGGATGGTTGCAGACGATGGTATTCCCCTCGAACATCCTTGGAAACGAAACACAGTACCACTGGCTCCAGGGAAGACCTATGATATCATTGTAGAAGGAACCAATAGAGGAATCTGGACTTTTCACGATCATGACGTCAGAAAAGTAACCAACAATGGACTTTACCCTGGTGGGAACCTGCTCGCATTGGTTTATGAAGATTTACCAGAAGAAGAATTGATTATTACCAAATTCTCCGGAAATCCAATGCTTAATCCAAACGCTGGAAAAGGTGGAATGAAAGACATGGATAACATGGGTGACATGAAAATGGACGACAAAAAAGGCGACATGAAAAACATGCTATTCGGTGATGATAAATTACCGAAAATTGCATTGGACGAATAATTTACAACAAAAGACACATTCAAATGAAAAATAGATTATTCATATTATTTATAAGTGCAAATTTGATATCAAACGCACAAATAACACCCGAATTTGAAATTGGTGCGAAAGGTGTATTCTCTGGAAATTTTTATAACAATTCAGATGAATCAAGCGCTATCGCCGACTTTTCAGATACACAGCTGCTACTAAGTTTAAGACAAAAATTGTACAACGATTGGAGAGCACAGTTTGTTTTAGGACTACAATTTCCAGATGCAAATTCTAACCTCGGACAAGTATTCTACAACAATATTTTCATGCTTTTAGAAGATGAGAAGAACATTTTTAAAGTTGGTAGAACGCTCGCACAAACAGTACTCAATCAGTTTCCAACACTTCGGGATGATGATGCTCAGCGTTTTGTATATTCGCTCAACCCTTTTTCTGATGGTATAAATACAGAAAGAGATCAATATGCCAACGTCCTAGAGTATGCTAGAGTTATCAAGAAAAAATTGACCATTTCCATTCATGCAGAAAACTTTTTCGACAGTTACAACCCCAATGATTTTAGGTTGAATTCTCTCGGCATGTCTATTGTGTACCGAATTCCGGAAAGTCAACGATGGAACAGAAACATTTTGCAAGAAATTGGACTGAGTTATAACAATTTCTTCACTAAAAGACCAAATTACTCAAACGATTTTGAAGCATCTACCAAAAATTTAATCTTCTCAACAACGATTAATTTAAAACCTCATCCAATTAATTTTATTGACTTCAAATTTCAAGCAATCCAGAATTTTGGGTGGGAAGAAATTAAATTCTTGAGTACTTATTCTGACTATACCAGAACGGAATCAACTTCCTTTTTTGCGATGCTTAGATACACGAAAAGAAAAAATGAAAGGCCTCACTATCAAATTTCATTAGGCGCCGGCTATAAAACGATGCCTAATTTAGATGTCAATTCTGATCAGCTCATGATTATCGCTAACGCATTTTACCGCATCGGACAAAATTTTGATGTCGGATTACAATATCGTTACATGATCAATAATGGTTATACACGGATCTTCTTTGGAGATTATGAGCACAGAGCACAAATAGCTCTTGTCTATTCTTTCTCGCAAATTTTTAACAAGCAATTTGGAGATAGAAACGACATTTTAAATTTAGAACACAATTACATACGTTAATTAAAACACATCATTATGATGAAACATACTTATAAAATTACTGGAATGACTTGCACAGGTTGCAAGACAAATGTAGAAGATGCACTTTCCAATTTACAAGAAGTAACTAGTGTAACGGCAAACCTAAAAGATGAATCTGTTGAGGTTGAAATGTCCTCACATGTGCCTTTAGAAAAATTGCAAGAAGCAATAATGAAAGCAGGGCTGCACTATACCATTGAAATGCCAAGCCAAGAAAAAAAAGATGCGTCTTGTTGCAGTACTGATGAAAAAAATCCTGTTGCACCGCAATATACCTGTCCAATGCATCCTGAAGTTCTTCAAGATGAACCCGGTTCTTGTCCTAAATGCGGTATGGATCTAGTTGTCATAGAGTCTTCTCAGAAAGAAGAAAAATCATCTTGTTGCAGTTCAGGAGACGATCATAAACATTCTCATGAGGACAAGAGCTCTAAGCACCCAACAAAAGTTGACGGCAACGGTGTTTTCTATTGTCCAATGCACTGCGAAGGAGAAAAAACATACGATCAACCTGGAAGTTGCCCCGTTTGCGGAATGGATTTAGTTGAACAACCAAAACTGGAAGTTGCTACGCAATTCACCTGCCCAATGCATCCAGAAATTGTTAAAGACGAGCCTGGAAGTTGCCCAATCTGTGGAATGGATTTGGTGCCAATGGAACCCACTGAAAGTGAGGAGGACAAAACTTACCAGAAATTATTAAAGAAATTCAAACTGTCAATTCTTTTTTCAGTACCCATTTTAATTATAGCAATGGGAGAATTGATACCAGGAAACCCATTGGTGAAACTCTTTGAACAGCATACATGGAATTGGGTACAGTTAATTCTTTCTCTACCAGTTGTATTTTATACATGCTGGATGTTTTATGAGCGCGCATGGACATCTATAAAGACGATGAACCTGAATATGTTCACCTTGATTGGAATAGGAACAGGAATCGCATGGCTTTTCAGTCTTGTCGCGATGTTTTTTCCAGATATTTTTCCAGATCAATTTAAAACAGAATCAGGAACTGTTTTTGTCTATTTCGAAGCAACAACTGTTATCTTAACTTTAGTCTTGCTAGGCCAGTTATTGGAGGCGAGAGCGCACAGCCAAACAAGTGGTGCAATTAAAGAATTGTTGAAATTAGCACCGACCGAGGCAACATTGGTAACACCGGAAGGCGACAAAGTCATTTCTATACATAAAATTAAATTGGGCGACTTACTACGTGTGAAACCTGGAGATAAAATTCCTGTCGATGGTAAAGTCACTGAAGGTCATAGTAGTGTTGATGAAAGTATGATTACTGGAGAACCAATTCCTGTTAGTAAAAATATTAATGACAATGTAAGCTCAGGAACAATCAACGGTACGAAATCTTTCGTGATGAGTGCAGAAAAAGTAGGTTCTGACACTTTATTGTCACAAATTATTCAGATGGTCAACAGTGCCAGTCGTTCACGTGCACCTATCCAAAAATTAGCTGATAAAATTTCTAAATATTTTGTCCCTATTGTCATATCAGTATCCATTATCACGTTTTTCGCTTGGTACTTGTTGGGTCCTGAAGAAGATGCAATGGTTTTTGGTTTTGCTAACGCTATTGCCGTGTTAATTATCGCTTGTCCATGTGCTTTAGGTCTTGCGACACCGATGTCAGTGATGGTAGGAGTTGGAAAAGGGGCGCAAAATGGTGTTCTCATTAAGAATGCCGAAGCATTGGAGAATTTGAACAAAGTAGATGTTCTAATTACCGACAAAACAGGAACAATCACTGAAGGAAAACCATCTGTTGAGAAGGTTGTGAATTCTTCTGGAGAATACGATGAAAAACTCTTGCTATACATAGCATCCTTGAACAAGAAAAGCGAGCATCCATTGGCAGAAGCAATTGTGAAGTTGAGTAAAGAAAAGAACATTACTTTGCAAGATTCTACAAACTTTGAAGCTGTAATGGGCAAAGGAGTAATTGGAACCGTTGATGGAGCAACAATTGCTATTGGCAACAAAAAACTCATGGAGCAAGTAAATGCAAAACTTGCAGATGATTTGGATGCAAAGGTTATTGCAGAACAAGAGCATGGAAAAACGGTCTCTTACATTTCTGTGAATGGAAATGTGGATGGTTACGTTGCCATTACAGATGCAATTAAGAAAACAAGTAAGGAAGCCATCGCAGAATTGCAAAGAATGGGCATCGAAGTAATCATGTTGACGGGCGACAATAAAAGAACGGCAAAGTCGGTTGCTGAAGAATTGAACCTGTCCGATTTTCAAGCAGAATGTTTGCCCGAAGATAAATTGAATGTCATTAAAAAACTGCAAGCAGAAGGAAAAGTCGTAGCAATGGCCGGTGACGGAATCAATGATGCTCCTGCACTTGCGCAATCAGATATTGGAATTGCAATGGGTACAGGAACCGACGTTGCCATTGAAAGTAGTGAGGTAACTCTGGTTAAAGGAGATTTATTAGGTATTGTTAAAGCTATACATCTTGGAAAAGCCGTTATGGGCAATATAAAGCAGAATTTATTCTTTGCATTCGTGTACAACGTACTCGGAGTGCCGATTGCAGCGGGTCTATTGTTTCCTGTGTTTGGTTGGTTACTTTCTCCAATGATTGCAGCAGCAGCAATGAGTTTTAGTTCTTTCTCCGTTATTGTTAACTCATTACGACTTAGAAATCTAAAATTATGACAAGCATAAAAAACGCGCAGAGAATAAGAAAGACACACCGTTATTTAGGACTTTTTCTTGGAATTCAGTTTCTTTTCTGGACGATTAGTGGACTATACTTCAGCTGGACAGATATTGACGAAATTCACGGAGACCACTTTAAGAATGAAGAATATTCTCCGCCCGTTTTTTCTGGCTTAATTGGAATGAATGAGTTGACGCCCAAAACCTCGGTCTCAACCATCCAGCTTCGGAGCATTAACGAGCAACCTTTCTATTTGATTAATGGAGAAAAGTTGTACGATGCAATTTCAGGTAAATTGAAAAACGATATTTCTGAAGAAGAAGCACTTTCCATCGCAAAAGAGAGAATGAAGGCCAGCATGGAGGTAAAATCTATCGAGTTAATCACAGAAACTGATAAACACCACGAATTTCGTGGAGGACCACTCCCCTCCTATGTTATTTCATACAAAGGAGATGATGAGGTCAAAGCCTATGTCGCAAAATCAAGCGCATCCTTTATCACTGTTCGGCACAAAGCTTGGCGATGGTTTGATTTTCTGTGGATGACCCACACAATGGACTACGAAGGACGTGACAACATGAACAATTGGTTGCTCCGAGCATTTTCTATTCTTGGTTTGATTACGGTTCTTAGTGGTTTCGTACTTTGGTTTACGTCTTCTGGCACGGTGAGGAGAATTAAAGGAGGGAGACGTTGATTCCTGTTAGAGTGATGAGTGTGGAGTGCGGAGTGATGAACTGCCAAACAAATTACACTCCACACTCATCACTCCGCACTCTGTCACGTCCTGATAAAAAGTAGACACAAAACAATGTGTTATGAATAAAGTAAAAACAATTCGTTATAGCGAAGCCTTTAAATTAGAAGTCGTAAAAGATTATGAAGAAAGCCAACTGACTCGATCAGA
>NVXU02000017.1 GCA_002734065.2 Fluviicola sp.
GGCAAGTTTTACCGATACCATTCTTAATTTGGTCAACGAATTGGCAACTTGGCAGTCAAGAAGCATCAATTTGAGTGATTCTTTATTGGATAATCAAACAGTGCACATTGCTTTTGTGAATAGAACGAACGATGGTTTTAAATTGTACATTGATGATATTCGCGTTGTAATGGAAGATCCGGTTGGCTTATTCGAGAATGAAATAGCAGAGCTAAAAGTCTTTCCAAATCCTGCAACGGATGTTATCAATATCAGTGGTTTAGAATCACTAATTTCTGTTGAAATCTATTCTATTAGAGGATCACTGGTGCAAAAATCAGATGATGCAACTGTTGATATATCTGGGTTAGAGTCTGGCAGGTATGTTTTGGTTGCGCGCAATGAGAATACAGTAGCGAGGACGATGATTGTTAAGAGGTAGGAGGTTTTAGAGAACGTTTTTATTTACATTTGCCCCAGTAAAAATAAACTTCATCCTTTTCCCTCTTCGGAAACATTTCGCTTCCATAATAGTCTCTCAAATCAATAAACACTACACATCCATTTACTTTTTTAACACGATTTTGTATTTTCACTACAACATTCTGCGGAATTTCATCTATCGAATCTATTTTGCCTGATAACTTAAAGATATCCTCACCTTCGATGTTAAACCAAGCCGGAGGTTCTTTTTCTTCCATTAAATAAAATGACACCTCCTCACACGGGCAATTTCCTTCCGTCCAGTCTTTAGATGGTGCTGGGTAGTCTTTAAGCTCCGTTGATTCTAACATTCGACTGACAGAACATGAGAAAAACAAACTACTCAAAACTATAATAAGGAAAAACTTCATTCTTTTATTTTTAAATAAACACCACACTATAATCATAGCACTTTTAGACTTCCTCAATAGCCGCGAACGCAAGATTAATAATTTAACCGAATGAATGATGACAGTCTTGATGTATCGAACTTAATCTCATTCAATGCTTGTTTTCGCTTTGATTGTTGTCTCATGTATATAATTAATGCCCACGACCCAAATGAAGCAAAAGCAGCAAGTAGATACCAGGTTCCTCTCTCAACCCTCTTAATTGAATAATTCATCTCAATATCTGATATTTTAGATTTTATCTCATGAGGTAAATCGCTCCCCATACATTTTTCTTTAAATCTTTGCACGTCGATTATCAAATTAACTAGTTCGTCATCCGTTACTCTTCCATCGTTTAAATGTCTAGTGCATTCGTGAGATACGTAGTCTAAATATTTAATGCAAGTTTCAATATTCATTTTTCAATTACAGCTAACAATCGGATATGCACTCAAGCACACCCCCAAAGTATATTCCCCATAAATATAACAATTTCATCTCAAACAATCACAACTCCTGAAAAGGAATCAATTGTATAGAATAAGGATATTCAGAATCACTGGTGCACAAATCAGATGATGCAACTGTTGATATATCTGATCTGGAGTCTGGAAGGTATGTTTTGGTTGCGCGCAATGAGAATACAGTAGCGAGGACGTTGATTGTTAAGAGGTAGGAAGTTTTAGAGAACGGGGTTTAACGATTTGTATAAGAATAGTAGCCGATTTCGGAAGCAGATTTTTTCAATTTACGACTAATGTTGTTGCGGACTACAATGTTCATATTTACAACTATTTCCGCTATTATTTTTATACTTTATTACCTGCTGGCTTTAGTTCAATTTTTTCAATTCATTATCAATTTCTAAATGTATTTGTTCTAATTCTTGAGAATACTTTTCAGTATCTTCACTAATTGCTATTCTAAATAATTCAAATGCTTTTAATCTTAATTCTGAATATTTCAGCAATGTTTTATTTTGCTCTAATATTTCTGATGGTAAATTTTCTATTTCATTTGTGGTTTTAATAATTTCAATATTTTCTTTCCACTTAGGTATTGTCTTTTTGTCTAATTCTTGAATAAGAGAATTTCTTGTTTCTGTATTTATGTGATCATAAAAAACTAAGGTTTCTGTTTCGTTTTTCGTGAATACTGCAATTTCAGTATCGTATTTTTCAAATTCTTCTCCATATGGAGAAAGATATGCATATCCGAAAATTCCAATTAGCAAAATAATTAATGATATAAAACCAATTCCTGCTGCTTTCCAACCAGAATAAAAATCGTTTCCGTTCTCTTTATGTTGGTTTAATATTGTACCGTGAATTTTCTCAACAATCAAATAAATAATTCCTGTATAAATTAGAGGTAAAATTTGATTTGGAACTTTGTCAATAATATTTTCGGGAATCATAAATATTCCACCGAATAAAATTATTGTTGCAATTATTCCAATTATAAGAGATTTTTTTCCTTCATCAGGTTTGTCTAAACTTAGATAATTTTCTCTTATTAAATATCCTGCTGCTAAAGGTCCGCCAATAAAGGTTGCGATTCCAATTGCTTTTTGAGAATAAAATTTTAAATCTTTAGTATTGTTTTCTTGTTCTGTCATTTTTTTCGTGCTTGCAGGCAACGGTATGATAATCACAATTGTGATTATCCTCCTTATATCCCTCCAAAGATACAAATTATTTCTCACCCACAACTCTCACAAAATCAGTGTAAAAAACGACAGGCAATCGTTTATAATTAATTATAACTAACACTATACTTTGCAAGTAAACATGAATAATCATCTCCCTCATTCTTCCATTCTCTGAATTTTCAGCCTTGAGCCAACCTTCAATCCTCCGACAAATGATTATATTAGCAATCTAATTTTTACACATGTCAAAAGAAGTTTATATCGTAGATGGAATTCGAACGCCAATTGGGAATTTCGGAGGAACATTATCAGCTGTTAGAACAGACGATTTAGGAGCCATTGTTATCAAAGAATTAATGAATAGAAACGCAAGTTTTGATCCTAAGTTGGTCGAAGATGTTCTTTTTGGCTGTGCGAATCAAGCGGGTGAAGATAACCGAAACGTTGCAAGAATGTCAGGACTGTTAGCAGGTTTGCCTTGGCAAGTTGGGGGAGAAACCATCAACCGCTTGTGCGCGTCTGGCATGGCATCGACAATCAATGCGTCGAGAGCAATTAAAGACGGCGCAGGAGATATTTACATTTCTGGAGGTGTCGAAAACATGACCCGTGGACCTTGGGTGATCTCCAAAGTCTCCAAAGCCTTCGGTAGAGATGCACAAATGCACGATTCTTCCTTTGGTTGGCGTTTTATCAATCCTAAAATGCAAGAATTGTATGGAACGGACGGCATGGGAAATACTGCTGAGAATTTGGTGGAGAAATACGGCATCGAAAGAGAGGCACAGGATCAATTTTCTTTGTGGTCGCAACAGAAAGCAACAAAAGCCATGGAGTCTGGTCGATTTGCAGAAGAAATTATTGCCGTTAACATTCCGCAAAGAAGAAAAGATGATATTATTTTCGATAAAGACGAGTTTATACGAACAAATTCTACCCTAGAAGCATTGCAAGGATTAAGACCTGCTTTTAAGAAAGACGGTTCGGTAACTGCAGGGAATTCTTCAGGCCTCAATGATGGAGCAGCAGCTTTACTCATCGCTTCGGAAGATGCCGTGAAACAGCACAATATGAAACCACTGGCAAGAATTGTCGGTGCGGCAGTTGCAGGTGTAGAACCTCGAATCATGGGCATCGGTCCGGTGTATGCTTCTCAAAAAGTATTGGAAAGAACGGGATTAACACTCGACCAAATGGATATTTTAGAGTTGAATGAAGCTTTTGCCGCGCAAGTTCTTGCTTGTACCCGAAAAATGGGCTTAGCAGACAACGATGAGAGAATCAACCCGAATGGTGGTGCAATCGCTTTGGGACACCCTCTTGGAGTGACTGGTGCTAGGATTTTGCATACCGCTGCCATTGAATTACAGAAAACGAATAAGAGATACGCATTAGTGAGTATGTGTATTGGTGTCGGTCAAGGTTATGCAACGATTATAGAAAGAGCTTAATTTAGCCAACCTTTTGGGCTTATTTTACGTTATATGCTAAGTATGAAAAGAATAATAGTGTTTTTAGTAGTGTCTCTTGTTTTTGCATCTTGCAAGAAAGAGCAAACAATCTGGGAAAGTGATTGGAGTACTCCTTTGATTAGTGATACCTTATCATTGGATAAACTCGTGAATGATTCAACCTTTTCAGAGAATGCTGGATTCTATCAATTGGACTTAAATAGAACACTTTTTGACCTCAACATCTCTGAATTGATTTCCATTCCAGATACAACTTTGAAGAATACCTTCACTTTTGCTGCATCCTTGCCAGTTAATGCAGGTACGGATTTTGTCAATGCCATAGAAGAAAATGACATGAATATTCAAGATGTGCAACTGAAGAATATTATTCTTAAAAGTGGTTTCATCGATATTAAAGTTCAGAATCCTCTACCAACAATTGCCATCTTTACGTTTAACCTTCCTGGAGTAACGAAGAATGGTTCAACTTTCTCAAAAATATATTATGCACCTGCTGCAATTGGAGCAGTAGATGGTGTTGTTACAGAAACCATCGATTTAACGGGTTATCAAATCGACTTGACCGGGATATCGGGAGGAGATTTTAACCTTCTTCGTTCTCAAATTAATGTAAAATCAGACCCAGCAGGACCAAATATTACAATTACACCTTCTGACATCACTCGAATTGATGCCACTTTTAGAGACGTGAAAGTAAACTACGCTAGAGGATATTTTGGCAATAAAATTATTTCTGACACAACGGAAGTTCTCATTGATGCACTGGATGCTGTGGCTTCTGGAACGGCCGATTTGCCAGCATCAGTTATTCAGTTTCACATCGAGAACGGCATTAAAGTAAGCGGACAAGCAAGGTTTGAGAATGTAAGCAATGAAAATAGTGCTGGAAATGTACTCACATTGAGCGGGCCAAATATTGGCACCAATTTTAACATGGATGCTGCAACAGGTTCATGGAGTACCCTGACACCTTCGCAAAAAGTCATTGAATTTAACAGCACGAATAGCAATATTGAGGCTTATTTAGAGAATTTAGGAAAAAAACACAAGGTTGGTTATACGATGCAAATGAACCCTTGGGGCAATGTCTCAGGAAGTTGGGATGAGGTTTTTCCAAACAGTAAATTGAGCATCAGAATGACGGCGACTATGCCATTGGCAATAGGTCTTGACAATTTACAATTGAGAGACACTTTTGCAATTTCATTGGTTCAAGACCCTGAGAAAACAAGGGTTAAGTCAGGCGAGTTAATTCTCCAAGCAAGCAATTCTTTTCCTATTTCTGGAGAAATAACCTTACACTTGTTGGATGAGAATGGCGCTATTCTTCATTCGATTGTAGGTTCATCAATTTTACAATCTTCTTTAACAGGGTCGTTGGATGCTAATACAGCTTTGCTCGTTGCTAATTCGGAGTTGAGATTTGTTCTCAGTGAAGCAGTTCTCAATGATATTAACAGTGTTCAAAGTGTCATTGTGGACACCCGATTTAACTCAATCAACCCTATTACAAACTTGGTGGAGCAACAAAGCATTCCTTTCGGGGCATTTTTGGCCATCAAGTTGAAAACAAAATTTACAACGGAGAATAAATTCTAAACAGAATTCTTTAGAGAAGAATTACTAAGATGCAAAAAAATAAATTGAATAAACTAATCCTTTTAGCAGTCGCTTTTGCGAGTGTTTTCTCTGCAAACGCACAATTGTTGCCAATCAGTTATGACACCACAGAGATTTCTCATGAAATAATTATCGATGGAGGAGTCGATTATTACAGCACAGCAATTGAGAAAGACATCACTTCTAAATTTATTCGAGGTGGAGTAATCACCAATGACATTAAAGATAATTCTTTCGCAAAGCACGGTGCAATCAATCGTTTTGGAGGGATTGGAGCAGGAAGTATTGAATACCGGAATTACAAGACCAAAATTTTTAAGAAAAAGAACTGGGGATTTCTTGTCAAAGGAGGCTACAATGCTTTTTTTGGAATGCTTTACTCGAAAGACTTGTTTGGCATAGCCATGTATGGAAACGAGAGGTATAGAGGCGAGACAATCGACATTTCTGGCACGAATATGTCTTTCATGGCTTATCAGAAATTGGGTTTTGGCTTGATTGATGCAAAAACAAAATCGAATATTTCATTTAATTTTTACAACATCAGTAACAGAACGTCTGCGCAGTTGCGAACTTTCGAATTGACCCAAGACTTAGCCGGTGACAACATTGAAATTGTCATGGACGGTTCGGTTGAATTAAGTTCCAGCAAAAAGTTTAATCAAGGCATTGGATTTGGAGTAGATTTGGATTTTAAAATCCCTATACAGTGGGGAAAAGATGATAACACAGCTTACATTCAATTTCAAGCGCAGAATGTCGGTTTTGCGTACATGTATGAAAAACAACAAGTTTACACCTTCGATACAACTTTCACTTTTTCAGGGCTTAATTTAGATCAACTGGTAGGGGATAACGCACTTTTTGGTGATTCTATAAGTGTATTAGATTCTTTAGGAATTAGAAGCACAGAAAAAAACCGGACAGTTTTACTTCCAGGGTTCATTCAAATTGGAAAGATTGTGGATGCATTGTCACCAAAAAAATTACAATCATTTTTTGGAATGAGGTTGTACCCAACATTGATTTATTCTCCATTTATATATGCAGGATTGGATTTCAAGCCAAAAAAATGGTTGCATTTAGGAATTAACGCGTCTTACGGAGGTTTTGGTAAGTTGAAAGGCGGAATTTATGCCAGTGTGAGGTTCAGCGACTACTCTATCGGCATAGCAACAGAAAATGTAGTTGGTTTTGTCTCTAAGAAAGCAAATGGAGAATCATTATTTATAAAATTAAGATGGGCAATTTAATTAAAATAGTATTGATTTTAGTGTGGGCTAACTTTTCTTTCGGACAGATTAGCTTCTTCAACTATTACACCGACAATGGTATAGACCTTGGAGAGGGGGTCGTTCAGTTGGAAGACAGTAGTTATGTGGTGACCGGTTCTTCGAGCAGTTTTTCTAATTCCTCGCAAGCCTTTTTGATGAAAATCGACTCATTGGGCAATTTCTTATGGTCAAATAGCTATGGAAGTTTAGAATCAGAGTCTGGAAGGCGTGTTCTTTACAAGAAAAGTTTCGGTTTTTATATATGTGGATACACCAACTCTATTGGTACTGGCGGTTTTGATTTCTACTTAGTAAAAACAGATACCAACGGTGTTTTAGAATGGGAGAATTCTTACGGAGGAACAGGATGGGAAAGAGTTCACGATGCTATAATGACAGCTGATACCGGTGCAATAATGGTTGGTGAAAGCAGTTCTAATCCAACGGATAACAAAGATATTTACATCGTGAGAACAGACATTAACGGCGATACTTTATGGACTAAAACTATCGGTGGATTGGGAGATGACTTTGCAACTTCTATCGCGAGCATTGATGATTCTACCTACGTTATTGGAGGTCATTATTATGTAACAGATTCTCTACTCACCAAAGGATGGGTGTGCAAAATTCACGAAAACGGGACTATTTATTGGGACACAACCTATGGAAATTACCAAAACTCTTGGATTAATGACGTAGCGATAGAATCTGGTGTGATAAGATGTGTTGGTGGTGCCTCTGGTGGGAACAATGTGGGTATTAACCTCTTCAATAGCCTCATGGATTTTAATGGATCTTATTGGGGAGAATTTACTGAAATGAGTGGAGGGGATTATGAATATAAAGAATTATCAGGTTATAGCGCAACGAATAATTATTATGTAGGTCTCTCTGTAAGGGATGTAAGCTCCTATCTTTTTGGAAATGATATTTTGATTAATACTTTACAGCCAAATTTTGCTTGGCTTGCAGGGAATGGTATTGCCAATGAGTACGATGACGCTGTCAATCAAATTATTAGAACCTCTGATAACGGAGCAATAATTGTTGGCTATTCTACCGGCGTTGTTTCAGGAGGAAATGAGATGTATGTGTGTAAAATTGGTCCAAACGGAGAATTTCCAGATGCCATTAATTATGGATTGAGTGGAATTGTGTCTGTTTTGGAGCAATCTATTCAGAATGACGTGAGAATATACCCAAATCCTTCATCTGGAGTGGTTCATGTGGCAACGGACAATTATTCTTACGAGAAAATTAGTGTTCTCAATGCGATGGGACAAGTGATTTATACGGAAAACTTCACACAGAATTTCCAATTTGATTTATCTTCTTTTCCATCTGGTTATTATATCCTTCAACTGGAAGGCAATGGAATCGTTGCAAGAAATAAAATTCTTATTCAGCATTGATTAGGGGAGAGGAATGAAGTCCTCTATTTCATTTTTAATTCTTCATTCTACATTTTTCATTTCTTCCCCCTACCATTCAAACGCCTTTTCCGAAAACCATTTTCCTTGCACCCTCAACGTTTGCTCAATCACATCGCGCACACAATGACGACCTCCTAAAAAAGGTGATTGATAATCACTCAGGGCTTTAATTTCAACGGCGGCATCTTGTGGACAGGTCGAAACTCCTACTCTTTGCATCACTTGATAGTCAGGAATGTCATCGCCCATGTAAACAACATTCTTGTCTTCAAATTGATACTTTTCTTTCAGAATTTCGTACTCTTCCAGCTTGTTTTTTGCATTGAGAATAACTTCTTGCACTCCGATATTCGACAGTCGTGTTTTGACTTCTTCAGAATTTCCTCCAGTGATAATGAGAACGGTAAATCCCATTTTTACAGCGTATTGAATAGCATAACCATCGCGAGAGTTAATGGTGCGAACAACTTCATCTTTGTAAAGTGTAATATCACCATTGGTAAGTACCCCATCCACATCAAAAATGAAAGTAGTGATGCTGTTTAATCCTTCTTTATAACTTGTCATTCTTAGCGTATGTTTCGATGATACTTTCTGAAATTACTTTGTAAACTTCCCTTGTTTTTCCTGTGAGTTTTTGCAAATGACTCTCTATCACAGCTAAGTCTGAACGCCTTGCTGGTCCTGTCTGAGCAGAGATTGCAAGTGTTTTTTCTAACTTCAAAACAGTTTCTTTCAACAAGGGTTGCAAGTGTTTGAAATCGATGTTGTTCTCAGAAGAATATTGCTGTGCAAGGTGAATAATATGATTGGTAAAATTGTTGACCATTACCGCTGCAATGTGCATTTTTTTTCTTTCTTCAGAATTGGCTTGATTCACGTCTTTGCTTATTTTCCAAGCTAAATTGAAGAGGGTAGAAGTGAAGTATTCGTTGTCACTTTCTATGAAAATAGGAACTTCAAAAAAATCAATGATTCTTTCCAAAGAAAAGGTTTGCAAAGGGTAAAAAACTCCTGTGTTTTTTCGAGAATTGAAGCTTGCTAATTCTACAGAACCAGAAGTGTAGGCAACAGGGATGTTTTTATCAATAGAATTGATAACAGATGTAACAACATCATCTGGAACGCAAACAATACAAAGTTGCTTGGGCAGTGATTCAATATTTTCTAAAAAGACAGCATTGAATTTTGAGGCAAGTGCAGAGCCGGTGATATTATTTCGACTATAGATGTGACTAACATTCACCCCTTCTTGCTGAAATGTGAACGCTAACTGGTTAGCAACATTTCCACTTCCAATCAGAGATATGTTAGCGATTTCGTCCAAATTTTGAGTCGATTATTTTCCGTGACACTGTTTAAATTTCTTTCCGCTTCCACAAGGACAAGGTTCATTTCTTCCGACTTTCTTTTCTGCAACAACTGGCTTCTGTTTAACTTGCTGTCCACCTGAACCTGCAATCGCTTCATCGTAACCTTCGCGACCTGCAATTTCTTGTTGCTCGCTAGAAGAGGTTGGAACTGCTTGGTCGTAATTACTTTGACTCGTAATCTCCTTGTTAGTCGACTGAATTTCATTGTCTGTTGGAATGTCCAACTTCATCAATAACTCCATCGTTTCCTTATTCATGCGTGTTAGCATAGACTTAAATAAGTTGAAAGATTCTAATTTATAAACTAACAGCGGATCCTTCTGCTCATACTGAGCGTGGTGTACAGCCGATCGCAAATCATCCATTTCACGTAAATGCTCCTTCCATTCATTATCAATCATCCCAAGAATTACATTCTTTTCAAAAGCAGTAGAAATGATTTTGCCATCACTTTCATAAGCATCTTTGAGGTTGATAACTAGTTGCATTTCTTTTTTTCCATCGGTTAATGGAAACACAATGTTCTGATATTTATCCGACATTGTTTCATGAACATGCTTAATTTGAGGCATTGCTTTTTCGGCAATTTTATCGTTCTTTCTAAAATAATTCGCTCGAATAGCATCATACACTTTATCAACAATGGTATTGTCATCCAAGCTTGCAAATTCTTCTTTGCTAACAGGAGATTGTGTTCCTACTACGCGCAATAATTCTAATTCAAATGCTTCGTAATCTTCTTTAGGGTATGCCAGCGTAATTGAATCAGCTGTATCGTAGAACATATTGTCAATATCGATGTCCAAACGTTCTCCAAAGAGTGCATTCTTACGTTTTCTGTAAATTGCCTTTCTTTGTGCGTTCATTACATCATCGTACTCTAACAGACGCTTACGAACACCAAAGTTGTTCTCTTCCACCTTCTTTTGAGCTCTTTCAATGGATTTTGAGACCATACTGTGGGTAATCACTACACCTTCTTTCAAGCCCATTCTATCCATTAATTTGGCAATTCTTTCAGAACCAAATTTACGCATCAAATCATCCTCTAAACAAACGAAGAATTGAGAAGAACCGGGATCACCTTGACGACCAGCACGACCTCTTAATTGTCTATCAACACGACGAGAATCATGACGTTCTGTACCTATAATTGCCAAACCACCAGCTTCTTTCACGCCTTCGCCTAATTTGATATCGGTACCACGACCTGCCATGTTGGTTGCAATTGTTACCGAACCAGAAAATCCTGCTTCTGCAACAATTTCTGCCTCTCTTTTGTGATGCTTTGCATTCAAAACGTTGTGCTTGATGCCTTTTTGTTGCAACATTCTGCTTAACAATTCAGATATTTCAACAGTTGTCGTACCGACCAATACAGGTCGTTTCAATTCAACTAATTTTTCAATTTCTTCAATAACGGCAATAAATTTTTCTCTCGCTGTCTTGAAAACAAAATCATTTTGATCCTTCCGTTGCAACGGTCTGTTGGTTGGGATTACAATCACATCCAGCTTGTAAATGTCCCAGAATTCTTTTGCTTCCGTTTCGGCAGTACCTGTCATTCCCGAAAGTTTGTGGTACATTCTGAAGTAATTTTGCAAAGTAATAGAAGCGTAAGTTTGCGTTGCTGCTTCTACTTGCACATCTTCTTTTGCTTCAATTGCTTGGTGCAACCCGTCAGAATAACGACGACCTTCCATCACACGACCTGTTTGCTCATCCACAAGTTTCACCTTACCTTCCATGATAATGTACTCCACTTCTTTCTCAAAAAGTGTGTAGGCTTTCAACAATTGATTGATGGAGTGAATTCGTTCTGATTTAATACTGTAATCACGAATTAATTCATCTTTTTTCTCAACGAATTGATCTTTTTCAAGTCCTTGTTTCTCTAATTTAGCAATTTCCAATCCGATGTCTGGCATGATAAAAAATTCTTTATCGTCCTTTCCAGAAATCAATGTAATTCCTTTATCAGTTAATTCAATGGTGTTGTTTTTTTCATCAATTACGAAGAATAACTCCACATCGATTTTCTTCATTTGCTTTCCTTGCTCTTGCATGTAGAAATTCTCCGTTTTTTGCAAGTGCGCTCTAATTCCAGGTTCAGAAAGATATTTGATAAGATCTTTATTTTTAGGAAGACCTCTAAATGCTCTCAATAAAGCGATTCCTCCATCTTCCAGCATCTTTTTTGCATCTTTTCCAGCATCAACCTCTCCGTCGATGACTTTTAGTAATTCTCTCGCTTCGACTAAGCATTCTGCTACGTATTTTCGTTGTACAGAAACGATGCTTTCAATTCTTGGTTTTAGTTGATGAAACTCATGCTCATCTCCTCGTGGAGTTGGTCCTGAGATAATCAATGGTGTTCTAGCATCATCAATTAATACAGAATCGACCTCATCAATAATGGCGTAGTTGTGTTTTTGCTGAACCAAATCATCAGGACTTCCTGCCATATTGTCACGGAGGTAGTCAAAACCGAATTCGTTATTCGTTCCGAAAATCACATCAGACTTGTAAGCTTTCTTTCTCTCGTCAGAATTAGGTTTGTGCTTATCAATGCAATCAACTGTTAGACCGTGAAATTGGTACAAAGGTCCCATCCATTCAGAATCACGTTTTGCTAAGTAGTCATTCACTGTTACAACGTGGACTCCTTTTCCAGAAAGAGCATTCAAATAGACCGGCAAGGTTGCTACTAAGGTTTTACCCTCACCTGTTTGCATCTCTGCAATATTTCCTTTATGCAGAACGCCACCACCCATTAACTGTACATCGTAATGAACCATGTTCCATTCAACGTCAACACCAGCAGCTGTCCATTTGTTGCCCCAAACAGCCTTGTCACCGTCGATGATAACACCTTCTCTTGAGTTCGCTATTTCTTTGTCAAAATCAGTTGCAGTAACGACCAATTGTTTATTCTCTACCCATCTTTTAGCCGTTTCCTTAACCACGGCAAAAGCTTCAGATCTAATTTCTTCGAGTACCACTTCGATTTTATCATCTATGGTCTTTTCCATTTTATCAATGGCATCGAATAAGTCCTCTTTTTCGTGAATTGGTGTATTTGCATCGGCTGCTTTTTCTTTTAAAGAAGTAAACTCATCCTCTAAGGATTGAATTTCATTGGCAATTTTCTCTTTAAAGTCGGACGTTTTTGCTCGTAGTTCATCATCTGTTAGATTAGCAAGTTTAGCTTGTGCTTCGTTCGCGCTATCTATGGATGGTTGATATTCTTTTCGGTCTTTATTGGACTTATTGCCGAATAATTTTTGAAGTATATTTAATGTCATTGTGTTGTATAAATTCTAACGTGTAAAATTAGTAAAATCAATTGGCTATAAAAGCAGTTTCCCTGATTTAATATTTCTTTAGTCATAAATTATTCCAAAGCCCATTTTTGTGACAAATTGTCTTTAAGCTTTTAGCCTTTAGCTTGGTTTTTCGCTTTTTTCTTGTAAAAATGTTTTATTTGAATGAAAATAAAACAGAAAGAGTTCTTGTTTTTACCACAGCCAAGCCAAAGGCTAAGAGCTAACGCTAAATTCTCACTCAACATTCTCTTATAAAATCGTTTTACTTAATCAGAATTCCAACTATCTTTGCGGTATGCATGAAATGATTTTAATACTTGATTTTGGTTCGCAATACACACAGTTAATAGCTCGCAGGGTTCGTGAACAGAATATTTATTGTGAAATTCACCCGTGGAATAAATGTCCAGAAATGACAGAAAATATAAAAGGAGTGATTTTATCTGGAAGTCCTTTTTCTGTCAGAGACGAGAATTCTCCTAAACCAAATTTAGATGCAATAAAAGGAAAATTGCCTTTGTTGGGAGTTTGTTTTGGTGCACAATACTTAGCCAGTAATTTTGGTGGCGAGGTTCTTCCTTCAAAAATTAGAGAATACGGTCGTGCAAACCTTTCTTTCGTTGATACTACCAACGAATTGACAAAAGGAATGTCAATGAATTCGCAAGTTTGGATGTCACACGGTGATACAATTAAAACGGTTCCTTCGAATTATAAAATTATTGCGAGTACCACAGATGTTGAAGTAGCAGGTTACCAAATTGAAGGAGAGCAAACGTATGGGATTCAATTTCACCCAGAAGTTTACCATTCTTCAGAAGGTTCTGTTTTACTGAAGAACTTCTTGGTTGATATTTGCGCTTGCTCCCAAGATTGGACGCCGGCTTCTTTTGTAGATGAGACAGTCAATAATTTAAAGCAAGAAATTGGTTCAGATAAGGTCATTTTAGGGCTTTCTGGAGGAGTTGATTCCACTGTTGCAGCTGTTTTGTTGCACAAAGCAATTGGAAAGAACCTGCATTGTATTTTTGTAGATAATGGTTTACTCCGAAAGAATGAATTTTCTTCTGTTCTGGATTCATATAAAGGAATGGGACTGAATGTGAAGGGCGTAAATGCAAGCGAGTTGTTTTATGCAGAATTAGAAGGATTGACAGATCCAGAATTGAAAAGAAAAGCAATTGGCAAAGTTTTTATCGATGTTTTTGATGAAGAATCGAAGTTAATAGAGGATGCAAAATGGTTAGGGCAAGGAACGATTTATCCTGATGTGATAGAATCCGTTTCAGCAACTGGTGGTCCAAGTGCAACTATAAAATCGCATCACAATGTTGGTGGATTGCCGGATTATATGAAATTAAAAGTCATTGAACCTCTAAAATTATTGTTTAAAGATGAGGTTAGAAGAATAGGAAAATCAATGGGCATCGACCCGAAAATATTAGGAAGGCATCCTTTTCCAGGTCCAGGATTAGGAATTAGGATTTTGGGAGATGTTACGAAAGAAAAAGTGGCCATTTTGCAAGAGGTAGATCATATTTTTATTTCTACTTTAAAAGAAGACGGTTTGTACGATGATGTTTGGCAAGCTGGAGCCATCTTTTTACCAATTCAATCCGTGGGTGTAATGGGAGATGAAAGAACATACGAAAATGCTGTTGCATTAAGAGCGGTTTCTTCTACCGACGGAATGACTGCAGATTGGTGTCATTTACCTTACGAATTCTTAGCAAAAGTTTCGAATCGAATAATTAATCAAGTAAAAGGAATTAACCGAGTGACTTATGACATTAGTTCAAAGCCACCAGCGACAATAGAGTGGGAGTGACGGACTGCGCCCATTGAGACAAGTTCGCTTCGCTCTCTGTTAGACACGCTCCTTCGTCGCTCTTAGATTTGGTTCTTGGTAGAATATTAGCTGTTGCTTTGATTTTTCATCTTCCAAAATTGAACAATCGAAGCGAAATCAAGTCTAAGAGCGACGAAGGAGCGTGTCTAAAGGACGCAGGCGTATCTAACAAAGAGCGCAGCGAATGAATCTAAGAGCCGTAGGCGTATCTAAAAAAAACAAAATTTGCTAAAAAACATTCTTGGCATAGCTATTGTAAATTTCAATTGATTATTTTTGAACCATGAATAGAGTTTTATTTTTTATTTTTCTACTGAGCGCGTCCATGACATTTGCTCAACCAGATGTTGCAAAAAAGGTTGTGATTGATGGCGTTGAGTATTATGAGCACAAAATCGAAGCAGGTAATACCTTGTGGGGACTGCAAAAAATGTACGGCGTTTCAACGCAAGAGATTTTGGATGCAAATCCTCAATTGACAGAAGGCTTAAAGGTTGGTCAGAAAATCATCATTCCAACAAGTGCTGATTCTTCCAAAGAAATTGAGACTTTTAATTATAAGGTGAAGAAGAAAGAAACACTTTACGGTCTTTCTAAGAAATTTAACACCACCGTTGATCAGTTGATTTCCTTAAATCCTGAATTAGCAGATGGACTTCAGAAAGGACAAGTCATAAAAGTTCCAGGTTCAAAGGAAGAACTTGCAGAATCTGACACAAAAGAGCATATTGACACTCCTGTAATTGAAAAAGCACCCAATCCTTTCGTGATAGATACCATTGTTAGTGCAGAGAATATTAAATCAGAAGTGATTGTTTCGTTCAGTGATACAACAATTAAACATGTCGTTCTTGCTCATGAAACAATGTATAGTATTTCTAAACGCTTTATGATTTCAATAAAGGAATTAATGAAAATCAATGGATTGAAAAGTACAAAGGTCAAAGAAGGGCAAGTATTGATAATTCCAGTGAAGAATGAAAGAATAGATAAGGTTCAGATAAAAGAAGTGCCTGCAGAGTATGATCCTGATGGAGAGGACACCTTGTATTTTGAAAAGAAAGAAATGTATCACATTGCGATAATGCTTCCCTTTCATTTGGATTATGGACCGAATTATTCGAAGTATGTTTCTAATCTTTCTACTCAATTTTACATGGGAGCAAAATTGGCCATAGACAGTTTGGAAGAATTAGGATTAAACGCCAAAATTCATGTATTCGATACGCAGAATGATTCAGCAGTCATTGCAAATTTACTTTCTCAAGCTGTTTTTGCTGAAATAGATGTGGTGTTCGGGCCTTTATTAAGGGATGAGATTATGCAAGTTGCGCTTTTCTGCAAAACGAATAGAATCAGAATGGTTTGTCCAGCAGCAACTGACATTGCTGTTTTGGAAAACAATCGTTTGGTTTATGCAAGTGTTGCATCCAATATTACTTTAATGAAAGGATTGGCTACACAACTCAATGGTATGAGTAGTTCTGACAACATCATTCTGATTAAACCTTTGGATGAGAAAAGCGTGCCTAATTATGAAGCTTTTAGAGATGCATACAAAGAGATTGCGACGAAAGATTCTCCCAATTTGGTGGAGGCAACTATTGGCAGCTTCACTTCTCATATCCGTAGAAAAACGAAGTCTCGTTTCGTTTTGCCTTCAAGTGATAAGGGGACAGCTTTAAAATTCATGAAGAACTTAAATGCATCCTCGTTTAGGTCAAATCCAGGAGGTTTGTATGTTTATGGTATGAAAGAATGGGTGAGTTTTACAGATATTAGCAACGTTTACAAGAATAAGTTCCACTTCAGTTTCCCAACCTCCAATCACGTTGATTACTTTGAAGATAAAGTAATCGAAGTAAATAAATGGTATCGTTCTGCTTACAAAACAGACTTGCCAAAATTCGCCATACAGGGTTATGATGTTCTGTTTTCATTCTGCAATGATTTCTTTCTGGAGAATAAAGAGGTAACATTGTTAATGAATGATTTTAGAATGGATCAAGTTTCCGCCAAAGATGGATTTGAAAATTCAAATGTTTACCTTATCAATCAGGTAGAATTTGAATTAAAGAAAGACGGGGAGGAGTAAGTTTTGAATCTATCTGTTTCTTTTTCATAAGCTTAATATTTTTTGTCTATATAAATGTCGTATATTTAGGCAACCTTTCACTTTTGAATACGTTGAAGGGTTAATAGAACTAAACTTAAGTTATGAAAACAACTTTGACCATACTTGCATTTATTTTTGCGAGTTTTTATTCCGTTTCTCAAGAGAAGAAGGAACTAACTATCGAAAAAACGCAAAAAACTCCAACTGCAAAATCAAAAGAGCGCATATCTGTTTCTAAAGAAAAAGGTGCTTCTAAGCCAATTACGATATCTAAGCGTGCAGGAGAACCGCAACGAGTTCATGATAATTCTTATTATTTAGACGAGATTAAAAAAATTGATGCTAATATTTTAGCCATTGATACAAAAATTAGTCTTGTCAATGCTGATTCAGTAGAAAAAACAAAGGCACTCGAAAGTGGCTGGTTTGATAATATGGATAATATTAAACGCAGGCTGAATGCTAAGAAGAAAATCTACCAAGAAAAAATTACCAAATAACATTTGATACTACTTACTATGAAACGAATTTTATTAATTCTTTTGTTAATAGCTCCTTATGTCGCAATGTCGCAAGGGGCAACTTGTGCTGGAATGGATCCTATCTGTACGGATGTCGGCGCATCGTTTACAGCCAATACTGGAACAACTTCTGAAGCAGGTAACAACTACGGTTGTTTGTCAACACAGCCAAATCCAAGTTGGTATTATTTTGAAGTGGCAACTAATGGTAATATTGACATGAGTTTAACAGCTGGCTCCGATATTGACTTCATCATTTGGGGACCTTATGCAAATTTAACAGCTGCACAAGCGAATTGTGGAACTTTAGGTACCGGGAATCAAGTAGATTGTAGCTATTCTTCAACGAATACTGAAACACCTTCTATTCCAGGAGCTCTTGCAGGTGAGGTGTATATAATGCTTATAACTAATTATGCGAATGTTGTTCAAAACATTACGCTGACTCAAACTGGAGGTTCCGGCTCTACAGATTGTAGTATTGTAACTAACCCTCCCTGTTTTATGTCTTATTTTGAGGCAAATGTTAGTGCGTGTGATGTTTTAACAGATACTTATTCGATTTCAGGTCAAATAGATTTTGATGACCCACCAAGTACAGGTAATTTGATAGTACAAGATTGTAATGGAAATCAAGTGATTGTGGCGAGTGCACCATTTACTGTAGATGCAACGGGAGCAGGTTCAGAAACTTATGTATTGAATGGTTCAAATGCAAATGGTTTAGCATGTGATGTTACGGCTTTTTTTGATGCAGACCCAACTTGTACAATGAATATTACATATACAGCACCAATATGTCTATGTTTCATGACATACATTACGGTTAACATAGGTGCGTGTAATCCTGGACCCGGAACATTTGACATTACTGGAACTGTAGGGTTTCAAAGTCCGCCAACTACTGGAACATTGACAATTACAGATTGTAATGGTAATTCTCAATCATTTACCCCACCATTCACAAGTCCTTTGGCCTATTCTTTACCAGGGTTGAACCCTGACGGAACAACAGGTTGTTCCATCACAGCTACTTTTTCTGCTGCTCCTACTTGTACAATTACTTCTCCTTTATTTAATTACCCAGCAGATTGTAATTGTCCCGTCGATGCTGGTTCCTTTACCGGTTCAATTGTCGGTAGTACTAATAATCAAACAGAATTATGTTTTGGGGATCAATTTGTATTAACTCCTAATGGTGATTTTATTCCGCCAGATGATATTGGTGATGACGGGACTTTTACCTATACTCCGGGAATGTGGTTTTTGCTTTATTCATGCCCACCAACAATACAGGCTCCAGCTTGGATTTTTGACGACCCTTGTTACTTGGGGCAATGGAACAATACTGATCCTTTCGGTCCGTGGACTATTGATAATATTTATGGTGATAATACAACCTATTATTTCGTGCCAGTTACGTTGTATGATTATACAGTTGGTGTAGTTTCATATTTTGCTGCAGGTACATTATGTTATGATATGGGGCCTGCTTACCCGATTACTTTTTTACAACCCATTACAGCAACAACTACTATTGATTGCTTTGCTGGTACGGCAACAGCTACTATTTCTGGTGGTGCCCCGTCTAATGATGGTTCATCCTTTAATATAGTTATTGGCTCTCTAACACCTTCTAATGCCTCTTTTGTTAATACATCAACTACAAATGGTGGTACAATTACAATTGATGGGTTGTTAGATGGTGACGTTTATAGTTATGATGTAGAGGATGGCAATGGTTGTCCAATTACAGTTACAGGAACATTTACAGGCCTGCAAGATGCATCGTTTACATATGACTTTAAATATTGTGCGGATGACCCAAATCCATTACCGATTATAACTGGTGTTGCCGGGGGTAATTTTACGGCAACTCCTGCGGGAATGGTAATTAATCCTTCAACAGGTTTGATAAATATAGCCGCATCAACTCCTGGAGTTTATACAATCCAATATGTAAGTCCAGCGATAAATTGCTGGGGAACAGAAACGTTTACAGTTGTAATTGATCCACTTCCGTTGGTTGTTGCAACTGAAGATAGCCCTATTTGTGATGATGGAGTTTCTATCATTAATTTAGGTGAAACTGGTGGTGAGGCAACAAGTTGGACTTGGACGACATCAGGAGCATCGACGATCACAACTTCAACTGATCAAGCACCAACTGTTGTTGGCGCTGCTAATGGGGAAACTTTTACTGTGACGGTTATAGATGTAGCAACTGGGTGTTCAAATACTGACATGGTCAGCGTTACGGTAAATCCAATGGATGACCCAACGTTCACAACAACTGACTTCTGTATTGGTTCTGCAAATGCAGCAACCGTTACAGGAACACCTGGAGGAACTTTCACTTTTAATCCATTACCTGGAGATGGTGCTACAATTAATGCATCAACCGGAGAGGTAGTTAATGGAGTTGCAGGCACAACTTATTCAATTGAATATATTACGAATGGAATCTGCCTATTATCATTGATAGTTCCAGTAACGGTTAATTCATTACCAATCGTAACAACGGCTGATGTCGCTGTTTGTCTAGGCGGATCAGTAAATATCACTGCAACTGGAGCAATAGATTATATATGGTCACCAGGAACATATCTAAATACAACTATAGGAGCAACTGTTATAAGTACGCCTTTAGTGAATATTTCTTATACAGTAACAGGTACAGATGCTAATGGGTGTCAAAACACTGCGGTTTCCAATGTTACTGTTTCAGGAAATGCACCAATAAATGCAGGTCCAGATGTTACGCTTTGTGTTGGAGCTGCTGCTACCTTAACAGCGACGGGAGGTGTAACTTATTCATGGGATAATGGTTTAGGAGTAGGTAACAATTTTAATGTAACCCCTGCTGTTACCACAACATATATTGTGAATGGAACGGATGCAAATGGTTGTTCAGGAACTGATCAAGTGGTTATAACGGTTAACCCATTACCAGTTGTCAACGCAGGTTTGGATCAAGCAATTTGTGTTGGCGCTTCAGTTACCTTATCAGGATCAGGAGCTACTTCTTATGTTTGGGACAATGGTGTTGTAGATGGTGTTGCTTTCACTCCAGGAGTAGGTTCAGTTACCTATACAGTTATTGGAACAGATGTTAACGGATGTGTAAATACGGATCAAGTGGTTGTCAATGTTAATCCATTGCCAGTTGTTAACGCAGGAATTGACCAAACAATTTGTGTTGGCGCTTCGGTTACCTTATCAGGATCGGGAGCTACTTCTTATGTTTGGGACAACGGTGTTGTTGACGGTGTTGCCTTTACACCTGGAATTGGAACAGTTACTTATACAGTTACCGGAACCGATGGAAATGGTTGTGTAAATACCGACCAAGTTGATGTTATTGTTAATCCATTGCCAGTTGTGAATGCAGGAATTGACCAAACGATTTGTGTTGGCGCTTCAGTTACCCTATCAGGTTCAGGAGCTACTTCTTATGTTTGGGACAATGGCGTTGTTGATGGTGTTGCTTTTACTCCTGGAGTTGGAACAGTCACTTATACAGTTACCGGAACCGATGGAAATGGTTGTGTAAATACCGATCAAGTTGATGTTATTGTTAATCCATTACCAGTTGTGAATGCAGGAATTGACCAAACGATTTGTGTTGGCGCTTCAGTTACCTTATCAGGATCAGGAGTTACTTCTTATGTTTGGGACAATGGCGTTGTTGATGGTGTTGCTTTTACTCCTGGAGTTGGAACAGTTACTTATACAGTAATTGGAACAGATGGAAACGGTTGTGTGGATTCAGATCAAGTTGATATTATTGTTAATCCCCTTCCAATTGTTTTTGCTGGAAATGACATCGCTGTTTGTGAAAATGATCAAATAATTTTGACTGCTTCAGGAGCGACAACTTATGTTTGGGATAATGGAGTAACGAATGGAATTTCTTTCAATGCGGCATCTGGTACTTATACTGTTATTGGAACAGATCAAAATGGGTGTATCGCAAGTGACGCTATGGATGTTTACGTTGAACCTACTCCAGTGATTGTATTCTCTGCAAACGTTCCTAATTGTGAACCTTTCACGGTTACATTAATTAATAATTCTACGACTCAAGGAACAGTTGCCTCTTGTGTTTGGCAGATAAATAATGGTGTGACTTTAACAGGATGTGGTCCGTTGACATATACATTTGATTCTCCAGGAACCTATGATGTAACGTTGACAACTACAACAATATTAGGCTGTACGGCAACAGAAACAATAGAGGATTTAATTTATCTTCAGGAGCCCCCAATAGCATCATTTGTTCCAGTTACAACGTCGATTACAACACTTGATACGGAGATATCTTTTACAAATACTTCAACAGGAGCTGTTGCTTATGAATGGACGTTTGGTGATGAAACTGCAGTAATTACAGAGACGAACCCAACGCACACTTTCCCTAACGATGAGAGCGGAACTTACAGTGTGATGCTTGTAGCAATATCATCTTTGGGTTGTACAGACACCGCTTATGCAGTTGTTAATGTTGACGAAGAGTTGATTTTTTATGTGCCGAACACATTTACGCCAGATGATGATGCTTTTAACGATGTGTTTAAACCAATATTCACTTCTGGATTTGATCCATTTGATTACACCCTTCTAATATTTAATAGATGGGGGCAAATAGTATTTGAATCTCATGACACTAATTTTGGTTGGGATGGTTCCTATGCTTCTGTACCAATTGTACAAGATGGAACATACACATGGAAAATAATTTTCAAGACTAATGCTAATGATGAGCGTAAAGTGATTCATGGTCATGTAAACGTTCTTAGATAAGTCTATTAAAAGACAATATTTATTTTGTTAAATAGGAGAGGTTTTTCCTCTCCTATTTTTTGTTCGACAAACATCGTGTTTTGTTCGATGAATGATTATGAATATTCATTAATAGCTATTTTTTATACTATAAAAGCAACCCTATTCGTATCTTTGTGTCTTATATTTAGAAGAATGACATATTCTTAATTTAATTAAACCAGATAATGAAGAATTTACTACCTACTTTATTGCTTTTATTTATTTGTATTTCGAATTCTTATTCGCAATCAAATGAAATTCCAACGAATGTTTTATTAACCAAAACAAATTTCTCAACAGAATGGGCAACCTATATCGAGAATGAGAATATTAAAGTTGAATATAAGCACATTGATTGTAAGCCAACTTCTGGATATGATTTTGAATCAGTTTTGTTGCAAATTACAAACAAAACAAATCAAACAATTGAACTAAATTGGGTTATTGACCTTTACTACAATGGAGAATGTAAAACATGTGATTATCCAATAGAGTATTCACGATCAGTTAGTCTTTCTCCAAATAGCACTATAACAGGTGACTGTGACAGGCAATCAGATAGAGCACTTAATCTTTTTTCACGATTTAACGATGTGAATTACTCCAAGGGTGACCAATTGACGGGATTTCAATTAAGTGCATTAACCATTATTTATTTATAATCGATCAGATATGAAATCACTGTTATTAATTTTTGTAGTATGCTTTAGTTTTAGCAAGATGAGTTTGTCTCAAACTATACCTTGTAGTGTTAATTTGACATATACTACTACTCCAGTTACTCTTAGTTGTAATGGTGGTACTGTAGCATTAACTGCGCTTGGACAAGGTCAAGCTTCTTTTTTGATGAATAATGATTTTAATTCTGGTGGACTTGGTGCTGGTTGGGTTTCAACTGGTGGGGCTGCAGTCGGAACAGCATGTGGGCCTAGTCTTGATGGAACTCCTTATTATTGGGCTTCAACTTCTACAGGTACACCTAATTTAACAACATCTAGCCTAGATGTTACTTGTGGTGGTACTGTGAGTTTCGATATGTCTTATGCTACGCAAGGTGGAGCAGCACCATGTGAAGGGCCAGATTTACCGAATGAAGGGGTTACCTTTCAATATTCAACCGATGGTGGTGCTACATGGACAGTCATTAGTTATTGGGATCCGGTAGGTGGTAATGATCCAACATTAACTTCTTGGAATAATTATTCGTTTCCGATACCTCCAGGGGCTATTGGTCCAAACACTCAGTTTCAATGGATTCAGAATAACTCCTCTGGTGCTTGTTGTGATAACTGGGGAATCGACAATGTTCAAATTGTATCGGCTGCTAATTGTGCTCCTTATGTTTATGATTATTGGCATGTTCCGGGAGGAAATGATAATCCTAATCAATCAGTTAATATCACTTCAACAACAACTTATAATGTAACGTATACTAACGGAACAGATTCTTGTTCTACATCTGTAACTGTTGTTGTTCCTCCAGGCACAACGGCTGATGCTGGTGCGGATCAAGTTTTTTGCTTTGGTGCGGGAAGCGTGACAATTGGTGCAAATCCAGTTACTCCTGATGAAGGCGCAACTTACACTTGGAGTACAGGTGCTACAGGTACGATTGATTTAACAGGCGGAGTCCAAGACAATGGACAGATTACGGTTTCTCCTGCGGTTACGACTACTTATACCTTAACAGTAGATTTTAACGGATGTACAGCTACAGATGATGTGACCGTTGTTGTGGATGTTCCACCTACGGGAAGTAATCCTGCAAATATAAATGTAGAATGTGCGGCAAATGTTCCAGCCGCAAATGTGAATGTTGTCACAACTGAAGCGGATGACTTTACAATACCTCCAACAGTTACTTTTGTTGGCGATGTTTCCGATTTGGCTTCTTGCCCAGAAACAATTACAAGAACGTATAGAATTACTGATGGTTGTGGTAATTTTGTTGATGTAATTCAGTTGGTTATTATCAATGATGTTACAAATCCAACAGGTACAGCACCAGCTGCTGCAGCATATCAATGTATAGCTGATGTTCCAGCGCAGACAAATGCACAAATTGGAGATGAGGCAGATAATTGCAGTGTCCCAGTTGTTGCAATGCTTGCAGAAACTCAAGCAGGTACTTGTCCAATCACGATTACAAGACAATGGAGTATCACCGATGCATGTAATAACTCAATCATAGTTACTCAAATCATTACTGTTAATGACACACAAAACCCAACAGGTACGGCACCAGCTGCTGCAGCATATCAATGTTTAGCTGATGTTCCAGCGCAAACAAATGCACAAATTGGAGACGAGGTAGATAATTGCAGTGTCCCTGTTGTTGCAATGCTTGCAGAAACACAAGCAGGTACTTGCCCAATTACTATCACACGACAATGGAGTATAACAGATGCTTGTAACAATTCAATTACAGTAACTCAAGTTATCACAGTTGACGATACTCAAAACCCAACGGCGACAAACCCAGCACCTCAAGTAGGAGCTCCACCAGCATTTGATCCATTACAAGTAACGGATGAGGCAGATAACTGTGGTGTTCCAACAGTTACTGACGGTGGCGACGTATCAGATATGGGTACTTGCCCAGAAATCATTACAAGAGAATACATTATCACGGATGCTTGTGGTAACACAATCAGTGTTTTTCAAACCTTTACAGTTGGAGATGCAATTCTACCAACAGCAAGTGACCCAGCAGGAATTAATATTGAATGTGCAGCAAACGTTCCAGTTCCAGACCCAACAGTTGTAACTGATGAGGCAGACAACGGAGCTCTTCCAACAGTCACATGGGAGGATGACAACTCAGATTTAGGGACTTGTCCAGAAATCATCACACGACGTTACCGAGTAACGGATGATTGCGGAAACTTTATTTTTGTTCAACAGTTGATTACTATTAACGATGTAACTGACCCATTAGGAACAGGTCCAGTTGATGGAGTTTACCAGTGTATTGCAGATGTTCCCCTTCAAGTCTTAGCTGACGTAACGGGCGTAAGTGATAACTGTACAGCAGTACCAGTTGTTGCCATGCTCGCAGAAACGCAAGTTGGTACTTGCCCGATTGTTATCACACGACAATATACAGTTACTGATGATTGTGGCAACCAAATCATCTTAACCCAAACAATTACTGTTGATGATACAGTTGACCCAGTTGCAACAGCACCAGTTGCTGGTACTTATCAGTGCATTGCTGATGTTCCACTTCAAGCTTTAACGGACGTAACGGGCGTAAGTGATAACTGTACTCCAGCACCAGTTGTTGCTATGCTTGCAGAAACGCAAGTTGGTACTTGCCCGATTGTTATCACACGACAATATTCAGTTACTGATGATTGTGGCAACC
>NVXU02000003.1 GCA_002734065.2 Fluviicola sp.
CCTCCCCTTCTGGAAAACGTTTGTGCTTTGGTCCAAAAATAACAGGCAAACCAAAAACCGCCGGTTCAAGAATATTGTGCAAACTACCGGAAAATCCTCCGCCGATGTAAGCAATTTTTCCGTAAGAATAAGCGTTTGCTAATTGGCCAATAGTATCTAAAATCAAGATGTTTTTCTCCGTTAAATCAACATTTTCTGCTTGCGTATATCGGATTGAACCCGGCAACTGCTCTTGAATTGCTACAACATGATTTTCATCCACATTATGGGGTGCAATCAAAACCTTTCCTTTGAATTTCTTTATCCAAGGAATTAAAATAGCCTCATCTTCTGGCCAAGAACTGCCAATTACGAATAAATTTTCATCGTTTTTGAATTGTTCAATGAGTTTGTTTTCGGTTGCTAGTTCTTTGTTCTCAAGAACACGGTCAAAACGACTATCTCCCGTTATTGTAACGTTCTCAATTCCGATAGAAGAGAGCAGATCCTTCGATTTTTCATTCTGCACAAAGAACCAATCGAACTTCTGGAGCAGCTTTCTGAAAAGACCTCCATACCATTTAAAAAACCTTTGCTCGCCTCTGAACAGTCCGCTGACATTGTAAATGCGAGTTTGCTGTGATTTTGCTTGTGCGATGAAATTATACCAGAATTCATACTTTACAAAGAATGCTTTCTTCGGTTTAAAATAGTTGATAAAACGTTTTGCATTCTTCGGTGTATCTAAAGGCAAGTACATGACATGGTCAGCAATTCGCTCTCTTTTTTGATAGAATTTCATACCAGAAGGTGAAAAAAAGGTGACCAATAAAAATACACTTGGGTCTTCATTGACAATTTTTTTCATCAGCGGAATTCCTTGGTCAAATTCCCCTAAAGATGCACAATGAAACCAAACAACGTTCTCTCCATTGACTTTTGGCAGATTCTCAAAAATGTTTTTTCTCCCAACTATCCATTCTTTTGCTTTGGGATTGAAAATAGATGCGACTCGAATTCCAAATCCATACAACCGAATTCCTATGTTGTAGAGGAAGTGCATTAATTGTAATAAAATTCTTTGGGAAGACGCTTGTAGATTGGAATTAACCAACCGATTTTGAAACCGTATTGAATGTCTAATCGCATATCTGTTGGAACAGACGTGTTGGGCTGATCGAAAAAGACGGTCCTTCTGTTAAAAGTCAGACCTTCAGAAATGTAAAATCCACCGTAAAAATTAAAAGCTCCTCGATTTGCCATCAATGCATAACCGACAAACTGAGAAAGATTAATTCCTGAAGTTAGACGGTCATAACCTTTACGGTAATCCAGTTCTAATAATGGTATTACCTGGTCTTGCGTTTCTATTCTTAATTTATGCGCGATGTAGCCAATGCCAAAACTGGTGTAAATTCCAGAGTTTTTATTCGGACTAAAAACAGGAAAGATCTTACCAACTCTTGCACCGACGTTGAATCCTCTAGACAGCACTCTCACTATAGCAATATCTCCATTCACGTCGGTAATGTTTCCTTTTGAGTCAACAAGATCGTCGAATAAGCCAGTTAGTTTTATTTTATTTCCAAAAATGAAACTTCCTTCAATACCATAAATCCAATTTTTGTTCGTCTTGTAACCAGCAAAAATGCCAATATTGTTAAGAAATCCATACCGCGAAAAAAGATCACCCGACGTTCCGTTTGCACTGTAATTGATGCTGACCCATGGTGTTGCGAGTATTGTGTCTGATGCATTTCGCTGAGCAGAAGATGCAAAAGATAAAATACAAGTTAAAAGTACGATGTATAATGTTACTTTCATATATTAATTTAGAATCAACGTTTTTTGTTCAAATTTACGGATTTATCCTTCTTAATAAAGTAAATTCGAGATTGTTCAGTTATTAAACGTTATAAAAATAGAATATTGCTTCTACAATAGTAATAAATAAGAAGAGTTGATTCATTAATTTACACTCATTTTTCTTATCTTTAACGCCTTGTTTAAAAACGCAATAAACATCATTCGATGAAAAATATACAAATGGTCGACTTAAAGTCGCAATATCAGAAAATCAAACCTGCTGTTGATAAGGCAATTAACGAGGTGATAGAATCTGCTCAATTTATTAATGGACCAGAAGTGAAAGCCTTTCAAACTGAGATGGAGCAGTACCTTGGCGTAAAGCATGTCATTCCTTGTGCAAATGGAACCGACGCTTTGCAAATTGCATTAATGGCGCTTGGTTTGCAGCCTGGAGATGAAGTGATAACAAGCTCTTTTACATTTATTGCTACTGTTGAAGTTATTGCACTGCTTGGTTTGAAACCTATTTTTGTAGACGTTGATAAAGATACATTCTGCATTGATACAGCAAAAATCGAAGAAGCAATTACTGCTAAAACGAAAGCAATCGTTCCTGTACATTTATACGGACAGGCTGCAAATATGGAAGAAATTCTTGCCATTGCAAAAAAGCATAACATTGCAATTGTTGAAGACAATGCGCAAGCGATTGGCAGTGATTATAACTGTGCAGACGGCAAGCAAAAAGCAGGAACTTTAGGAGATATTGGTTGCACCTCTTTCTTCCCATCCAAGAATTTAGGATGCTACGGAGACGGTGGGGCAATTTTTACCAACAATGATGAATTGGCTGCGAAAATGAGAATGATTGTCAATCATGGTCAAAGCAAAAGATACTACCACGACTTGGTTGGGGTTAATTCTCGACTAGATAGCATTCAAGCGGCTGTGTTGAGAATAAAATTACGAGAATTAGATAACTACATTGATGCAAGAAGAAAAGTAGCAGATTATTACGATAATTTCTTTGCACAATTCGAAGGAATTAAAACGCCGGTTAGAGGAAGTCATTCAAGACACGTTTTTCATCAATATACATTAACGTTGGAAGGGATTGACAGAGATGCTTTGAATCAATTCTTGGCAGAAAAAGGAATTCCATCAATGATTTATTACCCAGTTCCTGCGCACAAGCAAAAAATGTTCAGTGCTTTTGGTTCTGCTGAAACTAATTTACCCGTAACTGATTGGTTGGGAGAACGAGTACTTTCTTTGCCTATTCACACAGAAATGGACGAAGAACAATTGGCACATATCTGCAATGGTATTGCCGATTTTATGAAAGTAAATGCTTAAATAGAATTAATGAAAAAAATTGCAGTTATAGGCACAGGTTATGTTGGTTTAGTTACGGGAACTTGCTTCGCTGAGACAGGAAATCAAGTTATTTGCGTCGATATTGACGAGAATAAAGTCGAGAGAATGCGCAACGGTGAAGTGCCAATTTATGAACCTCATTTAGACGTTGTTTTTGAGCGAAACATCAAAGCAAATCGAATTTCTTTCACGACAAACATAAAAGAAGCCATTGATTTTGCAGAAATTATATTTCTTGCATTGCCAACTCCTCCAGGGGAAGATGGTTCTGCTGATTTAAGTTACGTACTTGGTGTTGCTGAAGATCTTGGCAAGATGATGAAAGAATACAAAGTCATCGTGGATAAATCAACAGTTCCGGTGGGTACGGCAGAAAAGGTGGAAGCAAAAATCAAAGAAAACGCAACAGTTGATTTTGCGGTTGTCTCCAATCCAGAATTTTTAAGAGAAGGTTTTGCAATTGATGATTTTCTGAACCCCGACAGGGTAGTCGTTGGAACTTCCGACGAGCGAGCAGTGAAAATAATGACAGAATTATACAAACCGTTTATTCGCGATGGACATCCGTTGATTATCATGGATGAAAAATCGGCAGAATTAACCAAATACGCGGCTAATTCTTTCTTAGCAACCAAAATCACCTTCATGAATGAGATTGCAAATTTTTGCGAACTCGTGGGAGCAGATGTTGATAAAGTCAGAGAAGGAATTGGCTCTGATTCTCGAATTGGACATAAGTTCCTTTACCCTGGAATTGGTTTTGGTGGAAGTTGCTTTCCTAAAGATGTTAGTGCTTTGTTAAAAAGTGGAGCAGATGCAGGTTATACTTTTGATATTATTCAGAGCGTTTTGAATGTCAATGAGAGTCAGAAGGTTGTTTTGGTGGAGAAAGTGAAGAATTACTTCGGTGATTTAACAGGAATGCAATTCGCCTTATGGGGATTGGCATTTAAGCCAGATACAGATGATATTCGCGAAGCTTCCGCTTTGTATATGATAGATGCATTGACAAAAGCAGGAGCAAAGGTAGTTGCTTTTGACCCCGAAGCAATGGACAATGTCAAAGATATTGTCGGTGATTCTGTGACTTTTGTAGAAAATCAATACGATGCTTTGGAGAATTGCGATGCCTTGCTAATTGCAACAGAATGGAAAGCATTTGTCAACCCAGATTTTGATAAAATGAAGAATTTGCTTAAAGAACCCATCATTTTTGACGGAAGAAATATTTACGATTTAACAGAAATGAAATCAAGAGGATTTTATTACAATTCTATCGGTAGAAAAACAGTTTTGAAGTAAGATGGCAGAAAGAAAAAAGATATTAATTACGGGAGCAGCTGGATTTTTAGGTTCTCACTTGTGTGATTTTTTCATTGCGAAAAATTACCATGTCATAGCGATGGACAACTTAATTACAGGTAGAATTGAGAACATTGAGCATCTTTTTCCCTTGGAGAATTTTGAATTTTGCAACCACGATGTGACTAAATTCATCCACGTTCCGGGTAATCTAGACTATATCCTGCATTTTGCTTCTCCAGCAAGCCCCATTGATTATTTAAAAATACCTATTCAAACCTTAAAGGTGGGTTCTTTAGGAATTCACAACTGTTTAGGTTTAGCAAAAGCGAAGAATGCAAGAATACTAATTGCGTCAACCTCGGAAGTTTACGGAGATCCAGAAGTGCATCCCCAAACAGAAGATTATTGGGGACATGTAAATCCTGTTGGACCAAGAGGAGTGTACGATGAAGCAAAACGTTTTCAAGAAGCAATCACAATGGCGTATCATACCTTTCATAAGGTAGAAACAAGAATTGTGAGAATTTTTAACACCTACGGGCCTCGAATGCGGCTGAATGATGGTCGTGTTTTGCCAGCGTTTATTGGACAAGCACTGAGGGGGGAGGATTTAACCATCTTTGGTGACGGTTCACAAACACGTTCTTTCTGCTACGTTGATGATTTAGTCGAAGGAATTTATCGTTTACTTCAAAGTGATTGCAGTGACCCTGTCAATGTCGGTAATCCTTCAGAAATTAGCATCGCTGACTTTGCACAAGAAATTATTGAGTTGACCGGAACAGACCAGAAAGTAATTTTTAAAGGATTACCGACAGATGACCCAAAGCAAAGACAACCAGATATTACCAAAGCGAGAGCAATCTTAAATTGGGAACCAAAAATTGACAGAGCAGAAGGTTTGAAGAGAACGTATGCGTATTTTAAAAACTTACCGGAAGAAGAATGGACGGCAACGGCGCATTATAATTTTGAAAAATACATCCTTAGATAATGAGTTATTTTGCACACGAAACAGCAGTAATTGACGAAGGTTGTCAAATTGGTGGCGGAACCAAAATCTGGCACTTTTCTCACATTATGCCCAATTGTATCATTGGAGAAAAATGCAATATCGGACAGAATGTCGTTGTTTCTCCAGAAGTTGTCTTGGGTAAAAATGTAAAAATTCAGAACAATGTGTCCTTATATACAGGTGTGATTTGTGAAGACGATGTGTTTTTAGGTCCTTCTATGGTTTTTACAAACGTGATGAATCCTAGAAGTGCAGTTAATCGCAAGAATGAATATTTAAAAACAATTGTGAGAAAAGGAGCAAGTATCGGAGCCAACGCAACGATTGTTTGTGGACATGACATCGGAAAATACGCTTTCATTGGCGCTGGCGCAGTGGTCATTAAGACTGTTCCCGATTACGCATTAGTTGTTGGAAACCCAGCACGTCAAATAGGTTGGATGAGCGAATATGGACATCGATTAAATTTTGATGCGTCCGGAATTGCAACTTGCGAAGAAAGTAATGAGCAATATAAATTAGAGAATAAAGAAGTAAAAAAAATAAATGATTGAAGGGGGAATCATCGACTCCTTCTAACAAGTATAATTAATATGACTGAAAATCAAAAAGTAAAATTTGCTGTCATCGGTGCAGGACACATTGGAAAAAGACATGCCACAATGATTCACAGAGATGAAGAAAGTGAGCTAGTTGCAATGATTGACGTTCGAACGAAAGAAGAATGTGGAGCGCAAGATTTTGACGTGCCTTTCTTTAGTTCAATTGAAGAATTAATCGATTCAAATATCTCATTCGATGTTCTGAACGTCTGTACACCAAACGGTTTGCACGCCGAGCAAAGCTTAAAAGGACTGAGTGCTGGCAAGCATGTTGTTTGCGAAAAACCAATGGGACTTTCTAAAGATAATTGCGAAAAAGTGATTTTTAAATCTTTGCAAATGTCGAAGAATGTATTCTGTGTGATGCAAAATAGATATTCTCCACCTTCAGAATGGATAAAATCTGTTGTTGATCGAGAATTGCTAGGCGACATTTTTATGGTACAATTAAATTGCTATTGGAATCGTGATGATAGATATTACAAGAAAGGAGGATGGAAAGGAACACCAGATTTAGACGGCGGAACTTTGTTTACTCAATTTTCTCACTTTATTGACATCATGTATTGGTTGTTCGGAGACATTGACAATATTTCTGGAAAGTTTGCCGATTTTACACATAAAGATTCTACGGCTTTTGAAGATTCAGGATTTGTGAATTTCGATTTTATCAACGGAGGAATGGGATGCCTGAACTATTCTACGGCAGTTGCCAATCAGAATTTAGAATCATCATTGACGATTATCGGAAGTAAAGGAAGTGTGAAAATTGGAGGACAATATATGAATGAAGTAGAGGTTTGCAACATTCAAGATTACGAAATGCCAGAATTAGCAGAATCAAACCCTGCAAACGATTATGGACCGTACAAAGGTTCCGCAGCAAACCATAATTACGTGATTAAAAACGTGATTGATACATTAAAAGGAAGAACAACGGCAACCACAAACGCTTTAGAGGGTCTTAAGGTTGTTGAAATTATTGAAAGAATATATAAAGTAAGAAATGAGCAACTCGATTTATAATAGATTAGTCAGCAAAGAAGCGAAATTGGCTGTTGTTGGACTTGGTTACGTTGGTTTACCAATTGCCTTAGAATTTGCAAAGAAAATTTCTGTCGTTGGTTTTGATATCAACGAAGAACGTGTCGAAATGATGCGAAATCAGGAAGACCCTAGCAAGGAATTAGAAAAGTCTGATTTTGAGAACAGTGATATCACATTCACTGCAAATGCAGATGATATGAGCGATGTAAATTTCTTTGTGGTGGCAGTTCCAACACCAATTGACGATGCCAACTTACCAAATTTGGGTCCTTTGTTAGGGGCAAGCAAAACGGTTGGTAAGGTTTTGAAGAAAGGAGATTACGTGGTTTTCGAATCGACGGTTTATCCAGGTTGTACGGAAGAAGATTGCATCCCTGTTTTGGAGGAAGCATCAGGTTTAAGTTTTCCAGAAGATTTTAAGGTGGGGTATTCTCCAGAAAGAATAAATCCGGGAGATAAAGAACATACTTTGCAAAATGTGATTAAAGTTGTTTCAGGTTGTGATGAAGATTCTTTGGACAACATCGCGAAGACTTATGAGTTAGTTGTTGGTGCAGGAGTTCACCGAGCAGCATCAATCAAGGTGGCTGAAGCTGCTAAAATCATTGAGAATACACAACGTGATGTCAATATCGCGTTGATTAACGAGTTATCAATCATCTTTAACAAGTTAGATATTAACACTTTTGATGTTCTTGAAGCAGCAGGTACAAAATGGAATTTCTTGAAATTCTCACCAGGTCTTGTTGGAGGTCATTGCATCGGTGTCGACCCTTACTATTTGACACACAAAGCACAACAAGCAGGTTATCATTCTAAGGTAATCACAAGTGGTCGTTACGTAAATGATTCCATGGGATTCTACATCGGAAAACAAACCGTAAAGAAAATTTTAGCAACTGGAAAACACATTCAAGATGCAAAAGTTTTAGTGATGGGAGCAACTTTTAAAGAAGATGTCAGTGATATCAGAAACTCGAAAGTGATTAATATTATTTCAGAATTAAAGTCATTCCAAGTTCAAGTTGACTTAGTCGATCCACATGCTTCTTCGTTAGAAATGCTGAGTGAATACGGAGTAGGACTAGTCGATTCTCTATCTAATGATTACGACGCTATAATTGTTGCCGTAAATCACAAGGAATACAAAGAAATGACAGAAGAGCAATTCCGAGCAATGATGAAAGACGATAAAGGAATCTTTGTTGATGTGAAAGGAATATTTAGAAACAAGATTAAGACCTTGGAGTATTGGAGTCTTTAGTGGATGAAGAATTGAAAACGAATAATGAAAAACGAGTACTTCGAAATTATTGAGATCTTGACAAGACGATCGCTCTGTGGTTCTCTGTGCCTTCTCTGCGGTTCTTTGTGAAAACTTCTAAACAGTCTAAAAGTAAATATGAATTACAATAAAAATATCCTAATCACAGGAGGTGCCGGTTTCATCGGTTCACACCTCGTTCGTTTAATGGTCAATAAATACCCTGACTACAGAATCATTAACCTTGATAAACTCACCTACGCAGGAAATTTAAAAAACCTCGTAGATGTTGAAAACGCATCGAACTACGCATTCGTTAAGGCAGATATTTGCAATAAAGAAATCATCGAAGCAACTTTTGAGAAATACAAAGTAACAGATGTTATTCACCTTGCAGCAGAATCTCACGTGGATAGATCCATTGAAGGACCAATGGAATTTGTAATGACCAATGTTGTTGGTACTGTCAACCTATTACAAGTTGCAAAAGATTTCTGGAAGGGAGAAGAAGGTCATGTTTTTCACCACGTTTCAACAGATGAGGTTTATGGTTCTCTAGGCGCAGAAGGTTTGTTTGAAGAAACAACTCCTTACGATCCTCGCAGTCCTTATTCTTCATCAAAAGCATCTTCGGATCATTTTGTTAGAGCATTTCAACATACTTATGGAATGCCGATTAAAATTTCTAATTGCTCGAATAATTACGGAAGTCACCAATTTCCAGAGAAGTTGATTCCGTTGATGATTAACAATATCGTGAACAAAAAACCGCTTCCGATTTATGGAAAAGGCGATAATATTCGCGATTGGTTGTGGGTAAATGACCACGTAAGTGCCATCGAAACTATTTTTCACAAAGGAAGAATTGGAGAATCATACAACGTTGGAGGATTGAACGAATGGACCAATATCGACCTCGTAAAATACTTGTGTAGAATTCTCGACAAGAAACTCGGCAGGGCAGAAGGGGAGAATGAAAAACTCATCACTTATGTGCAAGACAGAGCAGGACACGATATGCGTTATGCAATTGATGCCAGCAAAATCGAGAAAGAATTGAATTGGCATCCTTCGTTGAAATTCGAGGAAGGATTAGATATTACAGTTGATTGGTATTTGAACAATGCTGATTGGATCAACGACGTAACTTCTGGTTCTTACCAAGAATATTACGAAAACATGTACCAAGACAGATAAATGGGGCTTTTCGACATCTTCAAGAAAAAGGAAATTCTCCCACCGATAAACTTATCTGCCTTTAAAGTGGATATGCACAGTCATTTAATTCCTGGAATTGACGACGGTTCACAATCCATGGATGAAACGATTGCGATGTTGGCAAAATTTGAGAGTCTAGGTTATAAAAAAGTAATCACCACTCCACACATCATGAGTGATTTTTACAGGAATACTCCTGAAATTATTCTCGGAGGATTGGCAGAAGTGCAACAAACAGCCAAAGACTTAAACCTCAAAATTGAGATAGAGGCAGCCGCAGAATACTATTTCGATGAGACTTTACTCGAAAAATTAGAGAAAAACGAAAAATTACTCACCTTTGGCGACAATTATCTTCTTTTTGAGTTCTCTTTTCATGTCGAACCTCCTCAAATTGAGACTTTGTTCTTTGAGTTACTTTCAAAAGGATACAAACCAGTTTTAGCGCATTTTGAACGTTATATGTTTCTCTTGGAGTCTCCTGAAAAGGCAACTGAGTGGAGAAAACAAGGCATCTATATTCAGATGAATTTCAATTCTCTAGGAGGACATTACGGCCCAGAAGTTCAAAAACAAGCCGAATGGTTAGTCGATAATCAGCAAATAGATTTCGTTGCGACAGATTGCCACAGAATGGACCATCTAATGATTTTGGAAAATAATTTGGTAAACCCTTATTTTCATAAGTTGTTGGAACTGGATTTGAAGAATGGGGAGCTGTTGGATTGAGATAAGTTTGTTATATTTATAAAGTGAATCTAAATAAGCTATACCTATTAATTATATCTGTACTTTGGAGCATAGTAATATTTGCTCAAAATGAAATAGAAGTCTTGAAGACTTCCCCATTCACTATTGGAGAACAATTAGAAATTCATTCCAGTCTGTTAAACGAAACTCGGATTTTAAACATCTATTTGCCAAATGGCTATTCTAAGGACTCCTTAAAAAATTATCCTGTTATCTATCTGTTAGACGGTTCTAAAGATGAAGATTTTATACATATTTCAGGACTCGTTCAGTTTTGCTCATTTTCATGGATTAACTTAGTGCCGGAATCAATAGTTGTTGGAATATCTAATGTCGATAGGAAAAGAGATTTTACTTTCCCCTCAGAAAACAAAAAAGATAAAAAAGACTTCCCAACGACTGGCAATTCCAAAATATTCATTGATTTTATAGAAAGAGAATTACAGCCTTTCATTGAAAGCAATTACAAAACGGACTCTGTTAAAACAATTATTGGACAATCACTGGGAGGTTTATTGGCAACTGAAATTTTATTGAAAAAACCAGACTTATTTGACAATTATGTGATAGTAAGCCCTAGTCTTTGGTGGAATGATGAATCATTATTGAAATTAGAAGGTTCCAGTTATATTTCAAAAAAGTCTATTTACATCTCAGTTGGGAAGGAAGGAAAAGTCATGGAGAGAACAGCCAAAGAGTTGTTTGAAAAACTAAACACAAATAAATTAAAAACGACACAACTTTATTTTGAATTCTTCGAAAATCAAAACCACGGGGATGCCTTGCATCTATCTGTGTATTCTGCTTTTGAGAAGTTGTATAAAGAGGGAGAGAAGTAGCTTATTTTATAATGAAAAAAGGATTCTACATATTAATTTTTCTACTTTTTTTATTTTCTTGCGTTGAGGAAAATAAAAAAAACGTCGAAGAGTTAACAAACAATAATACGTTAAGTTTTAGACAAGTAAAGCTGCTCAGGAATGATATTTCCAATAATGTTTTTTTGAATTGGTCTAGCTATTATAAATCATTGGATTCTTCTTTTTCTGCCGATAATTTTTTCTTAGAAGATATGAAAAGTATAAACTTTATACCAGGTAATATAAATGGAATATTTGATGATGAGTTTGATGAGATTTACACTGATTTTATAGTTTTTAGCCCAAGTAAAGTACAATATATTGACTTAGACAGTTATCAGTGGACAATAGATGAAAATGATTCTCCAATATTCTCTGCGGATCAAGAAATTAATTTAGTGAATATAAGTGAACAAACAGTGGAAAGAATAGATTTTAAAGGACCGCATCAATGGGTTGAAGATGCTTACTGGATCGATGATTCAACGATAGTTCTTCTAGAGAACTCGAGTGAAGGAATTCTAAGGGTAAGCAAAATAAATCTTTTTAGAAAAGAGATTAAAACTTTCAAATGTGGACACACAATACATGCTAAATCGAAATATTCTGAGCTAAGACTGATTAAAAAAGGGCTAAATCCCCCCGTATATCTTAAAAATTCAAACTAATTCCTTATCTTTAAGCAAATCCCATCACAATTCTCATGAAAAAAGCACTCACCATTTTCTTAATCCTACTCCTCGTTTTTAACAGCAACGCGCAAGACAACCCTGATGAGCAGTACATGGATGCATACATTGTCATTGCTGACACTTCCCAAAATTATTTTGAGTTAAGGCAACAAATGCTTGCTTTGAGTAAAAAATTAAGTGCAAAAATAGACACGATGGGAAGAGGTTTTAACGAAGAAAAGAACCTTATCTGTCTCCCCGAGGATGACGAAGATGAAATATATGCCGGTGAGTATTATCTGAGACGCTATCCTTCTGAAGCATTAAGTTTGGAGTATTTCACCTACTATTCGGATGAAGAAACCAACGAAAAAACCATTGCTTTGTTCACAATCATAACGGAAGACAAAAAAGAAGCTGAGAAAAATTTAATTGAAGTGAGCAAGTATTCGGAAAATGCATTTATTATTAAAAGTCGTCTCTACATGGGGTGCATGCATTAGGTCTCTGAAAAGTTAAGCGTCGTTTTATAAGCGCATTGATTTTGTAGTGCGACATTCAAATTGAAAAGAGTTAACACTTGAAGAAGCTTTGAGGCACGAAAAGATCACTGAAAGTGTCGCTTTTCAAGAAGAATGTTAAAGGAACAAATCGCAGCGCAAAAGCAGTTTTTTTGCTTCCTTTTTTTTCTGCTTTAGCAAAAAAAAGGAAGATCATCACCAACCACTCCAACTCCCCACCAACTGATCTCCTCTCACTATCAAACTGGGAAAAGGAAGCTTCAAATAATTAAACTGCTTCACAATCGCTTTCAACCAAGGCTTTTTTATCGGTAAACGACTAAAATCAATGTCTAAAGAAAGCAGAAACTCTCTCTTTGCGTTGTATGTTGTTCCAGTTGCTACATCGAAATACGTTTCTGAATCACCGACCAATTTTGCATCCACACTGTAGCCAAAAGAAATACACGCCCATTTCGGAATCTTGCTGTTTTTAAAAAAAGTACCTGGACTAAAACTCAACCAATACGTTTGCCCATTATAATCTTTAAGAAAGGATTCAGCAAAGTTACTCCCCAAAACGGCAGGTCTAATTTTAGCATATTCAGTAGGAAATGCAGAAAATTTTGGAATAATTCGCTCTTCTCCCCAAACTAATTCTTGTCCTAAGTAGGAAAGCGAACCCAAGGTATTCGCCGCAACATCCCCCCAAGAGAAACCCCAGTCTTTGCTGTAAGCATCAAAAAACTCAAAGGTCGTTTGATAACCAATACTAATACCTGTTCCAATGAATAATGAAGTCTTGTCATTTACACCAGACCACTTAAAAAGGTCAGAAGTTAACTGATTAATTTTATGTGCCGCATAAAAATGTCCTGCTTTATCCATTTGCAACCATTCCTTATTATCATTGAAGAAATGGAACTTACTCTTCGGGATATCTTTGTACCATAGCTGCGAAAGTCCAATCATAGACCCTGCCCAAACTGTTGTTATACTTGAGCTGACAATGATTGCACGTTTTTTATTGAGCGAATCAGAAGGTGAAAATAGGCGCTGTGCGTTAGCCTGTGAAGCAAATAAAAAGAGTAATAGAACAGGAATCACACGAATCATATCGACTAAATTAACGCAAAAGATTAAGACAAGGCATATAATTTAATCATAAATTGCTCGTTTAGTAGATATTCTGCTATTTTTGTCTGCTGTGAAAATGGATAGTCTAATTTGAATTTTTTTCTCTTTTCTCCATGAATTCACAGCACTTACACTAATTAAAATAAGAATGAATAAGATTATAAAAGATTGGAATGACATAAAAATCAATGATAGCTGGGCAATTTTTAAAATTGTTGCAGAATTTGTTGAAGGTTACGACAGAATGGCGAAAATTGGTCCTTGCGTATCAGTTTTTGGCTCCGCAAGAACAAAAGAAGAGAATAAGTACTATCAATTAGGTGTTGAAGTCTCAAAATTATTGGCAGAAGGAGGTTATGGAGTAATTACTGGAGGTGGCCCTGGAATCATGGAAGCAGGTAATAAAGGAGCGCAACTTGGCGGTGGAAAATCTGTGGGATTAAACATTGATTTGCCTTTTGAGCAAAATCATAACCCATATATCGATCAAAAACACAACCTCGAATTTGATTACTTCTTCGTCAGAAAAGTAATGTTTGTGAAATATGCACAAGGTTTTGTTGTTCTCCCAGGAGGATTTGGAACTTTAGACGAATTATTTGAAGCCTTGACATTAATTCAAACAAAGAAAATCAATCAACGACCAGTTGTTCTTATCGGAAAAGAATATTGGACAGGATTGATGGACTGGATAAAATCGACAATGCTTGAGATGGAGAACAACGTTTCTGCCAAAGATTTAGAGTTAATCAAAGTGGTTGACACAGCACAAGAAGCATACGCAGCGATTGATGAATTTTACAAGCATCACGAGCTCTCTCCAAACTTCTAAAAGCGTATATTTGCTCCTAAATACTATTGATTTATGCTGATTAAATTGTGGAATTATATAAAAAGTAAAAGATTCTTATTGAATTTTGGAGCAATTATTGCAGTTTACTTTATTGTAATTTTTGGTTTTAAGGCTTATTTGAATAGCAGAACAAACCACGGACAGAAAATAGAGGTTCCAAATTTAGTGGGGAAGAATCAAAATAACTTAAAAGCTTTAATTTCTCAGTATAATTTAGCTATAGAAGTTTTGGATTCGATTTACGACCCGACAAAAGTAGAAGGGACTATTTTAGCGCAAGATCCTTTGCCTTCTTCGTTCTCACAAATTTATGTAAAAGAAGGACGAGTAATAAAAGTGCGCGTTTCTAAACGGTCACAATTGGTAGAAATGCCAGATTTAGTGGATAAATCTCAACGTTTTGCCGAGAATATTCTCAATAACAGAAAATTCAGGTATAAGTTAGAATATCAACCTTCAAGAGAAGCACATGGCGCTGTGATTGATCAATTGTACAAAGGCAAGTTCATTGCGCCGACAACGAAATTACCTATTGGTTCAAGAATTACCTTGGTTGTTGGCCGTGATGAAACAGGTGTTTCCATGGTTTTACCCAACTTATATGGTCTGACAATCGTTGAAGCTAAAGAAAGGGTTGAGAACATGAGAAGTATGGAGTTCTTTGCAGTTTGTCCAAGTTGCATTACCTCGGCAGACTCATTGTTGGCAAGAATTGTCTCACAATCACCTGAATTTTCTGAAGGAGCGATAGTCGCATCAGGAACAACAATTTCGGTTTATGCTGAAAAAGAATTTACAGATAGCGAATAGAATTTTAATACAATGAAGAATTTATTAACGGTATTTATACTGGCTTGTTTTGCAATGAATATTCATGCGCAAGAAGAGGAAGTGGGTCCTTTAATGGGGAATCCTCAACTGCAAAAGAATGCTCAAAAGAACCTCCTAAAGATGAATGACGGAACTTTTGATAGCACCTTTATTTATACGCAAGACACCATCGGTTTACCCGTTTTTGATGAATTTAGCACCAATAAATTTCAAAATTACAATGCGGACTACACAGATGTCGGCGTTACTTTTGACAAAGTTTATCGCTTGATGACAACAACTGGTTTGGTACTTCCAAATGGAGAAAATTACACCACACAAGTCACTTTTTACAGAACGGTAGATTTAGGAAATGGGACTGTGGTCGATGTACCTTTTGTGGATACCGTTATCAGAATTGGAGATTTAGCAAGTTACCCCGTTACATTTATCCCAACAAGCGTTTATCCTCCGTTTTATATCTATGACACCATTGATTTTCCAAACCCAGTGGATACAATATGGATTTCACCAGATGTTGTACAAGATTCTGCGACGCAATTCTTTGCCAATGTCAATGATTTAACATCGATTTGGATAGATGATCAAGCCTACCATAATTACACATTCGCAAGAGAACCTTGGTCATTGGGAGTTGCCACTTTCGATGGTTTGGATGAAAACGGTTATCCTTATGAGTTCGGCACAGCCATCACAAACTATGGAGATCGATTAACCTCAAAACCCATCGATATGGGAGCCGTAAATGCAGGGGATTCTGTTTATTTTAGTTTTCTGTACCAACCGCAAGGTTTTGGAGATGCTCCGGAGTCAGGTGATTCTTTGGTGCTAGAATTTTACGCGATTAACTTAGATCAATGGAATCGCGTTTGGAGTGTAAATGGAAGTCCTTCAGCTGGTTTTCAAATGGTGCACCTAAACATTAGCGACCCTGATTATCTGCAAAAAGGATTTCAATTTAGATTTAGAAATTACGGGGGTTTATCGGGAAGTTTGGATCATTTTCACGTCGATTATGTGAATTTAAGAGCATTTTCTGGTGTTCAAGACACCGTAATTCGAGATTTTGCCATCGTTTACCCCATTAAAAACTTATTAGACACTTATAGCTCCGTTCCTTGGGATCATTATGTAAATAATTCTGCTGGAAAAATGTCGAGCAATGTTGAGGTTCTAGTTAGAAACAGTGATAACGTTCCAGAGAATGAACAAGATGGAACAACAGAAATTCAATACAGTGGAACGACTGAATCGACATACATTTTGCTCGAAAGCTTATTGAACAACGGTGACCTTAATTATTCTCCGTGGACAACTTATACATCCTTGCACGACTTCTCGACAGGAGTAGGTTTTGATATTAGTAAACCCGGACCAAGAGAAGAATTTGACATTGTTTCAGGCGTTACTCATCTAAACACGAGTTTTACGCAGAATGATTCTTCTTATACGAAGCAAATTTTTCAAAATTACTACAGTTATGACGATGGTACTGCTGAAGGCGCCTACGGTCCTTTGGGAATTCAAGCGCGGTTGGCTATAAAATACACGCCTTACGAAGCGGACTCATTGATTGGCGCACGCATCCATTTTGTACCTTCTGTGTATGACGTTTCTAACAAGTTATTTATCCTAACTGTTTGGGATGATAATGGAGGTGAACCGGGAAATGTTATCTACGAAGATGGTGTTTTCTTTCCAAGACAACCTTTTTACGAATACGATAGAGATATTTTTACCAATTATTACTTCATTGACACACAAAAAGTGAGTGTAAGCGGTACTTTTTACATCGGTTGGAAACAATTTGATGCCGACAGACTAAATGTTGGTTTTGATAAAAACACAATAAACAATGACAAGACTTATTTTAGTACAAATAATGGCATCTCTTGGACACAGTCTAGCATTCCGGGTTCTGTGATGATACACCCAATTTTTTCAACAAGTTATGATGCTGTTTTAGGTATTGAAGAAAAAAAATCAGTTGAAGTCAATGTGCGCCTGTTTCCTAACCCAACTTCTGCCAATTTAACAATTGAAATGGAGAATGACGATTTTGAATTTGCAGAAATCCACAACCTGCAAGGTCGTTTGGTGAAAAATTCTTCTGAACAAACAATGAACGTTTCCGATTTGCCGAAAGGAATGTATTTAGTAAGAATAAATGGCAAATACGGCCCTTATAAAATCATCAAACAGTAATGATTGAAGACAAAACACCAGAGGACGAGTCTTCTTCTGAAGAATTATTTGAGCATTATAAATTCACAGCAGATCCAGGGCAAGAAGTCTTGAGAATTGATAAATTTTTACTCGACAGGTTGCCGAATACATCTCGAAATAAAATTCAAGTCGCTGCTAAAAACGGTAATATTTTGGTGAATAATGCCAAAGTAAAGCAAAATTACAAGATAAAGCCTTTGGATGAGGTTTCCATCGTTTTGCCATATCCTGTAAGAGAATTAGAGCTGATTCCAGAAGATATTCCAATCGAAATTGCCTACGAAGACGACGATTTAATTGTTGTGAATAAGGAAGCAAACATGGTTGTTCACCCAGGTTATGGGAACTATACTGGAACATTGGTCAATGCAATGATTCATCATTTTGATAACCTTCCTTCTCGCAGTCAAGATTATTTTGGAAGACCTGGTTTGGTGCATCGTTTAGACAAACACACCACAGGATTGCTCGTTGTTGCAAAAACAGAACATGCTTTAACCAACCTTGCAAAACAGTTTTTTGACAGAACAACTGAGCGACGATATTGGGCATTGGTTTGGGGAGATGTAAAAGAAGACGGAACCGTAACAGGTCATGTTGGTCGTTCTCTGAAGAATAGAAAAGTAATGACTGTTTTTCCAGAAGGAGACAATGGAAAACATGCCGTTACACATTATAAAGTGTTGAAAAGATACGGATACGTAACCTTGGTAGAATGCAAATTGGAAACGGGTAGAACGCATCAAATTCGGGTGCACATGAAGTACATCGGTCATACCTTATTCAATGATTTGGAGTACGGAGGAGACTCAATTCTCAAAGGAACAACCAATTCTAAGTACAAAAGATTCATCGAAAACTGCTTTAACCTTCTTTCAGGACAAGCATTGCATGCAAAAACCTTAGGATTCCAACACCCCGTTAAAAAAGAGCAAATTCAATTATCTTCAGAATTGCCTGATGGATTTCAAGCTGTCATTGATAAATGGGAGAAATATACGGGAGTAGAATAAAAGAATCACCTTTTTTCTTAGAATTATCTTAAAATTGTCCCCTTAAACCTACGGACAGTTTGTTTTTTTTATTAATTTTACCTACCAATATTGTGGCATTGAGTTTAGTGCCTAAAAAAAATTGAAAAAAGAGCTTATGAAATTTAATACTATCCTTTTAATTGCATTTTTGTTTTTCGGATATCAATCAAACGCACAAAATAAGTTTGTTGTCAAAGCAAATTTAGCTTATGCCAGTGAGAATTACAGTGAAGCATCAGAGCTATGTGCTTTGGCATACACCAAGCTTTCAAGAAGAGGTACCCGGGCTAAAAAACTGAAAGCTGACATGGCTTTTAAAACAGCAGAAAGTTTTCGCCATACAGAGCACTTTAGAGAGGCAAACGAGTGGTATGATAGAACAATTCTATTAGAATACTACGATACAGACCCAGAAGTGTATTTGTACAACGCAAATATGCTTCAAATGATGGGAGAGCAAGACAAGGCAATCAAAAATTACGACCTTTATTTGGCTTTAGTGCCAGGAGATGAAAGAGCAGTGGTTGGTAAGCAGTCTAGCCAAATGCACAAAGAATACGTGGCTGAAAAGACGAGACACATTGTAGAAAATCAAGGGGTGTTGAATAAAAAAGAATTTGATATGGCTCCAATGTTTGGGGACAAGAAAAGATCTAAATTGTACTTTGGTTCTGGTAGAGAAGGTGGAGAAAGTAAAACACAAGACCCTCGTTCTGGTGAAGCATATATGAATATTTGGGTGTCAGAAAAAGATAAAAAAGGGAATTGGACAGAACCTTATCTAGTGAAAGGAGATTACATCAATACAATTGACAATGAAGGAACAGTTGCTTTTGATTCTCGATTTAAGAAAATGTTCTTTACAAGATGCCCAAACATGAAGAAGCAAAATTTAGGTTGCGATATCTGGGTGTCGACAGCAAAAGGAAAGAAAGAATGGAACGAACCAACGAAATTGGAACTGAAAACACACGATTCTATCTCTGTTGGACATCCTGCAACAATGGATGGCAAGTACTTGATTTTTGCTTCTGACTTAGCTGGAGGTTTTGGAGGTAAAGATTTATGGTACACAACCTATAATAAGAAAACAGATACGTGGGCAACTCCAAAAAACATGGGGCCAGAAATCAATACAAAAGGAAATGAACTTTTTCCAAGTTTTGCATTGAACGGAGATTTAATCTATTCTTCAGACGGTTTACAAGGAATGGGTGGTTTGGATTTATTCAGAGCAAAGAAAGTAGGAGAAGGAAACTCTTGGGAGAATCCAACGAACTACGGTTACCCAATCAACAGTATTTACAATGACTTCGCTTTGGTAGAACAAGACGAGAAAGTAGGTTATTTTACTTCTGAAAGAAAAAGCAATAATGGAGAATACATTCCAGACTTGTATTCTTACGTTCTTCCTCCAAATTTATACGATCTTAAAGTAAACATAAGCGAATTAGGAGATCCTACTCGTAAGGTTGAAGACGCAAAGGTTGTCGTAACTTCAACAGACGGATTAACGTGGGAAGGATACACAGACAATTCAGGAGCTGTTTTTTGGGACAAAAGACCAACAGGAGAAAGATATATAAATGAAGAAATGAGTTACACAATTCGCATATCTAAAGAAGGTTACCACGAAGATAAAAATGGATCGTCATTTTCTACAGAAGGATTGGATTATGCACAAAACTTCATTATTGACATGGCGTTATTGCCAAAAGCACCAATTCGTTTGCCAGAGGTTAGATATCCATTGAACAAATGGGAGTTGTTGGTTGATTCCACAATTAATTCTCCGGATTCATTATTATTCGTGTTCAATTTATTGGAAGAATACCCAGGTATGGTCCTTCAGTTGAACTCTCACACCGATTCAAGAGGTAGTAATAAAGCCAATCAAAAACTTTCTGAAAACAGAGCAAAAGCATGTTACATTTACTTGGTAAAAGAGAAAGGTGTTGATCCAAGAAGAATTGTTCCAGTAGGTAAAGGAGAAACTACTCCGCGTGCCGTTTGGAAAAAAGGAGATAATTACTTGGTGGTTAAACCACTTGATATGAATGAGGTTGAAGAAATAATTTTGACTGAAGCTTATATTAATAAGTACAGAAGATCAAACACTACATTGTTTAAGCAACTTCACCAGTTTAACAGACGTACAGATGCGGAGGTTATTTCTATGGACTTTGACCCAGCAACTGCACCAGTAGCTGATCCGAAATTAATGGAATACGTGAAGTACCCATAACAATCATTTTTATTATCATAATAACTAAGCGTTCTGAATCTTCAGAGCGCTTTTTTTGTTCTGTCTTTCACCTCGGTTACTGAACTAGTCGAAGTATCATCTTTTTTCTCCTTAGCTCCTTCTTTTTCTCACGCAGATTTTCGCAGAACCTTCTTTTATCTCCCAGTCTTTCGTCTTTCATCTTTTTTCTCCTTAATTCTAAATAATTTTCACTATCTTAATGGTAACCTTAATCATTATGACAGAAAAATATCTTCATTTTATCTGGAAGAATAAACGTTTCCCTTCCATTGATGTACAACTCTTTGACGAGAGAAAAGCAACCATTCTCAATGTGGGAGAACACAATGAAAACAACAGTGGGCCAGATTTTAAATTAGGCGCTATTGAGATAGAGAATGTTGCTTTGCATGGCCATATAGAATTGCATGTACGAAGTTCAGATTGGTACAGACACAAACATCATGAAGATGAAAATTACAACAATGTTATTTTGCATGTAGTTTATATCAATGACAAGCAAATTATTCAAAACGGAGTTAAAATACCGACCTTAGAACTGAAACATTACATTGATGAGAATCACTATCGGCAATTTATACGCAAGCAATTGAGAAGCACTGAATTTCCTTGCGAACATCAAATCAATAAAATTGACCCCTTCTTTTTCAACTACATGAAAATTCGTGCGCTTACGGATAAGCTAAACGAAAAGGTGCGTACTCTGAAACAAATGAAGGTTGCATCAAAAGCAGAAGCGCTCTATCACTTGTTAGGTCAAGCTTTTGGGACTTCTATCAATAAGTTACCGTTTAGCAATCTCTTGCAAAAAGTCCCTTATAGTGTCATCGAAAAAATACCTGCAATCAAAAGATACAACCTCGTTCTTAGCGAAAGTGGAATTATTCAGCAGCAAATTTCTTCAAAATATCAACAAAAGAATGAATGGCATTACAAAGGAACAAGGCCGAAAAATTTTCCGTCTATTCGGGTGCGCCAATTTGCATTACTCGCAGAAAAATTTGATTTCGAGACTTCCTTGCAATTACTAAGCGTTGAAGAATTGAAACTTGCTTTCTCAAAAATGTTAACAGATTGCTGGCAAGATAATTTGACCATTGAGAAACTATCTAAAAGCTTTATAAACCATCTATTAATTAATGCAATTGCTCCTTTTTTATGGTTCTCGGGAGAATTAGATAACAACAGCAATTACCAAGAAAAAGCAATGGATCTTCTTTCCATTCTTCCGCCAGAAAAGAACAATGTTATAAGAAAATGGAACAAAATAAAGGTTGAGGCATCTTCTGCTTTTGATACGCAAGCGCTTTTAGCCATGCATCGATACTATTGCTGTCATAAAAAATGTTTATCTTGCAACGTTGGAAAAAAAGTATTGAATAGAACAGATAAATGATTCAAAAAGTAGTATTTTTCTTTGAAATGAGGTCTTTTGGCGTCTGCGGATGGTGGGCAAGAAAATTGGGTATCAGCAGTTCTAAAGTGAGGGTTGGATTCATTTATTCTTCTTTCATTGCTTTGGGTTCTCCATTGTTAATTTATTTAATTATGGCTTGGATGCTCGAACACAAACACTATTTTAAATTGCAAAGAAAAAAACGAAATACCATTTGGGAACTGTAAATGATGAAGTACAACTATAAGCTATTCTCGAAAGTATATTACTTTCTATTTTTACTCCTATTTGTTATTTTTGGAGGAACTTTCGGGTACATGGTCATTGAGAATTGGTCTTTTATCAATTCTTTCTACATGACAATTATTACAATCTCAACAGTAGGTTATGGAGAGGTTGCGGAATTAACAGTTTATGGAAAATTATTCACATCCTTTTTAATCGTTTCTAGCTTTGGTACTTTTGCTTACGCAATTACAGCAATAACAAATTACGTGGTGGGGGGAGAATATCGAAATTATCTAAAAGAATATAAAATCATGAAAGAGTTAAGAAAAATGAATGACCATGTGATAATTTGCGGCTTTGGCAGAGTTGGAAAGCAAGCTGCTGAAGATTTGCTAACCCACGGGATTCCTTTTGTAGTAATAGAAAGAGATCAAGAGGCAATAGACGCCAATCAAAATGAAGACATCTTTTTCTTAAAAGGAGACAGTACCAATGATGAAACACTAATATCAGGTTGCATTAATAATGCAAAGGCAATTATCACGTGCCTTCCTAAAGATGCGGAGAATGTTTATGTTGTTTTAACAGCAAGAGAATTTAAAAGCGACATGATTATTGTTAGTCGAGCATCCAATCAGTCTGCTGTTTCTAAATTGAGAATGGCGGGAGCTAACAACGTAATAATGCCTGATTCCATCGGAGGCTCTCACATGGCATCGTTGATTGCCAATCCTGATGTAATGGAATTCCTAGATATGATTCGAGTTCAAGGAGATACAGGTTGCAACATTGAAACCATAGCCTATTCTGAGTTGCCATCTTCTTTGCAAGGAAAAACAATTGAAGAGTTAGAAGCAAAAAAAATCACAGGTGTTACCATTATTGGTTATAGAACTCCCGACGCGACTTATATCGTGAATCCTCCGGTGAGTACAACAGTAGTTCCAGGTTCAAAATTATTTGTACTTGGAAATCCAGACCAGATAAAAGGTTTAATTGAACATTTCCATTTACAGCATTGATGAAAGTATTAATCACAGGTTCAAACGGCTTACTTGGTCAAAAGTTAGTGGCTTATTGCTTGCAGAAAGGGGTAGAATTCTTCGCAACTTCTAAAGGAGAAAATAGAAATTCTCAATGCCCAACTGAAAATTATTTTGAATTAGACATCACTTCTCAATCTGCAATTTTGCAACTGTTTAAAAACTTACAACCTTCGTATATCGTTCATACCGCTGCGATAACGAATGTTGACTTCTGCGAGCTGAATCCAGAAGATTGCGAATTGGTGAATGTAAAAGCAACTTCATTCTTGATTGATGCAGCGAATATTATTGGTGCACATTTTCAATTGCTGTCAACGGATTTTGTCTTTGATGGAGAAAAAGGAAACTACAAAGAAGAGGATGAAGTGAACCCGTTAAGTGTTTATGCAAAATCGAAAGTAGACGGAGAAATTCTTGTTAGAGAGAATGCAAAAAACGGATGGTCAATTGCTAGAACAATCATCGTTTACGGAACTGGCGAAAATTTATCTCGTTCAAACATCATTGCTTGGGCAAAAAGTGCTTTGGAGAAAGGAGAGAAAATCAACATCATCGATGACCAATTTCGTGCGCCAACTTTTGCAGAAGATTTAGCAACAGCTTGTATGGGGATTTTAGAGAGCAATGAAAATGGGATTTTCCACATTTCAGGGCCAGAAACAATGTCCATTTATCAAATTGTTGAGAGAATAGCCAAGCATTTTAATTACAACATGGAGAATGTGAGCAAGATTTCAAGTTCAACCTTGAGTCAACCTGCAAAACGTCCACCAAAAACAGGCTTTGATTTGTCGAAGGCTTATTCTAAAATCAACTATTCACCAAGGACATTGGAAGAAACACTGAGCATTCTGTATGGAAAGTAATTCGTGCAGGAAACGAGCTTTTTCTCCCAATTTTTTTATTCCTATATTTGTTCCTTGTGAAATTTAACTTCAATTTATAACTTCTTATGAAATTTTTATTTTCAATTGTTGCCTTATTAGTACCTGTATTAACATTTGCTCAAGAGAAAAGCATAGACCAACAAATTGATGGTTTTTTCAGACCAATTGCAGATGCGGTTGGTAGTGTTGTTTTTTATTCAGTTAGCTTCGGTGGCCACAGTGTTCCGATTGTATTAATTGTATTGATTGGAGGTGCATTATTTTTTACATTCTATTTTAAGTTCGCCAATTTCACCTTAATTGGTAAAGCGATTAAAGTTGTTAGAGGAGATTATGATAGTATAGATAAGCACAGTGTGGACGTTGCAGAAGGTGATCCAACTCCGGATGGGGATGTTTTTGAGTCAATTAAGGCTGACAATACAGAGACAGAAGGGGAGGTAACTCATTTTCAAGCACTAACAGCTGCATTGTCTGCTACGGTTGGACTGGGTAATATTGCAGGAGTTGCAGTTGCAGTTGCCGTCGGTGGTCCTGGAGCTACCTTTTGGATGATATTGGCAGGATTACTTGGAATGGCATCTAAGTTTGTTGAGTGCACATTGGGTGTTAAATACCGAGAAGTCACGGAAGATGGAACGGTGCATGGAGGTCCGATGTATTATCTATCAAAAGGATTAAAAGAGAAAGGAATGGCTGGCTTTGGAAAAGTGTTGGCTATTTTCTTTGCGATAATGTGTGTTGGAGGCTCTTTTGGAGGTGGAAATATGTTCCAAGCCAATCAAGCGGCTGCTCAAATTACGGAGCGATTTGGATTTGAAGGAGGCTCAGCGGGGTTTTTCTTTGGAATTATTATGGCAGTTATCGTTGGAATAGTAATCATTGGAGGTATAAAGAGGATTGGTTCTGTTACTGAAAAGGTGGTTCCATTCATGGCCGTAATTTATGTTGGTGCCGCATTAATCATAATAGGAATGAATTATTCTCTTGTTCCAGAAGCTTTCGGTATGATATTTAATGGCGCTTTTAATACTGACGCTGCATTAGGTGGAGTGCTGGGAGTGTTGATAGTTGGATTCCAAAGAGCTGCCTTCTCAAATGAAGCAGGTGTTGGTTCTGCTGCAATCGCCCATTCCGCAGTGAAAACAAAATACGCTGCAAGTGAAGGTGTTGTTGCTCTTCTCGAACCATTTATTGACACAGTGATTATCTGTACAATGACTGCCTTGGTTATTATTATCACAAACATTGAAGGTGGTTTTATTGAGTACGGCGTTTCAGGTGTTCAAGGTGTTGAATTGACAACTACCGCCTTCGAATCGGCAATTCCAGGGTTTTCTTGGATATTAACAATAGCAGTGGTGCTGTTTGCAATTTCAACAATGCTTTCTTGGTCTTATTATGGATTGCAAGCATGGAAGTATCTGTTTGGTAGAGGGAAAGTTGCAGACATCGTTTATAAAGTATTATTTTTACTTTTTGTGGTAGTTGGTGCATCAATAAGTTTAGGAGCAGTGATTGATTTTTCTGATGCAATGATTTTTGCAATGGTATTCCCTAATGTTATAGGACTGATTATTCTCGCTCCTAAAGTCAAGGAAGAATTAATACGTTTCAAAGCAGCAATCAAAGGCGTATAATCAATGGTCCTCTCGAAAAGAAATAGAAGAGGATTGTTTGGATTGCTTGTCCTTGTGATTGTTATTGCGGTCACACCAAGACTTATTCGTGCTTTTTCACCAATAGAAAAACCCGTTATTTCTTTCGAAGAAATGAAAGAGGCACACAAAGAATTTGTCGCAAAGAAAAAAGAACGGAAAAAAACCAGTAAATACAGTAAAAAAAAGCGTAAATTTTCAAAACCGTCGAGCAAAATTGACCCCAATGATTTATCGCAAAAAGAATGGATGAAACTCGGGCTTTCTGAAAAACAAGCAGCGATTGTCTTAAAATTCTCCGAAAGAGGATTGTATTCCAACAACGATCTAAAAAAAATATTCGTCTTTCCAGAGCAATTATTCGAACTCATTAAAGATTCTCTTTACTATCCTAAGAAGACAAATTCTAATTGGGAGAAAAAAGAATATGAAAAGAAAGACTACACCAAAAAGAAAGTTGAACTATCAATAGATATCAATTCTGCCAATCAAGAAGATTTTGAATCCATTCCGGGTATCGGGCCATTCTTTGCAAAGAAAATAGTAGAGCAAAGAAATGATTTAGGAGGCTATATCAGCAAACAACAATTACTTGAAATTTGGAAATTCGACCAAGAAAAACTCGACGCAATAGATGAGTACATCGTTCTAAAATCAAAATCATTCAAGAAATTGAATATTAACACTTCATCTGTGGAAGAATTGAAAAACCACCCATATATCTCATACAGCATTGCAAATTCTATCGTGAAAATGAGAAAAATGAATGGAGATTTTACGAGCATTGCAGACATTAAAAAATCAAAAATAATTAACGAAGAGTTATATCTAAAAATTCAACCTTACATTACAACAGAATGAACATTGAAGAAAAATTAAAAGCATCTATCAGAGATGTAAAAGATTTCCCAAAGGAAGGGATTGTTTTTAAAGACATCACGCCAATAATGATGAATCCACAATTGTCGAATGACGTATTGGACCATTTAGTAGAGTTGTACAAAAATCAGAACATAGATGTGATTGCAGGCATCGAAAGTCGAGGATTCTTATTTGGCTACCCTCTAGCAATGCGTTTAGGTCTTCCTTTTGTTCTGATCAGAAAGAAAGGAAAATTGCCGTACAATAAAATAAGTCATGATTATGATTTAGAATATGGTAGCGCAACTATTGAAATGCATACCGATGCAGTTGAAAACAAACAACGTGTTTTAATCCATGACGACTTACTTGCAACTGGAGGTTCTGCCGAAGCAGCAGCCTTGCTCATTGAAAAATCAGGAGGAGAAGTTGCAGGTTTTAACTTCTTGGTTTCTCTTGATTTTTTAAACGGAGAAGAGAAAATTAAACGCTTTTCTGATAAAATCACTAATTTAGCACGCTATTAACTCAATTTATTACACAACATCTAAAGATTAGCTATGAATTTCGAACAGAACGAAAATCAAAAGATGATTGCGCAAATGGTGCGTGATTTTGCCGAAAAGGAAATAAGACCTAACCTAAATCAATGGGACAAGGATGAATATTTCCCTGTGGAAACGATGAAAAAAATGGGAGAACTAGGTCTTTTAGGGATTTATATTCCAGAAAAATACGGAGGAAGTGGTTTTTCTTACGATGAATATGCAACTGCATTAATCGAACTTGGAAAAGTTTGCGGAGGTATAGGGTTGAGCGTTGCAGCGCATAATTCTTTGTGCACAGGTCATATTTATTACCACGGTTCTGAAGAACAAAAAATGAAATATTTGCCTAAACTTTCTTCTGGAGAATTTATTGGCGCATGGGGATTGACAGAGCCAAATACCGGTTCAGATGCAATGCGAATGAAGACAACCGCAGTGCAAGATGGCGATGATTGGATAATCAATGGTGCGAAAAACTGGATAACTCACGGTCTTTCCGGAGATGTTGTAGTGGTCTTGGTGCGTACGGGAGAATTATTGGACAGTCGTGGAATCACAGCATTTATAATAGAAAAAGGAACTCCAGGATTTTCTGCAGTGAAAATAGGTGATAAATTAGGAGTGAGAGCAAGTGAAACGGCAGAATTGATTTTTGACAACGTTCGAGTACCCAAAGAAAATGTGATTGGAGAAGTAGGACAAGGTTTTGTTCAGGCAATGCAAATACTAGATGGCGGAAGAATATCCATTGCAGCATTGAGTTGTGGAGTTGCTCGTGGAGCTTACGAAGCATCTGTTAAGTACGCAAAAGAAAGAGAGCAATTTGGTAAACCAATTGCGCATTTCCAAGCAATCGCTTTTAAATTGGCAGACATGGCAACGGAAGTTGAAGCAGCAGAGTTGTTAACTTTTCAGGCAGCTTACTTAAAGAATACAAAGCAAGTAATGACACGTCAAGGTGCTTACGCAAAGTATTTTGCAAGTGAAGTTGCAGTAAGATGTGGCAATGAGGCAGTGCAAATAATGGGGGGATATGGTTACACCAGAGAATATCCCGCAGAAAAGTTTTTACGTGACGCAAAGCTGATGACGATTGGTGAAGGAACCTCAGAAATTCAAAAAATTGTAATTTCTCGAGAAATTTTAAAGTAAGGCTTTGCAATTCGGTTTAAAGTGTTATCTTTGCCGTCCAATATTGAGAAAATAAAATTAAAAAGATATGTTGATTATTCCAGTAAAAGAAGGAGAAAACATCGAAAGAGCGATTAAAAGATACAAGAAGAAATTCGACAAAACGAAAGTGATGAGAGAGCTTCGAGGTAGAAAAGAATTCATTAAGCCTTCTGTTTTGAACAGACAAATGAAGATTAAGGCAGCTTATCTTCAAAGAAGAGCGTCTGCTGAGATTTAATCGAAACATTTCTATTAAAAATACGTTAAAGGAGCTATATAGCTCCTTTTTTTATGCTCGATAGTTTTATTCAATATTTGGTTACCGAAAAACGCTTTTCTGAACATACATGTTTGGCATACAAAAAAGACATTACCCAATTTATCGAATTCGCGGACATCTCAACCGAAAATGATTTTAAAGAAGTGGAGAGTAGCCTAATTAGAGGATGGATGGTCAGTCTTCTTGAGAATGATTATTCTCCCAATTCAGTAAATCGAAAAATATCGTCTTTGAAAACATTTTTCAAATGGATGCTCAAAGAAGGTGTTCTGATAAAAAATCCAGCACATTCTATTTCAGGACCAAAAAGTAGCAAAAGGCTTCCTTCATTCGTTCAGCAGAAAGATTTGCAAATCGAAAAAGTAGAAGCATTATTTTCTGATGATTTTGAAGGAGTGAGAGATCAGTTAATGGTGGAGGTATTTTACCAAACGGGCATTCGTTCATCAGAACTGGTTAATTTAAAGGACGTGAATGTTTCTAATGTTTCGGTAAAAGTTCTGGGCAAAAGAAATAAAGAGAGAATTATTCCTATTTCTGGGCCATTATATGAACTAGTAAGTAAGTATAGATTGTCAAGAATGGAAATAGAACCCAATTCAGAATTTTTTTTTATTCTAAACAGTGGCAAAAAACTCTACCCGAAGTTTGTCTATCGCAAAATAAATGCTTACCTTGGTAGAGCAACGGAATTAGAGAAGAAGAGTCCACATGTTTTGCGGCATACTTTTGCAACACATATGTTGAACAGTGGTGCAGGTTTGGAAGTTTTAAAGGAGCTTTTGGGTCATGCTAACCTTTCAGCAACTCAAATTTACACTCATAATTCATTTGCTCAGTTAACAAGTATTTATTCACAGTCTCACCCGAGGGGGCATAAAAAATAAGCGTATGGATTTCAAAGTAAACACAGTACATTTTACAGCAGATGAAAAACTAGTTAGTTTTATTCGTGAGAAAGTAAGAAAGCTAGAAAAAATATATGACCATATTATTGCGAGTGAAATTTACCTTAAGGTGGATAAAAGTGAATCTAATGAAAACAAAATAGCCGAGGTTAAAATATTACTACCGGGAAGTGAGTTGTTTGCAAAAAAACAATGCAAGAGTTTCGAAGAAGCTACTGATTTAGCAGTGTCAGCTCTCAAAAAACAAGTTCAAAAGCACAAGAGTAAACACGGGTAGTTCTATCCGAAAAGATAATTTTGATATGGACGGATTGTTTCCGTCCATATTTTTTTTGAAAAAAAAATGAATACTGCTTGTTATAAGAAAATAGTTTCGTAAATTTGCACTCCCGTAAGAAAAACGGGGACATTATTTTAAGTTCTTTCAAATATTGAAAATTATTAAATGTGCCGATGTAGCTCAGCTGGCTAGAGCAGCTGATTTGTAATCAGCAGGTCGGGGGTTCGAGTCCCTCCATCGGCTCAAAGTGATGGGGAGATACTCAAGCGGCCAACGAGGGCAGACTGTAAATCTGCTGACTACGTCTTCGCAGGTTCGAATCCTGCTCTCCCCACATTAAATAATTTTGTTTTTATAAGCGGGAGTAG
>NVXU02000004.1 GCA_002734065.2 Fluviicola sp.
GACAAGAGAAGAACAGAGAATAGGCAAGTTCATTCTTGCCTATTTTTTGTGCACTTTTTTTGGATGGATGAGGGAGAATTGGTATTTTTGGAGGAGATTAAATCGTTTAATGGAATATATCCACTTGTTGTAACCAATTTGAGAAAATGATTGCTAAATCAGGAAAACACACGATTGAATTAATAAGAGTTGAAAATTATTCGGAGAATTCGACTGATAATTTAATTTCTTATGACAAACTTCATTTTGTGGAATCTGATTACGTTTTTCCGACAAAAATTGGACTGAAAACATATGAAAACGGAAAAATTATTAGTTCTTCAATCATAGGTTCGATTGGTGGAGGAACTGGAATTCATAAAAACTCTCAAATAATAGAAAATGACCGAATTGTAATTTGTTGCTCTGATTCTGTCTTTTGTTTATCAATTCCCAACTTGGATTTGATTTGGAAAACTCAAGCAGACCAAGCTTCTTGTTTTGAAATATTTAAACTCAATGAAAGTTATATTATTCACGGAGAAATGGAAATTTCTCGACTAAATTTGAATGGAGAGATAATGTGGCAAAAAAGTGGTGCTGATATTTTTACAACCGAAAAAGGAACTGACGATTTTGAAATAACAGAGTCATTTATTAAGGCAACTGATTGGGGAAATAGAACCTATAAATTCGATTTTAACGGAATATTAATTGAATAAAAAACTGGTTACAACAATGGTTATACTTTATTGTGGCTCAGTGCTTTATCAAAGTAAGAGCTAATTTAAAAAATTAATTAATAGTGGAAAAATTTGGCTGTTTTAGCCCACAACAGAAGCATAGCCGTGACGCTATCCCTTACAACCTTATAAAAAACGCCAGTCTAAAAATAATAGGCAAAATTTTCACAATATTCCCATTGGCATCCTTCTGCGAGATAGAATAAGAGCGTTTAAAGGGGCTGTTATCTGCATTGATCACATCGTACATTAAGCCTGCATTGATTCTAAAAGACTCATTGAATTCTCTGGAGAATCCACCGCCCAAAAATAAGGTGTGTGCCCATGAAGAATTAACACCCGTCAGAAAACCGTTAGAATTAAAAGGAGACTTGAGTATTTCGTATTCTAAGCCTAAGAAAATAGCATTGTAGAACCGGGTGTGCGCAAAAACGCCACCTCCATACACATTGTAACCTCCATTGACACCTGTAAAAGAATTTTTCACCCATGTTCTTTCGTACCTTACAGAAGGTCCAAAAACCAGGACATCTCCTACTTGAAAAGCACTGTATTTTAATCCAATTCCAGCATTCCCACCAAGCGTAGAAGAGGAAAAAGCGAGGTCAAAGCCAATTTCTGGATTCTCCGTCGTTAATTCTTGCGAAAAAGAATACGAAGTAAATACTGCAATAAATAAAAGGGATAAGAACTTTTTCATGAACTGTTTTTTTTCAAAGATACTGATTCTGACCTTATTTCACGAGAAGTAGTTAGAAAGTAACAAAAAAGTAACAAAAAATTTAATCAGAACCTGTAATTTTAAAATTGGTGTATTACCTTAGTGAAAAAAAGACATGCAATTACTCGACGGAAAAGCTACATCACAAGCTATAAAAGATGAACTAAAATTAGCAGTAGATAAACGTATAAAAGAAGGATCAAAAACCCCTCATCTTGCAGCTGTTTTGGTGGGTAACGACGGAGGTTCTTTAACCTACGTCAATGCGAAAGTGAAAGCATGCGAGCAAATTGGATTTCAAAGCAGTCTGATTCGTTACGACGATACTGTGACTGAGGCAGAGCTCTTAGCAAAGATTATAGAATTGAACAACGATGATGAAATTGATGGTTTTATTGTTCAACTTCCCTTGCCGAACCACATCGATGAATTGAAAATCACAATGGCCATTGACCCCGACAAAGATGTGGATGGTTTTCACCCTCAGAATCTCGGAAAAATGATGCTTAATTTACCTTCTTTCTTGCCTGCAACACCTGCAGGGATTTTAGAGTTGATGAAAAGAAATGGTATTGAAACAAGTGGTAAAGATTGCGTTGTTATTGGCAGAAGTAACATCGTGGGGATGCCTCTTAGCATCATGTTAGCCAAGAAAAATGACCCAGGAAATTGCACGGTTACATTAGTTCACAGCAGAACAAAAAACATCAAAAAGAAGGTGTTACAAGCAGATATTATTATCGCAGCCATTGGTCAACCCGGTTTTGTAACCGCAGACATGGTGAAAGAAGGAGCAGTGATTATTGATGTAGGAACTACCAGAGTAGTAGATTCATCTAAAAAGAACGGTTGGGCATTAAAAGGCGATGTTGATTTTGCAAATGTTGCAGAAAAATGCTCGTATATTACTCCTGTTCCGGGTGGCGTTGGTCCAATGACTATTGCTTCGTTGATGATTAATACGCTGCAGTCGATGGAATTAAGAAATAAATGAAAGAGCGTTGGAGCTTTAGAGCCTTCGATTGTTGGATTTAGCCATGGTAGGCTCGACTAATCGACCACTATGCTTCTCGACTGTTTTAGCGTATAATTCATAATCTATAATTATAGCAAGTATCTATTTCCATTATACGCTATACATTATACGCTAAAACACTAATCAAAGCCTCTCCAACGGCGTCTTCACTCCATCAACCAAAGAATAACAAGCCAAGTGGTCCTTAAAAACGGAAGCTTTAAACAAAGAAGTATTCAATAGCATTCTTACGCATTCTTGGACACCTTCAACAATAGACGGGTGCGGGTGAACGAGCTCTGACAGGACTTCAATCGGAGCATTCATTTTTATTAATAAACCAACTGCCTGAATAGCTGATGAAGCGTGTTCTCCGACAGCTCTCATTCCCAAAATTTTCATTTCATCGTCATTGGTGACTATAATTTTAAAGAAACCTTGGGTTTTTCTCATTGCAACGGCCCTTGCTAAGACAGAATAATCAATTTTGACAACCTTTACAGGGATGTTTTTTCTGATACATTCACTTTCGTTAATTCCAACGGCCGCGACCTCAGGTTTTAAAAACATGATGGTGCAAACATTGTCATAATTTAGTTTTTCGACCTTGTTACCAAATATTTTCTCAACAGCATGTCTGGCTTCAATTTCTCCCATGTTGACTAATGCAATTCTACCTGAAACATCGCCAACAGCATAAATGTTAGGAACGTTCGTCTGCGTATCAGTATCACCAATGTGAATACCTCTTTTTGACATGCGAACACCTGCGTTTTCTAAATTTAAAGATTCAATATTTGGCACTCGACCAATGGAAAGCAATGCTTTTTCTACTTGTATAACCTCAGTTGAACCGTCTTCATTTTTAAGCTCATATTCAACGCCGTCTCCTTTTTTTTCTAACCTTAGAAGATTCGCACTGTGATGAATGGTCACTCCTTGATTTTCTAGATTAGTGGCAACTAATTCACTTACATCCTCATCTTCGAAAGGGAGAATTCTGTCTTGTCGATCAATGAGATATACTTTTGTCATCCCGAAATTAGAGAATATTGTAGCGTACTCACAACCAATAACACCTGCACCTACAATTACTAAACTTTCGGGGTAATCAGTCAGGTTTTCGATAGCGTCACTTGTCATAATGTTGACTTCATCAATGTCATAAGAAGCAACTCTGCGTGGGCGACTTCCTGTTGCAATGATGATATTTTCACCATAAATTACTTTTTCGCCCTGGTCTGTGAAAATTTTGATTTCATTCTTTGTTACAAAACATGCCGTGCCGCGTTCGTATTTAAGAAGTTGATCCATTGTTTCGGTCTGCAACAACTTTATATGGCAAGAATACTGGAATTTACGCTCAAAAATGGCTTCATCATGAACTTTCATTACTTCTTTCCAAGTAAGTCGATACGGTGATCTTCCACCAGATATTAGCGTATTGTTGATGAAAGAAACTCTCGTAGATAATTCCCAGAGTGTTTTTGACGAAAGTGCTCCGTTGTAAATCCCCGCACCGCCAATTCTTGCTTTTTCGATGAGGCAGACTTTTTTTCCAAAATCAATACCTCTCATCGCAGCGGCATATCCGGCGGGTCCACCTCCAATTACAATTAAGTCGTATTTATCCATCACTTTGATTAATTTCGCAGTAAATATAAAGAAAGCAAAAGTAAATAACATGAAATACCAACAAGAACTTGATGATGCGTATGAGAATATGGAAGAAATCACCAAAGCTTTTAAGAAGTTAGGCAAGAAAAAGCACAATAAAGTCGACCAAGTATTTCACGAATTACACGATGAGGCTTTTGAAAAAATTGACTGCTTAGAATGTGGTAATTGTTGTAAAACGACAAGTCCAATTTTCAGAGACATTGATGGAAAAAGAATTGCAAAGAAAATGAAAATGTCTCACGCTGATTTCGAGAAAAATTATCTTAAGAAGGACAGTGATGGTGATTGGGTTTTAAAGTCATCTCCTTGTGTATTCTTGGCGGAAGATAACAGCTGTAACATCTACGATTACCGTCCTCAAGCTTGCCGAGAATATCCTCATACAGATAGAAAAAGAATGATTTCTATTTTAGATTTGACCTTAAAAAATGTGGAGGTTTGTCCTGCCGTTGCAAAAATTGCTTTAGAAATACCAAATAAATTCATTTGACACCCAACTTATTTTGATTAACTTCGTCTGATGTATTGTAGTCCATAAACTAGATTGCAATTAAATTACAGTGTGAAAAGAATAAACAAGTATCCTGCTATGAAAACAACAAAAAATTTTCTAACTCTCCTATTCATAATTTTTATTACCAATTTAAGCTTTTCTCAACGAGGAAAGGATGGTAATTATACCGCTTCAACAGCGAATAATATTGTAAATTCATATACTTTTTTAACATTAGATGCTGCTGCTGGAGGAACGTCAATAGCTGTTAGTAGTAATGTTATGGCGGGTGGTGCGTTTGGCGGAGCTTTAGCACCTGGAGATTTAATTCTCATCATTCAAATGCAAGGTGCCAGTGTCAATATCAACACCACTCCAACGACCAGTTGGGGAGCAACTTATACAGTTCCAAATCCTTTTTTGTGGACGTATGATTGGCCTGAACATATTGAGGCTTGGGGAGAAATCACGGCTTATAACAATGCTGGAAAATTCGAACAAGTTGAAGTTTTAAGTGTGTCAGGTGCCAATACAATTAATTTACAATGTGCCTTAAAAAATAATTATACAGCTTCAGGGCATGTTCAAATTGTTAGAGTTCCAAGGTTTAACAATCTTACTGTTTCAGGTGGGATAAATTCAATCATTCCAACATTGTGGAATGGAAATTCAGGAGGTATTGTTGCAATCGAAGTAGAAACAAGTGTGAATATTAATGCAGGATCATCAATTAGTGCTTCTGGTTTTGGATTTAGAGGGGGGCAACTCGATAATGTTGGTAATTCAGGAGGAACTGCGGATCCAACAGAAGTTCGATTTCTAGGTTCAAATTTACCAGCAGAAGGTTCAGAAAAAGGGGAGAGCCTGATGGGCTATTACACAGAATTAGATGCCTTGGTTTCAAGATATGGGATTTCAGCACCAGCCAATGGTGGTGGTGGTGGTGGTTTTCAAAACTGCGGCGGCGGTGGTGGATCTAACATTGGTACAGGTTTTTATACAGGTAATGGTGTACCTGACCCAGCTTACAATACTTCGTGGGCATTGGATTTATCAAATCCACCAAACCCTAACCCTTCTAATCCTGGACTAGTTGTTTTTACAGGACTTAATGGCACTTCATCTCCTGGTGGAGGTAGAGGTGGTTACGCTTTATCTGATGTTGATCAGAATGAACTAACTGTTGGACCAAGAAATGCTAGTTGGGGTGGTGATGCTAGAAAAACAAATGGTGGCCGAGGTGGTCATCCTTTAGTTTATGATGCCACTCGCTTATATTTTGGTGGTGGCGGTGGAGCTGGTGATCAAGATTCTGGAGAAGGCGGAGCCGGAGGTAGAGGTGGAGGATTAGTTTATCTTACTTGCTATGGAACAATTTCTGGTGGAGGAATTATTGAAGTGAACGGTCAAGATGGTCAGAATACAAATCCAAGTAATTTACCAGCTGATTTTGGCAACCCAAGACGAGGAAATGATGGTGCCGGAGGTGGAGGTGGTGCAGGAGTAATTTATATTGAGAACGTAACAGCAATTCCAGCATCAATTAATTTGAATGCAATCGGAGGTAATGGAGGTAATCAGAATTTAACTTATGCAATTGCTCTTCCAGACGAAGCTGGAGGACCTGGAGGTTCTGGAACAGGAGGTAGTATCTCTTTTTCAAGTGGTGCACCTACTCAGAATTTATCTGCAGGGGCAAACGGAGTAACTAACTCGTCTTTTATGACCAATTTCCCTCCAAACGGAGCCACAAATGGGGCTGCAGGAGTTGGAAGTTTGAATAACCCTTTTTTCAACATAACAACTACAGATGTTACAATTTGCGCGAATTCATCAACAACTTTAACAGCAACTCTTACGGGAACATTACCTACAGGAGGAGTAGTTACATGGTACGCACAACCTTTTGGTGGGGTGTCTATTGGAACAGGTTTGACATACACTACACCTTTATTGACAGCAACAACCACTTACTATGTTGGTGTATGCCCAAGTACTTTCAGAACTCCAGTCATCGTTACTGTTGTTCCGGCACCTAATCTTGTCATTACAAACCCAACGACGGTTTGTCCCCCAGCAACGGTTGATATTACTGTTGCTGCGGTGACGGCAGGTTCCGATCTAGGAACATTGACGTACTGGACAGACCCAACGGCGACCACTACTTTAGTAACTCCTTCTGCTGTAGCAACTTCTGGGACTTACTATATCCAACTTGATAATGGATCGTGCACAACTATCCAGCCTGTCACAGTAACCATTTCTTCCCCAAATCTTGTGATTACCAACCCTGCAGCAGTTTGTTCTCCCGCAACAGTTGATTTGACTGCTCCTGCTGTTACTGCAGGTTCAGATGCAGGAACATTATCGTATTGGACAGATGCCGGAGCAACAATTCCATTGGCTTCTCCAAACGCAGTTGCGACCTCAAATACCTATTATATTCAATTAACAAGTGGAGTTTGTTCTACGATTCAGCCAGTTGTGGTTACGGTGACATCTGTAAATCTTGTGATTACCAACCCTGCGGCAGTTTGTTCTCCCGCAATGGTTGATTTGACTGCTCCTGCTGTTACTGCAGGTTCAGACCCAGGAACATTATCGTATTGGACAGATGCTGGAGCAACAATTCCATTGGCTTCTCCAAGCGCAGTTGTGACCTCAAATACTTATTATATTCAATTGACTAGTGGAGCTTGTTCTTCCATTCAACCAGTTGTGGTTACGGTGACATCTGTAAATCTTGTGATTACCAACCCTGCGGCAGTTTGTTCTCCCGCAACAGTTGATTTGACTGCTCCTGCTGTTACTGCAGGTTCAGATGCAGGAACCTTAACGTATTGGACAGATGCTGGAGCGACAATTCCTTTGGCTTCTCCAAATGCAGTTGCTACATCAAATACTTATTATATTCAATTGACAAGTGGAGCTTGTTCTTCGATTCAACCAGTTGCGGTTGTTGTTACAACAACGAATCTTGTGATTACCAATCCTGCGACAGTTTGTTCTCCCGCAACAGTTGATTTGACTGCTCCTGCTGTTACTACAGGTTCAGATGCAGGAACCTTAACGTATTGGACGGATGCTGGAGCGACAATTCCATTGGCTTCACCAAATGCAGTTGCGACATCAAATACTTATTATATTCAATTGACAAGTGGAGCTTGTTCTTCGATTCAGCCAGTTGCGGTTGTTGTTACAACAACGAATCTTGTGATTACAAATCCTGCGGCAGTTTGTTCTCCCGCAACAGTTGATTTAACAGCACCAGCGGTTACTGCAGGTTCAGACCCAGGTGCGTTAACATACTGGACAGATGCTGGAGCGACAATTCCATTGGCTTCTCCAAACGCAGTTGCGACCTCAAATACTTATTATATTCAATTGACAAATGGAATTTGTTCTTCGATTCAACCAGTTGTAGTTACTATAACCCCTATAGAAGATGCGAGTTTCACCATGACTGCAACTTGCGATGGTGGAATTGCAAATATAACTGGTACACCAGGTGGTACCTTTAGTTTTAACGTTGCACCGGTAGATGCTGCTGTGATTAATCCTGCTACGGGAGCAGTTACTGGAGGAACATCAGGGAATTCTTACGATGTTCTTTACACAACTCCAGGCACTTGCCTTGCAACTTCTGTTGTTACGGTAACCGCTTATAGTGTGACATATACTGTTACTATTATGGATGAAAATTGTGGGGCGGCAGACGGTCAAATACAACTTGTCGCTTCTGGAGGTGATGGAGGTCCATATCAATATTCTATAACTGGAGCTGCACCTTATGTTTTAGGAGGAACTTTTTCGGGTTTATCAGCGGGAATCTTTAATATTTCAATTCTAGATAATTCTGGATGTGAAGTTATCGGACTTGAAAGTGTTTCTGGAACAGGGGGACCAACAATTGATAATTTAACGGTTACCGGTCCTACATGTGCAGGAGATTGTGACGGACAAATTGTAGCAACTGTTTCTGGAGGAACTTTGCCTTATACTTATCAATGGTTTGATGCTTTAAGTAACCCAATTGGGGGTAATTCTGCAACAATTACAGGATTATGTGCTGGTGATTACAGCTTGCAGGTAACAGATGCTTCAGGTGCGGTTGTTGCTTTATTTACAGAAGATTTTGGAATAGATGCCGTGGCTTGTACGAGTCAAGGAACGCTAGCAAACGGATATAATAGTGGTGTTGGTGCATGGTCAATTACAGCGACAGGGTTTAATGATGTTGATGCAAATTTATGGTTCGTGAGCACAATGGAAGAAGGAGTTGGCGCTGGGAACTGTGGTTCAGGATGCGCTACTGCTCCTGCTACTGACAGAACATTGCATTTAAGTAATCCTGCCATTCCCGCTTTTGCATTATTGGCGGATCAAGGTGCGGCATATAATAATGGTGGCGGGTGTGCATTAGGTTTCTTTTGCGTAGCGACAGATGTTAGAGTTGAGTCTCCAGCTATTAACCTTGCTTCAACAGGAATGACAATGACTTTTGATTATATTCACTTAAGTGATGGCACAGACGAATGTGAAGTGTTATATTTTGATGGTACTGTATGGAATAGTTTAGGAATTCTTCCGAATACGGGTGTTGGTGCATGCGGAGGTGGTCAACATCTATGGGCACAATATTCTTGGCCAATACCTGCGGCTCTAAATGGATTAGCCAATTTTCAAGTTGGATTTAGATGGGTGAATAATGATGATGGTGCTGGTACTGACCCTTCAGTGGCGATAGATAACATTGTGATATCAAGCCCTGCAACCGCATCTTGCCCTGCTATTGCGAATACGACATTAGTAGATCCTGCTCCGGTGAATCTTGTCATTACGAATCCTGCAGCGGCTTGTTCCCCATTAACGGTTGATTTAACTGCTCCCGCCGTAACTGCCGGTTCAGATGCAGGAACATTATCATATTGGACGGATGCTTTGGCAACTTCTGCTTTGGCAACACCTTCCGCAGTGACAACGACTGCAACTTATTATATTCAATTAACGAGCGGTGCTTGTTCGATTGTACAACCTGTTTCTGTTGTAGTGAATGCGCAACCAACAATTACGGGTAATGGACCAGTTTGTGTCGGTGCTACCGTTCAATTAACAGGGTCAGGAACTCCAAACGGAGTAACTCCTTGGGTTTCTTCAGTAATTGGTGTCGCGACCACAGATAATACTGGGTTAATTTCAGGAGTTGCACTTGGAACATCTGATGTTACCTATACAGATGTTAATGGTTGTACAGCCACTGTTACTGTGAATGTAACAACCCCAGTTGCCCCGACCTTTGCACCGATTGCAGATGTTTGTCAGAATGCAACGGCTCCTATTCTTCCAACAACTTCTACCAATGGAGTAACAGGAACCTGGGCGCCGGCAGTGAGTACCACAGCAGTTGGAACAATTACTTATACGTTCACACCAACTGCAGGTCTCTGTGCAACGACTGCGACATTAGATATTACTGTTCTTGCACCAACAGCACCGACTTTTGCAGCGATTGCAGATGTTTGTCAGAATGCAACAGCACCAGTATTGCCAACAACTTCTACCAATGGAGTAACAGGTACTTGGGCGCCAGCAGTTAGTACCACAACAGTTGGAACAGCAACTTATACATTCACACCAACAGCAGGATTGTGTGCAACGACTGCGACATTAGATATTACTGTTCTTGCACCAACAGCACCGACTTTTGCACCTATTGCAGATGTTTGTCAGAATGCAACGGCTCCTATTCTTCCAACAACTTCTACCAATGGAGTGACAGGTACTTGGGCGCCGGCAGTGAGTACCACAGCAGTTGGAACGATTACTTACACGTTCACTCCGACAGCAGGATTGTGTGCAACGACAACAACCTTGGATATTACTGTTTCAGGAACGATTACTCCAACCTTTGCACCAATTGCAAGTGTTTGTCAGAATGCAACGGCACCGGTATTGCCAACGATTTCTACGAATGGAGTAACAGGGACATGGGCGCCAGCAGTGAGTACATCAACAGTAGGAACAGCAACTTATACTTTTACACCTTCTTCTAGTCCCTGCGCGACGACAACTACATTAGACATTACTGTTCTTGCGCCAACAGCACCAACGTTTGCACCCATTGCAGATGTTTGTCAGAATGCAACGGCTCCTATTCTTCCAACAACTTCTACCAATGGAGTTACAGGAACTTGGGCGCCGGCAGTGAGTACTACAGCAGTTGGAACGATTACTTATACGTTCACACCTACAGCAGGTCTTTGTGCTACGACTACAACTTTAGACATTACGGTTCTTGCACCAACAGTACCGACCTTTGCACCAATTACAAGTGTTTGTTTGAATGCAACAGCTCCAATCCTTCCTACAACCTCTACCAATGGTATTGCAGGTACTTGGTCACCGGTGGTGAGTACAGCAATTTCAGGACTTTCAACTTACACGTTTACTCCGACTGCGGGGCAATGCGCAAGTACTACTACTCTTGATATTAATGTAATAGTAACTCCAACGCTAAATGCTATTGCTGATGTTGCTAATTGTGGAAGTTATGCTTTACCTGCTATTTCAGGAACTAATTTAACAGGAAATGAAGCTTACTATAACAATTCTCAAGCAACAGGAGGAACGGTTATTACAGGACCAATTACAACAACTCAAACAGTTTGGGTTTATGACGGTAATACGAATTGTTCAAGTGAATTGAGTTTTGTAGTTACCATCAATCCACTACCTAGTGTTTCTTCTATTGTTGGAGGCGGTACTTATTGTCAAGGAGATGTAATCAATGACATTGTTGTTAATGTGACAGGCAATCCAAATTGGACGGTTAATTACACATTGGATGGAGTTGCTCAATCAGCAACAAGTGGGACGAACCCAATTGTTTTAGGTAATACAACGGGTGTTTATCAATTGATTGATATTGCAGATGCAAATTGTTCGAGTCCAGTTACTGGCTTGCAAACAATAGTAGTGAATCCAATTCCACCTGCACCTGTTCTCAGTGCTGATGCAGTATTTTGCACGACTGCGATCATTGATTTTATGTCGGGAACTGGTTCCGTTGGAGGAACATTGTACTGGTATGATGATGTCAGTTTAAATCTAAGTAACTTAATTGGTTCTGGTCCAACGGCAAATCCGAATAATACACTTGGTACTACGACTTATTATGTTCAAGATGACAATCTAGGATGTTTAAGTCCAGTTAGTACGATTCAAGTAACGATTGATGATTGTAATGTTATTGTACCGACTGCCTTTACGCCAGATGGAGATTTAAACAATGATACATGGGAAATTCCAGGATTGGATGCTTCTTATCCGAATAATATTGTGAGAATTTACAACAGATGGGGTAACTTGATTTTTGAACATGTTTCTTCATTAACGGTGCCGTATAGTGGAAATCAATGGGATGGAACATACAAAGGTAATATGATGCCAGTAGGATCTTACTACTATATTATCGAAACGAATGATTCTGATACGGAAGTCCTAAAAGGAACAATTACTATAATATTGAACAAATAAATTCGTTTTAGTCCTTATAGTTAAGTCTTTATAGTGTTATGACATCATCAGAAGTAAGGGAAATTTATCAAAATCAAAGTGATGCTTTGGTATCTTCAGAGAATTCGAAGGTATTGATTTCTCATTTTGGTGCTTTTTCTCAAAACTTGGTCAGTAACATTGCTACGAATGCAGAAAATTTATTACTCTCCAAAGGTGTTGACAAAGGATTGGTAAAGCGAGTTTTTTCTATTCTGATAGAAGGATTGCAGAATATTCGAATGCACGGTCAAAAAGATGAAGCTGATAGACAATTGGGCTTTCTAATTCTCTCTGAAGACGACAACTGTTTTAATATTTCTCTAGCCAATGTCATCGACCCTGTCGATTTTGAAAAGGTAGATAAATACATAGAAGAAATTAACAACTATTCCAAAGAAGAGCTAAGGGACACCTACTTAAATGTTCTGACCAATGAGTTTATAAGTCAGAAGGGAGGGGCTGGTCTTGGTTTCATTACTACCCGAATTAAATCGGGACATCCTTTAGAGCATAGTTATTATGCCTTGTCGGATGGAAACTTGCTCTTTATGTTTAAAATTCGCTTAGAAAAGTAGGAAATGGTGAAATTATTGTGAATTTAGTGGATAGAAATACTTCCCATGGCAAAAAAGAAAAAAATCAACGTTGTCTATTCAACAAATCCAGATTATTCCTATGATTTTGATGATGATCAAGAAGATGAAACTTTGGCATCTAATGAGCAATCATTATACGTCTCTATCGACAGAAAGCAACGTGCTGGCAAAGAAGTAACACTCGTTGAAGGATTTATTGGCAATTCTGACGACCTCAAAGGCCTTGCTAAATTTCTAAAAAGTAAATGTGGCGTTGGAGGTACTGTAAAAAACGGTGACATTCTCATTCAAGGAAAATTCAAAGATAAAGTATATGATTTATTGGTGAAGGAAGGTTATTCTGCGAAGAAGAAAGGAGGGGGGTGAAAGGAGTATTGGAGTGTTAGAGCTTTCGAGCATTGGAGCATTGGAGCATTGGTTTCACTTCTTATAGAGAAACACTCAACTCTGCGAACCTCTGTGCCTACTCTGCGGTTCTCTGTGAAAATATATAGAGTATTAGAGCTTTAAGCTACCGAGGGGAAGCCCTACATATTACTCTAAAACAAAAAAAAGAGCCTGACTTTATGTTTAAAAAAGCGAATTCAACCAATAAATTCGAAAGAAAAATGAAACACATAAAATCAGGCATCTTAAACCTAAACCAAAAACAAACGAAAACTCTTTTCGAGTCTTCTTACTACTAACTAATACCATAAAGATATGGAGAATATCAAGTAGTTTTTGAATTATTATTTTAACTGTAAGGATTATTGAGTTAACAGTATTTTTTTTACAATTATTCACAAAAATAACGAAATTAACCGATTTAGCAAGCATTATTTCACTAATTTCTCTCGTAAAAGAGTTTTATAACTAGAAATACTTTTATCTTTGCAGCGATGGAAAAGCAAGTTATCCTTAATTCAAAACATTTTGAACTAACAATTAAACGGCTTTGCTATCAATTAATAGAAAATCACAATGACTTCTCGAATACTGTTTTAATTGGTTTGCAACCAAGAGGAATAAATGTGTTGACAAGAATCAAAGAGCAACTAGAGAAAATTCTCAAGAAAGACATTGTTTGCGGAGACCTCGATATCACATTCTATCGTGATGATTTTAGAAGACGAGAACAGCCTCTTATTCCCAGCGCAACGAATATTGATTTTGTCATAGAGAACAAAAAAGTAGTGATTTTAGACGATGTTCTTTACACAGGAAGAACAATTCGTTCAGGATTAGATGCACTTTTGGCCTTTGGACGACCAGAGAAAGTTGAATTACTAACAATGATTGACCGTCGCTTCCAAAGAGACTTACCTGTGCAAGCAGATTATGTAGGAAAAACAGTTGATACATTAAGCAGTGAGCGAGTTTCTGTTGAATGGAAAGAAATAGAAGGAGAAGATAAAGTTGTACTTTTTACACCCGAAGCAAATGGATAGTTTAAGCGTAAATCATCTTACTGGAATAAAAGATTTGACCAAGAATGACATTGAGTTGATTTTTAAAACGGCAGATGCATTTAAGGAAGTCATCAATAGACCGATAAAAAAAGTACCATCGTTGCGAGACATTACCATTGCTAATTTATTCTTCGAAAACTCAACCAGAACAAGATTATCCTTTGAATTGGCAGAAAAAAGAATGTCGGCTGATGTCGTTAATTTCTCCGCGGCAAGCAGTTCTGTTAAGAAAGGCGAAACACTCATTGATACCGTTAACAATATTCTTGCGATGAAAGTCGATATGGTTGTTATGCGTCATGCAAGTCCAGGTGCGGCAAAATTCTTATCAGAAAGAGTGGATGCAAAGGTCATCAATGCTGGTGATGGTACACACGAGCATCCTACTCAAGCGTTGCTTGATGCCTATTCTATTCGTGAAAAATTAGGAAGCGTTGAAGGCAAGAAAGTAGTGATTGTTGGAGATATTCTTCACTCACGCGTTGCCCTGTCTAATATTTATTGCTTGCAGAAATTGGGCGCAGAGGTGATGATTTGTGGACCAACGACATTGATTCCAAAATACATGCATGAATTAGGAGTGAAGGTCGAACACGACCTAATAAAAGCTTTAGAATGGTGCGATGTTGCCAATATGTTGCGTATTCAACTAGAAAGACAAGAGATTAAGTATTTTCCATCTTTGAGAGAATATTCCATGCAATATGGTTTAACCAAAGAAATTCTAGACAATTTATCGAAAGAAATTGTTGTGATGCACCCCGGGCCGATTAATCGTGGCGTAGAAATCACAAGTGACGTTGCAGACTCTAAGCAATCAATCATTCTCAATCAAGTAGAGAATGGAGTAGCAGTGAGAATGTCGGTGATTTATTTATTGGCATCGCAGATTAAGAGAGGGTAGTTTTAGAGCTTTGGAGTGTTGGAGCTTTGGAACATTCGAGCGTTAGAGTAATGGTTGAAAAATTGAGCACTGATACTTTGGGCATGCTTAAAATAAATAACAGTACGGTCTGATTTTATACACAAACTATCCAAAGCTCCAACACTCCAAAGCTCGAATGCTCCTTTTACTTTTCCTTTCCTTTTTAACCTCTTTTCGCGAATAATTTGCTATTTTTGATAAACAAACGAATAGTATGGATTTTATCATCAATCAAAATAAGGAAACGGCAGTTGTTAAAACAAACGTTGAAAAACTGAATGCAGGGAATGCACCAGAATTGAAGTCAGAACTTCTTATTTTAAGTAACAAAAGCGTGAATAACATTGTGATTGATATGTCCTCGACCAAGTATTGTGATTCATCGGGATTGAGTGCTATTCTTATTGCCAACAGAATGTGCAAAGACACCAACGGTCGTTTCATTCTTTGCGGTTTGCAAGATAATGTCAACAAATTGGTTCAAATTGCTCAACTTGACAAAGTTTTGACAATCGTTGATTCTGAAAAAGATGCATTGGCAATTTTAAGCGAGTGAGTTTTTCAATTACCATCCTTGGAAGTGGAGCTGCTCTGCCAACAAACACAAGAAACCCAACAGCTCAATTTATCGAATGCAGAGGACGTAGAATTCTCATTGATTGCGGGGAAGGAACGCAAGTTCAATTCAGAAAATTTGGAGTTAAATTTCAACGTTTAGAATATATTCTTATTTCACACCTACACGGCGACCATTTTTTTGGATTGGTTGGTTTATTGAGTTCAATGCACCTTCTTGGGAGGAAAAAACCGATTGAAATTTATGGTCCAGAGGGTCTTCAGCAAATTTTAGATGTACAGCTTCAATACGGAGGTTCTCGATTGGCGTTTGATATAAACGTACATGTTTTAGACACTAAAAACGCAGGTGTTGTTTTTGAAGATGAGAAGATCATCATCAAACATTTTCCACTTTCTCACAAAGTACCGACCAATGGATTTGTTATTTCTGAGAAAAGCAAGGAAAGAACCTTATTGATTGAGAAATGCCAACGCGATGGAATTAAAATAGAGCATTATCAGTACCTCAAAAAAGGAGAAAACGTTTTAGGAGAAAATGGAAAAGAAATCCGTTTTAAGGATTACACACTGCCTGCTGAGAAGTCAAAAGCCTATGCATTCTGCTCTGATACGAAGTACTTTGAAGCCATTGTTCCATACATTGAGAAGGTGAATTTGCTTTATCATGAAGCGACTTTTACGGAAGAATTCAAAGACAGAGCGAAAATCACTCTACATTCCACAGCCAATGATGCAGCTGGGATAGCGAAGCGAGCAAAGGTTGGAAAGCTATTAATGGGACATCTCAGTGCCCGTTACGAAAATGGAAAACAACACCTTTTGGAAGGGCAAACAATTTTCAAAAACTGTTGTGTTGTTGAGGATGGGGATAAGTTTGAGGTGTGAATTATTGTTTGATAATTCTGTACGTTTTTCTACTTCTACTTTCTTTAAAGCACAATCTTGAATTTCCCTAAAGGTTCTAAAGGATCAGGAAGGTCAGTTTCGTCTAACATTTGTCGAATATCTATTTCTATTGATCTAGCCAAAGAAGAAATAGGAACATCATTGTACAATCCCTCAAAAGGATTCTCTGAATAATCTCCAATCAATTCCATTAAAATAAAGACCCAAGAAACTAGTAAAGTAAATGGTATAACTAACCATCCTGTTATTTGACTTGCGCCATCATTAAACACATTGACCATGCCAAACGGTAGAAGGATTAAGAAAATCCAAACGAAAACATAGTTGACTGTGGCATATTGTCTTGGAAAAGGGAAATTTTTGATTCTTTCTGACTTTCCTTGCAATGTGTAAAATTCTCCTAGTAGTTTTTCCAATTCCATGTGTCTAAAATCATCAATTTGCCCTGATAATTTTAACTTGAGCAACATTTTTGACTGTAAACTGATCAGATGAGAAGCTCTATTGCCTTTCGTCATTAAATACTCGTATTCTTCGGTAGAAAGATAGGGTTTTAACTTCTCAAAATGATTTTCGTCGTGATGCACGCCGGCTTCTTTTCGTAATTTAACCTCCACCTTGGCTGAATGTTCCCACGGTTTCGGTTCTCTTAATTGGTAGGTTAAGGCTTTTAACCAGGCAATATGTCTGTGAATTATGGTTTTATGAATTGCATTTAATTCTTCGTTGCTCAGTTTTTCTTTCGCGAATTCATTGGTAATGAAGTCACGGGACATTATGGTAAATGTTCTAGAACTATTGACAATTCCGCCCCAAATTTTACGAGCTTCCCAAAGCCTATCATAGGAAGAATTGTTCTTAAAACCCAAATAAAAGGAAACAGCAATACCGATTAGCGCTATCGGCTGCCAAGGTATAGCTAACCAATGCCATCCTAGTAATTTGTACGAAAGAATAGGGATTGTGTCAATTATAATAAAAATAAAAATGAATTTTTTACTCCAATTAACCAGCCCGAAAAAAGGGTATCTTTTACCAATATACATAGCTTTATTTTTAAGGTTATTTACTGAGGTTGTAAATTTCCATGATGTGTTGCAGTTTATCTCTGAAGTTGATTTTTAAATCGATGAGCCTCCCTGTTTTAATGTCAAAAACCCATCCGTGAACCAATAATCCACGACCCGTGTATGCTTTTTGTACGGCTGCCGTTTTAATTAAATTGATGCATTGTTCTTCTACATTTAACTCAACCAATCGATCGTACTTTTTCTCTTTGTCCTCTATCAAATCTAGTTCTTGCTGATGAATTCGGTACACATCACGAATATTTCTCAACCAAGGGTTTAGAATACCAAGGTCAGAAGATTCCATGGCAGCTTTTACTCCTCCACATCCGTAGTGCCCGCAAACAACAATATGACTGACATTTAGGTGCTCTACAGCATAGTTTATAACTGACATTGCGTTTAAATCGATACTGATGACCATGTTGGCAATGTTTCTATGGACAAAAACCTCTCCCGGTTCGGCACCAATTAGTTCCTCAGCAGTGACTCGACTGTCTGAGCAACCAATGTAAAGCAATTCTGGGTTTTGCCCTTTAGCGAGGTTCTCAAAATAGTGATCATCGACAGCTAACTTAGAAGTTATCCATTTTTTATTGTTGCCAAAAATTTGTTCTATTTTCATTAATTTAGATTGGGTAAAACATTTAAGGGAACAAATTACGAATAATTAGTGAGTTTGGAGATAGTCAATTAGAAATGAAAATGAAGTGATTTCTAAGGGGCTTGCCATCCGGAAAATAGTTATACTACTGAAGTTCGTTTACTCACTTGAAATCATCTTTTTTAACTATAAATTAAGAATTTCTATGGCAATGGTCGCGTTATTTACGATGTTTCGCAACATAGTGTCCTTATATTTTAGACTTTTGATTTTCTAAGGTCTAAAAGTTCCAAAACTCCAACGCTCCAAGACTCCATAAAACATACTTTTTAACCTTCTTTCGTGAATAACTCCTAATAACTTCCTGTCAAACACCCGTCTTTCTTCATTATATTTGGTAATTCTCAAAGAATTAATGACAAATGGCAGAAAATCAATATACTGAAGACAACATACGCTCCCTCGATTGGAAAGAGCATATCCGCTTACGTCCTGGTATGTATATCGGTAAGTTGGGCGACGGTTCTTCTGCAGATGATGGAATTTACATCCTCGTAAAAGAGGTTGTCGATAATTGCATCGATGAGTTTGTAATGGGTAATGGAAAAAGAATCGACATCAAAATCAAAGACGGTAAAGTAATTGTTCGTGATTATGGTCGAGGAATTCCCTTGGGAAAAGTCGTAGATGTTGTCTCAAAAATCAATACAGGAGGAAAATACGACTCTAAAGCCTTTAAAAAGTCTGTTGGATTAAATGGCGTCGGTTCTAAAGCTGTCAACGCACTGTCCTCTCATTTTATGATTTATTCTGTCCGTGATGGTGAGAAAAAAGAAGCTTCATTTGTTCGAGGAGAATTGATTGAAGATAAACCCATTGAGAAAACGGATGAACAAAATGGAACTTACGCAGAATTCTACCCAGACGAGGATGTGTTTAAGAAATTTGCCTTTAAAACACCCTATTTAGCCAAAATGATGTGGAATTATTGTTACCTCAACAGAGGATTGACAATAAAAATGAATGGCGAGAAATTTTTCTCCAAAAATGGATTGAAAGACCTTTTGGAGAACAACATGGATGGTGATCCATTGTACCCAATCATCCACCTTGAAGGCGAAGATATTGAAGTTGCATTTACGCATGGTAAGACTTACGGAGAAGATTATTATTCTTTCGTAAATGGACAACATACAACACAAGGAGGGACTCATCAAAGTGCATTCCGAGAGTCAATTGCGAAAGTGATTAAAGATTTTTACGGCAAGAATTACGAAGCATCGGATATTCGACAATCAATCGTTGCATCTATTGCCGTGAAAGTAATGGAGCCGATCTTTGAATCGCAAACAAAAACGAAATTAGGCTCTCTCGAAATTGAACCTGACGGAAAATCAATGCGGGCGTTTATCAATGACTTTCTAAAAGAGAAGTTGGATAACTACCTGCATAGAAATCCAGATGTTGCCGAAATAATAGAACGAAAAATTAAACAATCGGAGAAAGAACGGAAAGAACTTTCTGGTATTCGAAAAATAGCCAGAGACAGAGCTAAAAAAGCCAATTTGCACAATAAGAAGTTGCGCGATTGCAGAGTGCATTACACCGATTTAAAAAACCCTTTGCACGAGGATACAACTTTATTCATTACTGAGGGAGATTCAGCAAGTGGGTCGATTACCAAGTCGAGAGATGTAAAAACACAAGCCGTATTCTCCCTTAAAGGAAAACCTCTAAATTGCTATGGTTTGACCAAAAAAGTGGTCTATGAGAACGAAGAATTCAACCTCATTCAAGCCGCGTTGAACATCGAATTAGACATGGACGATTTGCGCTACAATAAGATTGTCATTGCAACAGATGCTGATGTCGATGGAATGCACATACGTTTGTTATTATTGACCTTCTTTTTGCAATTCTTTCCCGATTTAATCAAAAGAAATCATGTTTATGTGCTCGAAACACCTCTTTTTAGGGTTAGAAATAAGAAAAAAACCATTTATTGTTATTCTGAACAAGAAAGGAGAGATGCCCTTTCAGAATTAGGAAAAAACGCAGAAATTACTCGATTTAAAGGCCTTGGAGAAATTTCTCCCGATGAGTTTGCGCATTTTATCGGAGAAGATATCCGTTTGGAACCTGTTATTCTTTCCGCAGAATCATCCATCGATGAAATTCTATCCTACTACATGGGTAAAAATACACCAGCACGACAAGAATTTATCATTGACAACTTGAGAGTTGAGGAAGAGGTGAGTGAAGATGTCGAGGTTAAAACCGATAATTTAGAAAAAGCTTCATAATATGTCCGAAGAAAACGACGAGTTAGAAAACAACGAATTGAATGATGGGCAAGAGAATGAATCTAGTCCATTTAACGATAGAGAAGTAGATGATAACATCATTCCCGTTAGTGGATTGTATGAGAATTGGTTCTTGGATTATGCATCTTATGTAATTCTCGAAAGAGCAGTTCCGTCTTTGCACGATGGTTTTAAACCTGTACAGCGAAGAATAATGCATTCCATGAAAGAAATGGACGATGGTCGCTACAATAAAGTGGCAAATATCATCGGAAACACGATGAAATATCATCCTCACGGAGATGCTTCCATTGGCGATGCATTGGTGCATTTAGGTCAGAAAGATTTACTCATCGATTGCCAAGGAAACTGGGGCAATACACTCACGGGAGATCGTGCTGCAGCTCCACGTTACATTGAAGCAAGAATTTCTAAGCTGGCAGCACACATTGTTTTTAATGCCAAAACAACCAAGTGGCTGAAGAGTTACGACGGTCGAAATAATGAGCCGGATCAGTTGCCAGTGAAGTTTCCATTATTACTCGCGCAAGGTGCCGAGGGAATTGCAGTCGGAATGGCGTGTAAAATCATGCCGCACAATTTTGTGGAGCTAATTGAGCAGTCAATTAATCATCTTCGAGGCAAGAAAGTTCTGTTTTATCCTGACTTTCCAAACGGAGGAATGATTGACGTGTCTAACTACAACGACGGACTGCGTGGAGGTAAAATTAGACTGAGAGCAAAGGTTAGTAAGTTCGATAAGAAGACTTTAATGGTGACGGAAATACCTAGCGGAACAACGACAACATTGATTGATTCTATTCTCAAAGCCAACGACAAAGGCAAGATTAAAATTAAGAAAATTGAAGACAATACAGCAGCTACTGCCGAGGTTGTAATTCATTTAGCGCCTGGCGTTTCTCCTGATAAAACAATGGATGCGCTTTATGCATTCACAGATTGCGAGGTTTCACTTTCTCCAAATACGTCTGTAATTGATGGAGATAAACCTCGATTTATGGGGGTAACGGAAATTCTCAAAGTCAATACGGATAATACCGTTCGTCTTCTTAAAAGAGAATTGGAAATTCGATTGGATGAGTTAGAACGTCAGTGGCATTTTTCTACCTTAGAAAAAATCTTCATCAACGAAGAAATGTACATTGATTTTAAGAATTATTCTGACAAAGAATCACTGTATACTTATTTGCACAAAGCATTCAAACCCTTCAAAAAGAAGTTGATTCGCGAAATTTTAGACGAAGACTTGCATCGATTGACGCAAATCCCAATGATTCGTATTACTCGTTTCGATGCCAACAAAGCAGACGATACGATTGCGAAAATTGAGGGAGAAATGGAAGAGGTGAAGAATAAACTTGCCAACCTCATTGAATATGCAATCGACTACTTCAAGGACCTGAAAAAGAGGTTCGGCGAGGGTAAAGAGAGAAAAACAGAGATTAAAACTTTTGAGTCCATCACTGCGAGTAAAGTAATTATTGCCAATAAGAAGTTGTACGTCGATTATGAAGAAGGATTTGTCGGACACAGCATCAGAAAGGCAGAATACATCGCCGATTGTTCTGACATTGATGATGTGATTATTTTCTTCGCATCCGGAAAAATGATGGTGACAAAAGTCGCGGATAAGAAATTCGTCGGCAAAGGAATTGTCTATGCTAACGTTTGGAAAAGGGGTGATAAACGCACGGTTTACCACTTAATGTACCAAGACGGAAAAGGCGGCGCAACGATGATGAAACGCTTCAATGTGAACTCCATTACACGAGATACAGAGTACGACTTGACCAAAGGAACGAAAGGTTCGAAGATGCTTTATTTCACGGTCCATCCGAATGGAGAACGTGAAGTTGTAACGGTTGTTCTCCGAGCAAGACCTCATTTAAAGCGACTGAAATTTGATATTGACATGGGAGAGTTACTCATCAAAGGTCGTGGCGCTGGAGGTAATCGAGTGACCAAAGAAATCGTATCGAAGATTATCCAAAAAGAAGTTGGAGGTTCTACCTTGGCAGCAAGAAAAATCTGGTTCGATGATGTCGTTAGTCGTCTTAACGATGATAACAGAGGTAAATTCTTAGGCAACTTCAAAGGCACAGACAAAATTCTGACTTTGTACAGTTCTGGAGAATACAGATTGAGCAACTTCGATTTATCAACACACTTCGATGATGACATGATTCACATTGAGAAATGGAATCCGGAACATCCTATTTCTGCCGTTTATTTTGACGCCTCCAAAGAAATGCATTATTGCAAGCGCTTCTTGTGCGAAATAACAACGGATAAAAAGGTCCAATTTATTTCAGAATCTGAAGGTTCCACCTTGGATTTTGTTTCTACAGCGTACAAACCTCAGGCGAGAATTGTGTACAACAAGTTACTGAAAGCAACGAAAAACTTGCCCGACACCATCATCGATATCGCAGATTTCATCGACATAAAAGGAATGAAATCTCAAGGAAACCAAATAACGAAGAACAAAGTCAAAGAGATTATTGTCAACATCCCAGAAGACGGAGAAGAAGAATGGCCAAAACCAGAAGTATCAGAACTTTCTGAAACTTCAATAAGTTCAGAAACCGTTGAAGGACAAGAAGACGAAGCGCCGACAACTGTTGAATGGGATGTAAAGAAAGAGGGTGAGGATGGAGAGCAGCCGAAGTTGTTTTAGAACAAAAAGATGAAACGTATTTACCAAGGAAAATTTTTCGATATTGATTTCAATGAAAAAGAGATTTCAATTGGGTTCAAAATGGAAGTCGAAATAGATTCCAACTTTAGTTTTAAGGGAACTGTTTGGGAAGATGAATTCTCAATTGCTTCGAACAAATACTTGATAGTTAATGGTTATATTGATAATGACCATATTAGTTTTGTGAAAACATATCCATGTCTGTATGAATTTAATGAAGAAGGAGAATTGGTCATTGATGAATCAAAAAAAGGACATGAAGTCATTTATGATGGATATTGGGATAAAGACAAGAAATATTGGACTGGAGAATGGGAAGTTGAAGGTGAAACCGCCCCTTTGCGTTTTAATAATATTGTCACAGAGCTTTTTATCGGTCCATTTGAAATGTGGATGATAGAATAATAGATTCGCTTTGCTCCTCTGCCCCTCTGCTCCGCTGGATTTGGACCACGCTAGTAGCTGCGGAGCTAATCCTGCGGTGCCATGTATTAATAGAATTGTCCAATAACTGTTGAGTGAGGTGCGAAGAAAACAGATGTACTTCGACAAGCTCAGAAACCGAGGATGGAGAGCAGCCGAAGTTATTTTAGGATACAATTTAAACGTTATGGAGAAAATTTCAAACAGAGCTTTAATTAGCCGATTATATAGCTCAGCAGAGCATGAACTTCAAGTAGCTGACTTTGATAATGAAGACTGGTCGAAATGGTATGAAGTTGTTCAAAAACTTACAGGGCCTGAAAAGATGGTCTATGTAATTGTTAAACTTAACAAAACGATTACAAATGGAGGGTTTGTGGAGTTTTTTCAATCTTCATTTGGAGTTTTTGCTCCTGAAATTATCCATGTGTTAACAGAAATCAAAGCGAATGTTTCCGCTGAAATTGTTTCGAGTTCTTTACCAATTGTTAATCCAGAAGGCCTTTTAGATGAAGATTATAAAAAGTTTATTTTTCATGTTCAGTTATCTGATGAGCAGCGTTCACAACTTTATTCTTTGGACATGAGGTATGACTATCTTCAAGATCAGGAAAATCTAGAAGACCTTCTAGGTGATTATATACAAGAGACAATAAAATAATAAAATGTAAGCCCAGTGGAATGTCGAAGATTTCCGCTCCGCTGAATTTGCAACACGCTAGTAGCAGCGAAGCTAATCATTCGAATTCGGTTGGTTACCGAGCGTTAGTCGAGGTACAACTCTTAAACAATCACCAACGTCAATAACCCATAATCTAACACCAGTTATTGCTGAGCTTGTCGAATTGCAACTTCTAACACCTCCCAACTTCAATCTCCAAATCTCCAAATATCCAAATCTTCCAATCCTCACACAATCTATTGACATTTCACGACTTATCTCGTATATTTGCCTTCTGGGTGATTTCTACCCTAGAATTAGGAAAGGATGATAGTTCTCCGCAATGAACGAGAATTCAAATTAAAGGTTATGAATGCAACAATGGAAAAAATGACATCGAAAGATTATATGAACATAGAGGAAGAGCACGGAGCTCATAATTATCATCCTCTTGGAGTTGTTTTAAAGAGAGGAGAAGGAGTCCACGTTTGGGACGTTGAAGGAAAGCAATATTATGATTTCCTTTCTGCATATTCTGCTGTAAATCAAGGACATTGTCACCCAAAAATTGTTGGTGCAATGATAGATCAAGCAAAAAGATTAACCTTAACTTCGCGTGCATTCTACAATGATTCTTTAGGCCCTTATGAGAAATTCGTAACAGAATATTTCGGTTTCGACAAGGTTCTTCCAATGAATACGGGAGCAGAAGCGGTAGAAACAGCGATTAAGTTATGTCGTAAATGGGCGTATGAGAAAAACGGAATTGCAGAAGATCAAGCGCAAATTATCGTGTGTGAAGGTAACTTTCACGGTAGAACGACAACCATCGTTTCTTTCTCCGATGATCCTGTAGCAAGAAAAAATTTCGGACCATTTACACCAGGATTTATTCGCATTCCTTACAACGATTTGGATGCGTTAGAAAAAGCATTGCAACAAAAAAACGTAGCAGGATTCTTAGTTGAACCTATTCAAGGCGAAGCAGGAGTTTACGTTCCGGATGAAGGATATTTATCGAAAGCAAAAGAATTATGCGCTGCCAACGGAACTTTATTCATTGCGGATGAGGTGCAAACTGGAATCGCAAGAACAGGAAAATTGTTGGCTGTTGATCACGAGAATGTGAAGCCAGATATTTTAATCCTCGGGAAAGCAATTTCTGGTGGAGTTTATCCAGTTTCTGCCGTATTTGCAGATAATGAAATAATGAACGTGATTAAACCTGGTCAACACGGTTCTACTTTTGGTGGAAACCCTGTTGCTGCAAAAGTGGCAATTGCTGCTTTAGAGGTTGTAACAGACGAAAAACTAGCAGAGAATGCGGAAGAATTAGGACAGTTATTCAGAAAAGAAATGAATAGAATCATTGATAATTCTGACTTAGTTCTTAAAGTTCGTGGAAAGGGGTTGTTGAATGCAATCATCGTTAATGATACCGAAGAATCTGAAACCGCTTGGAACTTATGCGTAGGATTAATGAAAAACGGATTATTAGCAAAACCAACCCACGGAAACATCATTCGTTTTGCGCCACCATTAGTCATGACGAAAGAAGAATTAATGGAGTGCGTCGCAATTATTGAAAAAACAATTAAAGAATTTAAAAAGTAGGCTTCGAGTGCCTCAGCCTACTTTTGATTGTAGGTTGAAGTCCTCGAATGCAGGCTGAAGACATTGAGGACACTGAGGTTCTCGAAGTGTCGAAGTGTCGAAGCCTACTACAACATTAATATATGAAACAAAAAATAAAATTTGGAACGGACGGCTGGAGAGCAATCATCGCTCAAGAATACACCGTTGATAACGTAGCAAGAGTTGCACACGCAACTGCTGTTTGGGTAAAAGCTAATTTCGAAGATCCTTCAATAGTAATCGGTCACGATTGTCGTTTTGCGGGAGAATTATTTACAGAAACTGCAGCGAAAGTATTTGTAGCGGCTGGAGTGAAAGTGAAAATGGCAAAAGGATTCGTTTCTACGCCAATGGTTTCGTTGGGTAATGTGAAGTTAAAAGCATCTTTGGGTGTTGTTATCACAGCAAGTCACAATCCACCTGCATACAACGGTTACAAATTAAAATCAGAACACGGAGGACCATTAACACCAGCGTCAGTTCAAGAAATTGAGGACATCATTCCAGAAAATCACGGTGTTGATTTAGCGAAGATTTCCTTAGATTCTCCCTTAGTTGAGATTGTCGATTTAGAAACAATGTACGTCGATCACGTAAAAGCGAATTTTGACATTGCAGCGATTGAAAACTCTGGAATGAAACTCGTTTACGATGCCATGTACGGTTCAGGGCAAAGTGCGATGAAAAGAATTCTACCCAACATTGATTTCTTGCATTGCGAGCACAATCCAACATTCTACGGACAAGCTCCAGAACCAATTGCAAAGAATTTAAAAGGATTGGAAGCATTCATTAAAGAACGCGGTGATATCGATTGCGCATTAGCAACGGATGGAGATGCAGACAGAATAGGATTGTACAACGGAAGCGGTGAATTCATCGATTCTCACCATATTATCTTGTTGCTAATCCACTATTTAGCAAAATACAAAGGTCTCACAGGAAAAGTGGCGACTGCTTTCTCAACAACTCCGAGAGTGAAAGTGATGGCAGATCATTACAATCTTCCTTCTGAGGTAGTAAAAATAGGTTTCAAATACATTGCTGACATCATGGTAGCAGAAGATGTACTTGTCGGTGGAGAAGAGTCTGGAGGAATTGCTTGTAAAGGTCATATTCCAGAAAGAGATGGAATCTGGATGGGATTGATTATTTGGGAATTCATGGCCAAATCTGGAAAAACATTGGATGATTTAGTGGCAGAAATCTACGAAATTGTTGGTTCTTTCAAATTCGAGAGAAATGATTTGCACATTACCGAAGAATTAAAGCAAAGCATCGTTGCGAATTGCGAAGCTGGAAATTATAAGAATTTTGGTGAATATAAAGTGAGAAATGTTGGGACCATTGACGGTTTCAAATTCTTCTTTGACGATGATAGATGGCTGATGATTCGACCTTCTGGAACAGAGCCTGTTTTAAGAACTTATGCAGAGGCACCAACTTTGGAAGAAGTACGTAAGATTTTAAAAATCACTGAAGAAACAATTTGTAAATAATGAGTTCGAGCTTCGGTAAAATATTTCGACTGACAACCTTCGGTGAATCTCACGGAAAGGCAATTGGTGGAATTATTGACGGAGTTCCAGCAAATTTTGAAATAAATGTAGAAGAAGTTCAGGCGGAATTAGACAAACGTAAACCTGGACAATCTTCTATCGTTACGCAGCGCAAAGAATCGGACACTGTTGAATTTTTATCTGGAATTTTTGATGGAAAAACGACAGGCGCACCCATTGGTTTTATCATCCCCAATGAGAATCAAAAATCGAAAGATTACGATCATCTAAAGGATGTTTATCGCCCTTCTCATGCTGATTTTACCTATGCAAAAAAGTATGGCAATCGCGATTATCGAGGCGGAGGAAGGTCTTCTGCAAGAGAAACAGCAAGTCGTGTAGTCGGTGGTGCCATTGCGAAACAGCTCCTTGCAAGTAAAGGGATTGATATTACAGCCTACGTTGATCAAGTAGGTTCGGTCAAACTTTCTGGAGAAAAAGATGTCAACGAAATAGAGAATAACATCGTTCGTTGTCCCAATGCAGAAGTTGCCAAAAAAATGATTGCTCTGATTCAAAAAACGAAAAAATCTGGCGACACAATAGGAGGAAGCATCGTTTGTGAAATCAATCACGTTCCACCGGGTTTGGGAGAACCAGTATTCGATAAACTGCATGCAGAATTAGGAAAAGCAATGCTGTCTATCAACGCTGTGAAAGGTTTTGAATACGGCAGTGGTTTCGATTGCATCACAATGAATGGTTCGGAACACAACGATATTTTCAATGAGGATGGTTCCACAAAAACGAATCATTCTGGCGGTATTCAAGGTGGAATTTCTAACGGAATGCCAATTACGATGAGAATTGCTTTTAAACCTGTTGCAACGATAATGATGGAGCAAGAAACAATTAATTCACAGGATGAGTTGGTGAAATTGCAAGGCAAAGGTAGGCATGATCCGTGTGTAGTTCCAAGAGCAGTTGTGATTGTGGAAGCAATGGCAGCGATGGTTGCTTTGGATATGATGATGAGGGATTCGGCGGTTGATATTTAATGAAAATCGTATCTTTGGTAAGATTAAGTAAAAAAATATTATGGGATTAGGAGCGGGAGCAGTCGCAGCAATGCAAAAAACGTATAATCAAAATAGAGCGTTAGCTAAAGGGAGTAAACGCACTTTAAAAGATATACCAACATCTGGCAGGTCAAATTCTGAAGCAAAGCCTTTGGTATATAATGAATTTACCAAAGAAGAATACGAGCAATTTAAAATTGAATTAGCAGCTAAGAGGAAAAAAGAAAGAATTAAATCGGTTGCAATATTTGTGATATCGGCGTTAATCATCTTATCGCTGTATTTTTATAGGAGAAGTTGATTTTTAGTATCCTCCCCCACTTCAGAAGCTCTCTCTTCTTCTTCCCCCCAAAGGGGGAAGAAGAAGAGATTCGGAATTACTCATTGAAATAAAATCATTTTTACACCCTGGGCATTTCCCCCTTTGGAGGAGGACGGTTTTATTATAAATTAAATTATTATGCTTAAATACTTTTTTATACTTACCTCTTTATTCGTTCTTATAACTCTTAATTCTTGTTCTACGCAAAACTCTTTCGATGGATATACTTCCACACATGTTAAATTCGCGAAAAGAAAAATTGAAAGCACAAAAATGGGGTATACTATTTGTGTCCCATATTTATGGGACTTAAAACGAAATTATGAAGGACAATTCTTAATAGAAACTTTTATCGATTCTAGGAAGCTAGTTTTTGATTCGCCTTCTCTTTCAATTGCTAAGTTTAAAGGCAATTCAAACGACCTTGATTTATATGTCGATTTTCTAAGTAAAGAGGAATTACTCCCTGAAGAGTTTAGTGTTGTTAGTAGAGGGGAATCTGATTTTTTAAATTACGACTCTTATTATACTCACGTTAGATCAGTCACTGATGCTATTAATGAAATAGAAGTCATCACATTCATTTTAAAAGGGAAAGAAGATTCTACATTTTTTACAATTATGTCTTCAGCACCACAAGATAAAGATTTGAATACAAATATGGCTATGTTGATGAATTGTTCTCGTCAATTTGAACTGAAATGATTCTCAATTGTAATATTGTAACTGGAAATTTAATTTACATTTTAATATAGTACGGGCTGGTCGCGACCAGTCCGTACTATATTAAATTCCTATCATCAATTTTATAAAAAAAATCATTTTCCCTTTTTCTTTCTCATAATTATCCTTAGCTTAAATGGAAACGTTTAAAACAACCACCAGTGTCACTACCTGTTCGAAAGAATCCAAGGCTTGCCGGATATGATTACTCAACATCCAACAATTATTTCGTTACGACAAATGTCAAAGATTTTGTAAAATGCTTTGGGAATATTATTAATGGAGAAATGTACCTTAATATTTACGGTGAAATTGTAGAGAAGCAAATACTTTGGCTAGAGCAACAATATTCTTACGTTAAGATTCTATCTTTCGTAGTTATGCCAGATCACGTCCATTTTATTCTTCAAATTGATAAATCTAAAGTATTAATGAACCAAAAAATTAAACCACTTCCTCAATTGTTAGGTGCATTTAAAATCACTTCTTCAAAATTAATCCACAGAGGTGGATATTTCAATTTTCAATGGCATCGGTCTTTTCATGATAGAATTATTCGAGATAGTTTTGAATTAATGAGAATTCAGGATTATATTTACCAAAATCCTAAAAATTGGAAAGCAACCATCCCAAAACATCAATCGCCCTAATCGGAGGAGGAGCATCAGCCCTCTTCTTCGCAGCATCCATTGATTCTTCCAAATTCTCGGTAACTATTTACGAAAAGAATAAAACCTTAGGACGTAAATTTCTCGTTGCAGGCGACGGGGGGTTCAACCTCACACATTCTGAACCCACCCAACAAATGATTGCTCGTTATTCTCCGAATGACTTTTTGCAAGATGCTTTATTGCAATTTGACAATAATTCTTGCCGAGAATGGCTTTCTGATCTTGGAATTGCAACATTTATTGGTAGTAGCAAGCGAATTTACCCCGAAAAAGGAATCAAGCCGATTGAGGTTCTCAATGCCATTCTCCAAAAAATAAAAGAGAATAAAGTTGAAATAAAGTACGAACAAACATGGAATGGTTGGAAAGATGACAAATTGCTTTTCAATTCTTCGGATGTCGTTGTAGCAGACATTGTGATTTTCGCCCTCGGTGGTGCAAGTTGGAAAGTTACAGGTTCTGATGGTTCTTGGTTGCGCTATTTTGAAGAGAAAGGAATTGAAACGCTTCCTTTTCAAGCGTCAAATTGCGCGTATAAGGTTGATTGGAAAAGTGATTTTATCAAGCAATTTCATGGTGAACCTTTGAAGAACATTTCGGCAACTTGTGAGAATAAAACACAGAAAGGAGAGTTGGTTATCACGGAATTTGGACTTGAAGGAAATGCCATTTATGCGTTAAGTCCTGAAATTAGAAGACAATTGAACAATAATAAGGACGCAAGCCTCTTTATTGACCTAAAACCGCATCTTTCTGCTGAGAATTTGAAAATAAAGTTCGAAAATGCCTCGAATTCTTCTAAAAATCGAACTTCCATTCTCCGCGAAAAAATAAAACTAAGTAAGACGCAAGTTGCATTGCTAAAATCGATCCTTTCTAAGGATGAATTCTTGGATGATGCTATTCTGCTGCAAAAAATAAAGCAATTGCCAATAAAAATCACTGATTTGGCTCCGATGGATGAAGCCATTTCAACAGTTGGCGGAATTGTACTTTCAGAAGTTTCAGAAAGTTTTGAAATAAAGAAGTTGCCTCGCTATTATTGCATAGGTGAAATGTTGGATTACGATGCTCCGACTGGAGGTTACTTGTTACAAGCTTGCTATTCTTTGGCTAGAATTGTTGCGAAAAAAATCACTGATTCTCTTTGATGAACCCTCCAAAATCATAGGGCAGACGCTCTTTGTACAAGTACTTTTTTTGAGTAGATTCGTAAGGTCGGTAGATGTAATATACTTGGTTGTTGCTAATCGCGATATCATGCACATATCGATAAGCTAATTTTACTTGCTCCTTAATTTCGCCCGACTTGGTATCTATCCAACCGATATAAGTCCAGCCAGCTCTGTCAAAAACGGCATAAATCTGCCCCGTTTGCTTGTCTTGCACCATGCTTTTTTTCCATCCTGTTTTTCGCTTGTTGTAATGATAGTAGATGCCCACACTGTCGAGTGCGTTTCCATTGGCATCAAAACTTTTCAATTTATCTTTGTAATAATCGAAAACGAAGAGCGTATCATTTCTTTGAAACATAGGCGCGTACAATTCTTTGTAGTAGATAGACCGTGTGAAATAATTGGCACCCACCCAAATTTCTGCATCAATTCCTGTTTGAATCTCTTTGTTTCTTGCCCAAAGTTGCGTTCTCACATCGACCCATTTGTACTCAGCGCGATAATGTTCCATCATTAAATCGTCTTTTATCTCCAGAATTTTAGCGTAAGTTGAATCTTCTTGATCAAAGGTGAAATAATCAAACGCTGGATAATTTTTATTGAAATTAGAGAAGAACATTTTGGTTTTATTGGTGTCAACAATGGGTGCAACGTAACGCATGTAGTATTCTTTTTCTAACTGAGAAAGTCCAATTGAGTTGTTCATTATATGAACGCCATAAACATTTTTTTCGCAAACGATGTGAGCATTTCCTCGGTAATCGTGAATCAACTCTTCTGCTTTTTCTGGAACTTCAAAGCTATTTTTCACGTTAATTTCATCGTAAATGAGCAAATTACTGCCTTTTTTGAGTTGTTTAGGGTAGGTGAGGAGCAACAATTCTCCGTTGGGAAGAATTTCAAAGTCGGAGACATGGAGCTTGTCAGAACCGTACACAACTTTTGGTATTCCAGGTGCAGAAACATACACTGTTCCAATAGTTTGCTCTTTGATGTACGCCATTTTAAGAACGTATCGAATGGTGTCAGAATGGTTCTTTAGTGATATTTTTCTTTTCACAGAAATGCTCTCGTATTTATAGTGAGAAAGGTTGAGCAATAGTTCTGTTCCGTTCCAAGAAGTAAATGACACCTCTCCTATGTGATTGGTAATTAACATCTTAACTGAGTCGTTTTGGACAACCTCCACTTTTGCATTTCTCACTGGGTCTTCATTACGGATGTCTATCACACTGACGATTACCACAACATTCTCTTGTGAAAAAGAGTAGGTGCTAAAAAACAATATGGCTATCAGTAATAAATTTCTCATATACTATAAGGATGCGCCCTCAATAATTATTCCATAAAAAAAGTCCCAGAATTTCAAAAGAAAAACTGGGACTTCAAATTGATTTTATTTTAAACGTTAGCGTTCATAGTGTCTAAGACTCCCATAACTCCTCTGACAGCAACTGCAGATTCTTCTAGCATTGCTTTTTCTTCTTCGTTTAAATCGAGTTCGATAATTTTTTCAATTCCGTTTTTACCAAGAATAACAGGAACGCCTAAATAGATATCGTTCATTCCGTATTCTCCTCTCAACCAAGCGCAAACTGGGAAAATTCTTTTTTGGTCTCTTACAATTGCTTCAACCATTTGAGCAGCTGCAGCTCCTGGAGCATACCAAGCAGAAGTTCCAAGTAATTTCACGATTTCTCCACCACCAAACTTCGTTCTTTCGATGATTTCGTTTAATTTTTCCGTAGAAATTAATTCTGTTACTGGAATTCCACCAACAGTTGTATAGCTAGGAAGAGGAACCATTGTGTCGCCATGTCCGCCCATCAAAACTGCTTGAATGTCTTTTGGAGAGATGTTTAATTCTTCCGCTAAGAAAGAACGGTAACGAGCAGTATCAAGAACACCAGCCATACCAAAAACTCTACTTGGATCGATGTTAGCCGTTAAATACGTGCAATACGTCATTACATCCAATGGATTTGATACACAAATAATTTTTGCGTTTGGAGAATGTTTAACAACGTTTTCAGTCACCATTTTCACAATTCCAGCGTTCGTAGCGATTAAATCGTCACGAGACATGCCTGGTTTTCTTGGTAAACCCGAGGTAATTACAACAACATCTGAATTTGCTGTCTTAGAATAATCGTTCGTAGAACCAACAGTTCTAGAATCATAGAGATTAATAGGAGAAGTTTCCCATATATCCAATGCTTTTCCTTCTGCAAATCCTTCTTTGATGTCTAATAAAACAATCTCGTTTGCAATTTCTTTGTGAGCCAACACATTAGCGCAAGTAGCACCAACATTTCCAGCTCCTACAACAGTTACTTTCATTTTCGTTTTAGTTTGATTGTAATTAATTTCTAGTATCGGACATAAAATTAATACAATTGTTATAATTGAAGATTAAATTCTCTTTTTTTTGAACGAAATACATTCACTATTCTTACACGGTTTTTATTTTGAGGATTTAAGAAGGAAGTAGATTCTCATCACTTTTACACCTATCTACTTCCATTATCCACTATACATTATACATTCTAACAAAAGTCTACTTCCAAACTCCTCACTCAACACTCCTCACTCTAACACCTATCTACTTCCAAACTCTCACAAATATCCCTATATTTATCACGGGAAAAATTCTTTTTTAGAATATAAGGCAACCCATCAAAAAACAGTGCGTCTAACCAACGAAATCAATGTGGAGAATAAAGAACATTTAGAAGCTATAATTAAAGGATGCTTGGAGAACAAACGTCGTTCGCAAGAGGAATTATTTCAGCTTTATTATGGGAAAATGCTTGGCGTATGTATGCGCTACTCTAATGATAGAGATTCGGCAGAAGAAGTTCTCCAAGAAGGTTTCATTAAGATCTTTGAAAAACTGGAACGATTTGATTACAAAGGATCCTTTGAAGGATGGATTCGTAGAATTATGGCTAATACTGCCATAGATGCGATTCGAAAAAACAAAAAGAATCCGATGTTAACTGACAAAGATGAGGACTTTAAGTTGGGTGCAGAAGACCCAATGGTACTTAAAGAAGAACTCGAATTTGTTGGAATCAAAGCTGAGATAGCAATGGAAGCGATAAATTCACTTTCTCCTGCTTATAAAGCCGTCTTTAACTTGTATGTTCTCGAAGAATATACACACAAAGAGATAGCTGAAATACTAGGAATTAGTGAAGGAACTTCCAAATCTAACCTATCAAAGGCAAAATTGAATCTTCAAAAAGTTTTAAAAGAAAAGTTTACGAATATTGATTAAAATGAAAAATAATTTAGAAAATAGCATCAAAGAAAGTTTAAAAAACTTTGAAGCACCTTATAATTCAGCTGCATGGACTGCAATGAGTTCTAAGTTGGATGCTAAAATGCCTACCAGTTCTACCGGTGGGTCTATAAAATGGATTGCTGCAGCATCAGTTGTAGTAGTTGCTCTATTCGCCGCATATTATGCGGTGAATAATAAAAACACTGAAGAAACGAGTGTTAAAGTGGCAGAAAAGTCATCAGAGAGCAAAGAGAATGTAATTGAAACAAAGAATACAAAAAACACAAATAATGTTGCTACAGAATTTTCAGAGCAGAAAGATAACCCTGCTACTGCACCAACTGTAACCCCATCAAATGAAAATGATAAAGATGAACAAACTGTTAATAACAGTACTTCGTCTGATGATATTACAACTGCTACTACAAACAGTGAGAATATCACAACCAATCAGGCTGGTCCGATTGGTAGCGGAATAGAAATAGATGAAATAACTTCTATTTCTACTCCTACTGCCATTCTACCAAGAATGACAAATGTTTGTGCAGGAGAATCTGTTACAATTAAAAACACGAATGATATTGCGTTAGAATTAGTCGGTCCTGGTTTGAATAAAATGATTGCGGCCAACTCAACAATGAAGATTCAGTTAAAGAATGCAGGTTCTTATCAGGTATTTGCTGAAAATTCTTCTTCTCACACTGACTTTGAAGTGAAAAGACTTCCAAATGTTGATTTTATCATTGATAATGACAATAAATTCGATAAAGGTTTACCAACAACGAAGCTGATTAGTACTGTCGGAAACAATCTAACTTGGTCTATTAATGACAAGAAATTCAATGGGAAAGAAGTTGATCTTCATATGTTCAATAGAGGTGCATACAATATCACCTTAACAGAGAAAGGAATGAATGGCTGTTCAAACTCAGTTAGAAAGCAATTGTTCAACGAAGAAAAGTATAACTTAATGGCTATGGATGCATTTATCCCTAGTGATATTGATCCTAGAAACAATACTTTTATGCCCTTTGCATTGACAGAACGAGAAGTTAAATTTACGATGATAATTATTGACCCTACAGACGGACATGTTGTCTACCAAACAATGGATTCTTCTCAAGGTTGGGACGGAATAGATGCTAAAACTGGTCGATTGGTCAAGTTTGAGCGTACATATATATGGAAAGTGGTTTTAGAGAACCCAGAAAGAGGTGAAAAGAACGAATATGCTGGTAATATTATACCTATTACATTATAGCTAAACCTGTTCGTTTAATAACGAGAAAGCGTTCCTTCGGGAGCGCTTTTTTTGTAATTAATAGTTGAATGTTAAGAACTTATCAATACTCAAAGACCATTCTGAGCGGAAAATAGTGTACTTTAGCGTAAATATTAAAATTTATACACTATGAAAAAACTATTACTATTTATTTCGATTACTTTAATTAGCGTTGCATCAGTGAATGCACAATGTGTTCCAGATCCGCAATACACAACGCCAGGTATTTACCCTGACAGTGCAACCGGTATGGCAGGAGCCTGTGTAGGTGTTGCTTACTCAGAGGTAATTACAAATATCATTCCTTTAGACACATGTGTTGAGGTTATCCCAAATTTCCCTTGTGTTACTTTGGTTTTTGACAGCGTTGTCATCACTAGTTTTACAGGTCTTCCTCCGGGATATACTTACCAATGTAATGATATTCAAAACACGGTGAGTCCAGCAAATAGCTGTACGTTTGAAGGGAATACAGCAGGTTGCGTAATAATAGACGGAACTTCTGTTATCGCTGATACAGGTACGTACAATCTTGTTATCACAGTGGATGTGTACTTAGCAGGAGGCGCAACACCCCAAGCAACACAGATTATCGACTGGTACTCTATTGTTGTTACAGATTGCACTGTTGGCTTAGATGAGAACGCAATGGCAAAGATTTCTGCTTATCCAAATCCAACGGAGAATGTGTTGACGATTGATGGCCTTTCAGGACTTACTGAAAGCATCACTATCACAGATGCAAATGGTAAAATAATGAACAATGTTGAAGGGATTAGTACTTCAAACTACGAAATGAACGTTTCTGATTTAGAAAGCGGAATTTATTTCATTCAAATTAAACAGAATAATGACTCAAGGGTTATTCGTTTTGTAAAAAAATAAATCAGTAATTAATTGATTCAGAGCCAATGTGAGTAGTCATATTGGCTCTTTTTTTTTGCAAGAGAAAAAAAGTGTAATATTTTTTCAAGAATGCCTTTCAAAACGATTTATTTGTATTAAATTTGCCCACGCTTAAAACGATAAGCAAGTAACAATTTCTATTTAACTGACTGTTGTCAGTGTTGTTCGAAAGAATAACTTAGAAAATTGGTCTGGTAGTTCAGTTGGTTAGAATATCGCCCTGTCACGGCGAGGGTCGCGGGTTCGAGTCCCGTCCAGACCGCAAATTAATTAAACTTCGGAATTTACCGAGGTTTAATTAATTGCACTCAGTTAGTTTAGAGCATTCCGATATAATCGGAAGGGGCAAGGTCGAATTGAGATTGAAAAATGGGAGATTAGCTCAGTTGGTTTAGAGCATTCCGATACAATCGGAAGGGGTAAGGTCGAATTGAGATTGAAAAATGGGAGATTAGCTCAGTTGGTTTAGAGCACCTGCCTTACAAGCAGGGGGTCGTAGGTTCGAATCCTACATTTCCCACAA
>NVXU02000018.1 GCA_002734065.2 Fluviicola sp.
AATGAGTCAATGATTGTTGGAGAATCTAAATTGCCAATGCGTTTTACTGCCCACATGGGTTCTGAAATTAAATTAGGACAAAAATCTCAATACAACAATGGTACTTCTATCATGCCGAACATTATTTACCAATACCAAAATGGTTTTCAAGAGATAATGCTAGGTACTTACATTAAATATGGTGTATTTACTTTCGGTGCATGGTACAGAAACAGAGATGCATTTATTTTATCTATTGGAATTAGAACAAAGAAAGTGAAAATAGGATACAGCTATGATGTAACAGTTTCTAAGCTAAACAATGGTGTTTCTGGAGGTTCTCACGAGGTTTCTTTAGGAATGACAATGAATTGCAAAACGAAACCAAAATCATTTAGAACAATCTCTTGTCCATCTTTTTAGTATATTGTAACCAATTATTAAATAGACGTTGTATAAATTGATATTGATAAAACAAGTAAATGAAAACGAAAATATATAATATGCGATTTTTCAAAATAGTAACATTGGTCGTGGCCGGTGCTTTCATAATGGCTTCTTGCTCAAGAGACGCTTCTAATTCAACAGGCTGGAGTTACAATGACCCAAAAACGGGTGGTTTCCAAAAAGTACCTTTTGTTGACCAAGAAACTGGACCTGGACTTCTTTTAGTAGAAGGTGGAACATTTACAATGGGTAGAGCAGAACAAGATGTAATGTTCGAATGGAATAATAGACCTGCAAGGGTTACTGTTTCTTCATTCTACATGGATCAAACAGAAATTACAAACTTCCAATGGTTGGAATATTTGTACTGGATTTCTCGTGCCTATAACGAAACATATCCAATGGTTTACAAAAACGCATTGCCAGATACGTTAGTTTGGAGATCAAAATTAGGTTTCAATGAGAAATATGTTGATTATTACTTACGTCACCCTGCATACAGAGATTACCCAGTAGTTGGTGTGTCTTGGTTGCAAGCAAGTGATTATTGTAAATGGAGAACTGATCGTGTTAATGAGTACATTCTTATTAGAGAAGGTATCTTAGGCTTTAATATTGACCAAACTGATGAGAATACGTTTAACACGGATGCTTATTTTGCAGGTCAATATGAAGAAGGACTTGTAATGAATCTAACAGATTTGAATCCCTCAAATGTTAATGGTAAAAAATTAGGAAAAAGAATTGCGAGAATGGAAGATGGAATTCTTCTTCCGAGATACAGACTACCAACTGAAGCAGAATGGGAATTTGCTGCAACAGGTTTAATTGGTAACCTTCAAGAAGGTACAGAAAACATCAACGAAAGAAGATTGTATCCTTGGAATGGACACTGGGTTAGACAAGATGAAGCAATGTTCACCGGTCAAATACGTGCCAACTTCGTAAGAGGGCGTGGAGATTATATGGGTATCGCTGGTCACCTAAATGACGGTGCAGATGTTACCGCTCCAGTTGAGTCTTACTGGCCAAATGATTACGGTTTATACCACATGGCTGGAAACGTTTCTGAATGGGTAATGGATGTTTATCGCCCTTTGACTTCTGAAGATTTTGATGAATTTAGACCATTTAGAGGGAACGTTTTCAAAACGAAATTGTTGAACAATGAAGGTTCTATTGATATAAAAAATGCACAAATCATGTATGATGTTCATGGTATGAAAGAATACTTGAATGAGTTTGAAAGAATTCGCTACCAACGTATTTCTGCCAACCAACATGATCCGAATGATACAATCATTCCTTCAGGACTTGCTGCAAACGTTCAGTCTAGAAACCCTTCAAGAAGAGGTTATGCACCAGATCCTTTCTATGTTTCTCATGGAAAAGTGAAAGATTCTATTGAATTAGATTTATTACGTCAAATCAATGAGGTGATTGATGTTGCAATTAGTTACCAGAATGATAAATACGAAACAGAAGCATCTGCTTTGATTCAAGACAATTTGTTTGACGGAATATTTGCAGATGAAATCAGAGAAGGTCCAGATGGAGAAGAGTACGCTTTTGAAATCATTTCTATGTTGAGAGATGGATTCAATGAGTTTATTTTGAACACTCCTGGTAAGTTGAAGTACAGAAATGTAACCGAAGAAGAGAACATTGGTCGTTTGAACTACCGTAAAGACGATTACATTGACTACATCGATGGTGATATAGAAAGTTCTATTTACTACGCGAATGATGGAAGAAAAGAAGCTATTAATCAAGCGACTCGTGATCCTAACCTCGTAATGTACCAAGATCAACACGAACAATTCGGTTTGGACGGAGGTAAAATTAAACCAGGTGGTGCAGACAGAACGTCGTGGCCAACAACTTTAATCTCGGATAAATCAAGAGTTTACAAAGGTGGTTCTTGGAAAGACAGAGCATACTGGTTGGTTGCTTCTAACAGAAGATTCTTAGATGAAGATAAATCTACAGATGCAATCGGTTTCCGTTGTGCAATGGACAGAGTTGGTTCTCCAACTGGTTTCAACTACGGAAGAAAGAAAAAGAAATAAAATACATTTCGTTAATAAATAGAAAAGCCTGCTTGTCAAATGATAAGCAGGTTTTTTAATTTTACACTATGGATAATTCATTTGCCCCCTTCTACTCTTCCAATGGAATTTGCACAGATACACGCAAAATTGAAAAGGATTGCTTGTTTATCTGCATTCAAGGGGAGAATTTTGACGGAAACGCATTCGCGAGCAAAGCATTGGAAGCAGGAGCAAGTCACGTTATTGTTGACAATCCAACATTCTTTTTAGAAGATGCAGCAATGACTTTGGTCGAAGATAGTGTTGTTTATTTGCAAGAACTCGCGAACTATCACAGAAAGCAATTTGACATTCCAGTTATCGGAATTACAGGAAGCAATGGGAAAACAACCAGCAAAGAGCTAATCAATGCTGTTTTATCCAAGAAATACAAAATTTTAGCAACTATTGGTAACCTCAACAATCATTTAGGTGTACCATTCACATTGTTGCGTCTTACTAAAGAACACGATATTGCAATTATAGAAATGGGTGCCAATAAATTCAAAGATATCGAAGAATTGTGCACTATTGCTGAACCAACACACGGAATTATCACCAATATTGGGCGTGCACATTTAGAAGGTCTCATCAATATCGAAGGTGTCATCAAAACGAAGAAAGAACTCTATGAAGCTGTTGAGAAAGTAAACGGGACGATATTTATCAATTCTGACGATGAAATTCTCAACAAAGTCGTGCCTCAAAGTACAAAAAACATCACTTATGGTGAAAATCAACTAGCTGACATTGTCGGTGAATTGGTCTCCCTCTCCCCTTTTGTAGAAATGAAGTGGAAGTCAAATGATTATTCTTCAGAGAAACTCACTATGCAAATGATTGGTAAGTACAATTTCTATAATTATTTAGCGGCTATTGCTATTGGTAAAGAATTTGGAGTTAGCAACGAAGCAATCAACGAAGCTTTGCTTGCTTATTCTCCAGAAAACAAACGATCTCAAGTTGTAAAAACGGCGAAAAATACTTTGATTTTAGATTGCTACAATGCGAATCCAACGAGTATGCAGTCGGCACTTGAGAGTTTTGCGGTAAATGCGGCAAGTAATAAAATTTGCATCCTTGGCGACATGAAAGAAATAGGTCCAGAAACTGAGCAAGAGCATCAGAAAATTGTCAGTTTACTGGAGAATCTTGACCTTCAAGCACACGTTGTTGGAAAAGAGTTCTCACGCGTTAATTCTTGCAATATTCTGCAAAAGTTTGAAAATGTAGAAGCTTTGAATGATTTTCTGACGGAATTCCCGATTAAAAGCAGTTTAATTTTACTAAAAGGTTCGAATAGCATCCATCTGGATAGACTGGAAGGTAATCTATAATTTATCCCATAAAAAAGAGGATAATTTCTCATCCTCCTAATAATTTCTATTTCTTCTCGATTTTACTTCAATATATTTCTTGAAATCACAATCTTTTGAATTTCACTTGTTCCCTCGTAGATTTGCGTAATTTTTGCGTCACGCATTAATCGTTCTACGTGGTACTCTTTTACGAAGCCATAACCACCGTGAATTTGAATTGCCTCAACGGTGTGTTCCATGGCCACTTTAGAAGCATACAATTTTGCCATTGCTCCAGATTGATCGTAATTTCTTCCATTGTCTTTGTCCAAAGCTGCTTTATACACCAACATTTTCGCTGCTTCAATGTCCGTAGCCATATCTGCCAACTTAAATGCAATTACTTGATGCTTACTAATTTCTTTTCCGAATGCTTTTCTTTCTTTCGAATAAGCCAAAGCCAAATCAAAAGCACCACCCGCGATTCCGAGTGCTTGCGAAGCAATTCCAATTCTACCTCCAGAAAGAACTTTCATCGCGAATTTGAAACCAAATCCATCTTCGCCAATTCTATTCTCTTTTGGCACTTTTACATCGTTAAATAATAAGGTATGCGTATCAGAACCTCTAATTCCGAGCTTATTCTCTTTGGCACCTACAATAAAACCTTCCATTCCTCTTTCGATAATGAAGGCGTTGATTCCTTTATGGCCCGCTGCAACATCCGTTTGCGCAATCACAATATAAGTAGATGCAGAAGAACCGTTTGTAATCCAATTTTTGGTTCCATTCATTAAATAATGGTCGCCCATATCAATAGCAGTTGTTCTTTGCGAAGTTGCATCAGAACCTGCTTCTGGTTCAGACAAGCAAAAAGCACCTATCTTCTCCCCTTTTGCTAATGGAATTAAGTATTTTTCTTTTTGTTCTTCAGTTCCATAGGTTTCCAATCCCCAACAGACTAATGAGTTATTTACCGACAAACAAACAGACGTAGAAGCATCCACTTTTGAAATTTCTTCAATGGCCAAAGCATAAGACAAAGTATCCATTCCTGAACCTCCATATTTTGGATCAACCATCATTCCCATAAACCCGAGTTCTCCTAATTCCTTAATCTCATCCGCTGGAAATCGTTGCTCCTCATCCCTATCAATCACCCCTGGCTTTAATACGTTCTGAGCAAAATCTCTGGCAGCATCTCTCACTGCTTTATGTTCTTCGGTTAAATCAAAATTCATAGTCTTTGTGTTTAATTTCTTGCAAAGGCAAATTTACTCATTTAGTTTAATTTTCTAACTTTAAACTGTGAAGAATTCTTACACTTTAATTGGACTGATGTCAGGCACCTCAATGGATGGCTTGGATATTGCTCATTGCAAATATGAGCAAAAACCAGATGACTCTTGGCAACTAACTGTATATCAAACAGTCACGGAGGTCTATTCCGAGGTTGTACTTTCTCAACTGAGAGAATCTACCTCTTATTCTGCCAATCAATTATTAAACTTGGACAAAGAATTAGGTCAGCTTTATGCGGAGAAAGTGAATCAGTTTATCGTGAAGAATGGAATTGACAAAGAAACAATCGATGCAATTGCGTCTCACGGACATACCATTTTTCACCAACCGGAGAAAGGTTACACCTATCAAATTGGTTGTGGAGAAACGCTTTCACTTTTGACGGGAATTAAAGTAATCAACGACTTTCGACAGAAAGATGTCGCTGCTGGTGGACAAGGAGCACCATTGGTTCCGATTGGAGATAAATTGTTGTTTAATAAAGAATCAAATTGCTTTTTGAACCTCGGAGGTTTTGCGAATTGTTGCATTATTGAGAATGAAAAGGTAATTGCTTATGATATTTCTCCCGCAAATTTACCGATGAATGAAATCGTCAATCAACTCGGTTTGGAATACGATAAAAACGGAGAAATGGCGAAATCTGGAGAAATCAATGAAGGAATTCTTCAAGAATTGAATAATTTGGCATTTTACCAACGAAAAGCGCCAAAATCATTGGGAACGGAGTGGTTAAAAGCAGAATTCAGTCCAATTGTGCAGAAAATTGACAAAATTGAAGACAGGCTTAGAACAATTGTGGAACACATTGCCATTCAAATTGGGAGAAATTTAAACGGTAATTCTTCTTGCTACGTTACAGGTGGAGGAGCAAAAAGTGCATTCTTAATGGGGAGAATTAAACATCATTTTAAGGGGGAAATTATCATTCCATCAGAGCAAATTGTTGATTTTAAAGAAGCAATTATTTTTGGTTTTTTAGGAGCGTTGTTTTTGGCAGGAATTCCTAATTGCTTGTCGAGTGTCACTGGAGCGAAGGAAGATGTGATTGGAGGAGTGATGGTAAAGTAGAACTTTGGAGCATTGGAGTGTTGGAGTGTTGGAACGCAGATGACGCAGATTTTTATGATTTACACGGATAGGTTGAAGTTGATTGCACTATGATTTTTCCTTAGATTTGTTATATACTCGAAAAAATCATATTTAATCATAAAAATCTGCGTCATCTGCGTTCCATACCATATTCCACCATAAAGAATTCCACAAAAGCACCTCTTCGTTAAATTACTTTTTTAACTTTGTTCACTAGAATTAAAGACTCACGAATGAAGACCTTATTAGACAAATTCGAAAACAAGCGACCAGAAATTGTTTTTGAATGGAAAGATGCAGAGACCGAAGCAGAAGGCTGGGTCGTAATTAACTCATTGCGAGGAGGAGCTGCTGGCGGAGGAACAAGGATGCGTAAAGGCCTAGATAAACGTGAGGTAGAGAGCTTAGCAAAAACCATGGAGGTTAAATTCACTGTAGCTGGACCAGCAATCGGTGGAGCAAAATCAGGCATTAATTTCGACCCGAAAGACCCTCGAAAAGAAGGTGTATTGAGAAGATGGTATGCAGCCGTTACTCCATTGCTAAAACATTACTACGGAACTGGTGGAGACTTAAACGTAGATGAAATTCACGAAGTCATTCCAATTACTGAAGATTGTGGTGTTTGGCATCCTCAAGAAGGTGTATTTAACGGTCATTTTCAACCGAGAGAGGCACAAAAAATCAATCGAATTGGTCAACTAAGACAAGGCGTCCTAAAAGCAATTGAAGATACTTCTTTCTCACCAGATGTAAGCAGGAAATACGTTGTAGCTGACATGATTACAGGCTACGGCGTCGCTGAATCAGTAAAACACTACTACTCTATTTGGGGTGGTGACTTGAAAGGAAAAAGAGTCATTGTGCAAGGTTGGGGAAATGTCGGTTCTGCCGCCGCTTTCTATTTAGCACAAGAAGGAGCAAAAATCGTTGGAATTATTGACCGTGTAGGTGGATTAATCAACGAAAACGGATTTTCTTACGAAGAAATCAAGCAATTATTCTTAGAAAAAAATGGAAATGAGCTAAATCATCCAAACATGTTGTCTTACGATGACGTAAACGCAAAAATTTGGGATTTGCAAGCAGAAGTTTTTATTCCTTGCGCAGCATCTCGTTTAATTACAGGTGACCAAGTGGAAAGAATGCTGGAGACTGGAATTGAAGTGATTTCTGCCGGTGCCAACGTTCCTTTTGCAGATCCTGAAATATTCTTCGGGAAGATTGCCGACAATGCTGATAACAACATCGCTATTATTCCCGATTTTATTTCTAATTGCGGAATGGCAAGAGTTTTCGCCTACTTAATGAGCAATGATTTGAAAGAATTAACGGATGAAGGCATCTTTTCTGATACAAGTAACATTATCAGAGAAGCTTTAGTCAACACGCATAAAATAAATCCAAATAAAACAGGCATTGCTAAAGCAGCATTCGAAATAGCCTTGAAACAACTCGTATAAAACAATTAAAATTAATTACACTTTATGGAAATTTTTATAATTATCGTATTCATCTTAGGTTACCTTGCAATAACCTTAGAACACAGTTTAAAATTAGATAAACTAATCCCAGCATTGATTATGATGGCGGTTTGTTGGGCGCTCGTTGCCTTTGGCATCGACGGATTCCAACAATGGTTCGATTCCGGAGAACATGCCCTGATTGAAGGGTTTGGAGCAATGGGAGATGAAGCCAAACATCACATTGTTGAAGAAACGCTTTTGCATCACCTTGGTAAAACTGCAGAAATTCTATTTTTCTTATTAGGCGCAATGACTATTGTAGAAATCATTGATCATTTCGATGGATTTTCTACCTTCAAGTCATATATAAAAACGAAGAACAAGAGAAAATTACTTTGGATATTTACTATTCTCGCGTTTATTCTTTCAGCAATTATTGACAATCTAACGGCAACTATCGTATTGATTACCATTCTCCGTAAAATTATCAGCGATAAAAATACGAGAATGTGGTTTGCAGGTTTAATTATCATTGCAGCAAATGCAGGTGGTGCTTGGTCTCCAATTGGCGATGTTACCACAACCATGCTATGGATTGCAGACAAGGTTTCTACGGATATGTTAATAATCAACTTACTTTTACCATCATTAGTCTGTATGATAATTCCAACGTTTATTGCTTCTTTTATGTCTCCATTTAAAGGCGATTTGGTCAAAGAAGTTGATGTGAAACCGGAATCCGATCACGACACAACATACAGTTCTGTTATGCTCTACTTAGGTTTAGGAATGATTTTGTTTGTTCCCGTTTTCAAAACAATCACTCACCTCCCTCCCTATGTTGGGATGATGCTATCATTAGGAGTTGTTGCCATATTCGCAGAAGTTTTTAGCTCTAGACAGTTTAAGTTAACCACTTTGGGAGAACACTCCAAAGACTCTGGACATCACAGCCCTGTACATAAATCATTGTCTAAAATTGAAATGCCTTCAGTGCTTTTCTTCTTCGGTATCTTAATGGCGGTTGCAGCAATGGAAAGTTTAGGTTTATTGTTCAATTTTGCTGAAACAATGAATACGGCAATTCCGAATACAGACATTGTTGTTCTATTGTTAGGTGTCGGTTCTGCTATTATTGACAACGTTCCATTGGTTGCAGCAAGTTTAGGTATGTTCCAACAAGAATTAAATGACCCAATCTGGCACTTTATCGCTTATTCTGCAGGAACAGGTGGTAGTATGTTGATTATTGGTTCTGCTGCAGGCGTTGTTGCCATGGGAATGGAAAAAATATCCTTCTTCTGGTATCTGAAAAATATTTCTTTACTCGCATTCATTGGTTTTATTGCTGGTGCTGGTGTGTTTATGATAATGGAAACAATGGCATACTAAATTAAAATTCAAAACGTTATTATATTATGAGTTTATCTTTCTTATTACAATTAGACGTGACTGGCGCAGAAGAATCAGTTGGAGTTACGGACATCAGCCTTTGGGAAATCTTAAAAGGTTCTGAAGAATTTGGCAACGAAGGCATTGGTTGGTCAGGATGGGGAATCATTATCATTCTATCATTAATGCTCGGTTATACCATCTTCGTTTTTGTAGAGCGTTATTTGGCTTTGAGAAAGGCCAATAAAGAAGAAAAAGGTTTCATTGCGAAGATTAGAGAATACATCACCGACGGAAAAATAGATTCTGCCAAAGATTATTGCTCTCGTTCAGATGCTCCTTCTGCAAGAATGATTGAGAAAGGAATTGCACGTTTGGGAAGACCCATTGAAGTTATTTCTGCATCCATTGAGAATGCTGCCAAGTTAGAGATTCTCCGTTTAGAGCAACGTTTAAGTTTCTTAGCGACCGCAGCAGGCGCAGCGCCAATGATTGGTTTCTTAGGAACAACTGTTGGTATGGTTGGTGTATTCATTGATTTGCAGAATGCTGCCAGTTTAGACATCGATGTAATTGCTCCGGGAATTATGACGGCGATGATTACAACCGTTGCTGGACTGGTTGTTGGTATTATTGCTTATGTAGGGTACAACTTCTTAGTCGCGAGAATAGGAAATGTAGTGTACCAAATGGAGAACGATGCCTTGGAGTTTATGGATATTCTTCAACAACCAGGTAAATAAGACATTATGGATTTAGGAACTAAACATAAAGTAAAGATAGAAGGCGGAATGGCCTCTATGACCGATTTGGTCTTCTTACTGTTGATCTTTTTCATCATTATGAGTTTGATGAGTGAAAATCAAACTCCCATTGATTTACCAAAAGCAACAGATATAACTCCTGATACAAATCGAGTTACTCCAACTGTCATCATTACCGAAGATAACCTATATGTAGTTACACCTGGAGGATCAATAGATCAACCCATGGAATTTGAGGATATCAAAGAATTAGCAGCTTCAGTTGTAGAAAGTTCGGGTAAATCGAAACTAAAAATAGCTGGACATCGTAATGCTAGTTATGAAGCAGTGTTTAATGTACTCGCTTTGTCGCAAGCAAATGGATGGGACCCTGTGTTGGCGTATGACCGTTAAGTGGACTCTTGTGAAAATGAAGAATTAAAAATTAAAAATTGTAAAAGTTGATTGGTGTTAGAATTATGGTTATCGAGCGCTAGTCGAGATATGAATTATTGAAGTAGGTGGTGTTAAAATTAAACAAGAATGGGAAATGACGAGGATCTTCTTCCTACTTAACTCCTAACTTCTTAACTTCTTAACTCCTAAATAAAAAAAAATGGCAAGAATTCCGATAGCAAGAAAAATAGATAAACGAAAAGGTGCAATTGCAGCGCTTATTGGTTTGCTATTGCTTGGAGTTTATGCAGCATTGATTTCTTTTCAAATTGCAGATCCACCACCACAACCTGTACTGGTTGAAGTAGAAACGAACATTCCAGAGATTATCCTGAAGAATTTAAGAGTAGAAGGTGGTTCTTCTAGTTCAGGAAGCCCATCTGATGCTGAAGTAAAACCACCAGAACCAAAAACGGAACAGGTAATTACCAAAGAAGAATCTGACACAGAAGTGCCAACTGGACAGGCAAATACAACAAATACTGCAAATTCTGACGCAACTTCTAGTACAACGGAGCAATCAAATGACCCTTTCTCTAGTGGTGGCTCAGGAAATGGTGACGAAGGAGGTTCTGGAGATACTTTTGGTGAGGCAGGAGAAGAAGGAACAGAAGACCCTGGGCCTGGAGGGGGCGGTAAGGGCCGTACACGGTTAAATGACCCAAACATTAATGGCGTAAAATCGAATGTGAACGCAACCATTTACTTAAAAGTAACGGTAGATGCACAAGGCAATGTGATTGCTGCTCAAAATATCAAAGCAAGAACAACAACTACCAATCAAATTTTGATTAATAGAGTCATTTATGAGGTTAAAAAGCAGACCAAGTACAACAAAGACCCAGGCGCACCTCTTGCTAAAGCATACATGACCATTGAAGTCAAAGCGCAATAGTCAATATCAAGAACAAATCAATTGGTTGTTTCAACAATTTCCTTCTTATCAGAAAATAGGTTCCAAAGCCTATAAACCAACTTTAGAGAATATTCAAGCAATCACGGAGCGCATTGATTCTCCCGAAAAGCACTTAAAATTTGTGCATGTCGCAGGTAGCAATGGCAAAGGTTCAACATGTTCAATGTTGGCGTCCATTCTCACAGAAGCAGGTTACAAAGTAGGACTATTTACATCTCCTCACATCAAAGATTTTACCGAGCGTATCAGAATTAACGGAGAATGCATTCCTCAAGAAAATGTTGTGGCATTTATTAAGAAGATAAAACAAGAAGATTTTTGTTTTGCTCCATCCTTCTTTGAGGTCACTTTTGCCATGGCATTGAACCACTTCAAAGAAAAAAAATGTGACATTTGCATTATTGAAACTGGTTTAGGCGGTCGTTTGGATGCCACCAATATCGTCTCCCCTATTCTATCCGCAATCACCAACATCAGTTTGGAGCATACAGCAATTCTAGGAGATACTTTAGAGAAAATTGCCATAGAAAAGGCTGGAATCATCAAAGAAAACGTTCCTGTTGCCTTGGGTAGAATGTCGGAGGACTTGCTTCAACAATTTTCAACAATTGCAGAAGGTAGAAATGCAAGTGTGCATCTAACTTCTATAAAAGAGCATCCTTTTGAACTGCCTCTGCTTGGAGAATACCAACAAGATAATTTTCAATTGGTTTTGAATTGTCTAAAACAGCTTCACAAGCTTAATTTTCTGGTTTCAGGCGAGGCAATACAGCAAGGTTTGAACAAGCTTTCTACCAACACAGGATTCTTAGGAAGGTTGCAAGTCATTGAAAAAAATCCCTTGCTTATTTTCGATGTTTCGCACAATGAAGCGGGTATTTCTGCAACTTTAAAGACGGTGGGCAACATCAATAAAGGGCAATTACATATTATCTTCGGCTCAAGCAATGACAAAGACGTAGCCCAATCACTGCAGGCCTTACCTAAGGTTGCAAAGATTTATTTTACAGAATTTAGCAACGAGAGAAGCTGTTCGTTAAGTCATTTTCGGAAAGAAATTGAGCAACTAAATTTAAAAGATGTCGCTTTTTTCGATAAGGCAGTTAATGCACTTAACGCAGCAAAATCATCAGCAAAAGAGAAGGATAGTATTTTGGTGATGGGCAGTTTCTTCTTGGTGGGAGAGTTGATGTGAAACGAAAATTGTAAACGCATGCTTGCATAACTTGGCTAATTCGCTTTGAAATTCCTTATATTTGAGAATAAATAAAATTCTACGGATAATTATTATTTAACCAATGCTGAAAACTGTATCACTTTTTCTATTCATTACTATTTCAATAACTAGTATTGGTCAAAGCAAGTTAGCTTTCATAAGGGAATCTCATAATTACTTAATTCACAGCACTAATCTTTATACTTCAACTATTGAAATAGAGGGAATAAATTTATCTGAAAACATCCTTTCAATAAAGTATCCAGTTGGAGAATTGTCCGAATTGATTTCCTATGAGATTTTTATGAAGAAGAGGAACAAATGGATTAGTTCGCCATTAAAAAAGGAGACATCAATATCAACTATGTCCTGGAGTTCATTCTTTTCGGGTACTAAATACTATACCTTCAAAATTCAGGAAAACAGCCCTTTTTTAATTCGAATTAAGACAAGTAATGAATATAGTATTTTCTTGTCAAAATTGTATAAGATTGGTTACTTTGAATCTGACAGTGTACATTATCAATTTTCGTTACCTAAAAATTTGAGCGTTTCCTTTTCAAATGATTCTATATATAGTGGTGAATTTGAAATTTCTCAATCTAATTTCTCAGATTCAACAAGTTATTACTCCATTTTAATCCATCCAGAAAAAGAAAAGCCTAACGACTATTTCTCTAATTGGTTCGCTAAAAGAATTGAACCGCAGTTAAAATTGAGTAATGATATCGTCCCCTTTGAGTTAAAGCAATTAGATTCAACAGGCAACCGATTAGAACTTGCAAAGGCTTGCTTCAAGTACGTTCAACAAAAAATAAAGTATATTGATGTGGAGAATGGCATACACGCAATTATTCCGAGACAATGTGAGAACACTTTATCTAAAGGTTTGGGCGATTGTAAGGATATGGCGACATTACTCACATCACTGTACAGACATTTTGGATTTGAAGCCTATCTTGGAATTTCTCGCACCAACTCGAAAGAAGGAATTTTTAATTTCCCTTCCATCGGATTAGCAAATCACTCTATCTGTGTTCTAAAGATGGATGATGAATGGTTTTTTTTAGATGCCACTGAAGATGTTTGTTTATTCGGAGATCCCAGTACGCAGATATTAGGAACGGAAGTATTCTTAATTGGTCGTCCCGAAGGATATTTTTTAAACATCCCAAATAAGACAAGATCATTATCTTCAGTTAATATAGAATATATTATTAACAAGGAGAAATACGAAATACTACTTCAAATAGAGGCAAAAGGAAAAATGAATCAATTATTCTATTACGCCCAACTCAAAAGTGTGAATCCAAAAATATACTTAACAAAAATTTTAAATACCATATCCGATCTTAAATGGACAATTGATAGTTTATACATCCAAAATTCTAATTCAATAGTAGTTGCATCTAGTAAACTTAATACAAGTTTATATTCAAAAGTTGGAAGTAGGTTTTTTTATGATTTATCATTTATTCCATCTCCAGAATTAATCTGTGCTATTTTTCAAAATAGTGAATACCCCCTTTTTGACTCTAGCGTAAACATTTCACTGAATTTCAATGGAGAACCTACCACAAGAAATATTCCTGAACACCTTACAGTAGATGGACAAATTATAAGAGGAGAATTCATGTTAGAAATAGAAGACAGTGCAGAAAGTTTCTCTCAAAATACTTTTTACAAAAAATGGAGTGCCTTCTTCACAAAACCAATAACAATTACATATTAAAATGAAGCATCTTACATTATTACTAATATTAACTTTGTCAATTCACACCCATTCTCAAAGAAAAGGTCATCGAGGTACATACGTTTTTCCTGATATTGATTTCTCTACTATCAACATACCTGATTCATTGTCAGGCACCCCCTCATTCTACTTAAGCAATGTTCGGACTACTGATTTTATGTCCTCCTACACTACAGAAACAATTGTCTTTGAAAGGATATATATAAACTCTAAAGCTGCTGCAGAGAAATACAGTAAACGCGAGTTATTTATTAGCAATGATGGCGATATGAGTATGCTAGCAGCTCGTACGCTAAAAAAAAATGGGGAAATAATAACGTTAGAAGGAGATCAGATAATAGAGACAACTTCTGAAGAAAAAAACAAATATGGAACTTCCGTTTACAGAAGGATTCAATTTATCTATCCCAACATAGAAGTCGGTGATGTTATTGATTTAGCTTATCAACTAGATATACCAGAATATGTATTGTCTGATTTGCTCTATCTAGAAAACGAAATGCCATCATTGTATTCAAGAATCACCCTGCGGAACTTCTCTTTTGCTGATTTAACAGTCTTCAATATTAATCACATGCCAGAAATGAAAATGTCTAATGCTGACGGAGGAAAAATTATTTCTTGGGAAAAGAAAGGCGTTGCATCTTTAAAGACAGGCTATTTTAATTCTCTTCCAACTGATTTGCCGTGTGCTATTTATGCTTTATGGAGAAGAGGAGAAACATTAGATTACAAAACCTTCTATCGCTCTGATGCATATTCTTTTCCTGATAAATTTGATGAAAACTATTCGATTTCATCATTTTTAGTAAAACAAGGTGCAATTATTGAAAGTGGTGATTCATTCTCAAATTTGATCAAGTTCCTTGCATTTATTGAAAATGAATACAGTTGGAATTATCACAAAAACTCTGATGATTCTAAAGTAACATTAAGTCTTTTTAAGGGAAAAAAAATTGATAGAACAATTTTCACGAGAGTTCTGACTCAATTCCTAATGGAACAAAACATTAAATACGAAAAATGCTTTACAAAAAGTCTGATTGATGGTCAATTCATCCATGGCTTGGTTTCTTTAGAACAAATGAACAATCGATTTATGATTGTCTATGATTCAAACGAAAATCCGCATTTCATTTTCCCGCCTCAAGGAAGTGGCGATTTTTTTAAAATTGATGAAATACCATATTATCTAGAGGGAAATCAATCAATCGTCTTTTACGGTGAAAATGATTTTTTGAAAAACGAAAGGAAAATGCTGATTCCAGAAAGCAATCAAAAAAACAATACACATCAAGGCCGAATAATAATTAAATTAAACACCAATGATTCTCTTCAATATTCTGCCTCCAGGAAAGACGTATTTACTGGCCATAATTCTTTTCTCACAAGGAACAGTAACGGAAATTTTTGGTTGAAAGAATTCGGCGTTATCCAAAATGACACTCTAGAAGTTAGACCAGAATCCATAAAAAACATCTACCCATATGGTGTGACTTTCTCTCAAGACACATTGGTAACTCAAGAGTTGTTTGAAAGAATCGATGACAGTTTAGTTTGGTTTCAGCCGGCAAAAATATTACCTCAAGGTATTTATCAAGATGATGAAATAGACTCTGAATTTGGGGTGTATTTGGTCCTGCCATTCCTAAAAAGCACCAATCTATCGTTTTTTATTCAGTCAGAAAGTTCAATTTTCATAGCCGAAGAAAACACTTCACTAAGTTTCTCTAACGAGATTGGTGAAATCAAAATTGATGCCTATCAAATAAATCAAAATACGCTTAAATTTACTTTTAGCACTGAAGTTAAAGAAAGATATATTCAAGGCCAATTAGTAGATCAATTCCAAGAACTCATTCAAAAATATTTAGAATTCATTAACAAAAAATGGGTATTGACTACTGAGGAACAATAAGACTACCAAAAATCATCATTCAAAAGAAGACTTCTTTTGAATGATGAAAATGAATGCTTCGCTTTTGCTAAGAAAACTTTCTGAATAAACAACTTTCCAATCTGATGAGCGACCTGTAAAACCTTTGTGATTGGTGTTGTGCTTTCTCAATCTTAACTCCAATGAATTACCAGTATGACCAACATAGTAGCTGTCTTGATTTTCTGAATATAAAATGTAAGTATAAAACATGAAATTTTTGGATAAAAAAAAGGCTTCCTAACGGAAACCTTTTTTTTGTGGGAAATGTAGGATTCGAACCTACGACCCTCCCGATTGAAAAATCGGGATGCACTAAACCTGAGCAATCAATTCTTCTATTTTCAATCTACTCTTCCATGATTTAATTTTACGCTCACGAGAATATGCTTCGCTTTTGCTAAGAAAACTTTCTGAATAAACAACTTTCCAATCTGATGAACGGCCTGTAAAACCTTTGTTATTGGTATTGTGCTTTCTTAATCTTAACTCCAGTGAATTACCAGTATAACCAACATAGTAGCTGTCTTGATTTTCTGAATATAAAATATAAGTGTAAAACATGAAATTTTGGATAAAAAAAAGGCTTCCAAATGGAAACCTTTTTTTGTGGGAAATGTAGGATTCGAACCTACGACCCTCCCGATTAAAAAATCGGGATGCACTAAATCTGAGCAATTAACTCTTCTATTTTTACTCTACTTTTCCATGATTTGATTTTACGCTCACGAGAATATGCTTCGCTTTTGCTAAGAAAACTTTCTGAATAAACAACTTTCCAATCTGATGAACGGCCTGTAAAACCTTTGTGATTGGTATTGTG
>NVXU02000019.1 GCA_002734065.2 Fluviicola sp.
CGCTGTCAAGGTAGAAGAACCACAGTTATCTACAACTGTTACTGTCGGTGCTGCTGGAATCGCTGTTGGATTTGCAGTACCTGAACCATTCGCACTTGTACAACCTGCAACTGTTTGTGTTACCGTATAAGCGCCACCTGTTGTGACTGTGATAGAAGATGTTGTTTCTGCTGTTGACCATAAAAGATTGACTCCTGTTGCTGTCAAGGTAGAAGAACCACAGTTATCTACAACTGTTACGACTGGTGCTGCTGGAATCGCATTGATAACAACATTTTGAGATGTAGTTGCCGCTCCACCGTTAATAGCAAGACCTACTGTCTTCGTTCCTGCAGTTGAATAGACTACCGTATGAGGGCCAGCTCCTGTTGCTGTTGCTGGTGTAGCTCCAGCGCCAAATGTCCAAGCCCATGATGTTGCATTCGTTGAAGCATCAGTATATGTTACAGTCTGTCCAACACAAGCTGGATTTGGCGCAGCAGTAAAATCAGCAACTGACGTAGATGAAACCCCTGTTAAATTGATATTATCTAAATACAAATTCTGCCCATAACCAGATAAATTTCTAAATAAAATTTCAACATTATTATTACCTATATAAAGCGTTAAATCAACTATTTCTGTTCTCCATGTAGTTGGTGCTGTATACGCTGTGGTCTGATCAGGATCAGTTGCTAATACAGAACTAGCTTTTGAGAATACACTTGTATATGTCTGTCCACAGTCTGTTGAAACCATAACATCTAACTGGTCATTAAAAGTTGCATCATATCTTGCGTAAGCCACATCGAACTGAAGCTGAGCAGAAGTCAATCCTGTCAAGTCAGCAAGAGGCATCACTAAATCATCAACATTTCCGGTTGTATTTGTTGAATAATTATCAATTACAGCTGAATTCCCTGCTGTAGGAGCATTTCCTTGAGTCGCACTCCTCACCCATGTAATAGCATTCCCTCCATTATTTATAGACCAATTAACTGGAGCAAATGCTGCACCAATAAATCCTTCTGCAATTGGAGGAGCCGTTCCTGTTGCTACAGATAATATAAAGTTCGAAAGAGATGCATCATTAACAGTATTTCCATCAGCATTACCATTTGGTAAAGCTGTTGACGCATTAAAAACATGAGGTCCCGCAGTGGAAGTCATACCTGGCAAAACAACATTAACACTTGCTAATGATGCTAAAGATCCGGACCAATTAAAAACTTGATTTGGGCCTCCGTCAACATCATAATTAATTGTTACGGAAGTTAAAGTAGTATTACCGTAGTTTCTTAAAGTAACAATTGGAGTAAAATTTGTTCCACAAATCGTATTCACTGGAGAAACAATTGCAAAAATTCCTGCATCATCTGCAATTAGAGGTGTACAAACCGTTGAAGATGCTAAACTTGCTCTTCTTGGTGAAACAGTCATAACTGTTCTTATTCTCGTTTTCTGATCCAAAGTAAAAATATTCATACATATATCAGTGGAATAATCCATATAATTCTCAATCTGATTAGGAAGTGGACCACCACAAGTAACTGGTGGAGTTGGACAACCATTTGTAGATCCTTGTTGAGTTGGTGTATCTGCACAAAAGTCATCTCCACAATTTGCATCTCCCCAAATGTGTCTTAAACCTAACCAATGACCAACTTCATGTGTCATTGTTCTACCTAAATCATAAGGAGCACTATAATTTCCGCCTGGGAAAATTTGAACAGAACCAAATGTTCTGTAATCTGCAACAACACCATCTGTATTTGCTGCTCCTCCATTTGCATTCAATCCTGGTAAACCTGAATTATCTGGAAATTGAGCAAAACCCAATAAACCTGAATTCCCATAATTCACCGTCCACATATTCATGTATTGGGTTGGATCCCAACTAGAATTTGGCTTAATAGCATTCACATCAGCTAACCCTGTAAAACTTGCAATACCTTCATTAACTCTGTCAATTCCATTGGTTGGATTGCCATTTGGATCGACGACTGCCATACAGAACTCTATTTCAATATCTGCTCCTACTGGATTTGTATTATAACCGTTGGTTCCAAGCATTCTTCTAAAATCTTCATTCAACACTTGGACTTGAGAAAGAACTTGGCCGTCAACGATATTTTCATTAACACCATAAGCATCTCCATTGTGAATGACATGGACAACCATTGGAATTGTCAATATAGGAGCCATTTTAGTTGGATTTAATGCTTGTTCAGCTTTAAATTCTTCAATTTTTTGTTGCAACCATAATTCCTGCTCGTGCAATGTTGACATTCCAGGGTTGTTGGCACGAAGAATTGAGTCATTCTCCATTGTAGCACAATGAATATATCCATCAGGGCCGACTTGCGACTTATAGATAATTTGATCTTGATAAGGTGTTTTGTTGATTTGAATTGTCTGTCCATAAGACAATGTAACTGACAATAGGATGGCAAATGTTCCCATTAAAAATTTAACGGAACATGCCAGTTTTGGGCATTTCATAATTTAGTTGTTTAAACAGTTTAGACAACTAAGCTATAAAAACTAAATCAATCTACAAAATAAAGTTACACATTCAAGTTAAATTTTCGACAAAAAGAACAAAACTATCGTTGAATAAATCACACTTATTTATTAAGAAAATAATGAATCAACGAATTCAACATTATTAAATGCTTGTAAATCGTCAAGCCCTTCCCCCACTCCAATATATTTCACTGGAATCTTCATTTGGTCAGAAATCCCAATCACAACACCGCCCTTAGCTGTTCCGTCTAATTTAGTAACTGCTAAAGCATTTATATCTGTCGCGATGGAGAATTGTTTTGCTTGTTCGAACGCATTCTGACCTGTAGAACCATCTAGCACCAATAGAATTTCATGCGGCGCGCCAGGAATTACTTTGTTCATCACTTTTTTGATCTTGGATAACTCGTTCATCAAATTAACCTTATTATGCAACCTTCCAGCTGTGTCAATAATGACTACATCTGCATTTTGCGACTTTGCAGATTGCAATGCGTCAAAAGCAACAGACGCAGGGTCAGCGTTCATTCCCTGCTGAACAATTGGAACGCCAACTCTTTCTGCCCATAAAATCAATTGGTCCACAGCAGCAGCTCTAAACGTGTCAGAAGCACCAAGAACAACTTTTTTACCAGCAGTTTTGAATTGATGCGCTAATTTTCCAATTGTGGTTGTCTTTCCAACGCCATTTACTCCAACCACCATGATGACATGAGGCCCTTCAGAATGAATTGGTACATTAAAATCAACCGTAGAATTTGAATTATTTTCTTCCAATAAAGAAGTAATTTCTTCCTTCAGAATGGTGTTGAGTTCATCCGTACCAACGAACTTATCTTTAGAAACACGTTCTTCGATTTTATCAATGATTTTCAAGGTTGTTTCAACTCCCACGTCAGAGGTTATTAAAACCTCCTCAAGGTTGTCGAGAACTTCTGCGTCAACTTTAGATTTACCAACGATTGTGCGCGACAGTTTATTGAAAAAACTTTGCTTTGTTTTTTCCAAGCCTTTGTCGAGCGTTTCTTTTTTCTTCTTCGAGAATAAATTAAATAATGCCATAATTTTAAACAACAAAAGCTTCTACCATTGGCAGAAGCTTATATTAATATCACAAAAAGTTTTTGATTAGTTCTTTGAGAACCACTCGTCAACTTTCTTTTGATGTACAATTTCTTCTTTAAATGAATAAGATCCTTTTTCAGACTTAACCATCTTGATTACTTTCGTATGCTCTTTACCTCCACCTTTTTGCAAGGATGCTACTACTTTCTTTGCCATGTCTTATTTAATTTCTTTATGAAGCGTATAACGTTTCAAAATTGCGTTGAATTTTTTAATCTCCAATCTGTCTGGAGTATTCTTTCTGTTTTTCGTTGTGATGTAACGAGAAGTTCCAGGTTTTCCAGAATCTTTGTGCTCAGTGCACTCCAAAATAACTTGAACTCTATTTCCTTTCTTTGCCATTTTCTTTCTTAATTCTTACTACCATTTTGCAATGGAAGAAAGTGCATTTACTTAATGAAACCTTTTGCTCTTGCCTCTTTGACGCAAACAGCAATCCCTTTCTTGTTAATAGTTCTTAACGCAGAAGTTGAAATCTTCAACGTAATGTATTCATTCTCTTCTGGAATGAAAAATTTCTTTGTAATTAAGTTCGGGTAGAACTTACGTTTAGTACGACGCTTTGAGTGAGAAACATTGTTTCCTACCATTACTGACTTACCTGTGATTTGACAAACTCTTGACATCTCTATATATTTATTTACTTATAATAAAAGCGGGTGCAAAGAAACCATTTATTTCAGAAATTAGCAAGTTATTAAATACTTTTTTTCAGAAATTAATTCAGCTCCTTTTTAACCAGGACGCAAAGATAGGTGGATTTAATGGTTTAGCAAGCGAATTGTAAATAAATATTCGGAATATTGTTACTGTTGGTAGGTTATTTCTAAATAGCCGTGGGGAGGTAGTTTAAGAAGTATTTATCAACCAAAAATGCCTTCATCAAACATGTGCAACAAAGCATAATGAAAAAAAGCAACTAAAAAATTAATCATAAAGTACGCAAAATATCTGATGTATAAATCCATTTTCTTATCCTGTGTAACGGTGTTGTAAAGTAAGGTTATTCCAGCAGAAAGAAGAAACAAACTGTACGACGATAAAAGAATTATCTCTACGTTAGACTCAACCACTTGCGGAACCTTATCCATAAATTGAAATAAAAGATAGAGAGCTAACACAACCAATAAGTTAGTGTAAACAAGCACATCTGCGACTATTCTTGCTTTACGATTAATCTGTTTATTGGTCTTGTTAGACATACAAAACAAACGGGAATGAGCTTGATTTCGTATAGCACACTAAAGAAATATCTTCAAGCCTGTTAAATCCGTAGATTGAATATTCGGAATATTGTTACTGTTGGCTAGGTTCTTTTTAAATAGACGAATACGATGGACCACAAAATAGCACCGACGGTAATCGCACGAGGGATGGGGAGGTTCGCTTTTTAATTATTCACATATCAAAATCAAAGAAATATGCTTTCTGTTCTTTCTCATCATACCAATAGTATTTAAAATATTGATTTCCATCTGTCCAACTATATTTATGCAATTGTTTGATTCTTTCTTTATCCCACCAGTCAAAATCATTTTGCATTCCAAATCCATTATCAGAGTTGAGCGTATCTATTTTAAGGTTGTTAATAATAATTATCCTTTGTGAAGTTGTCGAGTTACAATTAAATGCAAACATGTAGTCAGCATCAATTCCAATTGCGTCATCAAAACAATAGATGTTTTTTACATCTTCCGTAATCTCAATTTTTATAAAATCCTTAAACCTCTTTTTATTATTGCCAGTGTCGGGTTTATCATGATCAAATGGTGGGTAAACTTTATCAATCATTTTTTGAGTCTGTTCTTCCAGCTTTTGTTTGACTTTTCCAGCTGCCTGTTCAGACTTATTTCTGATTCGGTCACATGAAATCAACCCTAGTGTCAGAGTTATTATAGTCGATATGTAAATTAGTCGTTTCATTTTAATACTACCCGCCTAATATTTTTTTCTTAAAAATAACCAATCTATCAATACCAAACAGATTTTCACAAGCTTTTCAATTGGCAACGAAGCAAATTCAGCCCTGTCAATACCGTAGATTGAATATTCCGACCACGGTGGCTTTAAAGAAAACCGAAACGAAAGCTTAGTTGTTAGAGGCTTCAATTAAAGACACTGCTCCTTGTTCCGAACCAAATTAAATTTTGAACGACGAGCCTCTTTATTACTTTTCAGTTGATGGAAGAAAATCTTCTTTTTAACTAAATACAAGTGCATTGGGAGTTTCTTGAGTAAGTTGAGACTGGGCATCTGAACTAAAGTTGAATCCATTTGGTTCAGTGAATTTTTAAAGTAAAAGTAGGCACTATCTGGCTCAACATATTCAAAATTGAGATTAATTATGTTTTCTTTAATATAATACGTTCCTTTCGCTTCATCTACAGATAACCCTGTTCTTTTGGAATAATTAAAAGTAGAATCTTGATTAAATTCGATTAGATAATAAGAAGACATCCCAGACCCCTTACAATTCGAATAGCAACCTTTTATTACTTTGTTTTGCGCAATAGATAATGTATTAATTGACATTATGATAATTACAGCCAGTGATTTCATTGAGTTTTTAATTAAGAGATTCTAAATTACAGTTGATTCCATATTTTATTTGAAATAATAATAGGAAATTCAAACTACAACCCCATCAATTCACACCTCAACAAATTCAACCCCGTCAAAACCGTAGATTGTATATTCCGACCGCGATGGTTTCCAAATTGAAAACGATATGCCTTTGAAAAATTAGGTCCTGCAATGGCAATCCAAACAAGACCGACTGGTTTTTCATCTGTGCCTCCAGTTGGACCGGCGACACCTGAAGTTGCGATGCAATAATCTACATTTAATTTCTTGCGACCATTCTTTGCCATTTGCAGAACAACCTCTTCACTGACTGCGCCAAATTCTTCTAAAGAACTCTCCTCTACTCCAACGATATTTGCTTTTAATTCATTCGAGTAACTGACAATGCTGCCTTGGAAATAGCGAGAGGAACCTGCAACTTGAACAAATTCTTTTGCGATTGCTCCACCGGTACAACTTTCTACTGTGCCGACTGTTGATTTTTTGTCAAGCAGTAATTCTCCAACAACCTCACTAAGTGATTTTCCGCTTTCTCCGAAAAGATACTTGGGCAATCTTAATTTTAGTTCTGCAATCGCATCAGAAATTAGTTGTTTCACCTTCTTTGAAGAATCGCCATTAAACCTCAAACGCAAGACTCCAGTCGAAGGAAGGTAGGCTAATTTAATGTCATTTCTCCTTAAATCATCTTCAATATCGGCGATTTTATCGGCTAAATAAGATTCTCCTATTCCTTGAAACTGAATTGTTCGACTGTACATTTCTTGTACTCCAAATTTCTTAAATATTTTGTCAAAACCTTCATTAGAAAGTAAGTGCTTCATTTCATAAGGAACTCCTGGTAAAGAAATAATCACTTTTCCGTCTTGCTCAAACCACATTCCAGAGGCAGTTCCAACTTCATTGTGGAGAATATTTGCAGATTTCGGCAATGCTGCTTGCTGAATGTTTATGTCCAACATTTCTTTGCCTCTTGACTCAAAAAAACCTCGCACTCTTGTCAGAACTTCTTCATTAATGACCAATTCTGTGTCGAAATATTCTGCAAGAACTCTCTTTGTTATATCATCTTTCGTTGGCCCTAATCCGCCAGTGATTATGACAACATCAGAGCGAGTTAGAGCAAGATCCAATGCGGAAATTATTGCTTCTCTCTCATCCTGAATCGTAACAGCGTTCTGGACGTTTGCCCCGCGAGTTGCGAGCTGTTCTCCAATCCATGAAGCATTGGTGTTGACTGTTTGACCAATTAACAGTTCATCTCCGATAGATATGAGTTCTGTTTTCATTTCTTTTTGTATTTCGCGATGGATTCAATGTGTCCGGTGTGCGGAAACTGATCGACTAAGCTCAACTTTTGCAAGTCGTAACCTGCTTGAATCAATGTGTCGGTATCTCTTGCTTGCGTGGAAGGATTGCAAGAAATGTAAACGATGTTTTCTGCACCTAACGCAATGACTTTCTGCAAAGTTTTTGGAGCAATACCCGCACGAGGAGGATCTAAAATTACTGTTTTTATTTTACCAATAAAGTCAGGGTATTCTCTCAAAAACTTACCCACATCCGCTGCAAAAAACTCAATGTCTTTGATTCCATTTCTAGCTGCATTTTTCTTGGCATCTTCAATTGCTTCTTCCACAATATCAACGCCAATGATTCTCACTGAGTTGTTTTTTGAAGCTAAAATCTGTCCAATTGTTCCTGTTCCGCAGAAAAGATCCATCACGACGTCTTTTTCGTTCAGTTTTTCTTCAAAAACATAATCCAAGGCTTTGGTGTAGAGTTTTTCTGCACACTTGGGATTTGTCTGAAAAAAGCTTTCCATTGAGATTTCGAAATTCAAACCTAACAGTTGCTCTATGATTACAGGTTCGCCATGAAGCAACTCACATTCTCCATTTTCAATCTTTGCTCTATCTGCAACGTTGTCATTGATTGTGTGTTGCAATCCTGCCAAACGCTTGCCTAATTTTTCTTTCAGAAAGTCAGCAAATGCGTGTGCGTCAAAATTCTCTAGACCTTCAGAAGAAGTCACTAAATTAATGAGTAATTGATCTTGGTAGAATGATTTACGAACAACGATGTGGCGGAAAAATCCAACCTTTTGCGGAGGATGCCATGCTGTTAATCCCGTTGTTTTGAGGTATCCTCTGACTTCAATAAGAATCGTTTCCCACTGTTCATCAAACATTCCGCTTGGCTTGTCTAGTGATTCTACCTTCCACCAAGTTCCTCTACGTTTAAAACCAAGTGCGAAAGCATCGTCAATGTCTTCTCCCGTTTTTCGATCATGCTCTATGCAGGAAAAGCTGTATTCCATCTTATTTCTGTAGAAAAAATGCTCTGGAGAAGAGATAAATTCATCAAATTGCTTTTTTGGATCTTCAATTCCACCAATTCTCCGAAAAACCTCTAAGGTTGCATTCTGTTTTTCTTTTTCTTGTTCAGAAATTGGCACATATATATAAGGGCCCCCAGAAATTTCTTGATAATCAGATATTTTCTCCAATGGAGAACGCTCAATGACATCAATTAACTTTGCTTCTGCATAGCGTTTCTTTTTCTTTGCAACTCTTGCTTTTACTTTCTGCCCGGGGAAAGAATTATCGACAAAAACTACGTAATCTCCATCTTCTGTTGGGATTTTCGCAATGCCACGACCGCCAAATGCGTATCCGGTAATGTCTAGGGTGAGAACGTCGGCTCTTTTTATCATGTTTTATAAGGAGGTTAGAAGTTATGGATGCTCATTGTAGGTTGTGTTTTAATAGAACGCTGATGACGCTGATTAAGCTGATCTACTTTGTCGGTAGGCAGGTTAAATATGATTAAGTGTTGTGTATGATTTGAGGAGTTATGGATGCTCATTGTAGGTTGTGTTTTAATAGAACGCAGAGGACGCTGATTTTTATGATTAAATATGATAAAGCTGGTTGGTTATGATTTGAGGAGTTAAGGATGCTCATTGTAGGTTGTGTTTTAATAGAACGCTGATTAAATATGATTTTTCTGTAAGATTTTGTCCAAAGCTCGAATGCTCGAAAACTCCAAAGCTCTAAAACAGAAGTGTTAGAAGTTAAAGAGGTCAACTACCTTCTACTTATATCATTCCTCTAATTACTCCTTTCTCTGAATTAGTTACAAAGTCAATGATTTGATTTCTCAATTTTGATTCTGGCATTGTTTCTTTGATTGCTTTAATTCCTTTGGAAATATTGTTATTTTGTACGTATAGAATTCTGTAAACATCCTCAATTATTCTTACATCAGCGTCTTCAAAGCCTCTTCTTCTAAGTCCAACAGAATTGACACCTGCGAAGTTAAGCGGCTCACGTGCAGCTTTCACATAAGGAGGAATATCTTTACGAACCAGTGATGCACCACCGATAAAGGCATGTTCTCCGATATGTACAAATTGTTGCGCTGCAACCTTCCCTTCAAGGATGGCAAAATCGTCAATTCGCACGTGTCCAGAAAGCCCAACGTAACTTGCTAAAATAACACCATCACCAATTTGGCAATCATGTGCAACGTGCACATAAGTCATTAAAAGACAGTTGCTACCGATGATAGTTTTCCATTTATCTTTTGTTCCACGGTGAATGGTTACGCATTCTCGAATGACTGTATTGTCACCAATTTCAACGTTTGTTTCTTCTCCGTCAAATTTTAAATCTTGCGGATCTACGCCAATCACTGCACCAGGAAATATTTCGCAATTCTTACCAATTACCGTCCTTGGATAGATCGTTACATTGGGGTGAATTCTTGTTCCATCACCAATTGTAACGTTCTCAAAGACAGTTGCAAAGGAGTCGATTCTCACATCCTTTCCGATACTTGCATTCTCTGAAATATTTGCCTGTTTACTTATCATTATTTGTCTTTAACAACTTGCGCAAGCATTTCTGCCTCCATTACTGGTTTTCCATTTACATAAGCAGTTCCTCCCATATTGACCAACCCTCTTCTTATAGGGGAAAGCAATTTTAGGTCAAAAACAATGGTATCTCCAGGAACTACTTTTTGCTTGAATTTCACCTTGTCAATTTTCATGAAATAAGTTGAGTACAAGTGAGGATCTTCTATTTTACTCAAAGAGAATATACCACCAACTTGCGCCATTGCTTCAATTTGAAGAACACCCGGAAAAATTGGATTCCCTGGAAAATGACCTGTAAAAATAGGTTCATTCATGGTTACATTTTTCACCCCAACGATTGATTCTTCTCCAATTTCCATGATTTTATCAACCATTAAAAATGGAAAACGATGTGGGAGCATTTTTTCAATGTCATTGATGTCGTAAAGTGGTGCCTTTTCAAGGTCGAAGCGTTTGCCCGCCTTTTGTTTTTGCTTCCAGTACTCTTTCAATACTTTTGCAAAGCGAACATTTCCAGAATGACCTGGTCTTGCCCCTAAAATGTGTGCTTTAATCGGAACGCCGACCAATGCTAAATCTCCGACAATATCCAATAATTTATGTCGCGCAGGTTCATTTTCGTATTGCAATTTAGTACTGTTAAGCACTCCTATTCCATCCACAGTAATATTGAGGTCTTCTTTGCCTAAAAGTTTTGCGAGAGAATCTAATTCTTCTTTGCCAATATTCTCACGCTCAACTAAAACAATGGCATTATCTAAATCGCCTCCTTTAATTAGGTTGTTTTTTGCTAAGAATTCTAATTCTCTTAAGAAAACGAAAGTTCTACAAGCAGCAATTTCGTTTTTAAAATCTCCAATTTGATACATTGAAGCATGCTGTGTTCCAAGTACTGGAGAATTATAATCAACCATCACTGTCATTCTGTAATGGTCATCTGGAATAGCCAAAAATTCGATTCCTTTCTCTAAATCTTCCCATTTGATGTTCTCATCTAGCTCAAGATAGACACGCTCAGCATTCTGCTCTTGGTAACCTGCTTTTTCGATTGCATCCACAAATAGTTTCGAACTACCGTCCATAATTGGCACTTCTGGTCCATCAATTTTGATGAGTGCGTTATCCACTTGACAACCATAAAGTGCTGCCAAAATATGTTCAGTTGTGTAAACTCTCGCACCGTTTTGTTCAAGCGTAGTTCCTCTATCCGTTGCAACAACAAGGTCACAATCTGCCTTAATAGTAGGCTCTCCATCCATATCCACACGTTGGAATTTATACCCGTGTTTGTCTGGTGCTGGAAGAATTTCAAGATTTACTTTTTCTCCGGTGTGCAATCCGATTCCTGATAATTTTATTGATTGCGCTAAAGTTCTTTGCTTTTCAGCCATTCCTTATTTTTCTTTTGTTAGTTCCTTTATTTTTGCTTCTAAGTCTTGCAATCTAGTGAGAATTCTTGGCAATCTTCTAAAACCGATATAAGATTTTTTGTAATCATCAATATCGAAAGAAGGCGATCCCATTACTTTCGTGTCTGGTTTTACATCGCCTGGAACTCCAGATTGTGCTGCAATCATTGCTCGGTCTCCAATTTTAAGATGTCCAGCCAAGCCTACTTGCCCACCAATCATCACATTGTTACCCACCTTGCATGAGCCTGCAATTCCGACTTGTGCAGCCATTGCAGAATTCATTCCGACCTCAACATTGTGACCAATTTGCACTAAATTATCGATTTTTGCTCCTTTACGTATGATTGTGCTTCCCATTGTTGCTCTATCTATGGTAGAATTTGCTCCGATATCCACATTATCTTCTAAAACAACATTTCCAATTTGCGGTATCTTTTGAAATTCTCCATTGGCATCTGGTGCAAAACCAAATCCATCTGCTCCAATAACAGCTCCAGCGTGTATGATGCAGTTCGCACCAATAACACAATCGCGATAGATTGTTGCCCCTGGATAAATGACCGTTCCGTTACCAATTGTTACGTTATTAGAAATCGTTACGCTGGGGTGAATTGCTACGTCGTTGCCAACTGTTACATTTTTTCCGATGTATGCATACGCACCTAAGAATAAATTTTCTCCGACAGTTGCTGTGTCACTGATAAAAGAAGGTTGCTCTATTCGAGGCTCTTCTTTTGTCATAGAATCATACAACTCCAATAACTTTGCAAAACAAGCATAAGCGTCTTCTACTTTTATTAAAGTCAATGATTTTGGCAAAGCAGTCGATGGCGAAAAAGTATTATTGACAATACACACACTCGATTTGGTCGTGTAAATATGTTCTTCGTATTTTGGATTCCCTAAGAATGACAAAGAACCTTCAGCTCCTTCTTCGATCTTCGCCAAAGCGTTGACTTCAACGGATGGATTTCCTTCAATGGTTCCATTTAAAATACCTGCAATTTGCTCTGCTGAAAAATTCATAAAATCAAAAATAAAAAAAACAATGTGGATTGTGGTTGTTTAACGAAGAAAAAGTACAAAAGGTTTGCTTTTTGGGGTGTTATTATATAATGGGACGGAGATACTTCGATAAACTCAGTACAAGTTTGCTGATTTTTATGATTTATGCGAATGGTGCATCTATGTAATATGATTTTTGCTGAGCTATCCAAGGCTCGGAAACTCCAACGCTCTAAAGCTCTAAAATTTAGCACGCAGATTTCGCAGATATTCGCAGAGTTGAGTAGGTTTTACCTGTGAGCGAATCCAACCTATCTGCCGATAGGCAGGTGCTCTAATGCTCTAACAATCGAACACTCCAACTCGAACACTATTTCTTCAAGCAATCATCTGACCCTTCAAATTCAAAAGAAGTAATGTTTAATTTATTCTTGTACCAGATCATTTTGGTTGAAATATCAAGTGAACCTTGTTTAAATTCAACGGTATGTTCTGCTTTTGGTTTTTGCTCAAGGTCAGAATCTCCAAAATTAATTCTTCCAGATTCTTTGACGAGTTTTAAAATATCCTTGGTATTGAAAAGGTTTAGCATTCCCTGTTGACATGTAACTACAGCTCCTGTATCAACATAAATTAACGTAGAATCTAATGGAAAGTGAATGAAATGACCATAGCCTTCTGAGGTCGTTTTTAATTTCTTGCTTTTTACATCAATGAATACTTCTGAAATAAAACTTTCTTGTGGAAGTGTGAAGGCATATTTTTTTCCGTCTTTTTCAATCAAGTAAAATTTAGACTCTGCTTTTGTGTCGCTTTCGCTGTAAAGAATATCTCCATCATTGAGAACCTCTACGAGTTGTTCGTTGCTGATATTTGCTGTTACCATCTTCTGGCTTGTTGCTTCAGAAACGACTAACACTCTGTCAAGGATAGAATTTTTAACTCTGTTTCCAGGCAGCCAAGAACAACCTCTATTTTGGAAGAAAAAGACAACGAATATTAATCCAAAACCGAATCCGATTCCGTAATATTTGAGACGTTTGATGATTTTATTCATTGTAAAATAATATTTTTTTATATTGAAAGTATAATTAACAACTAAACTAATTCTAAATAATTGACAAATTTATAATAAAATTCACTATATTTGAGTCAATTCTCAAATCTAAATGTTTAAGCGCATATTATTACTTTTTGTATTGGTATTCTTCCTAGCCAATTTTTCTTTTTCAAATTGGAATAATTTAAATACCGGTATAGTTGACGATTTATCGGGAGTTGTCTTTCGTGGACAAAATGGAATTGTTTCAGGTAAAAAAGGTCTCTACTACACAAGTACAGGAGGTGTTGGGGCGGCAAGTTGGAGCAGATATAACATTTACAATAACTCTACAGATTCAGCCATCTACAATAATACTCAATTCTATCATTGTTATTCAGATGTTAATACAGCTGGATACGTTTTTGCTTGTGGTAAGGATACGATATCTAATAGGTCAATCATTTTCCAACTCTCAATTCAATCAATGGATTATGAAATACTCTATATTGGTTTGCCAGGGACGCAATTAAATAACATTGGTAGCTGCATAAATAGTGGACAGCTTTATGCCGTTGGAAATGACGGACTTGTGGTTAGGTTCATGACTTCAATATTGGGTACAAATGAAAATTTAGGATTAAATGTTCACTTAAATGCAATAAGCTTTAGCGGATATCGATTTACAATAGTTTCAAATAACTTGAAACTGTATGGGACTGACTTTAACCCTGGCATTAATATAGATTTCACTGACAGTTATTCCGGAGGCATTTTAAATGATGTACTTCAAACTTCTAACAATAGTCGTTTTTTTGTTGGGGATTCGTATTATTATAGTTCTTCTAATCTTTCATTTAACGAGTATACAAATTTTGATTTTGGCCCTTTGAATGCTAATTCTATATATGAGTTGGGGGGATTTCATTTTATTGGAACAGACCATGGAATTTTTAGAGGTCAATCTCCTTTTAATGTATTAGAATGGCAACCCAGTTCGGGGGTAATTGAAATTATTGACTTTTGGGCAACCAGCTTGTTACAAGATACTATGTATGCATGTGGGACAAATGGCGAACTTTTAATTGCAACAAATTTTGGCGGTTATACCAAGCCCTTTGTGATGGTGAATAGTGATGGTGGATGTATAAACAGTGCTATTCTATTCTCTCAAGAGACTGGAACGTCTAACTATTGTAGCTGGTACGTCAATGGAATGTTACAAAACACAAGCTGTGGAAATTATTATCACTCGTTTGATTCAACCGGAGTGTATGATGTTCAATTGATTGGAACCAATACCCTAAGTGGCTTAACTGACACCTCGGTTGTTACAATTAATATTGTCAATCCACCAACCATTAATTTATCAATCGCTATTAATGACTCTATCCTATGTCAATCAGAATCAACTGAAATACAAATCTTAAATGCTCAAAATCAAACATATTACTCGCTAGAAAACTTGGATAATGGTTTTATATATGGGAATTCAGGTATTGCTAATGGGTCAACACTTACATACACAACAACGTCTATTAGCCAATCTGGTAACTATCAGATTATTGCAACAAGTTCTATTGCAAACTGTTACTCCAGTTTTTCTGATACAATTACCTTAACTGTAGAAAAAACAAAAGCCGATTTTCATGTTGGAACAGTTAATGCTACCCAAAATGAAATCGTGAACTATTATAGTAATTCAATTGAGGCAAATAACTTCTTTTGGGAATTTCAACCAAATTCCAATATTCTAAATAGCACCTTAGAAAACCCAACAAATTATTTCCTTTCAACAGGCTCTACTCAGGTTAAGCTTATTGCATGGTCAAATAATGGTTGCTATGATTCAATTACTAAAACAGGTACATATATCTTTACCCCTACAACTCCTATTGATTCGTGCTGGGTAAACCATGATATTAGTGGTTCTAGCTTGTTAAGTGAAGTTTATCATACTAAAAAGGGGAGAACTGGATATTTCAGTTCCGGAATTCTCGCTCCAAATAAAGCGTTCGGAACGCAACAAGGCGATACTATAATATCATCAATTTCGGGTGGTTACTTAATCAAAAGTGACAATAATGGAGTTAGTAAGTGGATGGTTTATTCTGATAGTTATATTACATCTTCTGATGAAGACAGTCAAGGGTTTTTATACATAACAATACAAAGGGGGGCAACATATTTTATCGATAATTCGAATGATACAGTTTTGTTTAATATTAGTAGTGAAGGAGCAATAATTAAGCTTGATTCATTAGGGGTAACCCAATGGTACAGGTCAGGTTTCAATTTCAACCCGCACAAGGTCGCAATTGACAAATCTGACAGCGTCTATGTTTTGTTTAGGCATTTTAACTATTTCTCAGGAACCCCAACTCTACTTAGTTTTAATGGCAACACTACTGACAGTTTAGGGGTCGACTACCCTAATTTAGGCTTTGGCTTACTAAAATTAGGTCCGGGCGGAGATTATATTTGGGAAATCACTTTTGAAGACTTTGGTTCTCCGTATAGTTTCCCAAATGAAGCTTTAGAATTTGATGCATTCAACAACATATATCTAAATAAAAGCTTCAAAACTATAATTAATATTCACCAACCATCAGGAAATACTTACACGTTAACTCAACCGATGAATGAAACCTACTCAAAACCTTATGTAGTGAAATTCAACTCTGAAGGAGAACTAATATGGCTAACTTATTCAAAAAAAGAAGACAACTTACCCTATCATATCACTTCCTTTGACTTTTACCTTGATGCCGATGGTAATTCTTATATGACCGGAAGAAATCGCGACCATTTAATATGCATTGATGCTACTGGGGATACAACTCGATTTGATAAAGGTCAATTTTATGTCCAGAAACTAAACGTCAATGGCGGCTGCGAATGGATTGTAGGCTCTTCTACTAGGAATGGGCAAGGTGAAAGTATTACAATGTATAATAATGAATTGTTTGTTATACTAACTCCATACTATTACCCGCCTACTTCAAGCATACAAACTATTTATTTCGTAAATGAAGATAGCACAGGGATAGAGTTAAATTTAGAAACTTTAGGACATTATTATATTGCCGTTTACGATACCTTAGGAAATGTCCTCAGAATATTAACAAGTTCGAATAATTCTGCTCCAGCAAATATAGCGAATTTTGCAAATTTTGAAAGCATTGATAACGGAACCTTCCTGTTGTCAAAAACCTTAAACAACTATATTCCTGGTATTTATTGTGACTTTGGAACTTGCATCAATAATACAAGCGGGTTAGATGCGACAACAATAAAGTTTAGTGAGCAATGCGCAATAATAAATAATAATTTGGCTTATATAATTACAATTGACACAGTAGTTTGTGAGAACAGTATATATACCCTCCCTGACGGAACAAACATAGTTGTCAACGTATCTATTACTGATACTTCAAGGGTTTTATTAGCCTCTGGTCAAGATAGTATAATTATTACAAATATTACTTATGAAATAATCCAAAACTCATCTCAACAAATTCAAGTTTGTACTGGTACTCCCGTCATTTTCCCTGATAACTCCGTGCAAATTGTAAATACACCATTTACCCATACATCTATCTTGAGTAGCAACTATGGGTGTGACTCTATAGTTTATAGTATCGTTAGCATTGTAAGCGCTTACTCCATAGTTCAGAACTTGATAGTTTGTGAGGGATCAACTTACACCTTTCCGGATAGTACTAGCCAAACTATCACTTCCCCCACTCAGCATATTAGCACTTTACTTTCATCAACTGGTTGCGACAGTGTGATACAGACTAATTTAGCTATAACGACACTAAACACATCAATATCTATTTTTGATTCTACAATCGTGTCTTTAAGCTTAGTGTCAGGATTACAATATCAATGGCTCGATTGTACTAATTCGAATATACAAATAACCGGAGCAACAGACCAGTCATTCTCTCCATCGAATTATGGATCCTACAGTTTAGAATTAACAAGCGGATTGTGTATTGACACCTCTAATTGTATAATATACGAGCTCGTTTTTATTGAAAATTTAATTCCAGATACCTTCAAAGTTTTTCCCAATCCTTTTGTCAGAGACATTACTTTTGACTTTAGTGGGGAGTCAATAACTATTGAATTATTTTCAATTGAAGGCGCATTGATTCATAGAGTTATAGGTATCCTTCCTCAAACAAAGGTGAATTTAGAGAAATTACAATCTGGCACTTATTTTCTTAAAATTAGAAGCAACGAAAATTCCACAGGAATTTTAAAAATTATAAAATTATAAAATTATAAAAAAGCTCATCCGAAGACGAGCTTTTTACAAATGTATTTTTTTGAATCATTGAATCCTTAGAACATTGATTCATTAAATCCTTAAATCATTGATTTTCAAATCAATGCGTCTAACTTCTCAACCAACTGTGCTTTTGGAACTGCTCCAACTGATTTATCCGCAACTTCACCGTTCTTAATGAACAATACTGTTGGGATATTTCTTACGCCAAACTTTGCAGAAACACCAGGATTCTCATCCACGTTTACTTTTCCGATGATTGCTTTTCCTTCGTATTCTGTGTGCATTTCGTCGATAACTGGTCCTATCATTCTGCAAGGTCCACACCACGCTGCCCAGAAATCAACCACAACTGGTTTGTCTGCTTTCAATACTAGTTCTTCAAAATTTGCGTCTGTTATTTCAACTGCCATAATTTTATTTTTTAATTGTTTGTTTTCGTTTTTAGTTCTTTCGACTAAGATAATTTTAATTTTAGAATAGTCAATAATTTTGCCAAGCTATAATTTGCGACATCTTGTCATGCTAACTGTTCAAAATTTGCATTTTTTTGACTGCTTTCTGATTTTTTGTCTTTAATGAATAAAAATAATCTCCGTTTGGTATCTTAGACGAGTCAAATCGAATAATATTACCACCAATTGAACATTTTCCTGTCGCAACTTCCATAAAATCATTCATTTCAGCATCCAAAACACTCAAGGTAAATTCTTTTTCTTCGTTTGAAGTAAAATAAAACGGGATTTCACCTGATGCTGGATTCTCTTCAATGTTGTAAAGTGTGCAATAATCCGCGGTGTTGACATTCCCCTTACTCAACCTTCTTAACAGCCATCGATAGCCAATAAAAGCAAGTAGAATGATCAATGTCACCCAAAGCATTCCAACAATTACATCCCAAAAATTAAATCCTACTAATACCATAATTACAACGAGATTACTCCCTCTATTTTTGCTGCATCTTCATATCTTTTGATGATAGAATCCACATCTAACATTAATTCTTTTACACTTATACTCACGTACTTGCCTGTTTTAGAGGTTGTGAATTTCAAGTCTGCCCCGTCGTCAAAAAGAGCGCTTACTCTTGCCACAAGCTCTGATTTATTAGGCGCAATAAATTTGAATAAATAAACATTTGGCCATTCCAACAACGTCAATTGCTCTTTCAATTTGTCAAAAGTATCAGACATTGTTTTCAAATTTTAACCACAAAGATAATCGAATAGCTTCTTGCTTGAGCAAATTATCTTCTGGAAGTGATTTTATTTCTTCAAAAGTAAATTTATTCTCTTGATTAAAGTCATTTATTGCCTTTAACAATTGCATTTGATCGGGTGTTTTCGAGATTTTTATCGAAGAATTAACTTGCTCTAAATTCAGCTGCCATTTACTTGCAAACTCACGCAAGCAAGACACCAGTTGACTTGCAGAAGCTGCTGTGATTCTTGAATTAGAGGCATTGAGCAGGTTCAGTTTTATTTCACTCGACTTTTTTTGGTATGCTTGAATGACCTCTTTCACATTCTCCGAAGAAAAAGAAAAATGAACTTCTTGGTGATTAATTTCTTCCTTTTCTTTGCCTCCCAGAACAGAATAAGCTTCAGAAAGCTGCTCAATTCTCTTAATTTTCGCTTGAAATAACTTACTCGTAGGCAGACTTGCTAAAAAGAATTGTTTGAATTCGAAGAGCTTTGTTTCAAATGCATCTTCTAAAAAATCATCTCCTGCAACGGGAAGATTAAGTTTTGCTTCTTCAATTGTCATTCTTCTCCTCTATTCTATTTCTTTTTCTCATCAAGTTCTTTTGGTACTTCGATTGCACAATATCAATCAACACTAGAATTGCGATGATGAAGTAAAATGTTGTTTTACCCATCTCGTTTATTTGCTCACCTAAAATTCTAATTTCTGCCATGTGAGAACCTTCCAAAAGAAGCATTATACCAACTATGAACAGGACAAATAAGCCCAAGACTTCGTACATTTTATTTTTTTGGAGAAAACTAGAAACTCTGTCTGCCATAACTATCATTAAAACACCACTAACGATGATGGCAATACTCATAATAATTAAATTATTAGTCAACGCCATGGCACTTAAAATCGAGTCAAATGAAAAGATAACATTCATGAAAACAATCCAAAACAGTGCCTTTTTCACCGACGATTTTGAAGTTGACTCACCTTCGTTTCCATCCATCGAAATCATGTGCCAAATTTCTTTAATTGCCGTGTAAATAATAAATACACCTCCAAAAATTACAATCAAACTGTGCACATTAAATGCTGCAGAAAAGAAATTGTAATCAATTGTCATAAAAATTTTCTGAAAAAATGGCAGGAGATAATACAAAGTAAAAAGCAAGCCTATTCTCAAGAAAATAGCGATTGCAATACCCACTGTTCTAACATAAGACTGTTTTTCTTGCTCTACTTTTTTAGACTCCAATGAAATATATAAAAGGTTATCAAACCCAAGTACGGCCTGCAGAAGAATCAACATTAATAGTGTTCCTAAATTGGCAAGTGTAAATAAATCGCTCATGATTAATGTTTTAGTGTTTTAATGTTCCAATGCTCTAATGATCCAATGCTCTAACGCTCTAATGCTCTAAATTTTCTTGATTTACTGATAAAATTAAAAAATTCTTTCAAAACCTTATCATTCTCGTCGCTGGGCGTAAAAATTTCAAGCAGTTTTGGTCGTTCATTCTGTGAAACTTCATAAAACGATTGCATTGATTTTTCTAATTCTTCTAAAGAACTCACCGCAGAATAATCAATGGAGAAAGCTTCGCAAATCTTCTCTGCTTTGTAGTCGTGTTTTGCCTCAAAGAATTTTTCCAATTGTTTCGTAGAAGAAGGTCCGTCAATGATTCTGAAAATACCACCACCGCTGTTATTGATAACGACGATTCTTAAATTGTCCGTTAAATGGTCGTTCCAAAGAGCGTTGCTGTCATAGAAAAAAGAAATATCTCCTGTGAGCAGAACGCTCAATTTCTTCGATTGCGAAGCATAACCCGCCGCTGTAGATGTGCAACCGTCAATGCCACTCGTTCCTCGGTTAGAATAATAACTAAAGGACGAAATCGGCTCGAACAATTGGCAATAGCGTACCACAGAACTATTGCCCATGTGCAAAATAGCATCGTCTGGAATAAAGTCCAAAACCGTTCTAATCGACTGAAAATCAGAGTGTATTACTTTTGACACATAATCACCCAAGCGATCTTGAATTTCAAAATCTCTTTGTTTCCATTGATTTCCAAAAGAAGAAGAATGTTGTTGCAAGTCTAATTTTAAGAGTTCTCCAAAGAATTCTGTAGCGTTCATTTCGAATGATTCTGGACCTTTTTTATAAGTATCCATTTCTGGAAAGGCATGTCCAATTCTCCAATGATTTTTAAGGTCAGAATTCCGTAAAAAAGTCTTGATTTTCTTCGAAATCACTGCTCCACCAATCGTTATTAAAAGGTCGGGTTGGAAGTTTTCGATTTCATTCTCCGAAATTCCTGCAAGCGTTCTGTCTATGCAATGCACCAATTTGTTGCTCTTTAGATTGGCCGTATTCTCTACTAAAATTGCGACCGAAGAATCGGTAGCCAATTCGTTTAATTGTTGTAAAAGCAATGGATTTTTGTCCATTTGTCCGCAAAGAATGAGCTTCTTTTTAGAGGAGTTCCATGTTGTATTTAACTCATCTTTTTGAGCTTGGGAGAATGTGTAAAAATTCTTTGCAAACTCACGAGTGTCAATTACATCAACACTTGCAACGTTCACTGTATTATACATTGGTTCTGAAATAGGCACGTTAAAATGTACTGGTCCTTTCCATTCTCCATTGCCCAATTGAAAGGCATTTTCGATATTTTCTATTTGCAGTTGCTGTGCTTTCTCATTCTCCGTAAACTCATTAATTGTCGCTTCAAAACGGATGTGATTGGCATACACATTTTTCTGCACAATAGTCTGTCCGTCACCGTGATTTACCCATTCTTCGGGTCTATCTGCAGAAATAACCACCAAAGGAATGCATTGATAATAGGCTTCTGCAACGGCAGGATAGTAATTCAACATTGCAGAACCAGAAGTGCAAACAACGCCAACAGGTTCTTTGAGTTGCTGCGCCATTCCCATCGCAAAAAAAGCCGCCGAACGTTCATCGTGAATAACGATTGCATTCATTTTTGGATGCTCGTCAATGGCAATCACAAGCGGTGCATTTCGAGAACCTGGAGAACAGACAACATTTTTCATTCCATGCAAAAAGCACTGATTTATGAATAATGCAATCCCTGATTTATCGGTTGTTCTCATTAAATACGTTCTAAAAACTCAAAGCTAATCGTTTTGAAATACTTTTGACAATGTTTCGGCTTTACTTTCTGTTTCTTGCCATTCTTTTTCGATATTTGAGTCTTTTGTAAAACCTCCACCGACATATAAAAATGCTTTGTTCTCAATCAATTGTGCGCATCTCAAATTTACAAATAAGCGCGTTTTTTCTTTTGAAATTAAACCAATAACGCCGGCATAAAGAGAGCGGTCATGCTTCTCCCATTTACTAATTAAACTTATTGCAACCTTCTGTGGGACACCACTGACGGCAGGTGTAGGATGTAGTGTGCTGATTATTTTTTCTTGCAAATCATAATTTGTCGTAAATTCAAAACGTGTTGCAAGATGCTTTATAGAACCTGCAACCAATTCTTCTCTCGGTAATTTTTCCAAATTTTCAACGTTGATTTCCTTGAGTTTATTGGCTATAAAATCAGTGACTAATCTCTGTTCTTCGATTTCCTTTTCTCCCCAAGAATTGGTGTCAGAAACACTCATTGTGCCTGCTAGAGAAATCGTTTCTCCTTCGGAACCGTCAACTTTTAAGAGAATTTCAGGCGTTGCTCCTATCCACGTTCCAAAATGTGCACTCGAAACCAGGTAAACGAACGCATTGGGGTATTCTTCACACAACTTCTCAAAGAGTTGCTCTGGAGAATTGGTGATTGGACGCTCTTTAATTCTGGAGAAAACTGCTTTTGAAATTCCATTGCTTTTTAATTCTTCCAAAAACGAAGATGCCACATCAAAATAATCTTCTTTGCTTTGGCAGAAAGGAATTTCTGTGGCAAAATCGGATTTTTCTCTTTTTGCATTTTTCTCAAAAATAAATCGTTCGTCTTTTAAGAAAGAGGTCAGAATAAAACCTTGCTGATTCTCCAAAGAGGTGATTTTACGAAAAGCACCTTCTTCAGCAACTACTTTCTGTTGAGGAATCCGGTAAAAAAGTTGCTCTTTTGCCATTACTTTTTCTGAACAATCATAACCGTTAAACGACCTGTGCAAATCAATCTTCCAGATTCTTCATCCTTGATGTCAACAGTCCAAACATGCGTTTTTTTTCCTTTGTGTAGAATTTTTGCTATCCCAATAACATTGCCTGAACGCGCAGAACCAATATGGTTCGCATTGACCTCTAAACCAACTGGATATTCTTTCTCCAAATCAATGAGCAAAGACGAGCCAACAGAGCCCAAACTTTCTATTAAAACGACACTTGCTCCTCCGTGCAACAGGCCGAGAGGCTGCTGTGTCCTTTTATCGACGGGCATTCTAGCGGATATGGAATTCTCATCAAAATGGACAACCTCGATACCGAGAAGTTCAATAATTGTGTTTTTATTGAAGTCGTTTAATTGTTCTAAAGAAAGATTTTCTAACTGCATGGTTCAAATTTACGGAGCAGAATTGGATTATTCCTTGTTTTTTGAAGAAGTTTTTTGAATGCTTTGAATAATCAAATCAAATCAAACTAACTTGATTTCTACATCTAAAGTAAATCGAGAGTCCTCCCCCTAGCCCCCTCCAAAGGGGGAAGTAGCTTCCGGAAACACTCTTTAAATGAAAAATAAGTGACCTGCCTCAAATATCCAGAATCGGAATTATCTGAGCGTTTCCCCCTTTGGAGGGGGCTAGGGGGAGGATTTAGTAGTAAAGTATTCAAAAAAATCTACTACTTTTGGAACTATGATTCAAGAGAACGTCAGTTTAAAAAATTACAACACATTTGGAATTGAGGCGAAAGCAAAACGATTTGCTCGTTTTTCTGATACAGAAGAATTGACGAACATTCTTTCTGAAAAGGAGGACGACGAATTATTGATTTTAGGTGGTGGTAGCAACATTTTATTGACCAAAGATTTTGACGGTTTGGCTATTCTCAATGAGATTAAAGGGTTTGAAATCATTGAAGAAGATGAAAATTTTGTAAAAGTCAAAGTTGGATCAGGAGAAGTTTGGCATGAGTTTGTTCTCAGTTGCATCAAAAAAAACTTCGGAGGAGTCGAGAATTTATCCTTAATTCCTGGCAGTGTTGGAGCCAGTCCAATGCAAAATATCGGCGCTTATGGAGTTGAAATCAAGGATGTTTTTGTAGAATTGGAGGCATATCACACTGAATCGGGCGAAATTCGGACATTCTCTCATGATGAGTGTAATTTTAGATACCGAGAAAGTGTTTTTAAACGAGAATTAAAAGGACAATTTATCATTGTTTCTGTCACTTTTAAATTGACCAAAAGAAATCATCTAATTAAAGCAAGTTACGGAGCAATTCTCTCAGAATTGGAAAGCAATGGCATTGATTCTCCAACAATCAGCGAAATTAGCGATGCAGTGATTGTTATTCGCTCTAGCAAGTTGCCCGACCCAAAAAAAATAGGCAATGCTGGAAGTTTTTTCAAGAACCCAATTGTTGAGCAATCAGTTTTAGCGAAAATTCA
>NVXU02000020.1 GCA_002734065.2 Fluviicola sp.
ATTCTGCCACCTCTTCCGCATTCTTCGCTTGCTGATCCATTCTGACTTTGAGCGTCTCTAAACTTCTCATCAACAACCAGCCCGTCCAAGGTCCTGTCATATTTCCGAAGAAAGTTCGAAGTCCTTTTACTCTGCCCATTAATTCTTTGCTTCCTAAACAAGCGCCGGCGATTACATCAGAATGACCGCCAATGTATTTGGTCGCAGAATACAGAACTAAATCAGCTCCGTGTTTCAAAGGATGCTGCCATAACGGTCCCATGTAAGTATTGTCAACAGATAGAACAATTGATTTTTCCTCTGATTCAAAATGCGCTTTGATTTCTGCACACATTTCAATATCAATCAAAGCATTTGTCGGATTGGCAGGCGTTTCAATATGTATCATTGCCAGCTTATCAGCACGACCGGATGCCTCAACACGTTTGATGATTTCTTCTTTCGATTCGTTCGCTAAAAAACCAACGCTTTTGATGTTTAATTTCTTCAGAAAATGATGAATAAAATGGTCAGTTCCTCCATAAACAGGGCGACTGTATAAAAGCAAATCACCAGGTTCCATAAATTCCAACATCGCCGTTGTGATGGCAGACATTCCGCTTTCAAAAACAGCGCAATCTTCGGCTTTATCCCACAAACACAATCGGTTTTCTAAAATTTCCAAATCGGGATTGTTCAAACGAGAATAAATCAATCCCATTTCCTCATCTTTCTCTTGTTCTCTTAAACCGTACGCAACTTCAAAAAAGCGTTTCCCTTCCATGGCATTGTTGAACACAAAGGTGGAGGTTTGAAAAATTGGGCATTTTATTGCGCCTTCTGACAGCGATGGTTTGTAACCGTGACTCATCATTAAGCTTTCGGGTTGTAGTTTTTTATAATCCATATTCTAGCATTTTTATAAATTTACAGAAAAACTACATTTGACTGAAATTGTAGAATATAAATCTATAAAACGGGTGTTTTGTAGATTATTAATCTATTTTTAACTACTTTAGAAGTGTATTATTAGAAAAATATTCTATGGACGAAAAATTAGACGAGATTGATTTTGCTATTTTAGAGTTGCTAAAAGAGGATGCAAAACAGGGTAATAAAGTCATCGCCGAGCAGGTTGGCTTGTCGGTTACCCCAACTTACGAGAGAATAAAAACCATGGAGAGGGTGGGTGTAATTGAAGGTTACACCGTTCGTTTAGACAGGTCAAAAATAGGGAAGAACCTGCAAGTTTTTTGTCAAGTTTCTTTGAAAGAACACAACCTTGAATTGCTCGAAGTTTTTGAAAAAGAAGTCGTTGCCTTAGAAGAAGTTGCATCGTGCTATCACATCGCAGGAAATTATGATTACACGCTGTTGATAGAAGTTTTAGATATGGAAGAGTACGAAAATTTTCTCCGATACAAATTGGCGTGCATACCTTATATAGGAAATGTACAAAGTTCGTTTGTGATGAGCGCGATTAAGTAATTTTAAAAAGAATAATGTACGGGTCGGTCGCGACCGACCCGTACATTATTCTTTTTAAAATTATTTATTAGGCATTTCTCTTGTAAAAGCAGGAATTCCAGTCACATCCATACCTGTAATCAACAAATGAATATCATGTGTTCCTTCATAAGTCAGAACGGATTCTAAATTTGCCATGTGGCGCATGATAGAATACTCACTCGTAATTCCCATTGCTCCGTGAATTTGTCGAGCTTCTCTTGCTATATCCAAGGCTATTTCAACGTTGTTTCTTTTCGCCATTGAAATTTGTGCAGACGTTGCCTTGCCTTCATTTCTTAGTTGACCTAAACGGAAAGTTAAGAGTTGTGCTTTGGTGATTTCTGTAATCATTTCTGCCAATTTCTTCTGAATTAACTGAAAACCTCCGATTGGAACACCAAATTGCGTTCTTTCTTTAGAATATCTCAAAGCTTGGTCGTAGCAGTCCATTGCAGCACCAAGGGCACCCCATGCAATTCCAAAACGTGCTGAATCTAAACAACCTAAAGGCGCTCCTAATCCAGATTTTTCGGGTAGAATGTTCGCTTTTGGCACTTTTACATCAACGAAAATCAATTCTCCCGTTGTGGATGCTCTCAAAGAGAGTTTTCCGTGCATTTCTGGCGTAGAAAAACCTTCCATTCCTCTTTCGACAATTAATCCATGAATTCTTCCACTTTCATCTTTTGCCCAAACGACAGCGATGTCTGCAAAAGGTGCGTTAGAAATCCACATTTTAGCTCCGTTCAAAATAACGTGGTCTCCAGCATCTTTGAAATTCGACAACATTCCGCTAGGATTTGAACCATGATCAGGTTCTGTTAACCCAAAGCAACCAATCATTTCGCCGGTTCCTAATTTCGGCAAATATTTTTGTTTTTGTTCTTCAGAACCGTATTTCCATATTGGATACATCACTAAAGAACTTTGAACAGACGCTGTAGAACGCAGTCCAGAATCGCAACGCTCTAATTCTTGCATAATCAATCCGTAAGAAATCTGATCCAAGCCAGGACCTCCGTATTCTGTTGGAATATAAGGACCAAAAGCACCAATTTCTCCTAATCCAGGTAGAATATGATGAGGAAAAGTAGCGTTTTCATAGTGCTCGTCGATAATTGGCGAAACTTCTTTTTTTACCCATGCTCTGGCAGCATCTCTGACCATTTTATGTTCTTCAGAAAGCAAATCATCCATGTTGTAATAATCAGGATGCGCGTATAAGTCTGTTCTCATTTTCGTTTATTTTGAAACACAAATTTAAGGATATTTTCGGACGCAAATCCATTTTTTAGTTAATTTCAAGCATATCTTTATTATCTTCGATGTCTTGATGAGAAAAGAATGAGTTTACAAGCTATTTTATTCCCTTTTTTGAATGCTGTACCCAATGAGTTAACATTGCGTGGCGATTCATCTATGAAAATTATTGGAATAGGACTTTTTATTTCTTTCAGCATTATTGCAGTGACGAAATTAATCAAGTCTGATGTCTTTGTTAATCTCGGCGTTGCCTTTTTTAAGCAAAGAAATTTAGAACAGTATTTAAAAGATTCATACTCCTTGTTTGAGATACACTCCGTGACTCAGATTCTTAATTATTGGCTTTCCTTTAGCTTATTACTGTATGTTTTTTTTGGCTTTCCGGGCCCGGGCGAAATGCAAAAATTAGCGCTCGTAATCACTATTCCAGTTCTTCTGTTTGCCATTACAGTCGGAGGAGTTTTGTTTGTGGCAATTCTCACTGGAGAATCGAAAGTGCTTTACAGTTTACTGTACTTCAAGATTTTAGGAGCCCAATTCTTAGGACTCACTTTTTTTATCATTGGAAGTATTTGGCTTTTAACTCCGATAAACCAAAGCACTTTGGTACTAATGACTGTTATTTTACTATCAATAGAGCTTATTTTTCGACTAACGAAAAGTTTATTGAGAGTTTTAGACCTTAAAGTTTCGTGGTATTATATTATTTTGTACTTTTGCACCCTCGAAATTCTTCCGATGTTGATGGGATATTACCTGTACATTAGGGAATTTTGAGCGAAGTTAAGTTTTTTAATTTAAAAAAGGAAACATGGGTATCAAAACAATATTGGTTTCACAGCCAAAACCTTCTGGGGCTAAATCACCTTATTTCGATTTAGCAAATAAGTACAACATTAAGATTGATTTCAGAAGTTTTATTCATGTAGAAGGCATTGATGCGCAAGAATTTAGAACACAAAAGGTTGACCTCGCTTCTCACTCTGCTGTTATTTTGACGTCAAAAACGGCAGCAGATCATTATTTTAGAATTGCAGAAGAAATGCGATTTGAAGTTCCTGATACCATGAAGTATTTTTGTATTTCTGAGGCAATCGCCTATTACTTGCAAAAATATGTGCCTTATAGAAAAAGAAAGATGTTTTTCGGACGTCAAACAATCGTGGATTTAATTGACACTCTGAAAAAGCACAAAAAAGAGAAGTTTTTACTCCCTTGCACAGACATTTTAAGAGATAAAATTCCAGTAACCTTAGAAGCAAATGGAATTAATTATTCCAAAGCAATTTTATATCGAACAGTTGCTTCTGACTTGTCAGACTTGGAGAATGTAAGCTACGACATGCTTGTCTTTTACAGTCCTGGAGGAATTGAGTCTTTGTTGAAAAACTTCCCTGATTTTAAACAAAAAGAGACCGTAATTGCAGCGTTTGGACCGACAACCGCCAACGCAATAGTCAAAAACAAATTGAGATTGGACTTGCACGCGCCTCAACCAAATGCTCCTTCAATGACAGGAGCAATTGAAAACTTTGTTAAAAGCGCAAGCTCAAAAAAGAAAGTGAGCTAAGACTAAAATAAACAATTAAAAAAAGCTGGGTTGAATTAAACTTAGCTTTTTCGTTTTAACAAACTCAATAGTCTCTTGAATTTAGTACCTTTATCGGCTTGAAAACTCCTTAAATATGGCAAAAATTAGAAAACAAGACGCATTGGATTATCATTCTTCTGGAAGACCCGGAAAGATTGAGGTTGTTCCAACAAAACCCTATGCTTCTCAAAGAGATTTATCGTTGGCATATTCTCCAGGCGTTGCAGAACCGTGCTTAGAAATTGCAGAAGACCCTAACAATGCGTATAAATATACGAGCAAAGGAAATTTGGTTGCGGTAATCACTAACGGAACAGCTGTTTTAGGTCTTGGCAACATAGGACCAGAAGCTTCTAAACCTGTCATGGAAGGAAAGGGATTGCTTTTTAAAATTTTTGCGGACATTGATGTTTTTGATATCGAAGTAGATGCAACAGACCCCGAATTATTCATTCAAACAGTGAAAGCGATTGCTCCAACTTTTGGAGGAATCAATTTAGAAGATATTAAAGCACCAGAAGCTTTTGAAATAGAGAGAAGATTGAAAGAAGAGTTGAATATCCCTGTGATGCATGATGATCAGCACGGAACAGCAATTATTTCTTCTGCGGGGCTATTAAATGCCCTTGAATTGGCAAAAAAGAAGATTGATAAGGTTAAAATTGTCATTTCTGGTGCTGGAGCAGCGGCGCAATCCTGTGCAAAATTATATTGCTCTCTAGGGGCAAAAGTGAAGAACATCTTTATGTATGATTCTAAAGGTCTGCTTCACGCTGGAAGAGAAGGCTTAGATGAAGGCAAAAAACTCTTTGCAACACACAAAAAAGATGTTTCTTTTGGAGATTCTTTCAAAAAAGCAGACGTTTTTATAGGTCTTTCAAAAGGCGGAATTGTTTCAAAAGAGATGATTCTAAAAATGGCAAAAGACCCAATCGTTTTTGCTTTGGCAAATCCAGAACCTGAAATTTCTTACAAAGATGCAATGAGTACTCGCGAAGACATCCTCATGGCTACAGGTCGTTCTGATCATCCAAATCAGGTCAACAATGTGATTGGCTTCCCTTTTATTTTTAGAGGTGCAATGGATGTGCGCGCCACAACAATCAATGAAGAAATGAAATTGGCAGCGGTGAAAGCAATATCTTCGTTGGCCAAAGAATCAATACCTGAAGAAGTGATTGAAGCGTATGGGGAAAAGAATATTTCTTTCGGGAAAGAGCAATTTATTCCCAAGCCTATTGACCCACGACTAATTTATTACGTTGCTCCCGCAGTGGCAAAAGCAGCAATGGATTCTGGAGTTGCTCAAGAGCCTATTGAAGATTGGGACGCGTATGAAATGGTATTAAAGAACCGTTTGGGACTCGACAATAAACTCATTAGAAATATTACTGAAAAAGGACAAAACTCTCCTAAAAGAGTCGTTTTTGCCGAGGCAGATAACCTAAACATCTTGAAAGCAGCCCAAACTTCATTTGAAGAAGGAGTTGCCTTTCCAATTTTGTTAGGGAAGAAAGAAAAAATAGTAAAGTTGATAGAAGAATTTAGCCTAGAGCTAGAAGATGCTGTAATCATTGATCCGAAATGTGAAGAAGAAAGAGAGCGGAGAGAACAATACGGTGAAATTTTCTTTGAAAAAAGAAAGAGAAAAGGAGTAACTAAGTTTCAGGCAATTCAGGTGATGCGCGAAAGAAATCACTTCGGTTCTATGATGGTGGAAACGGGAGATGCTGATGCAATGGTGTCTGGAATTACCAGAAATTATAGAGATGTCGTTCGTCCTGCTTTGCAAATTGTTGGTCTCCAAAAGGACATGACAAGGATTGCTGGCATGTACATCCTCAACACGAAAAGAGGGCCTTTATTCTTGGCTGACACAACTATTAACTTAAATCCAACAGCGGAAGACCTAGCAGAAATAACTTCAAATGTGGCAAAGATGATTCGAAAGTTTAAGGTTATTCCTAGGGTAGCGCTGTTGAGTTATTCTAATTTCGGGTCATCCATCGGAGAAGACTCAAAAAAAATGTCAAAAGCTGTTCGGTTAATTAAAGAAAACGACCCAAATTTAATTGTCGACGGGGAGGTGCAAGCAAATTTTGCGTTGAACAATGATTTGATGAACGAGCAGTTTTCATTCTCTGATTTAGCCAACAAAAAAGTAAACACATTGATTTTCCCCAACCTTTCTTCGGGAAATATAGCCTATAAATTATTGCAAGAGATGACGGAAGGCGATGCCATCGGGCCGGTTATTGTTGGTCTAAAGAAATCAATTCATGTCTTGCAACTAGGTTCTTCTGTAAGAGAAATAATCAACATGGTGAAAATTGCCGTGGTTGATGCACAAAACAAATAAATATGATTGCTCAGCTAAAAGGTAAACTCGTTGAAAAAAACCCAACCGATTTTGTGGTTGATTGCAACGGTGTCGGTTATGAAGTCAAAGTTTCTTTGAATACATTTAGTTCTATTGGTTCTTCGGAAAATGTTACCGTATTTACCAAACTGATTGTCAGAGAAGACGCCCAAATTCTATATGGATTCACGGATAAAATAGAGCGTGAGATGTTCGTCCATTTAATCTCCGTTTCTGGCATAGGTCCCAGTACTGCAATGATAATGCTGTCCTCTATGGTGCCTGGGGAAATTGCCAATGCAATCACAAGCGAAGATGCGAAAACCATTCAAAGTATCAAAGGAATTGGTGCGAAAACGGCACAACGGGTCATCATTGATTTGAAGGACAAAATGTTAAAAATGGCCTTTTCGAGTGAAAATATGTTCAATTCGGACAATACGAATCAATTTGATGCGTTAACTGCATTGACTTCTTTAGGTTTTGATAAGAAATCTGCTGAAAAAGCAATTGATAAAATTTCTACAGGTGAAGAGTCTGTGGAAGAATTAATTAAAGGAGCGCTGAAAATTTTATAGTTTGAAAAGAATCGTTTTGCTACATATGAAACTAACAGTTATCCTACTGTTTTTATCTATTGGATGGTCTTCTGCACAGGGAGACACGTTGCAATTTCCTATAAACAATAATGTAGATCCAACGCAATCGGGCAACCAAAGTTTTGACCTTGGAGACCCTTCTTCTCTGAACCAAACCATCGTTTATGACCCAATCACTGGGACTTACGTTTTTAAAGAAACCATAGGTAGCAGAGAATTGTATTTTAGAAACCCTTCCATGATGACGCTGGAAGAATACCTCGATTATGAGCGTAAAAAATCAATGCGAGAGAATTGGAAAGATAAAATTGACCAGCAAACAGCAGCAAGTCAACCTATGGAATTTCCAATTAAGATACCGAGCAAATTATTCGAGAATTTCTTTGGTTCGGACCAAATTACCATCCGTCCGCAAGGAAGTGTAGAGTTATCATTTGGTGTAAATTCTTCGCGATACGATAATCCTCTTATTCCAGAAAGGCAGCGAAAAATCACTCGTTTTGACTTTGACCAGCAAATTAATTTGAATTTAGTAGGGCAAATCGGTACAAAATTAAAATTAGGAGTCAGTTACAACACGCAAGCGGCTTTTGACTTCGACAATGTTTCAAAATTAGAATACACTGGAAATGAAGATCAAATAATGCAGAAAATTGGCTTAGGAAACGTCTCGTTTGACATTCCAACCTCATTGATTCAAGGTTCGCAAACTTTATTTGGTATCACAACACAGATGAAATTTGGGAATACAACCGTTGATTTAATTGCGGCATCTTCCAAAGGGAAACGAAAAGAAATAAACATCGAAGGGAAAGCACAGGTTCAGCGGTTTGAGCTAAGCGCAGACAATTACGAAGCGAACCGTCACTATTTCATCAACCTTTATCACCACGATAATTATGACAAGGGAATGTCAACCTTACCGATTGTTAATTCGACCATTAATATTACAAGAATGGAGGTTTGGTTGACAAACAGAACCAACAACACACAAAACACTCGAAATATTATTGCTTTTACCGATTTAGGAGAGGCAACCGCAGCCAATTGTCAAGGAAACCCAGGCAATTTTGCACCCACTGACATTCCTGACAATTCTGCCAATGGTTTATATGCTTGGGCATCAACACAACCTCTGGTTAGGTCTTTTAACAATGCGGTTTCTGCCTTGAGTTCTCAAGTAGTTGCTCCAGGTCCTTTTGAGCAAGCAGTAGAATACGAGAAAGTAGAGAATGCAAGAAAATTAACTGAGCAAGAATATTCATATAATGCTCAATTAGGCTTTATTTCCTTGAACTTGCCTCTAAATACAGATGAAGTTCTTGGTGTAGCTTATGAATATACTTACAGAGGCCAAACTTATCAAGTTGGAGAATTCTCAACAGATGGTGTCTCAGGACAGGATGCGTTAATCATGAAATTGTTGAAACCGACAATTACCAATCCCAATAATAAACTGTGGGGGTTAATGATGAAGAATGTTTATTCTATTGGTGCTTACCAAGTAGACCAACTAGGGTTTCGATTGGATTTATTGTATAATAATCCAGCAACGTCAGTTAAAGTTCCATTTTTTCCAGCGGATAACTTAGGAGCAACAACTTTAGGAGGTCCTATTCTTGGGATAGATGATGAACAGTTGGTTACGCTTCTCGAAATGGATAAAATCAATGTCAATAATCAACCTTTTTCGGATGGTGTTTTTGATTTTGTGCCGATTCAATTTCAAGGAAATAGAGCAGAGAATGGAGGAACGATAAACACCAGAAATGGTCGTGTCTATTTTTCAACCGTTGAGCCTTTTGGTCAAACATTGGCAGATAAATTAAGCGCTGCTGGCGTTGCACAAACAGTCATTAATCAAGTAGCTTATACAGAACTGTATGATTCTACAAAAACGGCAGCGCAACAAATTCCGAGCAAGAATAGGTTCAGTTTGAAAGGAGAATACCAATCCTCAGTTAGTTCTGACATCCCTCTTAATGCATTGAACGTTCCAGAAGGAGCAGTAACTGTAACGGCAGGTGGAATTAAGATGATTGAAGGAACTGATTACACAGTTGATTATAATTTAGGAAGAGTAAAAATATTAAACACCGGTGTTTTAGAGTCGAACACACCAATAAAGATTTCCATTGAGAGTAACTCTGTCTTTGGGTTTCAATCAAAATCATTGCTCGGCGCAAGAGTTGCCCATCGATTTAATGATAAGTTAAACATTGGTGCAACGTGGATGAGAATGATGGAGCGACCTGTAACTCAGAAAGTAGATATTGGAAGTGAACCATTTAAGAACAATGTTTTAGGATTGGATGTTGCCTACCGAACAGATGTGCCGTTTTTAACGAAATTGGTTGATTTCTTGCCTGTTATTTCTACCAAAGAAAGGTCAACTTTCTCTTTTACGGGAGAATTTGCCCATTTAATTCCAGGTCAACCAAGAGCCATTAACAAAGAAGGGACATCTTATGTTGATGATTTTGAAGGCTCTCAAAGCACAATTGATTTACGTTCTTTTCAAGCGTGGCATTTAGCATCTATTCCTGAAGGGCAACCTGATTTGTTTCCAGAGGCGACTAATACCGACTTATCAGCAGGATTTAAAAGAGCCAAACTTTCTTGGTATGTGATTGACCCATTATTCTATCAAAGTAATAACCTTACTCCGCAACACATCGTAGATAATCCAGCTCAATTGGCTGACAGTAGAATGCGAACGGTAAATCAAACGGATATTTGGCCAAATTATGACCCTCAGTATGGTTCTATTCTGAACGTATCAATTTTTGATTTGGCTTATTACCCATTAGAAAGAGGGATGTACAATTACGACACCACAAACACGGTGAATGCTGACGGAACATTTGTCAACCCAGAAAGTCGGTGGGGTGGAATCATGAGAGCTTTGACCACGACAGATTTTGAACAAACAAACATCGAATATATCCAGTTTTGGATGTTAGACCCCTTTAACGTTGATGCAGAAGCAGTGAATCCTAATTCAACGCATAACGGAGGAGATTTATACATTAATTTAGGGAATATTTCTGAGGATATCCTGCCAGATTCTCGAAAAAGCTTTGAAAATGGATTGCCACCAACAGGATCGTCTATTTCTGGAGATACAGACACGACAATTTGGTCTCGTGTATCGACGCAACAAGTAGTAGTTAATGCGTTTGACAATGACCCAGACGCCAGGGTTAACCAAGATATCGGCTTAGATGGGTGGGACGATGCCCAAGAGAATGTAGAGTTTGGAAATTACGTAAGCTGGGTCAACGCAAATGCAACCTTAGATGCAGTAACAAAAGCAAAAATGTTAGCGGATCCTTCTAACGATAATTATAGGTATTTTAGGGATGACAGGTCCGATGCGGATAAATTAAGCATCCTTGAGCGTTACAAATTGTACAATGGAATGGAGGGAAACTCTCCGACAACGGAAATGTCCAATTCTTTCAATGCAGACGGTTATCCAACAATTAGTACCAACACACCAGATATAGAAGATATTAACCAAGACAATAATCTATCAGAATCTGAAAGTTACTTCCAGTACAAATTGGATATTCGACCGGGAAACATGATCGTTGGAAAAAATTTCATAACCAGCGTTCAGATATATGATAAAGGAAACGGCGACAAAGAAAGATGGTGTCAATTTAAGATTCCAGTGGCGCAATACGAGCGAAAAATAGGTGGTATTTCTGATTTTAGATCTATTCGTTTTATGCGTCTGTTCTTAAAAGATTTTGATGAAGAAGTAGTTCTCCGTTTTGCAAGAATGGAGTTTATACGTGGAGAATGGAGAAGATACCTTCTTAGTTTGGAAGATGACGTCGAAGGAATTGTTATTGACCCTAACTTAACGACTTTTGATATTGGTGCTGTTAATATTCAAGAGAACAACAACAGACAGCCTGTCAATTATGTTGTTCCTCCAGGAATTGTGCAAGAGGTTGATCCTTCGCAAACCTTCCAACGACTACTAAATGAACAGTCACTGAGTTTAGAAGTGTGTGATTTACAAGATGGAGATGCACGTGCGGCTTACAGAAATGTACAGTTTGATGTTCGTAATTACAAGAAGTTAAAAATGTTTGTTCACGCAGAAGAAGTGGACCCTTCAAAACCTCTAGACGATGATGAACTTTCTCTGTTTATACGATTAGGGACAGACTTTATAGACAATTACTACGAGTACGAAATACCATTAAAAACAACTACCTGGGGTTCTAACTTAGACACGGACGTTTGGCCAGAAGAGAATTTTGTTGAAATTGTTTTTGAAGATCTACTCAACATTAAAAAGCAAAGAAATCAGTTAATTACAGATGGAAATACTTCCATTTCTTATATCGTAGAGTACGCAAAAGTTGACCCGGCAAATAAAGAGAGAATCATTCGTGTGAAAGGAAGTCCAAACTTGCAGGACATGAAAACCATTATGATTGGTATTCGAAATCCTCATACAAATTCTCACGACCTTGACACTTGGTCAGAGGATGGACAGCCAAAATGCGCAGCTGTTTGGGTCAATGAGTTGCGATTGACAGACTTTCTTAGTAAAGGAGGGTCAGCAGCAGTTGCTCAAATGCAAGTTCAATTTGCTGATTTTGCCAACTTAAATATGTCTGGGAATTACTCTGGAATTAATTGGGGTTCTGTTGAAAGCAGAGTGCAAGAAAGACAGAGAGACGAAAGAATTGGTTTTGACTTGAATTCTAACATTCAATTAGGGCAATTCTTCGGTAAAAGAGCAAAAGTTTCTTTGCCATTCTTCTATGGCTATTCTTTAGGGATTGTTAACCCTGAATATGATCCGTTTAACCCCGACATTAGACTAAAAGATTATGATGATATCGCCGAGAGAAGAAAACGAGCGAAGTTAGGGCAAGATTTTACGGAGAGAAAGTCGTACAACTTTACCAACGTGCGTAAAGAAATGAAGGCGGGAGCAAAACCAAGAATGTGGAGGATATCCAATTGGGCTGCAAACTATTCTTACTCAGAAAGCTTAAGCCGTGACTTTAATACGAATTACGACAGAACAAAAACGTGGAGTGGAGGGTTAACGTATAACTATTCTTTTGCATCAAAGCCAATAATGCCCTTCAAGAAGTCTAAATTCTTAAAGAAATCGAAATGGTTTGCCTTAATAAGGGATGTAAATTTCTATTTAAAACCAAAAAACATCTCTTTTTCTTCGGATGCTTTGAGAAGTTATAATGAACGTCAAGTTAGAAATAACATTGTTCCCGACTATGAATTTAGACCCGTTTATGTGAAGCAGTTTGGATGGAATAGAAAATATAGTTTGGCACATGATATTACAAAAAAACTCAAATTCAAATTTGATGCAACAAACAGGTCAATCTTTGAAGAAGGAGACGGACGAGTAGATAGAAAATTAGACCCAAATGGATACCGTGCGTTTAAAGACTCTATCGGTTCACAATTAGGGACTTTCGGCAGAACCATGGACTATGCACACAATTATAGCTTAAGTTATACGCTTCCGTTGGATAAAATTCCGGCATTGAATTGGATAAGTGCCAACACAAAATATTCTTCTTCGTATAACTGGCAACGCGCACCATTGGCGCAACCTGAATTTGGCAACACCATTCAGAACAGCAGAAACATTAACATGACTACGCAGCTGAATTTCACAAATCTGTACAATAAAGTTCCATTCTTTAAGAAAGTAAATCAAGCTGGGAGAAGAAATACAAGAGGTTCAGCGATAAGTAACAGAAAGCCAGTAGCTGGAGGAGCAAAACCTAAGCCTGTAGTCAATGAGAAGCCTGAGGACGAAATGACCAAGAAAGAATTGCGTGAAAAACGTCGTAGAGAACGAAAAGAGAAACGGGAAGAAAAAAGAAAAGAGCGCAAGGAAAAGAAAGTAAATCCAGTTGCCGGCTTCTTGGCACGTATGGTTATGAGTGTGAGAAATGTATCGGGAACTTATACAATTACTGATGGTACATTGTTGCCAGGTTATAACCAGGAAACAAGTGTTTTAGGATTTAACCCAAGCTTTAATTCTGGAATGGGAGGCTTTATCTTTGGACAACAGCGCTATGATATTTGGGGCAGAGAAACAGGTTACAATGTTGCAGAAACAGCCAGAGATAACGGTTGGTTGGTTCAGAATGAGAACTTGAACAAACAATTTGTTACTTCCAGCACTAATAACTTAAACTTGAGGGCAACATTGGAGCCAATCAAAGATGTTTCGATAGAATTGTCTTTGAACAGAACGTTTAGCAACAATTCGAGTGAATTTTACAGATGGAATTCTTTAACGTCACAGTTCGAAGGTCAAAGTAGGGTAGAATTATCAACCGTTACTTATTCTAACGTTTCTATTAGTTCTGCCTTTACCAAACTGGGGAAAGAGTATCAATCTTCTGTTTTTGAGCAGTTATTGGAGAATAGAAAAGACGTATCTCAATTACTTGGTGCAGCAAACTCGAACGCGACACAAACCGCTTCGGGTTATTACAACGGTTATAGCGGTTCACAACAAGAGGTTGTTTTGGGTGCTTTCTTAACTTCTTACACCAACAGAAATGTGAGTGAGAAGAATGTTAACCCTATAAGAAACATGCCGTTGCCAAATTGGTCGATTAATTACAACGGCTTGAAGAAGTTTAAATTCATGAAGAAAGTGCTTCGTAATTTTGTGTTGCGACATGCTTACAGTTCTACAGTTGCCGTTTCTGGAATGCAAACAAACCTAAATGCCGCATTTGATGGCAACGGGAATGCAACAGCAAGAGATTTAAACAATAATTTTATTGCTGGAATGCAGATTCAAAATGTTGTAGTTACGGAACGTTTTTCTCCACTGATTGGATTTGATGCCACATGGATTGTAAAAGGACAAGGATTGATAACGAAGTTTGAATACAAGAAAGACAAGAGTTCAACGCTTTCATTAAATAACAATCAAGTAACAGAGGTGTTGGGAACTGAATTTGTCATCGGTTTAGGGTATAAATTCAAGAAGATTAAAATTTCTCCGAAAATCGACCCAAGTCCTGTTAATATTCGTTTTGACTTCTCTTTTAGAGATAATTTAACCGTGATTAGAAAGGTTGTTGAACAAACAGATCAAGCAACAGCAGGACAGAAAGTAATTTCAATTAAAGCGTCTGCGGATTACAACTTATCGAAATTCTTAACGATACAATTGTACTACGACCAGACCTTGAATACACCAAAAATTGCCACTTCGTACAACACAGGAAACATGAGTGCAGGTTTACGTTTGAGGTTTAACCTTGCGGGAGTTCAATGATGATAAGACCAGCAGAACCCAAAGATGTATCTTCCATTCTCGTGCTTATAAAAGGCTTGGCAGAATACGAGAAGGATTTAGCCGCTGTTATCAATACAGAAGAGAAATTACACAATGATTTATTTGTTTGCAAACTCTGCGAAGCCTTTGTAGCAGTGGAAGACAGCGGGGTCATTGGTTTTGCTTTATTCTTCACCGCCTACTCAACATGGAAAGGACCTGTGATTTATTTAGAAGACTTATTCGTACTCCCAGAACATAGAAATACAGGCGCAGGATCTCAGTTATTTGATGCCGTTGTGCAAGTTGCAAAAGACAGAAAAGTAGCCAGAATGGATTGGCAAATCTTAGAATGGAACCAACCAGCGATAGATTTTTACAAAAGAAAAGGAGCAACAATTGACCCAGAGTGGTTGAATGGAAGGCTTTTCTTTTAGACCGCTGCGCTTATTCGACCGCTATCGCTTTTCGATGCGCTCGTTCCTCGCTGTTTGACTATTCGACTAAGTTTTCTTAAACACTCCACACTCCACACTCCACACTCCACACTCCACACTCCACACTCCACACTTCTTTTCTTGCGCAGATAAACGCGAATGAATGCATAAATAATATAGACTTACGTTTTAACTCATCACTCATCACTTTTACACTGAGCTTGTCGAAGTGCTAACAAAAGTCCACTTAAAGCAGTTCATTCGCTAAATTGGCCAATTCAGAGCGCTCCCCTTTTTCCAATTTTACGCTTGCAAATAAATTTTGCCCTTTTAGTTTGTCGATGAGGTAAGCGAGTCCATTACTGTGTTCATCCAAGTAAGGCGTGTCAATTTGGTTGATGTCACCTGTGAAAATGATTTTGGTATTCTCCCCAGCTCTAGTAATGATTGTTTTCACTTCGTGTGGCGTTAAATTTTGTGCTTCATCCACGATGAAAATCATGTTGGACAAGCTTCGACCTCTGATAAATGCTAACGGTGAAATCACGATTTTGCCACTTTCTTGCAATTCTGTAATCGCTTTGTGCTTGCGTTCATTCTCACCAAATTGCGACTTGATAAACTTTAAATTATCCCACAAAGGCTCCATGTAAGGACCAATTTTATCATTGGCATCCCCAGGGAGAAATCCAATTTCTTTGTTAGAAAGCGGAACAACGGGTCTTGCCAATAAAATTTGCTGGTATTTCTTATTCTGTTCCAAAGCAGACGCTAAGGCAAGCAATGTTTTACCTGTTCCGGCGACACCTTGCAAAGCCACTAATTTTATTTCATCGTTAAGCAAAGCATTCAACGCAAAAGCCTGTTCTGCATTTTTGGGCTTTATACCATAAACAAATTCCTTTTCAATTCGCTCTAATTGGTTCAAATGAGGATTGTAAACGGCCAAAGAGGATGATTTTCCATTCTTCAAAATGTAATAACCATTGGCAACTTTTTGTTCACCAAGAATGCCATCTTCATCTATTCTACCTTTGGTGAAAATTTGTCTAATTTGCTCAGAATCGAGGTTCTCAATGACACAAACTCCCGATTTTTTGGAAATATCATCGCTTACCCTGCCTGTTTTGTAATCTTCGGCGTTGATGCCAAGTGCTTTTGCTTTAATGCGTAAGTTAATGTCTTTTGTAACAAGAATGACCTCTTTTTTAGGCTCTTTTTCTTTCAGATACAATGCAGCATTGATGATTTTATGATCGTTTTTTCCCTTTGCATAAATACTTTCTGCATTCAATCCTTTTGGGTCTGTGGCGAGTACAATTTTAAAATTGCCCTTGTCTTTTCCGAGTGAAATCCATTCTTGCAAACTAGAGTTTACAGAAAGTTTATCAATAAAACGGATGACCTCTCTTGCCGAAAAATTCTTGGTATCATTTCCTATTTTAAAATTGTCCAATTCTTCCAAAACAGTAATTGGAATGGCAACATCGTGGTTTTTAAAAGTGGTAATCGCTTGGTGATCGTGCAACAAAACGGAAGTGTCCAATACGGCAATCTTTTTCTTTTTAGTCATAGGTTGAATTTGACTATTAAATTAATCTGATTTAGGAGCTGTTTGACAAAAAGTGTGCAGAGTTATTGACAGAAGAGTGTTAATGGGGGGGGGGAGCTTGGAGCTTTAGAGTTTTAGATTGTTAGAGAATTCACTTTTTTCGAAATTCAAATTAGGGTGTTTTGGGGAAGAATGCGTTTTTTAAGTAAAGAAAAATTCAGGCAATAAATTTTTAAATTCTTTTTTACCTTTAGGACCAAGAAATGGATATAACATACTCAAAAGTGTATTTACTTGGTTGTCTATTATTTTTCCCCCAAAACTATTTGAATAGAGTCCAGTTGAATATAGCCAAGTATTCCCATAATTAATCATCCTTTCTGCCAAAAAATCATATTCAAATTTAAAAAAAGAACCTGTCATTAAATTTTGAGTTTTCATTTTTTCAAACAAAACCAAACAACCATCTATCCTGTTTTTATAAACCTCTTGAAAATGATTTTTTACAATATCACTAACAGTTAAAAGATTATATAAATCTGTCCAGAAATATTTATAATCAATCATTCTTCTCATACTCTGCTCAATATCACTTCTAATTTGAGTTATTGACACGTCAATACTGGGTAAATCTTTTATTCTTTCATCAAATTCTGACACCATTTCAAAATACAACGTCTCAAATATATCCTCTCGCTTTTTAAAATGATAATTTAAATTGCCGGAACTCATATTTAGTTTTAAAGCAATCATCCTTATAGTAACTTGGTGATAACCTTTTTCGTTAAATAATACTCTGGCTGCTTCTAATATTAATTTCTTTTTATTATTCATTGGTAAACTTGTCCTAATTAATTATTTTTTAGTAAACTTGTCCTAAAATTACAAAATGAAATCATTATACAAGTCGGAATTTGGAAAAAAAGAAATATTTAGTCTTTATAATCAAAAATTAAAAGAATTAGAAATAGAGTATAAATCTAGAGTTATTGAAACTGGATATGGAAAAACCAACATTATTATAGTTGGAGACTCAACAAAGCCACCATTAATAATAATTCACGGATCAAATGGCTGTGCTCCGATTGCTTTAGAAACGTACCCTAGTCTTTCTAGAAAATTTCAAGTATATGCAATAGATGTTTTAGCTCAACCAAATAAAAGTGAAGAAACCAGATTGAGTATGAAAGACAATAGCTATGGTTTATGGATGAATGACCTAATAAATAAACTAGAATTAAAGAATGTTACTATGGCTGGTTTCTCATTCGGCGGATTAATAATTCTTAAAACATTGCTTCAAAATGAAAGTAATATCAAAGAGGTGTTTTTATCAGCTCCTGCATTTATAGTTAATGGAAACCCATTAATTGCATTGTTTAAAATATTCATTCCTATGAAACGATATATGAGGACTCAAAAAACTAAATACCTTGAAAAATTCTTAAAAACACTCTTTTCCGAAAAAGATGAATTTGCACGTAATTACCTATCAATGGTGTTTTTATATTTTAATATGGACTTCAACCCTATTCCTATTATTAAAAAGGAAGAAGCACTATCTATTAAAACTCCAATCACATTGATAGCTGCAAAAAAAGATATTTTATTTCCAGGAGTAAAAATGATGAAGCGAGCAAACAAAATCTTCCCTTCATTAAAAAACACCCTTTTACTTGAAGATTCAAAACACGTTCAAAACAGAAGAGATAATATAAAAATTGAAAAATTGATGTTGCAAGAATAGCGTGTTAGAATAATGGCTATAATTAATACGAATTTTGGCACTTAATCCAAAGTTTAATGGATATATTATAGTTAGCGACAAGTAGAAAAAATGAAATAAATTAAAAATATGAATAATAGAAAGACAGCAATAATAACAGGATGGTCATTAATTATGATGGCAATAATTGCAGGATTTTCGATTGGATATGCATTTTCTGCATTCTATCAACCTGAACAGATTAATTCATTAAAAGATAAGATAACAAATAATCAGGGACTATACCAAAATATGTTGATTGGAATATGCATAATATTAATATTAGATTTATTAATCTCCTACACCTTGTTTGCATATTTTAGAAAAGTGAATAAAACAATATCATTAGTGGCAGGTATTCTAAGAATTGTTTACACTTTAGTATTTGGATTGGCAACTTATTATCTTGCTAACAATTTAAATACAAACGAACTCAATAATGAAATGATAAGTAGAAATTTCCAATTATTTCAATCAATTTGGAGTGGAGGATTGGTGATTTTTGGATTTCATATCATACTAATTGGGGTTCTAATGAAAATACATAGAAGAGTTCCAAAAACCCTATGGTATTTGACATTAATTGCAGGAGTTTCATATATAACTGTTCATTTACTTAAATTGACAAATCCTGACTCTGAATTTGTAAGTACTTTGGAAATGATTTTGGTATTACCAATAGCAATTGGAGAACTTGGGCTCGCAATATGGCTAATTGTAAAAGGAGGAAAAGAAAAAACGAATGTGACAAAAACCAGGTGCTAATCAATATATTTATTCAAAGTTTGTGCTAAGACAAATAATACAGTTATTTACCAGGGAATTGAGAAGTAAAGTATCGATGTCAAGTCATTTAAAGTTCTCGAAGGGAAGTTTGCAAAAGATAAAGACCATATGTATGAGAGCGGATTTGTCATAAAATAAGCGTTTTTGGGTGGAAATGGGTTGTGGAGGGAGAAGGCAGAATTTGTTATATTTACAAATACAACTATGCAAGAAGAAGTGCTAAATATAGAATATACAATAGAGAAGAAAGAGTATCTTTTATTTTATATGCTCGGGTCGTATAAAACTGCTTCTGTAAAAATTTCAGTTCTGATAGGTTTAATACTCTTAAGTTTATCATTCTATCACATTCCCGAATTAAAGCTTGGAGAATACTTCCCAGTGAGTATAACAATGTCTTTTGGTTTTGTCGCGGTATTTGCTTTGCCTTTCATTTTGTTATGGTTTGGAACGAAAAAATATAGTGTTCATTCTGAAATATATGAGAAGAGACAACTTACAATTGACGAGGACAATATAACAATGGTTGGACAAACATTCACCTATGTCATTCCTACAAATTCAATTTATAAGCTTACAATGGATCATAATATTTATTACTTTTTTGGATCAGAGAAGGACCTGTTAGTTCCGAGCAGGTGTTTAACGGACTTGAATCGCGAAAAAATTAATACTCATTTCAGAAACATGATTGTAAATTGAATCCCCCTAGCTCGTGCGCAATTCCAAAACGCTCAAAGTCTAAAAAAATCCCCAAAACACCCTCTTTTTCGCAAAATTCAATTGAATTTTGCGAAAAAGAGGGTGTTTTGGAAGGAAAAGCGTTTTTTAAGGAAGTGAGAGGATTTCGAAAACCTGAGGGGTTTTGCTATATTTACATGTTGGATCTGTGTACCGGTGCACATATCTGATTGTTGGCAAATTAAAAATAAGTTAATGAAAATCATAAAACCTAACGGGCTATTTTTTGTACTACTTTTCTTTTTCGTTAATCCTTGCTATGCAGAAGGACAGTCCGGAATGGCTGAGTTTTATATGACATTGTACTGTTTAACCTTTGGATTTTATACATTTACAATTGGCGGTTTAATCCTCTTACTTCGGAAAATATTAGGATTAAAAAATTCTAAAACAGTTCGGTGGATAGCTTTTGGAATTGGTTTTTCGTTATCCATAGTATTCTACCTAATTGACGATTTTTATTTCCTTCCAATATTTTGGGGTGATTAATTAATCTAAAATTTCAGCGATTTAAGTACTTTTGATTTATGAATTTACAAAATACAGAGAACTCAGAATATACCAATTGGATTGCAGAATTGAAATCTAAAATTCAGTCTGCACAATTAAAAGCTGCTGTGTCTGTTAACAAAGAACTTTTGTTCCTCTATTGGGAAATAGGAGAATCTATCTCTTTTAAAATCACTAAATCTAACTGGGGAAATTCAATTGTTGAAAAACTTTCAAAAGATTTAAAATCTGAATTCCCAGACCAAAAAGGGTTTTCAAGATCAAATCTTTTTTCAATGAAAAAATGGTTTGATTTTTATTCTACTTCAAATATTGATATTAAAAAAATCCAACAGCTTGTTGGACAAATTCCTTGGGGACATAATGTTGCAATTATCACAAAATCTAAGTCAGTTGAGGAAGCTATATTTTACTGCAATAAAACAATAGAAAACAATTGGTCTCGGGCAGTTTTAATTAATCAAATCTCTTCTGACTTTTACCATCGAAAAGGGAAGGCAATTACGAACTTCAACAATACTCTAACTAACCCTCATTCCGAACTTGCTGTAGAGACATTAAAGGACCCGTATAAACTCGACTTTCTTGACCTACAAGAAAAAATACTAGAAAAAGATATAGAAGCACAACTTGTAAAACATATCACTTCGTTTTTACTTGAGCTCGGTGCTGGATTCTCATTTGTAGGTCAGCAAGTACCTGTGAAAATTGACAATCAAGATTTTTACATAGATTTGCTCTTTTATCATATCAAACTTAAATGCTACGTTGTTATAGAATTGAAAGCAATTGAATTTAAGGCTGAATTTGCAGGAAAGATGAACCTTTATTTATCCGCAGTTGATGACTCCATGAAAACCAAATCTGACAATCCAACTATTGGACTTTTATTATGCCAATCCAAATCAGAAATTGTTGCAGAATATGCTTTAAGAGGAATGACACAGCCAATTGGAATCGCTGAATATGAGCTAAATAAAGCAATACCAAAAGACTTAAAATCGGACCTTCCAACAATAGAAAAAATAGAAAAAGAACTTGCTACAACACTCGCTAAAAAATCATAGCCCCCCTTCGGGATGGCAACGCTTTTTAGCGTAACCGTTGGCAAAAACTATCAAATGAAACATATTCTTTACGTCATATCAATTTTAATTCTTAAAACATCGTTTTGTCAAGTTCGGCAGGTCAATATTGACTCGCTTGAAAATCATATTAATACCAACTTCACAAAGGTTCAAGATCAAAAACACCTAATGGAATCATTTTCTGTTTTTGAAAGTAAAGACAAATCAGAAGCTGTTCATATTTATATGGGTTCATTAAATAACCCAAGTGAATATATAGGATTATGTGTCATTTATTATAAATTCGACTCTTTACATAGAGTGACTTCAATTGAAGGATGGAATAGTAAAGGAGAACCTTCATATTGGGACTTTGCTCCTCTTTCTACCTTTCAATACGTAGACTATTCAAATTCAAATTTGATTAAAAAATTGCAACAAATTATCCCAGACTTTAATTCATCATTTGCAACATTTACTATAATTATTGAACAAGAAATTCATAATGATTCTAACAGTATGTATAATCAAACGAATTATAGAATAAGCTCCTCAGGTAATAAGTGGAAATTGAGATATTACTCTAATCCAACAAAAGGCATTCGAACTGTTTGTGATAGTACATGGTTTGTTTTAAAACATATGGATTCAACTAATCACATTGACTCAGAATATTTTATTGGATTAGACACCTTACTAATAGATGGAAATCATACGTGCAGTTCATTTTATTCAGAATTCGCTTTAAGTTTTAATGATGAAGAATTACCTCCTAAATATTGTATTGCAAAAAAGTATACAGAAGGAATGAAACGTGAAATTAAATATTTTGACAAAAAAAATAAATTAGTTTATACTAAAACCATTTCTTCAGGACCTATACCCATTTTCGGTAGGAGTCATGAAAGTGAATAATTTTGCTAAGAAGGTATGAAATCATAGCTACCCTTCGAGACAGCAACGCTTTTTAGCTAAAACGTTAACACGATCCCTTCCTCAAATCTCAAAAAAACATCAAAATCACCTATTTTTCGCAAAATTCAATTGAATTTTGCGAAAAATCGACAATTTCTACTCTTCTAAGTCCCTAACAATCTTCTTCAGCGGCACTCTAATTCTTCCATAAATAACCTTCGTTGAGGTAGAATCAATGTAAAATTCTACAGGTGTATAATCAAAACTCCAGGTGGCTTTGCTCTCAAAAGATGGGGTGGGTTTTACATTGTTTTCACACATTTAATTCGAGATTGATGCAACCAAGAAAGAGTAAGAGTCGTCTTTTAATTATACAAAAAGATAATGACATGAAAAACCTTTTAATTATTGCAATGTTCCCATTTGGGTTCATGAACGCCCAGATGACAGCTATACCAGATGTGAATTTTGAGTATGAATTAATTCAACAAGGATATGATACAGGAGTTCCGGATGGATTCGTCCCGACTATAAATATAGCTACAATTACAACTCTAAACGTAAATGGATCTAACATTTCTGACTTAACTGGAATTCAAGATTTTTCTGCTTTAACCACTTTAGAATGCGCAATTAACCAATTGACTAGCTTGAATTTAAGTCAGAATACTTTTCTGACTTATTTAGAATGTTCAGTAAATCAATTGACGAATATAAATTTGACTCAGAATACTGCTCTAACTTTTATAAGCTGTTATTTGAACGCTTTGACTAGTATAGATATTAGTCAAAATGTAGAATTGATTGAACTTAGTTGTGGCACGAACCAATTGGTCAGCTTGGATGTTTCTCAAAACATTAATCTAGAGAACTTAAATTGTTTTGATAACCAAATAAGTAACCTTAATCTTTCTCAAAATAGTGTTCTAACAGATCTATGGTGTTCAGATAATAATTTAACGGAATTGGATGTTTCGTCTAATTCTAATCTAAGTTATTTAAGGTGTGACACTAACCAACTTTTTTGCTTGAATGTAGCGAATGGTAATAATTTAAATTTCAGCAGGTTTTCAGCAGTTTTAAATCCTAATCTCTCATGTATTGAAGTAGATGATATAAATTGGTCATCTAGTAATTGGACTGTAACTCTTGGAATGATTGACGTCACAGCTTCATTTAGTCTAAATTGCACAGGTGCGTGCGCTTTAGGTGTTGAGGAACTCAAGACTAAACCAAGAGAGCTATTGAAAATTTGTGACTTAATGGGTAGGGAGATGGTACCAGAAAAAAACAAAGTGCTTCTTTACGTTTATTCAGATGGTACAGTGGAGAGAGTATTTAATTTAGAGAAGTGAAATGGCATTTAATCAAAGAGTTTTTATTACCCAAAATCACCATTCCTACTCAACCGCATCCCGAACAATCTTCTTCAGCGGCACTCTAATTCTTCCATAAATAACCTTCGTTGAGGTAGAATCAATGTAAAATTCTACAGGTGTATAATCAAAACTCCAGGTGGCTTTGCTCTCAAAAGAGGGGAGAAGCTTTGGTTGGTATTTGCTCGTGTAAAACGTGAGGGTTGAGTCTGTTTTTTTCAATTTAAACGGGGGAGAATACAAGAAGCGGTACTTGTCTCGGTCTTTGGATAAAATTCCTTTTTTGGAGAGTGTTTTTACGAAGTCTCTCGCGTTTTTAGTGGTAGAAAGTTGCAAAGCAAAGCCTGTTATTTGAAGATCTCTCATTTTCTCAACCTCTGTAACGTTGAAATCTTCGTCTAATTCTGAAACAATTATTTTCTCCTGAATTGTTTGAATTCCTCCTCTTCTAAACGCTAAATCTCCCTTCCAAACAGCGAGGAACTCATCCGTTGGGAAGCTTATTTTTGCGCCGAATTGCTCCAGCATTTTCCGATAAGGGTGTTCCGTATTCTTCCGCAATTGTTCTATGTCGAAATGAGCGTTTAGGAGTTGTTTTGTGAAATCTTTCGCCTCAAAAGAAGGACCGTGCGGCATCAATTGAAACGGAAGCGCGTCAAAATGAATCAACTCGGTGTTAAAAATGAAGCTTGTAGAATCATTAGACATGGAAAGAACCGCAGCTTTCACTCCAAAATCTGCCAGTTGCTCTGACTTAATTTCTGCAATTAAATCGTCTTTAAAAAGGTCACTTGAAGCAATAAATGATGCCCATCTTGGGTGAACATCTCCCGCCTTGGGGTAGCAAACTCGCCTGACAATTACGCCAATGTCGGAGCCGTGATACGCCAAAAACCAATCTTTGCTATAACTTAAAAACACGTTGAATTCGGGAGAATAATAGAGGTGTTGTTCTGCGATGAGGGTGTCAGAAAGATGGTAATACTTTTTTAGTTGCGAGATACCCAGCGCTGCCTTGCTACTATCTTGCACAGATGTTATTAATCCCCATTCTTGCATGTCAAGAAGGTTATTGTTGGCAAAAAAGAAGACGGGAGCCTGCACGTCGAGGCCGAATTTTTTGGCTTGACTTAGAATAATAGTGGGCGAAATAACATCACGAAAAGGGAGCTCATAATAGAACATCGTTTTCGATAAATCATTGGAAAGATTGAGCAAATTAGACTGTCCAATAATTGAAGCTATTGGCAATCGGTCAGCAAGTGTTACGGGACGCGTTTCTTTATTTTTCCACGGTTTATAGTAGAGTAAAGCAGCAAAAATGCCGGCAAGAAGAATGATGAGGAGAAGTTTTCTCAGCATCGAAGTTCTATTTTGAATTAACATACAAACTGTTAATCAAGTCCAGGACATAAGTGGCAACGTCTTCGTTTTCTCCGTCAAAAGTATAAGACATTTTAAACGATGCTTTGTCGGTGTCAATTCCAGTAGAAGATAATTCTACTTGACCAGATTTTCCTTTAATAGCATCCAATATTTCGTTGTCACGGGAACTGAAAAGATCTCTGGGTAATTCTTCAATTGCCTTCCCTAAATCACTGTAACCGTAAAGAAATTTGCTCTTTTTTGCTTTTTTGGAGAGTGTTTTTCCCAATGATTCTTTGCCGTAGCCTTCAGAATGATTCATTGCCAAGTCTTCGTCGTTGGTGATGATAAATAAGTCGTTTTTGAGAATGTAATACAAGTCAGAAGAATTCATTGCGCCTCTTTCAACCACCCAAATACCATTTTTTGCATAGATTTCTTTGCGAGACAAACGCTCTATTCTTTTCAGAATTTTTTCTGAAAAAGCATTGTTTTTTGTAGAAAACCCGAACGTGAAAATAGGCATGTCCTCTTCGGATTCTACCTCTTTTCGGGTGCTTTCAAAATTTTCTTCATCATAGTCGTACGTTATTTTGGTTGTTTTCACCTTTTTTATTCCGTTAAAAGTTCCAAACATACTTCCTTTATAGGTTTTGAAAATGGCATCTTTATTCGCGAATTCATCAAAAAGATCCATCAAAATCAACCATTCCATTGCTTTATGACCTTCTGTTTCTTCCAAAATAGGCATGACAATTTCAACCGTTTTTTCATAGGCTTTTTTGACATCAATATTGTAGGTAAAAAAACCTTGATTGTCTTTGTGAATGTATTTGAGGACATTTTTATCGAATTTTGCATCAGATAATTCTTCGTAAATAGCACCTAACTTGTTGTTGTAATTTGCATCAACATTCAAGTCAATAGAGCCGTCATTTATTTGAATATCTCCGACAATTGTGTTTTCTTCGTACAATTCATCAACGAAAGCATAAATATTCGTGTAAAACGGTCGCCGATAACTATAAGAACCGTGACGATTGTACTTAGAATTGTCAAAATAAAAGACACCGTCAGCTTCTCGCATCAATTGTTTGGCAAGAATGGGGGTGGTTTTTTTACGGTTGTTTTTTGCAATCAGAAGGTCATCCAACACCTCTTTTAGAAAGACAGAATTAAAAACCATTTCGACAGAATCGCGCAATTCAAAGTAGGTTTTCTGTGATGGATCTTCTTCTGCGACTGGTAATTCTTCGTTTTGTGCGGGTGAAGAGGTGTTTTCCTCTGTTTCAACCTCCATTTCTTCAGTAAATTCAACTACTTCTTCTTCAATATAATCAAAACCCTCGTTATAATACCAGTCGTTATAATAAGAAGACTTATTCCCTCGTGTCACCCAAATAGAATCAGCAAAATCTCGAACGATTCGGTAATTTGCAGATACGCGAATCATTATTCCGACCTTGTCTTTTATGATGAGGTGGTTGAAGTAAGAATTGTACCATTCCGTTCCTTCATAGTCGCTTTTTTGTTGTTCAAAGTCGTCAAAAACCTCAAAAAGTTGATCTTCACTGCTTATTCCAAAGGTAAATCCAGAAATCTCATATTTCTCTCCCTTTCCGAAGAAAATGTTGAATTTTTGATCAAAATTAATTCCAGATTCTTTCAATGTTTTTCCAGAAGTTGAGCCGTCAAATAATTCTTGCTGAACATCCTCCATGAAGTCGTATTTCACGAGGTCGTCTAATGATATTTTCTGAAGAACTTGACCACTATTGATGGTAAAAACAGAAATTGCGCTGTTGGGAATGAAGTCTTCTGGCTGTTGCGAGTAACTTAAAAAGCTCACAAAAAGAAGCATGATAGTAGTGAATAATCTCATATCGTCGATTTATGAATCAAATATACGAATAACCGTAAAGTTTAATGCAGAATTTCAGTTTAAACTTGTGACAAACGCTTAATAGGACAATTTTAGTCTTTGGCTGTTAGTTCGGGCTTTGATAAGCGATAGAAATTTGACTTTTTTGATTCAAAACTAAGCCAAAAGCCAACGGCTAAGGGCTTGAGTTTATTCTTCTTCCAAGTAAATAACATTATCCACCAATTGCGGATTCTGAATGAGCAAATAGGGGTTTGTTCTGACCATTACTGCTTTTCTATTCTTAGATAATTTTGCAGAATTGTTGCTAAATGTATCTACTACTTTTTGAAATCGAGTAATAGAGGTATAACTCCCTTCTTTTAGCAATTCAGCGTCTCTTTTATTGATTTTTTTCGCTTTAATAAGCGTTATTTTTGGCACTGACCGGACCAATGAATCATTTTCAAAGGTTAACCACTCTTTTTTCAATTCTGGAATAGCAACTCCTTTATTTTCTTTAATAGCGAGCTCTTCGACTGCATTTTGAAGAAGAGAAAGGGAGGTGAAATCACATTTTATTTTAAAAATGAAATTATCATAATCGGCATGAAAGTCAACATTTGAAATTCCCTCTTTTGTTCTTAAAGAGTTAGATAATTCATGAAGTTTTTCCTGTATTTCGCTCAAAGAAGGCACTTTTTTACCATCCAAACTGTCCAAAGCGAGAATAGAATTGATTTTCACTTTACTTGAGCTTAAATTCACCGTATATTTAAATGTCCCGGAGCCATCATCATTGATAGTAATATCATCAATGATTTCTATACAAGCCGAGAAGGCAAAGATTAGAAAGGGGAAGATGGTGTATGTGAAAAATTTCATAGCTTAAAGATAAGAGTAAATTATGAATCTTCCAATTATGAATTATGCCGTTGATGCCTGTTAGATTATGAATTATTTCACAAAACCGTTCTTCAACCTTCTGCTTCTAACACTCGCCAGCTTCCACAATTCATAATTCATAATCTAACAACTGCCAACTTCATTAAATAATAATTCTAGTAGGAGTCCACTTCAATTCTTAATTATGCAATCTTAATTCTTAATTACTCTTATATTTGCACTAAATTATAGACATGTCTGATAATTCAAGAATTTCTACAAGCAAAGCACCCAAGCCCGTTGGTTTATATCCACATGCGCGAAAAGTGGGAAACTTGTTATTTCTTTCTGGCGTAGGTCCCAGAACTGCCGGTTCTGATGATACAGATTCTGCTGTGCCTGGTTTAAAACTGGATAAGAATGGAAATTTTCTGGAATTTGATTTTGAAAAGCAATGTCGCAGTGTTTTTGACAATGTGAAAGTTATTTTGGAGGAATCAGGTTCTTCTTGGGATCAATTGGTCGATGTAACGGTCTTTTTGGTCAACATGAAACGTGATTTTCAGACATACAATAAAATTTATGCGGAGTATTTTAAAGAAAATCTTCCGTGCAGAACAACAGTAGAAATAAATTCTTTGCCAACACCAATTGCCATTGAATTGAAATGTATAGCAACAATTTAAGTTATGATTAGATTTATTATTCGCTGCGCAATAGCAGCAGCATCTTTATTTTTTACAGTCGCGTTATTCTACAAAGGATTTTGGGGCTGGGGAATTGTGATGATTCTTTGGATGGTCATTATTGGTTTCACATTCTTCAGAGATGAAAGAATGATACTTGCTTTGAACGCAATGAGAACGGGTGACACTGACAAAGCAAAGGACAAAATAAACAAAATTACGCATCCTCAATTCTTGCCAAAGAAGCAACATGCTTACGTTTTGTTTTTGCAAGCCGTTTTGGGTACGCAAGATTTGGGATTTGCTAAAAGTGAAGAATTACTCCGTAAATCCATGGGAATGGGATTGAGAACAGGACAAGATAACGCCGTTGCAAGAATGCACTTAGCTGGAATTTGTGCGCAAACAGGGCGTAAGAAAGAAGCATTGACATTATTGGCAGAAGCCAAAAAACTGGATGATTCTGGGGCAATGAAAGAGCAAATTGTTCAGATGCAAGGTCAATTGAAGGTTGCTCCATCCAAAAATCAAATGCGTATGGCGCAAATGATGAAAGGTCGTCAAAAGTCGCCTCGTAGAAGATAGAATGTCTGCCCAAAAACTTTTCACGACTGGCTGGGACGATTACGAATTAATCGATGCTGGCGGGGGTAAAAAGTTAGAACGTTGGGGTAAAATTATTACCATTCGTCCAGAAGTACAAGCTTATTTTAAGTCGGGTAAAACTTTTGATGATTGGTACAAAATGGCTCATTGGGAATTCATTTCCAAAAGTGGTCAGACCGGAAATTGGAAAGCATTGAAAAAGGATGCTCCCGACGAATGGCAAATTTCTTACAAGCAACTCACCTTTCAATTAGGACTCACCAAATTTAAGCACACAGGTCTTTTTCCAGAACAAAGAACGAATTGGGACTTTATTTCGGAGAATTTAGACTACGAAGATCGCTTTTTGAACCTTTTTGCATATACGGGTGCGGCATCTGTTGTTGCAAAAAAGCAAGATGCAATTACTTTTCACGTGGATTCTGTCAAGCAACTCATCTCTTGGGCAAAAGAGAACATGGAATTGTCTAATTTGGAGAACATCAAATGGGTGCATGAAGATGCGTTGAAATTTGCGCAACGAGAATTGAAAAGAGGAAATAAGTACAAAGGAATTATTATGGATCCTCCAGCTTATGGCATTGGCGCCAAGAAAGAACGCTGGAAACTCGAAAATAAACTCGATGAATTGATGGAAAGTGCTTCAAAAATTCTTACAAAGGACGGTTTTTTGATTTTAAACACATATTCTCCGAAAATTGACCTTAAAATGCTGGAAAGAAAGGCGAATTATTACTTTGCAAATCGACATTTTGAAGTAAAGGAATTGTGGATGAAGACAAGTACGGGGAAGGAGTTGTATTATGGGAATTTGTTGAGAGTGGGGTGATTTCTTGCTATAAGAACTTCAAAAAACCTTCACCTCATTCCTTATCAAGTAAACCTCCACAATTATTCTAGAAACCAATTCTAAATCAATTTCATTGGGTGAAATCAATAAATGGTAAATTGCCTTTTTCTGACTGTTTGCTTTTCGTTCGACGATGCCCAACTTCAAAAGGACTATCCTTCCCAATTGCTTGCCTCCGTAACAATATTTGAAGGAATTATTGTTGATTTCTCCTTTTAGAACAGATAATCGGAGGAGTAATTTATAGGTTTTGTTGAAATATTTTTTGAGCTGACGAATTCTGACTTTAGTGAGTTCATCGCCGTGAAGAACCTCGCCGGTATAAGCAGTAATTTCATTCAATTCAGCTAAATAAGCCTTGCGTTCTTCAACTGTTTGCTCCATGATTATTTTTTTCTGAATATTCTTTGCAAAACCATCCTAAATACGCGTCTATTTTTGTTCCTAAATAATAAGGTAAGTTCATCAAAAAATACTTTTTACCACTCTGCGTTATATGTTCTTCTATCGAAAATTCGCCGCCATACATTCTAACAGCATAAGGATGGTCAGACTTCTCTATAAATTGATGCAAAGATTTTAATTTTCCAACTTTTCCTGACTTAATTTCAACTGGAATAACCATCCCTTCATGTTGAAGAACTAAATCAACCTCTGCTGAAGATTGCTTTTTCTCTCGAACCCAAAAGTTAGGCTTCCTATATTTTGTTGCGTTGAGAGAAATTAACTCTTGTGTGATAATATGTGGAATGATAGCGCCTTTATACGCTTCGCTTAGGTCTGAAAATGACAGCAACTCGGCCTGGATGTCCAATTCATTATTGACTAAACCTGTGTCTAAAAATTGCAGACGGGGAGACTTTTTTAAGTCGGATTTAACAGGAGGGGAGGTATTAGTTGTAGGGTAAATCAATTGAATAATTCTGGCATCGTCTAAATTCCGCATTGCTTCACCAACCTCTCTCGATTTATAGTTAGAATTGCCAAAATTTTGAAACTTTATTCTCTCGTCGAGGTATAAATGCGCAGTTGACATAATGTGCTTTATGACACGAGCATCTGTTTTACTAGAAGCGTACTTTTCGACGTCATCTTTGTAAGTTGACCAGATACTTTCGTAGGTAGTTGTTAATGCGGAAATAGAACTTGATTCGACGTACCTTTTAACAACCTCAGGCATACCCCCGATGATTGTGTAGGAGTTGAACAAATCGAGCAATGTTCTATGCGCAACTTTTTTTACAGGAATGGAATTGAGTTGCTCAAGAACGATTTTGTTGTCTGTTGCGCCTAAGAATTCTGAGAAATTAAGAGGATATAGGTGCAAATTTTGAATTCTACCAACAGGAAAGTTTTTAATTTTCCGAATAGAATGCTCCAGCAACGATCCGGCAGCAATTACATTTAATTTTGGGGAATCCTCATAGAAATAGCGCAGTAAAGCGATCGCCTTTGGAGATTCTTGAATTTCATCAATAAAAAGGAGTGTTTCGTGTATTTGTGATGGTTGAATGTTGTTTTCAATGAAAAGCGCATCGATTATTGTTGTAACATCGGAAAATTCTTCAAAAAAACGGATGTCTTTTTCTCGTTCTAAGTTTAGAAGAATGAAATTTTTATACGATTTTGAGAATTGCTTAACCAATGTTGTTTTACCCACCTGTCTAGCCCCTCTTAAAATAAGTGGTTTTCGATTACTTGACTTTTTCCATTCGATTAAAAATGGTGTGATGTGTCTTTTAAAATGCACTCTTTTTCTCGATTAATCTTTGCTGTGTTACAAAGTAAGGGTAAATATAGTAAAAACTTGTAACAAAGTAAGGGTTAAATATTAAATTTCTAGTTACAAAGTAAGGGTAAATTACTTTTTACTTCAAAATCTTATCCGCCAAAACATTACTCAACTTAAAATAACTTTCTACCGTCCAACCGCCGACATGCGGAGAAAGCATTACTTTTTCAGAATTCAATAAATAGTCAAAATCAGGGTGAATTTCTTCTTTGCCATCAAAAAAGGACTCAAAACTTGATTTTTCGTACTCTAAAACGTCTAAACAAGCGCCAAGAATTTTACCATTCTTCAGAGAATCAACCAACGAGGATGTTTTTACAACCTTCCCTCTCGATAGGTTGATGAGGTAGATGTTTTTTATGAAAGAAGTAAAGAATTCATCATTGGCAAAGTAAATCGTTTCTTCGTTTTGCGGAATATGAAAGCTCACGACATCACAATTCTGATACAATTCTTCGAGGGTTGATTCTTTGACAAACTCATTACCAAATCCTGACTTGTATTTGTCGTAAGCGAGAATTTGAACGTCAAAACCACGCAATTTTTTGGCAAAAGCGGCACCGTTGTTTCCAAAACCGATGATGCCGACTGTTTTGCCATCGAGTTCAATGCCACGGTTGCCTTCTCTTTCCCATTTGCCATCTTTAACCTCTCTGTCTGCCAAGTGCAAACGGTTAAAAAGTGACAGTAACATTCCGAGTGCGTGTTCTCCTACAGCATTGCGATTTCCCTCTGGGGCGTTGTACAAAGTGATGTTGTTTTTCTTGCAATATGCAAGGTCAATATTCTCCATGCCAGCACCAGAACGAGCAATAAATTTTAGGTCTTTTGCGTGAGAAAGAAAACTTGCATTCATCTGCAAGCGAGATCTGACAACGACTCCAGAGACGTTAGTGATTATCGTTTCACATTCTTCACGAGATAGTTTTGTGCCATCAATACAGGTATATCCGGCCTTTGTTAAACGTTCTTCAAGAACAGGATGGACGATATCTATAAAGAGAATTTTCATTTGTTAGAGTATTGGAGCTTTGGAGCATTAGAGCATTAGAGCATTAGAGCTTTGGAACGTAACTTTTTCCAATGCTCGAAAGCTCCAATAATCGAACACTCCAATTTATATCCCATACATCAATATACCTATCGTTAAATAAATAAACAAGCCAACGACATCATTCAATGTGGTGATAAAAGGACCGGTTGCCAACGCCGGATCAATTTTATATTTATCGAGCAACAGGGGAATCAATGTCCCAAAGATACCTGCAATAATAATTACTGTAAATAAAGATAAACTAACGACCAAACCAAGCGTTGAACTATCAAAAACATAAGCAATTCCGTAAATAATTACCGAGAGAATCAATCCGTTGAGTAAAGCGACCAAGGTTTCTTTGGTAATTTTTTTGAAGATAGAACCGAACTGATCTGTCCCTCTGGCGAGTGATTGCACCACGATTGCCGAAGATTGCACCCCGACATTTCCGCCCATAGCGGTAATTAATGGAATAAAGAAAGCCAGTGCTGGAACTTCTGCAATACCTCCTTCAAAACCAGCGATAACCTGTGCGCCAAAAACTCCTCCCATCAATCCGATGAGTAACCAGGGCATTCTTGCTCGAGAAATTTTCCAGACAGAATCATCCGACTCAATATTTTCAGAGATACCTGACGCCATTTGGAAATCTTTTTCTGCCTCGTCTTTGATGACATCAACCACATCATCAATGGTAATTCTGCCGACCAATTTATTATTCAAATCAACTACAGGAATAGACACTAAGTCGTATTTTTCCATGATTCTTGCCACTTCTTCACTTTCTACATCCGTTTTTACGGCAATAACGTTCTTGTCTTGGTATAAATCGGCAATTTTAGTTGTCGGTTGAGCAAAAAGTAACCTTTTAAGAGAAAGGAAACCCAATAATTTCTCATGCTCATTCACTACGTAAATCGTATAGACTTTCTCCACTTCTTCGGCTTGTTTTCGAAGATCCAACACCGTACGATTTACAGGCCAATCAATGGATGCTTTCATGAATTCCTTCTGCATTAATCCACCGGCAGTATCTGGGTCGTAGTTCAATAAATCAACGATGTCCTCGGCGGTTTCATCATCCTCAATCTGAGAAATAACCTCTTCCACCTGCTCTTTCGGCAGTTCCCCCATTAAGTCGGCGGCATCATCAGAATCTAATAGTTCTACTTGCTCTGCAATCTCTTTGGTAGAGAATGATTTCAGAATGGACTCACGAAGATCCTCATCGAGTTCCATAAGAATATCTCCTTGGACTTCTTCGTCGAGAAGATTATAGACACAAAGCGCGTCTTCTTCCTCAAGTTCATCGATGATGGTGGTAATATCAGCATCATGCAATTGACAGACGTTTTCTTGAATCCACGTGAAATTCTGACGCTTAATTGCATCGTTGAGGTTTTCAAGAAAGTCTTTGGTTAATTCAAAACGCATGACCTTTATTTTGGGCAAAGATAGTACTTTTTGAGTAGTTGCTGTCAGGTCAGAATTTAAATCCAAGGAGAGTTAAGTAACCTATGTTTCATAAGAGAAAGAATATTTTGCATATTATTGTATCATAATAACTGATTTAACCCTTGAAAGACTGTTCGATGACTGAGCAAAAGTTTTATTTAAAGAATATGGTTTCAAAAAGCTGTATTAAACTTATTGAGCTCTATTTCCAATCAATTGAGGGGGTTATCATCAAAAGTGTCTTTTTGGGAAATGTTGTTCTATCCTATGATAAAAGCATTGTTAGTATAGAAAAACTGACAAATTCATTCAAAGAAATTGGGTTTGAAGTGATTGAAGATGACGATGCTATTTTAACAGAAAAAATAAAAGTGGCATCCATAGAATTGATTATTTTTTCAAGCAACAATAACTCTATTATTCGTAATTCCGACTACATCAGTGATCGAGTCCAAGAGCCTTACGATAAGATAAGCAAAGTGTTTTCAAGAATGACAGGAACTACGCTAGAAAAATTCATCATTGCTTTAAAAATTGAAAAAGTAAAAGATTTAGTTTTAGAGGATAAATTAACGTTGAGTGAGATTTCTTACCAACTCGACTACAGCAGTGTTCAGTACCTGAGCAAACAATTTAAACAAACCACAGGTTATACTTTTTCAGAGTTTAGAAACTTAGAAAACCCTCCAAGAATTCACGTTGACGAAATTCTGCGCGCACAGTAAAAAACGTTGATTTTATTGATGTAAAGGCGATTTAACCCTAAATAGTACACATCGTTTTCTAAATAGTGTAAAAGTATTTGTCTTCTTGTGTATTATCTTTGGTGCGTTAGCCGTCGATAAGAATAAAGAAACTGCCAATCTATAAACAAGTAAAAATTGAATTATGAAAATAAGAAAAAATGTAGCTGTAAGTGACTCGGGATTTTTGTTTAATCCTTTAACAGGAGATTCTTTTTCTGTTAACCCAATTGGACAAACAATCATTAGTTCTTTTAAAGAGAACAAACCTGAGTCAGAAATTCTTGAGAACATATTAGAGGAGTATCGTGTTGATAAAAATACAGCAGAAAAAGACCTCAACGATTTTAAAAGAATGTTGGAAAATTACAAACTAATTGACTAGAAGATGAGTAAGCCAAAATATACAATTGCCGTTACAGGCCTAAATGCTATAGATAGTCCCGGACCGGGGTTAGCTGTTATTCGAGCCTTAAAAGATTCAAAAAGCTTTGATGTTAGAATAATAGGTCTATCCTATGAGGCTTTAGAACCCGGAATCTACATGCATGATTATGTTGATAAAACGTATCAGGTTCCGTACCCGAGTGCAGGACAGGAGGTTCTAGTTGAGAGATATAAGTACATTAATGCAATTGAAAACATTGATTTTCTATTTCCTAATTTTGATGCAGAATTATTCAATTACATTGCATTGAAAGAAAGGTTGTTGAATGACTTAGGGATAAAAATGTCACTGCCAACTCAAGAACAGTTTGAAGCAAGACATAAGGTTAATTTATATGAATATGGAAAGACTCATGAAATTAAAGTTCCTTTTTCTCAAATGATTTTTAGTACGGCCGAGATACCTGGGGTTGCTGCCAATATTGGTTATCCATTGGTCATAAAAGGGAAATTTTATGATGCAAAAATAGCTCATACCGCTGAGCAAGCTCAGTCGCACTTTAACAAAATTAGCGCAGAATGGGGTTTGCCTGTTATCGTGCAAGAGTTTGTTCACGGCTCTGAGGTAAATGTTTGTGGAATAGGCGACGGAGAGGGAGTTACTCTTGGTGCAGTTCCAATGCGAAAACTATACATTACTGATAAAGGAAAAGCATGGGCGGGAATCACTCTGGATGATGAAAAGCTAATGGAAATAACTACTGATCTTGTCAAAAACACAATGTGGAATGGACCATTTGAATTGGAGTTCATGAAGACGGATAAAGATGAGTATTATTTAATCGAGATAAACCCGCGTTTCCCAGCATGGTGCTACTTAACGGTTGGTGCCGGACAAAACCAAGTTGAAGCACTTGTAAATCATGAAATGGGGATGAAGGTAGAACCTTTTGAAAATTATGAAGTAGGAAAAATGTTTATCCGTTATTCACACGACATGATTGTTGACATAAAAGAGTTTGAACAGATATCTACCGTAGGAGAATTATAAATAAGAAACAAATTGTAAAAAAATATATTATGGAAAAGAAAACATATGAAAGACCAATTATTAAACCACTAAACTCAGGTTTGATGAATAAATTCGGAACAAGAACAGAATATACACCTAAGACACACATTGATGGTGTAAAGGTGAAAGATTTACTAGCTGAATTCGGTTCCCCGTTGTTCGTTATGTCTGAAGATAAAATTAGACAGAATATACAAAGTGCACAGCGTATTTTTGAGACGAGGTATCCCAAGGTTCAATTTGCATGGTCTTATAAAACAAATTATTTGAATGCAGTTTGTAATGTTTTTCATCAAGAAGGGTCTTGGGGAGAAGTTGTATCGATGTTTGAATATAACAAAGCCTTGAAAAATGGAGTTCCAGCAGACAAGATTTTATTTAACGGTCCGGATAAAACAGACGATGATTTAAAAACAGCTGTAAAAAATGATTCACCGATTCACATAGATCATTTGGATGAACTATATCGTTTGATAGAAATTTCAGATGAAATGCACATAAAACCAAGAGTCGCTATTCGTGTCAATATGGATACGGGCATATACCCAATGTGGGATCGTTTTGGATTCAACTATGAAAACGGTGAAGCATGGGATGCTATCAATAAGATAATGGCAACGGATAAGTTAAACTTGATTGGTTTACACTGTCACATAGGAACATTTATGCTAACGCCAAGTGCCTATGGAGTTGCCGCTAGCAAGCTTTCTGCTTTAGCTCTAAACATAAAAAAGAGATACGATAAAGTAATCACTTACATTGACATGGGTGGTGGATTTGCATCTAAGAATACTTTGAAAGGGTCTTATCAGTTGGGGACTGATGCTGTTCCAGATATAGAAGAGTACGCAGAACAAATTACAAGTTCTATTCTAAATGCAGGTTTCGAAACAGATGAATTGCCTTACCTCTACTTAGAAACAGGGAGAGCGCTTGTTGATGACGCAGGTTTTTTACTGGGATCTGTGATTTCAAATAAGCGTCTTTCTGATGGTAGAAGATCAACTATTTTAGACTTTGGTGTCAACATTCTTTTTACGGCTTTCTGGTATGATCATAAAATATCACCAGCACAAGAGTTTAGTCAATATACAGAGGATACAGTCCTTTATGGACCATTGTGTATGAATATTGATGTTGTGCGTGAAAATGTTTCAATGCCCCCTTTGAATGCTGGAGACAATGTTGTTGTCCATTATGTTGGAGCTTATAACATTACCCAATCTATGCAATTTATCTCTCTGCGACCTGCTGTCGTGATGATTGACACAAAAGGGAAGCCTCACAAAATTAAATCGAGTGAAACTCTTGAAGATGTTGAAAAAAATGAGCTATTACCGACTCATTTGAATAAATTTGAACTTTAAAATCAAACAAAGGTAAAATTGGGAGCTAAATATTATATAAAACTAATTTGGGAAGGGCTTATTAATAGCTATTCCCAAGTTTTTTTCTCCAACAGTAAGGTCCTTGCTTATTTCTTGCTGTTCATTAGTTTTTTTGATATTGGTGCAGGACTTAGCGGAATAATTGCGATTGCAATTGGCCAAGTTACTGCATTGCTCTTCAATTTTAATCATGAACTAATAAGAAATGGCACCTATACCTACAATGCTCTTATGGTTGGTATGGCAATAGGTATATTCTATGACTTTAACCTTTCTTTTTTCATCTTACTTGTTGTTGCATCTATTCTCACTTTCTTTATCACGATTTGGTTCTTAACGAATTTAGGGAAAAGAGGCTTGCCATTTTTAAGCATTCCCTTCTTACTCACGGTATGGATTATTATATTGGGAGCAGATAATTTTACTGCTTTAGAGCTTCACCAAAAAGAAACACTGTCTCTTGCGAGGTATTATCCAGAATTATTTTCAGGTACGACGGACTTTATTGCACAATTACCCTTTTCAAATGGGATCTACCTTTACTTAAGGTCTTTAGGGGCAATCTTTTTTCAATTCAATGACCTGGTAGGAATATTTATTGCAATCGGGATTTTAATTTATTCTCGAATTGGGTTCGTACTGTCAATTTATGGCTTTCTAATAGGTTATTTATTCTACTACTACCTAGAAGGAGACTTCTCTCAGCTCATATACAGTTATATAGGATTTAATTTTATCTTAACGGCGATAGCATTGGGAGGGTTTTTCATCATTCCGTCAAGAAAATCATTCTTGATTTTATTACTTACGATTCCAATTATTGCACTATTAATTAGTGCTTTACATACCCTATTTTCTCAATTTGGTCTTCCCTTGTATTCGCTGCCATTCAATATTGTTGTGCTTTTATTCCTTTCTGCAATGGCTTTGAGGCATAAATCGTCAGGATTACAATTAGTGACCTTACAACAATTTTCTCCAGAAAAAAACCACTATAAATACTACAATTCGATAGACAGATTTAGTTCAGACACCTATTTTCATATCTCCTTACCAATAACAGGAGACTGGCGAATATCGCAAGGATATGATGGGAAATTGACCCACAAAGGCGAGTGGGCTCAAGCTCTTGATTTTGATGTTGTTAATAGTAAGGGTGAGACCTTTAAATCACCAGGACACCAACTAAAGGACTATTACTGTTATGATTTGCCAGTAAACGCACCTGCAAATGGCTGGATAGCGGAAATTCTCGATGGAGTTGAGGACAACGAAATTGGAGATGTTGACCTAGAGCAAAATTGGGGGAATACGATTATAATTAAGCACGGAGAATACCTTTTCAGTAAGTTATCTCACTTAAAAAAAGACACAATTCAGTTCAAAGTAGGGGATTATGTTACTAAAGACGATATTATTGCCTATTGTGGAAGTTCCGGTCGTTCGCCTGAGCCACATTTGCATTTTCAGTTGCAATCAACACCATTTATTGGTTCAGCAACTTTACAATATCCAATGAGTTATTATCTAACGAAAGAAAATGACGGTTATGATTTCCATTCTTTTGACATACCAAAAGAAAATGATATTGTTAGCAATGTAAAAGTGACTAAGCTGCTAAAAGATGCTCTGCACTTAATACCTGGACAGAAGTTGAAATTTGAAGTAACGGAAGGAAATCGACCATCCTATGAAACAAATTGGGAAGTATTCACAACAGCCGCGAATAGTACTTATATATATTGCCACAAGACAAAATCAACGGCTTATTTTGTGAATAATGGGACTTTATTTTATTTCACAGACTTCTATGGAAGTAAAAGTTCATTTTTACATCGCTTTTACATTTCTTCTCACAAAATACTACTGGGATACTACAAGAATGTTGTTGTTAAAGATAAACTGTTAATTGATACTTTCTTTCCAAAATTCTTGAAGTATTTGCATGATTTTACAGCGCCATTTTTTCATTACTTTACGGCAGATTATGAGATGAAATTTGGAGAGGTAGAGAATGAACACCTGCCATCAAAGATTATCTGCAAGACAGTTGCTAAAGGTGTTTACTTTGGTAAATCAACTGGTCCAGTTACGTCAAGTATTTTATTTGAAAATAACCGTATCGAAGAAATTGAATTGAATTATAATAACGAAACAACTAGAGCGAAGTGCATCGATTAAAGAACATCTTGGCGCTTGTAATTTCCATTGGTTTTTCTACGATGGTCTATTCTCAAATGGATTATATAGAGGTAGAAAAAACAAGCTACGAATTGTATTTATCTCAAGATTGGGAAGAATTAGTTGCTTTTGGCAAACAGGCAGAAGAAGCTGGCATTACATATTTTTATTTCAATCTACGAATGGGAATCGCCTTTTTTAAGCTAAAAGAGTATAAGAAAAGTAAAGACTATCTTACAAAAGCGAATCAAGAGAACTCTTTCAATAAAGTAGTGATAGAATATCTTTTTTGGGATAATTATTACCTTTTAAAAGAAAAAGAAAGCGCCTTATGGTATGCGAAGTTGGATGATACAATTCAACAACGCATAAATTACATTCCTCCGAAGACACTAGAAAGTATTTTTATTGAAGGAGGACAAAAAATCTCGACAGACAGAAACGTTGCGGACAAAATAGACTATTTTAATTTTGGAATTACGTTAAACCTGGGAGCGAGATTGAAGATAGACCAAGGCTACACGTTTTTACAGCAAAACCTGAATTGGGGGAATTTAAAACAACATCAATATTACATCAATCCAAAAATCAGATTTAAAAAATCAATGGAGTTTAATTTAGGGTTTCATTTTGCTAACTTTAAATCATCAATTGATTATTATATTGAAGGAGTTTATCAATCATCTACTCCACAAGGAGGTTTCCCATTTGGTAATGTTATTGACTCTACTGTTTCAAGTAAATATCAGATTGAAGGCACCTATGGTCAGAATGATTTTTTATTTCAACCCAGGTTTACTAAAACGTGGAAAGCAATTAAGGTTTCTCCTTATTTGAGTTATGTCAGCTCTATTCAAGGTGCGGATTATTTTGAAAGATACACGGACACAACAACGATTACAGAAAGGACAGGATCTACTATAATAAACCAATCTGTGGAGTATAGTGATAGTATTATCCTTCCAGAAAATCAGACCATTAGCCAATTTGGAGTAGGCGCAAACCTTTTTTACATCTTTAAATTTATTACCGTTGGAGGTCAATTAGAGTACATTAATCGAGATAACAATTCTTTTTTCTTTGTTTCGCCTTATTTGAAGCTCGACTTGGGTAAAAAAACTCACCTTTCTGCGTACTATTTTAGTAAGAAAAACTATACCGTTGGATTATTTGAAGCCTCCCAATTAATTAATTCGAGTGATTCTGTGGATAAGCTAAGTTTTACCGCACAGTATGATGCTTTTAAAAAACTCAGCCTGTTTTTAACCTATCAATACGAAACCATTGAAAGTATTATGGGTACCGGAGACTATCGACTTAACTCCGTTTATTTAAGTCTAAAATTTAAATTTTAAATATCATGAAAAATCTATTTCTTTTAATTATTACTTGCATTACTTTAACTGTAAATGCACAGTCCAATCTTGACGCTTTTAGTAAAAGTTACACCTTTGAAGCAAACAAAGAATATGCAAAAGCTATTCAAGTTCTTGAACCTCTTGTTTCAGAAACTTCTTACAGTGTTCAATTAAGATTAGGGTGGTTGAATTATCTAAGGGCAGATTACCTTCAATCAAAATCTCATTACCAGAAAGCAATCAACATAAAGAACAATAGTATAGAAGCAAAACTTGGGTTAATTTATCCATTACAGGCACTTTCAAGTTGGGACGAGGTGATTAAAGTTTACCACAAAATCCTGACAATTGATCCGAATCATTCTTCCACACACTATCAGTTAGCATACATTTATTTCGTTCGTAAGAAATATTCTCAAGCAGAATCACATCTTAAGTCGGTGTTGAAATTATACCCTTTCGATTACAGTTCTAATGCATTGTTAGGCAGTGTGTATGTCAAACTGGGTAAAATTAAAGAGGCAAAAGAGTATTATACCTTAGCGTTAGAATATGACCCAAGATCTACGGAAATAAAAAAAATCATAGAAGGTTTGTAGGGTGCAGGGAACTTGAAAAGTAATGTTCCAAAAAAGAACGTTGATTTACGCTGATAGGTGAAGTTGACAGCACTATGATTTCCTTAGTAGTCCAATGTTCTAAAATAGAACGCTGATAACACTGATTTTTATGATCTACGCTGATAGGTGAAGTTGACAGTACTATGATTTTCCTTAGTAGTACCAAAACTCCAACGCTCGAAAGCTCCAACGCTACTTCTCGTATCTATAACTAAACAAGCCATAAAACAGGGCGAAAAATGTCACGCCTGTTTGCGTTTCAATCGTGTCTTCAATTAAGAAAGAAACAAGAATAATAACGATGAATGAAGTGGCCAGTATTTCATTGCTCCGAATGTTTGCGAACGCGTACAATCCAATGGTGTAAAGGAAATACAGGAGGCCTGTGATTCCGAAGGTTATCAGAATAGTAAGAAAATAATTGTGTGCTCTTCTGCGTTTATCTTCTCTTAAGAGCGAATTATTTTCTTCGTATTTAGCATTAAACGCATCTTGAACGTCTCCTGTTCCAACTCCAATAAACAGGTTGTTGGACGCAATTTGAAAACCCGTTTTCCAATATTCTAAACGCTCTAACAAGGAATGGCCGTTTGGGTTTTTTACATTGGTTAGCTGGTATTTTATTCCGTAAAGTCGCCCTAAAAGTCCTTTGTGGTTGGCGCTTGTAATTCCATTTTCAATTTCTGAGATGTCTTTTTTAGACAGCAAAGCTAATCCTTCGGCATCTTTGCGAAGACCTTTGGAAGACATATAACGAATAATCGTCCCTGAAATTCTCTGTCCTTTTACATCAGTGCTGTCGAATGCAATAGAAGAATATTTAGACCAATCTCGTTCTAATTCTTCTACACAAATATAGATGTAAATCGGCTCATTTGTTTCGGCAGAAATTAGGTCAGAAAGGTGTCCGTAATTGTTTCCTTCGGCTGTTTTAACATCGTAATCAATGTCTTTTTCGAAGTTGAATTCTGAAGGAGTGAAAAGCCAAAAAGCGAGAACAATGAATGAAGCAATTCCTGCAACTAAAGGTGCTAAAGCAACTATTTTTGACTTTTTCCAGAGAATACAAATCCAATAAGTAGCAAACACAGCCATCATTGTTATCAAGCCAGAAATGACTTGACTGTAGAGGGTGTAAAAGATTAACCAAAGAAGGGCTATCAATAGGACCGCTTTTATTTTCACGGAGACTCTTTGCCAGAAATAGAATAAAACAGCAATGCCCATAGAGACAATGATGGCGAAACGAACGTGCGAAGTAAAGTAAGAAAGCCCACGGATGTCATCATAAACCACATTGCCAATCCAATGCTGATAAAGCGAAAAATTAAGGAGAGTCACTAAAATAACAGCGAAGGTGAAGACCTTTAGAATGATCTCAAGATGCTTTCTTTCTGCCAAAGGTTTTGCCGCAAGAATTGTTGGGATAACGAGTAAAGGCAACTTGGCGTTTAAGTCGTGAAAGGCGTATTGCATATTGGACGACCACAAAAGTGCGACTACGTGTAGGAGAAAAAACCCTAGAATGAACAGGTACAGTTTATTTGCTTTTAAATTCTTCCAATAGGTCTTAAAATGAGCTTCTAAAAGAAGGTTGAGTACCAAAAACATCATGGAAATAGACATGGCAACCTTACTCAACGGAAGACCAACAGCAACCCCGCTGAGACCAAGTAGGTGCAAAAACAAGTGTGTATTTTTTCCGAAAATACGGTTCAACATAGTGTTTTCTTAAGTGTCATAAGTATGACAAAGTAATCGTTTAACGACTAACGATTAATTTCCTAAAATAGTATTGTAAGTTGATTTATTTCGGAGAATTTCCAAGGCTTTTTCTATAAACAGGTTGTTTTTAAAAGACTGAACAGCTCTTCCTTTTTGGTAATAGTACCTAGAAACAATTTCATTGGCTAAAATTGCTTTTATTTGCTTCTCAAACTTCTCAAGGTCTCTTTCTTTTGAAGGAGTTACATCGGTCATCAAAGCGTCGTATTTATCTTTAATATCCTCGTAAAAACCTTCTTTTTCTGCTGTTTTTTTCATCTTCTTCAGCATTTCTTCGGAAGCCGTCGAGTAGGTGAATTCTTCTTTTAGAATATAAGCCTTAAAATCAGCGTATTCTTCATCCGTCAACGAGAACTCTTCTGCTTTAGCAATGGTAGAATGAGAATAATAGTAACGGGTTGCATAATCAAAGAAATGATTGTTGCGAAGCATCGTAACTGTAAGCCTGCTGAAGTCTTTTTGATTTACAAGTGAATCAGGCTCAACCCCACGACCATCAATAACATCTCTTCCGTTTTTCGTTTTGAAGATGGTTATAAGAGAATCAGGCACTTCTTCAGCGGCATCTTTGTCTAATTTATCATAGTATTCCAAGCGCTGAACGCACCTTCCGGAAGGAGTGTAATATTTGGCGATGGTTAACTTCATTTTAGAACCGTAATCCAAATCATACGTTCTTTGCACCAGGCCTTTCCCAAAAGATTGCGTTCCAACAATCACTGCTCTGTCTAAATCTTGCAAACTTCCAGCGACAATTTCACTTGCAGAAGCAGAACCTTCGTTGACCAAGACAACCACAGGAATGTTTAGGTCAATCGGCGCATATTCTGTCTTGTAAACACGGTTTTCTTCTAAAACACGCCCTTTTGTGGTGACAATAACTTGCCCTTTCGGCACAAACAGATTGACAATTTTTATTGCTTCAATGAGCAATCCCCCACCGTTGCCTCGTAAATCGAAGACAAGACTTTCCATGCCTTCTTCTTTGAGTTGAAGCAGTGATTTCTTCACTTCGGAGGATGCTGTTCGTGTAAAACTTCTTAGACGAATGTATCCAATTTTGTCGTCTATCATTCCAGAATAAGGGACATCAAGAAGCTTAATTTCATCGCGTTCGACATTAATTGTTTGCCTTTCTGTACCATTTCGCTCAATTTCAATGGATATTTCAGTTCCTTTAGGTCCTTTTAAGGCTGTTGAAACATCAGAAGATTTTTTCTTCTCCATTGATTTTCCGTCAATGGCAATTATTTTATCTCCAGCCTTTAAACCACTTTTCGCAGCAGGTTTGCCCTCATAAGGTTCAGAAATATAGGTAAAATCGCCTTTTGTGCGAATCAATGCTCCAATTCCACCGTATTGACCGGTCGTCATTAGTTGATAATCCTCAATGTTTGATTCATGGTAATAAACCGTATAAGGGTCCAGCTTTTTTAGCATGGCATCAATGGCTGTTTTAGAAAGAGCCCCCGTTTGGATGTCGTCCACGTAGTATTTTTCAAGATGCTCATAAATTTGGTCCATCAATTCTAAACTTCGAATAACTTCAAAACCGTTGGATTGCGAAAAACTATTGAAAGAAAGAAATAGGACGACTGCAAAGGCCGTTTTTTTGATTGTATTAATCATCGAGTTGTTGTATTAATTTGTCAAATAACTTGACGGTTTTTTTCTGTAAAATATCAAAATCAAGTTGCTCTTTGGTCGAGTAAATTAAGAAAAAAGCAAGCTGTTTGTTCTTTTTTCTGAGAATTGCCTCCAAAGGATGCTTGTTTAAGCGAACGGACTCTCGCATTAATCGCTTCATTTTATTTCGCTGGTAAGCAAAACGGAATGTTTTCTTTGGCGCAGAAAAAACAAGCTTAAAAGGAACGTTTTCTTGATATTCAACCTCTTTATAAAACAAAACGTATGGAAAAGAAGAAATGCGCTTGCCCGATTCAAAAAGCGCGTCAATAGTGATCTTACTTTTTAACGAATAGATTCTCCCTAACTTGTTATTGCTTGTTTCAACCTCCAATAGAATGGTAAATTACTTGTCAGTGTCTTTGTTAAGGCGAGGCAAATTTATTTTCTCCTTTACAATAAAACTAGTAGGGAATTCTGCTTCAACTTCTGCTTTAATTTTCTCTGCCTCCAAACGCGTTCTAAAATCGCCCACCTTGAGAAAAAAATTAGGTGCGTTATACGACGTATAAGTATCAATTTTAGGAAACTGAGCGATGAAAGCTCCTCGACTTGCGTTCAGTTTAGACTTGTCAGAATCAAAAAACAACTGAATTCGATAACCGTCAATTTGAGGTTGAACAGCAGGTGGTTTTACCTCGCTCTGTTTTTCAATCAGGGCATTAATTCTGTTGTCCTTTATTATTTGCACATCTCCTTTTTGGGCAAAAAGAGAAAAACTTAAAATAAAGAAGAGGGTAAACACGAAAAATTTCATAGTTCGATTTATTTTAATCAAAATTACAAAATACTTCAATCAATCATCGTGCCGATTGAATTTTAATGCAAAATAATTGACTTTATGATGCTTACAAAAAACTTCTTCCCAATTTTTCTTAAAAAGCTTATTTAGAATCATTTTAAATTAGCGATTTACCCCTCGAAATTGTCACAAAACTGTCATGAAATAATGCAATTCTGCTAAATTTGCTTCCGTCAAGAAGTGGTTTTTGACCTTAGACTAACAGTTTTTTATATGGAAATATCTAGTAGTCAGATGTTTAGAAATTTTAGAAAGTGGAGCTTGAGCGCAATTACATTGTTGTTTTTGGCAAGTTCTTTTAATTCTCTCGCACAAGAAGGAGAAAACCTGTTCAAGGTGAAATGTGCAACCTGTCACCAAGTCTTTAAAGACGGAACAGGTCCCAAGTTGTTTGAAGTCCGCCAGAAATGGGAGGACGGAGGTGCTTTAGATGGTTCAATTATCCAATGGGTAAATAATTATGAAGCAGCGATGGCAGCAGACCCTTATGCGGTGACTGTGAGCTCATACGCAGGTTCAAACATGAACAAGTTTCCTGATTTATCGAAAGAGCAAATCAACTCTATTTTTGATTGGGTAGATACGCAAGAGCAGAAGGTAGCAGGTGTTGGAGATACTACTTCAGGAGGAGGCGGTAACGTAGAAGAACAAGAATCATCTACAGGATGGATTTGGTTGATTCTTGGCGTTATTTTTGCAACATTAATCATTGCGATCAGTGGTGTTAGAAGACAACTAAAATCTGCTACAGCTGAGATGGACGGTGAAGAATACAATTCGGATGCAAGTTTCTCAGATGAAATTAAACAATGGGGATGGAGACATAGAAAGAAAGTAGTTGTTGGAGCGGTTGTATTTACAATGGCATTGGTCGTTGCACTTTTCTTAAGTCTATATACTATTGGAATCGTTGAAAACTATCAACCATCACAGCCAATTGCATTTCCTCACTCAGTTCACGCAGGAACAAACGGTATTGATTGCAAATATTGCCACAATTCGGTTGAACATTCAAAAACAGCTGGCTTGCCAACGGTTAATGTATGTATGAACTGTCACAAGCAAGTTACAGGAACAACACCGGAGCAACAAGAAAAAATTCTTGCGATTTACGCAGCAGCAGGATTCTCGCCAGAAGGTGGAGGTTCTTACAACGGAGAAACAAAACCAATCATTTGGAACAAAGTACACGTTCTTCCAGATCACGTTTATTTTAATCACTCTCAACACGTAGTTGTTGGTGGAATTGATTGTAAACAATGCCACGGAGATATGGCGGCAATGACGGAGACGGCAAAAGTTCATTCAATTGAAGAGTTGAATAAAGTCGAAGGAAATGTCCAATTAACACGACCAACATTAACAATGGGTTGGTGTATTGAATGTCACCAAGAGAAAGAAATTTCTATGGGTACATTGGACTCTAAAAAAGACGGTTATTACGATGAAATTCACAAACGTTTAGTAAATAACGATAAAGCTTTGTACAGCGAATACCTAGAAGATGGTAAAGTAACTGTGAAAGAATTAGGTGGATGGGAATGCGCGAAATGTCATTACTAATAGATTACAAGAAGAATTCGAAATAAGGATATGGGATCGACAAGAAAATATTGGAAAGCAATTGATGAGTTACAAGAAACTCCTCAATTCTTAGAATCCAGAGATCAAGAGTTTCCAACTCAAACTTCTGTAGAAGAATTTTTGAGTGATGAGAACTTGAAAGAAACATCGACAGCTCGTCGTGACTTCTTAAAGTTTTTAGGATTTAGTGTTGCGGCAGCAACGGTTGCAGCATGTGAAGCACCCGTTACTAAGGCAATACCTTATGTGAACAAACCAGAGAATGTTACTCCGGGAATGGCTACATGGTATGCTTCAACTTATTATGATGGAAGTTCTTACGCGAGCATCTTGGTTAAAACAAGAGAAGGTCGTCCAATTTTCATCAAAGGAAATAAAGATTTTGGAATCACTGCTGGTGGAACAAATCCACAAATCATTGCATCCGTTTTAGGATTGTATGACAGTGAAAGATTAGCAGAACCAACAATCAATGGCAAAGATGCAGACATCGAAGCGATTGACGAAAAAATAATGGGAGCACTTAAATCTGCGGGAAAAGTTGTTTTACTTTCTAACACAGTAATAAGTCCTTCAACACTTGGAGCAATCGGAGAATTAGGAGCATTTGTGAATGGTGGCGAAGAAGGAGATAAATTCGAGCACATTCAATACGATGCTATCTCTTACGCAGGAATGCGGGCAGCGAACAAGGCAAGTTTTGGCTTGACAGTTTCAGAAGATCCAGAATCAAACGGAATTATTCCTAATTATGACTTCTCTAAAGCAAAAACAATTGTTTCAGTTGGAGCAGACTTCTTAAATTCTTGGTTATTGCCAACGCAATTTACACCGCAATATGCTTTGACAAGAAATCCGGATGCAGAATGGATGTCAAGACACTTCCAGTTTGAATCAATAATGTCTGTTACTGGTTCTAATGCTGATTACAGAGGAATGATTAAACCTTCTGAAGAAGGAAAAGTTTTGGCTTACATCTTGAAAAAATTTGGAGCTGATACCGGCGGAGTTGCTACTGATTTAAATGCTAGAGCAAAGAAAGTCGCTGACCAAGCACACAAAGCATTGAAAGCATCGAAAGGAGAGGCAATTGTTATTGCAAGTTCTAACAACGAGGCAGTTCAATTACTTGCAAATAAATTAAACGACGTTGTTGGGTCTTATGGTTCAACGATTGACTTAAACAATCCTATCAACTTATACATGTCTGACGATGCTAAAATGGCAAAGTTTGTAAAAGACGTTGAAAATGGAAAAGGACCAGATGCTGTCATTATTTACGGTGCAAATCCTGCTTATTCTCTTCCAAACGGAGCGAAATTTGCAGAAGGTCTTAAAAAAATTAAAACAACTGTCTCATTAGCATCACATGCAGATGAAACAGCAACAAATTGCACCTATGTTGTTCCAGATCACCATCCATTAGAGGCTTGGTCTGATATGCAAGCAACAAAAATGCACTATGCTTTAGCGCAACCAACAATTCGTCCTTTGCACAATACACATTCTGCATTGGAATCATTCTTAGTTTGGGCAGACAAAGCAGTGCGTGAAGGAAAAGATTCTAAAGTTGCTTACGAATACATCAAGCAAAACTGGGTTGAATACGGTTTCCCAATGCAATCTGAATATGCAGATTCTGAGACTTATTGGAACATGATGGTTCATAACAGCTGTGGTAATGCAACCACTTCTGATGAGGTAGAATTGCCAACAGAAGAAGCACCAGAAGTGACACCTTCAACAGCAACTTTCAACGACGCTGTACTTTCAGGCTTAGGCTCGAAAATGCCAAAAGCAGGAGAGAAAGAGGTTGTTTTCTATCAAAAAGCAGGAATTGGAAACGGAACGCATGCCAACAATCCTTGGTTGCAAGAGTTGCCAGATCCAATGACAAAAGTAACGTGGGACAACTACATTACGATGAATCCTACTGAAATGAATGGCACATACGCTACGATTTTCGATCAAGAAACAGGGTTGAACCAAGCAACAGTTAAAGTTGGGTCTAAAGAAATTACATTGCCTGTTTTTCCATTACCGGGGCAAACACCAGGAACAATTGGTGTTGCATTAGGTTATGGTAGAGGTGCAAATGGAGAAAAAATAGGAAAAGCAGCATATCAAACAGAACAATATGGAGGATATGTAGAAGGAGAAAATGGCAACCGCGCTTCAATTGGTCAAAATGCTTTCGCATTGACGTCTTTTGTTAACGGAACAGTTGCTTATTCTGCCGCTTGTACAGTTACAAAGATTGATGGTTTGTACCCAATTGCATCCACACAGATTCACCAAACGGTAATGGGTCGTCACTCTATTGTTCGAGAGACTACATTAGATATTTACAACAAGAAAGACAAAGAAGCATACAACCCTGCACACATGTTGCAAAAGTTGGATGAGCACGGAAATCACGTTCCTACTCCAGTGAGTGAGTTTGATTTGTGGGAAGAGCATCCAGTAGAGCACATCGGTCACAGATGGGGTATGTCAATTGACCTTTCTTCTTGTATCGGTTGTTCTTCTTGTTTGATTGCTTGTCAGGCAGAGAATAACGTACCAGTTGTTGGTAAAGATGAAGTTCGTAGAGGACGTGAAATGCACTGGATTAGAATTGACAGATATTTTGCTTCAGATGAAGAGGAAGTTGTTGGTTTAAGAAAAGATGCAGATACATTCTCATTCAGCAAGGCAGAATTAGCAGCAGAGAATCCTAAAGTGGTTCACATGCCAATGATGTGTCAGCATTGTAATCACGCAGGTTGTGAAACAGTTTGTCCTGTTGCTGCAACGAATCACAGTAATGAAGGCTTAAACCAAATGGCTTACAACAGATGTATTGGTACAAGATATTGTGCGAATAACTGTGCATACAAAGTAAGACGTTTCAATTGGTTTAACTATCCTTCGTACAAAGCACAGAGAGAAATTAATCCTTCACAGGATGATTTAGGTAGAATGGTATTGAATCCTGATGTTACGGTAAGAACTCGTGGTGTCATGGAGAAGTGTTCTATGTGTGTCCAGAGAATTCAAGAAGGCAAGTTAGTTGCGAAGAAAGAAGGAAGACCAGTTGTTGACGGAGACGTTACAACGGCTTGTTCAGATTCTTGTCCAACAAATGCTATTCAAATTGGCGATTGGAATGATATTGAATCATTTGTTCGCAAAAGTTCGGAAGACAAACGTGCTTATCAAGCTTTAGAAGAAGTTGGTCAAAAACCAAACGTTTGGTACAAAGTGAAAGTAAGAAACGAAGACAATAAAGAATTAGATGCAATGCAAGTTGCTAAAGAATCTCACGCTGCTCCGGCAGGACATGGTGAACATTCTGAGGAGCATGGAGCGCATGAAGAAAATAATCACCATTAATTTATTGTAAATGCATAAGGAAGCAGCAATTAGAGAACCCCTCATCTTAGGTCACAAGACTTATCACGACATAACGGAAGATGTTTGTCGTCCGATTGAGGACAAAGCACCAAGAATGTGGTACATTCTTTTCGTATCAGCGCTTATTATTGGCTTATACGGAGTTGGTTGTATTCTGTACTTACTCGGTACTGGAGTTGGAGTTTGGGGATTGAACAAGACCATTGGTTGGGCTTGGGATATTACGAACTTCGTTTGGTGGGTTGGTATTGGTCACGCAGGAACCTTAATTTCTGCAGTACTTTTACTTTTCCGTCAGAAATGGAGAATGGCGATTAACCGTTCTGCCGAAGCAATGACCATTTTTGCCGTATTTATGGCTGGAATGTTCCCGTTAATTCACATGGGACGTTTATGGTTAGGTTATTGGGTGCTTCCTTTACCAAATCACTTCGGTTCTTTGTGGGTTAACTTTAACTCACCACTACTCTGGGATGTATTTGCCATTTCCACCTATCTTTCTGTAGGATTGGTCTTCTGGTACATCGGTTTAATACCTGATTTTGCAACCATTAGAGATAGAGCAAAGAAACCAGTTTCAAAAAGAATGTATTCTATTCTTGCCTTTGGATGGTCAGGTAGAGCAAAGCACTGGAATCGTTTTGAGGTAATCTCATTAGTTTTGGCAGGTTTGGCAACGCCACTTGTATTCTCTGTACACTCTATTGTATCTTTCGATTTCGCCACCTCGGTCATACCTGGTTGGCACACCACCATTTTCCCACCCTATTTTGTTGCTGGTGCGGTATTCTCAGGATTTGCCATGGTGCAAACCTTGATGTTGGTGATGCGGAAAGCCATGGGACTAGAAGCCTATATCCACACAAAACACGTGGAGTACATGAACATTGTAATCATGGTTACAGGTTCTATAGTTGGTACGGCATACATTACTGAGCTGTTTATTTCTTGGTATTCTGGTGTAGAATATGAAGCCTATGCCTTTTTGAATAGAGCAACTGGACCTTATTGGTGGGCGTATGCTGCCATGATGACCTGTAATGTTGTTTCTCCGCAGTTAATGTGGTTTAGAAAATTAAGAAGAAGTTTGATTTTTACTTTCGTTATTTCCATTGTGGTAAATATCGGTATGTGGTTTGAGCGTTATGTGATTATCGTAACCTCTATTCACAGAGATTACCTACCTTCTTCTTGGAGCATGCACTACCCAAGTCATATTGATATCGGTGTATATCTTGGAACAATTGGATTGTTCTTCGTCTTCTTCTTGTTATTCGCAAGGTACTTCCCTGTGTTGGCATTGAATGAATTGAAAACAATTTTGAAGTCTTCTGGAGAATCTTATAAGAATGGAGATGCAGAAACGCATCCTAAACCGAAGCCAATGGCTGGAGGTTCAAATAAGTTAGTTGAAGAGGCAACTTCAGTTGCTGAAGTTGTTGAAAAAGCAAGGAAAACGACTTCGAGTGACACTTCACAGCAAGCAATGGAATTAATGGCAGCTTTAGGAGCAGGTTCTGCAGATAACAAGGATGACTTGAAAGCAATCTCTGGAGTTGGGCCAAAATTCGAAGACACATTGAATGAAATTGGAATTTTCTCTTACGAGCAAGTAAGTAAAATGACCAAGAAAGAATACGACATTTTGGACGGTATTACAGGTAAATTCCCTGGGAGAGCAGAACGAGATGATTGGGCAGGACAAGCAAAGGAATTAATGAACACTAATAATCAATAAGACATGGCAGACAGAGTAATATATGCAATGTATGACGATGAGGAAATCCTTAAGGATGGCGCAAAGGAGTTAGTTGCAAAAGGAGTGAAAGTGGAAGAGGTGTTTTCGCCGTTTCCAATTCACGGAATTGATCCAATTATTGGTGTGGAGGAAACAAGATTAGGAATCTTCGCATTTATTTATGGCTTGATTGGTTTAACTTTAGCAACATACGGAATGTGGTTCTTTATGATATCAGATTGGCCAATGAACATTGGTGGTAAGCCAAGTGGTTCATACTTAGATAATATGTTGGCATTTATTCCAATTACGTTTGAGTTCACCGTTTTATGTGCAGCACACGGAATGGCAATTACTTATTTAATTGCGAACAGAACCTTACCTGGGATGAAAGCATCGAACCCTGATCCAAGAACTACAGATGATAAGTTTGTAATGGAATTGAGAACCTCTCAAAACACGCAGTTCTCTGAAGATGAGTTGGAAGCAATGGTGAAGTCAACAGGGATTATAGAATTGGAACAAAAAGACATTTAATAATTTTTCATAGAAGACAAATGAAAATGAATTTTAGAATTATATCAAGTATTGCAATTGCAGCTGTTACAACATTGTTGTTCGGCTCTTGTAGTGCAGATCCGGATAGCGCAGGATTTGAGTACATGCCAGATATGTACCGTTCTCCTGCTATTGAACCGTATGTAGATTATGGTGAATTAAGAGGAAGAGAGAATAAGGAAGTAAAGCTCGTGCAATCGGCAATGACTCCTCCTGCAAATACGATTCCTTATTATGGAACGAATCAAGAAGAGGTAAGCTTGATGCTTCCTTACAAAAGAAAAGCAACGGAAGCATTTGAGAAAACTCACGGCATGTTTGGAGCTGAATTTTCTGATGAAGATGAGTATGCTTTAGCGGCTGCTGATGCAAACGCATTGAAATTGACAGAAGAAAACAGTGAAAGCATCCTTAAGAATGGTAAACGTTTGTTTAATTCTAAATGTGCACACTGTCACGGAGAAAAAGGCGACGGAAACGGGCCAATGGTTGAAAGTGGAGTATATGCAGGAGTTCCTGATTATGCAAATCTTAAAGAACTAAGCGATGGACAAATGTTCTATTCTATTTACTACGGTAAAGGAGCAATGGGAGCACACAGCTCTATCATTAATAAAAAAGAAATTTGGACAATCGTTCATTACATCCGTCAAATTCAGGATGAGAATTATGGAACGGCTGATGCAGAGATTATGTCGGATACGGAGGTGTCAGACTCAACAACAATTGAACAATAATTAATTTCGTCAATTAAGATAAGATATGGAATTTAAAGTATCAAAAAAAGAAAACAGATTTACACTTACATTGATTGTAATTGGTGTACTGTTTACAGCAATCGGAATTATGACCACGTATAGCGGGGACCATTTTTTGACTCGTTTATTAACAAACGGGTTAATAAACAGTTTCTTTTTCTTTGCAATAGCTATTGGAGCATTGTTTTTCTTAGCACTTCAGTATGCAACAGAAACAGGTTGGTATGCAGCAGTTAAAAGAGTAATTGAGGCAATTATGGGCTATTTACCTTACGGTATTGGTTTTATGGTATTGATCTTTTTTGTGATTACAATTAAAGACGGTGCACATATTTACGGGTGGATGGAACCTGAAGTTCTTGACCCAAAAAGCCCTCATTTTGATGAAATGATTCACATGAAGTCAACCTACTTGAATAAACCTTTCTTTTGGATAAGAACAGTCGTTTACTTGGGTATCTATTTATTATTCTGGAGAGGTTTTAGAAATCGTTCTTTGGAAGAAGACAAAATTGGCGGAACAGAGATTCACTTTAAAAACTACCGTAAAGGAGCTGTTTTCTTAGTGTTTTTTGCTGTATTTAGTTCAACTTCTTCTTGGGATTGGATTATGTCAATTGATGTTCACTGGTTCTCAACATTATTTGGATGGTACACTTTCGCAGGTATCTGGTGTTCTTCTATGACAGTCTTGGTAATTTTGACATTGTACCTTAAAAAACGCGGATATTTGCCAAAAGTAAATGATTCACACATTCATGATATTGGAAAATGGGTCTTTGCGACCTCTTTCTTGTGGTCGTACTTATGGTTCTCACAATACATGCTTATTTGGTATGCGAATATTGGAGAAGAAGTTATTTACTTTATGATGAGAATAGAACATTACCCATTCCTTTATTTCGGAATGTTTATGGTCAACTTCATTTTCCCGATGCTTTTGTTAATGTCGAGAGATGCAAAACGTCATGCAGGCACTTTAACGGTAATAGGTATTATTATACTCTTAGGTCACTGGATGGATGTTTACGTGATGGTTTCAGGAGGTTCTTTAGGAGCAAACGCACACATTGGCTTCTTAGAAATAGGAATGTTGATTTTAATGGCGGGTATTTTTATTCGAGTGATATTACACAATTTAACAAAATCACCAATGACCCCTGTGAATCATCCGTTCTTGGACGAGAGTATTCACCACGAAATATAAACGAATAGTTATTACAGATAATTTTTAAATAGAATGGTAAGTAAATTAATCATATTAGCAGTAATCGTTTTAGGCGTTATTACCGTTATTCAATTGATGAAAGTCTATGAACTTTCGTCGAAATTAAGTAACAAAAATGAAGCCGAGATAAGCAATAAGCACAATCAGTTGAATGCAAAAATGATGATTGCATTTGGAATTGCGTTGTTCATCGGGTTTGTTTGGTTGATGATGGAATACGGTTGGACAGGAAGAGGAATGGCAGCATCCGTTCATGGACATGAAGTTGATTGGTTACTGAACCTTAACTTTGTAATTATTCTTTTTGTATTCTTTGTAACGCATATTTTCTTGCTCTTTTTTGCTTATAAATATGTTAAAAAACCAGGAGTAAAAGCAACATTTTTTGCCCACAGTAGTAAGTTGGAAATGATTTGGACGGTTGTTCCAGCAATTGTTTTGGCAATTGTCATCATCTTCGGTTTAAGAACATGGAATACAATTACAGATATTGCAGCTCCAGAATCAATTCGAGTTGAATTATTCTCTAAGCAGTTCGATTGGACCGCAAGATATTCGGGAGAAGATAATGCTTTAGGGAAGTATGACTATAAACTGACTACTGATGACAATGAGTTGGCATTAATGACTACGAATACAATTGATTCTGCAATTCACAACATGGAAAATGGAATGAATGGAATCACAGCATTGGAAGAAAAGTTAAATGATCCAAACCTTGCACTTTCTGTTCAGGATAGGAGTGATTTAATCACAGATTTAGACAGAAAAGGGAGATTAATTCGACTGTTGCATCAAATGAAAGCTCGTCATGATTCTAAAGTTGATGCATTGGCTTGGGATGATATTATCCAAAAAGATACTTTATACTTGTGTGTGAATAAGGAGTATGAATTGAATTTTAGATCAAAAGATGTAATTCATTCAGCCTACTTTCCTAATTTCAGAGTACAAATGAACACGGTACCTGGATTCCCTACACGCTTTAAGTTTACTCCAGACATAACAACGGAAGATTTCAGAAAGACGAAAAATAATCCAGACTTTCACTTTGCTTTGATGTGCAACAAGATTTGTGGTGGAGCTCATTACAAAATGAAGATGACAGTTGTTGTATTGGAAGAAGATGATTACAACAATTGGATAGAATCAAAATCATTTGAGACATTTAGAGATAAGTATTTTGCAGGAATGTAAACTTTAGAGATTAATAACAACATTAAAAAATAGACAACAATGGCGGCAATTGCAACCGAAGTACACGGACATCACGATTCTCATGAACATCATAAGGAGAGTTTTGTATCGAAATATATTTTTAGCCAAGATCATAAAATGATTGGTAAGCAATTCTTAATGACTGCGGTCTTTATGGGAATTGTTGCGATGCTTTTATCTTTGCTTTTTAGAATTCAATTGGCTTGGCCAGGGGAAGGTTCTGACTTCGTTTCATTCTTTTTGGGTGACACATGGGCTCCAGGAGGAGTAATGAAGGAAGACATGTACCTTGGTTTGGTGACCATTCACGGTACAATCATGGTTTTCTTCCTGTTAACAGGTGGATTATCAGGAACGTTTTCTAACATACTTATCCCTTTTCAAATTGGAGCAAGAGATATGGCGTCAGGTTTTCTAAACATGCTGTCTTATTGGTTCTTCTTTATCTCATCTATATTGATGCTGTCGTCAATGTTTGTAGAATCAGGCCCTGCAATGGCGGGATGGACGGTTTACCCTCCATTGTCTGCACTCCCACAAGCCATTAGTGGTTCTGGAATGGGGATGACTCTTTGGTTATTCTCAATGGCTATCTTTATTGCATCTTCTTTAATCGGTTCATTGAACTACATCGTAACGGTATTGAACCTTCGTACAAAAGGAATGTCAATGACGCGTTTGCCATTAACAATTTGGGCATTCTTTATCACAGCAATCATCGGTGTTTTATCATTCCCAGTTCTTTTATCAGCAGCTTTACTGCTTATCATGGATAGAATGGCAGGGACGAGTTTCTACCTTTCTGATATCATTGTGAGTGGAGAAATGCTCACAAATCATGGAGGTTCTCCGATATTGTTCCAGCATTTATTCTGGTTCTTAGGTCACCCTGAGGTTTACATTGTATTGATTCCAGCATTGGGTCTTTCCTCCGAAATTATCTCGACGAATTCACGAAAACCTATTTTTGGATACCGTGCAATGATTGGGTCTATCCTCGCAATCGCATTCTTATCGTTTATTGTATGGGCTCACCATATGTTTATTACAGGAATGAGTCCATTCTTGGGAAGTGTATTCGTTTTTACAACCTTATTGATTGCAATTCCTTCCGCAGTGAAAGTGTTTAACTACATTACTACTTTATGGAAAGGGTCTATCATTTTTACACCAGCGATGTTGTTCGTTATTGGTTTAGTATCGGCATTTATTTCTGGTGGTGTAACAGGAATCATCTTAGCAGATGCTGCTTTAGATATTATGGTGCATGATACTTACTTTGTCGTCGCCCACTTCCATGTTGTAATGGGACTCTCTGCGGTCTTTGGCATGTATGCCGGGGTGTATCATTGGTTCCCGAGAATGTTTGGGAGAATGATGAATACCAGTCTTGGCTATGTCCACTTCTGGATGACAATCATCGGAGCTTATGGGGTGTTCTTCCCAATGCACTTTGTAGGACTGGCAGGTGCGCCAAGAAGATACTATGACTATTCAGTTTATGGCGACTTTGATGTTGATGCTCTGAATATGATAATGGATTTGAATGTAATAATTACCATTTTCTCAATCTTCGCGGCAATTGGACAATTAGTATTCTTGTTTAACTTCTTTTACAGTATTTTTAAAGGACCGAAGTCAGTTCAGAATCCTTGGAAATCAAATACACTTGAATGGACAGCACCGGTGGAACACATGCATGGTAACTGGCCAGGAGAATTGCCAACGGTTCACAGATGGCCGTATGATTACTCTAAACCAGGGTCAGAGGTTGATTTCATACCTCAAACAGTACCCCTTGCAGAAGGCGAAGAAGAACATTAACAATTTTATATTATAAATAATAGAAGCCCTTTGTCGATGACAAGGGGCTTTTTTCTATTTTTACCTAAACTATTTTTTTGGAAGACACATTTGACTATAACGAAGAAGCTGATTCTAGAGGAGATCAAGATTATGACAAAGTTTTGCGCCCAAAAAAATTGGAAGACTTTACGGGGCAACCTAAAATAGTCGATAACCTTGAGATATTTGTCAAGGCGGCTATTTTGAGAAATGAACCACTGGATCATGTGCTTCTTCATGGACCTCCTGGTTTGGGAAAAACAACCTTAGCAAACATTATAGCTAGAGAATTAAGTGTTAGTTGCAAAGTAACATCAGGTCCTGTTTTAGATAAACCAGGCGACCTTGCAGGTTTATTGACTAACCTCGATTCTGGCGACGTTCTTTTTATAGATGAAATTCACAGGCTCAGTCCAATCATTGAAGAATACCTGTATTCTGCAATGGAAGATTACAGCATAGACATTCTTATTGACAGTGGACCCAACGCTCGAACGGTGCAAATTGCATTGAACCCGTTCACATTGATTGGAGCAACGACTCGGTCTGGTCTGTTAACCTCTCCTTTGCGTGCGCGTTTTGGCATTAATCTACGACTGGAGTATTACGATGCTAAAACCTTAACCTCTATCGTTGAGAGATCAGCAGGTTTATTGGGCATTCCAATTAGTGAAGTTGCGGCCTATCAAATTGCAAGTCGAAGTAGAGGAACACCGAGAATTGCCAACTCATTGCTCAGAAGAGTAAGAGATTTTGCGCAAATTAAAGGAGACGGAAACATTGACATTGACATCACCAATCACGCATTGGCCGCACTCAACGTTGACCAAAACGGACTAGACGATATGGACAACCGTATTTTATTGGCAATCATTGATAAATTCAATGGAGGACCGGTTGGTTTAGGAACAATTGCAACAGCAATCGGGGAGAATGCTGGAACTTTGGAAGAAGTTTACGAGCCATTTCTTATTCAAGAAGGGTTTTTGATGCGCACCACGAGAGGGCGAAAAGTGACCCAAAAAGCTTATGATCATTTAGGCAAAAAACCGGGGTTTTCGCAAGGAGGATTGTTCTAAAACTCTCCAAAAATGAATTCTAAAGAAAGAAATACACAGCTGATTAAGCAAAAAGCAAAAGACTTAGGTTTTTTCTTTTGTGGCATCTCTAAAGCGGACTTTCTAAAAGAAGATGCGGTACATTTAGATGCCTTTCTGAAGAACAATTACCAAGGCAAAATGTCCTATTTAGAAAATCATTATGACAAACGTTTAGATCCTCGCTTACTTGTTGATGATGCAAAGTCTGTCGTTTCGCTCTTGATGAATTACTTCCCAGAGAATGAGCAAGAAGATCCATCTGCGCCTAAAATTTCTAAGTATGCGTATGGCAAAGACTACCATTTCTTAATCAAAGACAGGTTGAAAGAATTCTTTGCCTATATTCAAGACGAAATAGGAGAAGTAGGAGGACGTGTTTTTGTCGATTCGGCTCCTGTTTTAGACAAAGCTTGGGCAAAAAAAAGCGGACTGGGTTGGGTAGGAAAAAATGCCAACCTCATTCATCCAAAACACGGATCATTCTTTTTTATCGCAGAATTAATTCTTGATTTAGAACTCACAGAAGACGGCCCTATGAAAGATTATTGTGGCACGTGTACAAAATGCATAGATGCCTGTCCAACAGGTGCGATTGTGAAACCGTATGTCGTTGATGGTTCAAAGTGTATTTCTTACCTAACTATAGAATTGAAAGACGAGCTGCTTCCTTCTGAGTTTAAAGGCAAAATGGACAACTGGATGTTTGGCTGTGATATTTGCCAAGATGTTTGTCCTTGGAATCGATTTTCCAAGCCAACAAAGGAGTCGCATTTTGATCCACATGAGAACTTATTAAAGATGTCAAAAGTGGATTGGGAAGACCTAACAGAGGAAATTTTTCAAGAATTATTTAGAAAAAGTGCCGTTAAAAGAACCAAGTTTAAGGGTTTGAATCGCAATATTCAGTTTAATTCTACAGAATAAGGCAAAATTTATACAAAAAAAGAAGGAGATGAAATTCACCTCCTTACTTTTGTTTAAAAGTGTCTGGGATTACATTCCCATCGTCTTGAAATCTTCGTAAGACATCTCTGTAAAGCCTTCAGGAACGGTTAAATCAAAAATAGAATCATCCTTAATTTCTTCTTTTACTTCAGTAGCCGTATAACTCATTTTCAGACCGTTTTCGTTTTCCAATTCAAAAGCCAACGCAATTCCTGGAATTCTACCGTTTGCATTCCCTTCTGTTTTGCCCTCCACTATAAACTTTTCGGTGTACCAGTAGATGATTTCAGTATCATCGTCACCCGAAATAATTGCTTTTTTACATTTATAGCCAGCAACCATTTTTGTTTCCTTTTCTAGGGTAATTTCAACGTCTGATTTTTCGTCAATTTTTTCAATTTCTCCTTCCATTTCTTCTAAAGAAGATTTAATCGCTTTCTTGCCCATCATTCCCTCGATCAGCAATAGGACTTTGCCGTCTTCGTCAGTAACTGTTTTCATGGTCATTATCACGCCCATGTTCATCATCACGAATGATTTCTTTCCGCTAAACGCAACTTCCATTTTGGCACCGTTCATCATAGAAACAGCCATTGCCATATCTGGATTATCCGAAGAAACATCGATGTCATACTTGATATGACCTTCCGAAGATTGTGCGTTTGTAAAATTGAGACTGAAGCAAACAACAGCCAATGTAAATAGTAAATTTTTCATGTTTTTATTTTTAAAAATATTCATATTCGTTTATTTTTCTTCTATTTAGCAATTAACGTTCCATTTTTGTCAACCAGCGAGCCAACGGTAAATATCATTGCCATTTGCATATAGTAATAGGGACATCAGTATAAAGAATCCTGCAATTTGTGCGTATTCTAAAACTTTCTGTGGAGCTTCTTTTCCGGTTATCATTTCGTAGAGTAAGAACACCACATGACCGCCATCCAAGGCAGGTATTGGTAGAATATTCATAAAAGCCAAAACGATGGAGATAAAAGCGGTATTTAGCCAGAAAATACGCCAATCCCAAGTAGAAGGGAACAAATTACCAATAGCGCCGAAGCCGCCGATAGAACTAGCTCCTTTCTTTGTGAAAATGAATTTAAGTTGCCCGACATAATCACTCAATGTTTGCACCCCACGCTCAAATCCTCGACCGATGCTCTGCCCAAAGCTATAATCAATGTGTTGGAAGGCATCTTTGTCAAATACTTCTACACTATTTGTAATATAGCCAATAGTTCCATTCTTTGTCACCTTTACTTTTACTGTTTTCTCTTCATTATTTCTAAGAACAGTAACGGCAACAGTTTTTTTCTTGTTAACATATAGTTCATCGTTAATGTCATCAAAAAACAATACATCGACATTGTTAATTTTTATGATTTTATCTCCTTTCTGTAAACCAGCAGCAAGAGCAGGGCTAGACCATGAAATAAACTTCACTAAGTTTTTAGCAACAGGTAAATCAACCGTATCAGCTTCTCGTATAACAGTTAAGTTCAAAAAATCTTTTGTTGATTCCTTAGCTTTTTCCAAAGTAAACTCTCCAAAGACAGCTCCTTCCATTTTGAAAAACTTATCACCTGCCTTTACCCCAATCGTATCTGAGTTTTTTGTTGCTGCAAGTAAGCTAATGCTCGTCGATTGATGCCTCAGTCCAACTGTTGGAAAGATTCCTTCTTCAAACAATTCATAATCCGTTCCTTCGGGTAAGGTTATGATTTCTGTCCTTCCGTCTGCGTGTTCTACTTTTAATTTTCGTTGTTTTCTAATGAGCAGCCCCGCGTTAATGTCTGTATAATTAACCACTTTTTCGTCATTAATTTCAAGAATGTTATCTCCTGATTCTAATCCGAATTTTTGCATGTATGGGTGAATACTCAACCCCGCTTTTAGGTCAGAGGTATGAATTTGCTCCTCGCCATAACCAAACACTACGAAAATGTAGATTAAAACGCCAACAATGAGGTTAACGACCACTCCACCAATCATTACAATCAAACGTTGCCAAGCTGGTTTTGCTCTAAACTCCCAAGGTTGAACAGGTTGTTCCATCTGCTCTTTGTCCATGGATTCGTCAACCATTCCAGAGATTTTCACGTAACCTCCCAATGGTAACCAACCGATGCCCCATTCTGTTTCTCCAATTTTCTTCTTAAAAAGAGAAAACCAAGGATTGAAGAATAAGTAAAATTTTTCTACCCGAATTTTGAAATAACGAGCGGTTAAATAATGACCAAACTCGTGTAAAACAACAAGGATAGATAAAGACAGTAATAACTGTGCGGCTTTGATAAGAAAATCCATTCAATAAAATTTATGCATGCAAATATACGCTAATTAAGCGTTAACGGATGTTAAATCAACATAATCGTTCTGCACAAAATAATCAATGATGGCTTCTTTGATAAGATGTTGCTGCTCTCTGTCATTGATGGGGGGCAATTGTTTTATCAAGTCAAAGTGCGGCCAATTTTCTTCATCTCTATGCGTGTATTTGTAGTAACCGTGAGGTTCTAGTAAGGTGCAAATCGCAATGTGCAACACGTCGGTTTTCTCACTTTTAGAGAAATCTTTGTAGCCAATACCGAGTTCATTAACTCCAATTAAGAATAAAATAATTTGCACATCCATTCCTTCACCAAAATTGGTCTCTAACTCCTTCACGAGCTTTTGAAAACGTAATTCTATATCATGATCCATTACGCCAAAGTTAAGATTATTGGAGTGAAAACTGTTAATTTAATTTTCATTGCTTAACTTGGACAAAAATTACGACGATGAAAAAAACTATTTATTTATTCGCAAGCTTATTTCTTGCCGCAACAATTACATCATGCGGTTCTTCTGAATCAAATCATGATGACCATGAAGAAGAACACGCTGAACCGATTTGTACTTATTCTTACAATGAAGAATCGACAGAATTTGAATGGACAGCGTATAAAACTTCTGAAAAGAAAGGCGTACCAGGTACTTTTAATGAAATTGAAGTAACAAGCGAGAGTTCAAGCGACCCGCTAGAAGTGTTGAAATCTATCTCATTTACCATGAACACTGCTTCTGTTGAAACGCAGAATGAGGATAGAAATGGAAAGGTTGCAAAGCATTTTTTCGAGACCATTAACACCGAAAAAATAGAAGGTTCTATTAAATCATTAAGTGAAGATGGAAAAGCAATGATTGAGATTACAATGAACGGAATTTCTGTCGAAATCGATGGAGAATACGTTCTCAACGGAAGCGCTTTTTCTTTTGAAAGTGTTATCGATGTTTCAGCTTGGAATGCTTTAGCAGGAATTGAAGCGCTGAATGAAGTTTGTTCAGAATTACACACCGGAGAAGACGGTGTTTCTAAATTATGGACAGAAGTAAAGTTGACTTTAAAAACGAAGTTGAGCAAAGACTGCGAGTAAATTAAAATATTCTTTGAAAAATGGGTTTTCTCGACATTGCTTTTGCATTTGCGATAGCTTACGGTGCATGGAAGGGGTTTAAAAAAGGATTCGTTATCGAATTGTTTACTTTTTTGGCCCTTTTTTTAGCCTTGTATGCGGGAATTCATTTTTCGGATTTTATGGCAGAAATTTTAACCGAGAATTTTAAGTTTACGAGTGAATACATTCCAACGATTTCATTTACCGTGATTTTTTTATTGGTCGGAGCAATGGTTTATTTTGCCGGAATTGCGATTGAAAAAGTCGTGAAAGTGGTGCAATTGAGTTTGCTTAATAAAATTTTAGGAATTGTCTTAGGTATTCTAAAAATGGTTTTTATTCTCGGAGCAATCACACTATTGATTGAATCCTACGACGAAAAAGGAGATTTTGTATCAGAAGAAGCAAAGGACAATTCTATTTTTTATCAACCTTTGAAAACAGCAGTTACTTTTGCAATTCCAGCCTTTGAAGAAAGCACCTTATTTTTGAAGAATACCTTGGTGGAAGGCATAGAGGATGTAGAAAAGTAGTAGGCAGACTACTCAAGTCGAACTTTCTCTGGAAAAACATCGATAAAACAGACTAAATTCACTAACTTTGCGCCCTCGAAGAGAAGATTTATGTCAACAGGAGTAAAAATATTTTCAGGGCACGCGTCCAGAGACCTTGCAGAAAAGGTTGCGGCAAGTTATGGAGTTAGTTTAGGAGACTGCAAAGTAACCGTTTTCAGCGATGGAGAATTTCAACCTTCTTTTGAAGAAACAGTGCGTGGTCAGGATGTTTTTATTGTGCAATCTACAATGCCTCCTGCCGATAATCTTTTCGAATTATTATTGATGGTAGATGCTGCCAAAAGAGCATCAGCAAGAAAAATCATCGTTGTTATTCCTTATTTTGGTTTTGCGAGACAAGACAGAAAGGACAAGCCGAGAGTTGCGATTGGAGCAAAACTGGTTGCCAATATGCTCATGGCTGCTGGTATCGATAGAATTATGACCATGGATTTACACGCCGATCAAATTCAAGGATTCTTTGAAGTTCCCGTAGATCATTTGTACGGTTCCACGATTTTTCATCCAGAAATAGAAAAAATTAACAACGGGAACTTGATTATGGCTGCTCCAGATGCAGGAGGGACGAAAAGATCAAATTCTTACGCAAAAAGATTAAATATTGGTTTGGCCATTTGCCACAAGCAAAGAAGAAAACCAAATGAAATAGCAGAAATGACTGTTATCGGAGATGTTGCAGGCAAAGATGTTATCCTTGTGGACGATATGTGTGATACAGCCGGAACATTAACCAAAGCCGCAGATTTATTCATGGAGAAAGGAGCATTGAGTGTGAGAGCATTCTGTACACATGCTGTTTTATCAGGTCCTGCTTATGAGAGAATTACGAATTCATCAATAACAGAGCTAATCGTTACGGACACCATACCACTTAAAAAACCACACGACAAGATTCGAGTAATCAGTGTGGCCGATTTATTTGGAGATGTGATTCGCAGAATGGTCAATAACCAATCGATTAGTTCACACTTTATAGTATAAAACAAACAAACAAATAAATAATAAACAATGAAAAAAGCGCAATTGAGCGGTTCGTTAAGAGCGAACGTAGGGAAGAAGGACACTTCGGCACTTAGAAACGAAGGACGTGTTCCTTGTGTAATTTATGGACAAGGAGAACAAACTCACTTTTCTGTAAGAGGAGTAGATGTACAAAAACTAATTTTCTCACCAGATGTATTTCAAGTTGAAATTGACATTGATGGAAAAAAAGTAATGACAATCATTCAAGATATGCAAATGCATCCTGTAAAGGGCATTCCTGTACATGTTGATTTCTTGGAATTAAATGACAAGAAAAAAGTAAAAGTTAGTCTTCCTTTGCTTTCTACAGGTTCACCAATTGGTGTAATGAATGGAGGTAAGTTAAGTCAACCATACAGAAAACTGAGAGTAGTTGGACTTCCTGGAGATCTTCCAGAGTTGATCACTATGGACGTTGCAAGTCTTCGTATTGGAGATTCAATTCGTGTTTCGGACATCAATATAAATGGTGTTGATTTCTTAGAGCCAGCAGCAGCTGTTGTTCTTGGAGTTAAAATGGCAAGAGGTGCTGTTGACGAAGATGAGGAAGAAGAAGTTGAAGGAGTTGAAGGAGCAGAAGGAGCAGAAGGTGAAGAAGGAGCAGAAGGTGAAGCTAAAGAAGGATCTGAATCTTAAATTGAGTATAGAATTAAAACAAAAGGCTGTCCAATGGGCAGCCTTTTTTGTTTTATAATAAGACATTTGTACTATCTGATTTTTGCCCTAGAACCCTTTACTCCGTTCTGCATATTGTAGCGTAGAAAGACTTCAAAACCACCACGTGCATTTGAAACTGGTGTCAAGCTTGATATATTTATATCGTAAGCAAAACCAGCTGAAAACTCAGACCATTCTAGCATTGTTTTAGCAACAAGGGCGTCGCTCCATCTATGAAAAAGGCCGATAGAAATGAAAAAAGGCTTGATTCTACCTGTTATCTTTGAACCTTCATTAATTGTAAATCGATAATACATACCGTAAAGGAACTCTGTACTGGTTTTTTGTCGATTAAAATAAATACCAGGCAATAAAGTTCCGTTTGAATTAGCGAGACCAATTTTCCCGTTTACAAACAGGGACCAACGCATGTATAATTTTTCGTTTTCATTCTCTATGAAAGAATAGGAAGGGTTGTTAACATGAAAAAACGCAACACCGGCGTTAAAAGAACGGTTACTGTTCTGAGTCATATACCCGGAACCTTCATTGTAAGTATATACTAGACCTGCTCCAGCATCTAAAAAAGAAAAGCTAGCATTATTAAATATTTCGTTACTCGGCAAACTAGGATCGTAAGCTAATCCGCTGTATTGCGAGCCCCATGTTCCAGAACCTGCTGAAATTGAACGTTGACCAAAACCGCCATATATTCCGAGACCAAGTGTATTTCTTCTATCAAGAATTAGGTGGTAAGCAAGATTCAAATTGACATTACTCGTTTTAACTCTATTGTCTCCAGCTTGATCTTGATACAAGTTCATACCCACCGCAAAAATGCCCTTTTTCATTCTTTTTTTATCATTCAGACGGGCATCAATAGATGCTGCGATAGTATTGTAAGGAGAAGCAACACTCCGCCATTGAGATCGATAATTGACAATCACTTGCAACGGGGAATTTGCTCCTGTTAAAGCTGGGTTTAAAGTCATCGGAGAGTATTCTACTTGTGAAAAGTGAACATCTTGTGCTGTTGTATTAAACCCCAGAAGAACAAGGATAATTACAGATATAGATTTTACTAAATTCATAACCATGATTTCTAATTGTTAAATTATCTTACTAATGTTATATTTCCTGACTCTTCTACAACTGTGCCATCAAAAAGGATAGCGCTGAGTTTGTAGACATAGACTCCTGTGTTCAATAATTTGCCTTTGTAGTATCCATCCCAACATGTTTCTACAGATTCCGTTTTAAAGACTAATTCTCCCCACCTGTTGTAAACGGAATAGTTCAATTCAGAAATACAACTACCATAAACACACAACATGTCATTGTTCAAATCACTATTTGGTGAGAACATATTTGGAACAAATAAATCACCACAAAGAAGGTCAACGACAACAGTGATGCTGAATTGACCTGAACATCCAGAAGCGTCAGTCCCTATGACTGTATAGGTGGTAGTAACCGTTGGACTTGCTATTGGATCGGGGCATGTACTGCAACTTAAACTTGCAGATGGCGTCCAAACATAAGTAGTAGCACCTGATGCAAACAATTGAATAGTTTCTCCAGCTGTAATTGTTGCAGAAACAGGCGTTATTGAAATAGGAATACTTCCAACGGTATTAACTGTATAATTTCCCGCAGCTGAACATCCATTTGCATCTGTTACAGTTACATTATATATTCCTCCTAATAAATTAGAAATGGAGCTTGTTGTTTCTAGTCCTCCCCATAAATAAGTGTAAGGTGAAGCTCCTCCACTTATTGCAAGTGATATATCACCGTTTAATTGTCCGCAGTCTTCGTCCGTAATAGTTTCAGTAATAAGCAGAGCATTTGGCTCCGCAACAACTATTGTTTCGGCACTAACACAGCCAGCATCGTCCGTAACTGTCACAACGTACGTTCCTGCAATTAAGTTAGATGCAATAGCACCATTTCCTCCAGTCGGAGCCCAAGAATAAGTGTAAGGGGTCGTTCCTCCAGATGCTTGTACACTTGCTTCTCCATCTGAAAAACCAAAGCAAGAAACATCTGTCGTTGGTAAAGCAGTTAACGTTGGTCCTCCAACATTTGTAATCGTGAAGTTGATAGTTGATGAGCAACCGTTTTGGTCTGAAACTACAACGGAGTAGGGTCCAGCAGGAATACTAGTAACTGTTGCAGTTGTTCCTACGTTGGGAGTCCATGTATAGGTCAGAGGACCTGTTCCTCCCACAACATCTACCGTCGCTGCACCATCACTCGCACCACATGTGGCATCGACAATGTTTGAAGTACTTAAAATAATGTCAGCTGGTTCTAGAATATCAACCACAACGTTATCTGTGCATCCATTTCCATCAGTAACTGTTACTGTGTATGAGTTGGGTCCAAGTGTATTCTGCGTTGTTCCTGTTAAACTGCCAGGCATCCATGAATAAGTCAAAGCACCTGTTCCTCCTGTTGCAGAAACTGTTGCAGAACCATCATTCGCACCAAAACAAGAGACATCAGAAGAAGCATCCAATGATATCGTTGGCCCGCCAGAAGATGTAATAGCAATTGTAGCTTGGTCTGTACACATATTTTGATCTGTAATAGTTACAGTATAAGTGTTAACAGGTAAACCGGTTGGATTCGCGATACTGCCACCAGCCGGAGACCAAGAATACGTATAAGAGCCTGTTCCACCAGTTGCTGAAGCTGTAAGTGTTCCGTTGCTCATGCCACAGGTCGCAGGAGTTGAGACAGCAGAAGCAATGAGTTCTTGAGGTTCTCCAATGGTAACAGTACCTGAGCCGATACAACCATTAAAGTCTTGAACATCGACAGTGTAAACTCCTGCTGAAAGAGCACTTTGGGTTGGACCACTTAAACTTCCTGGTGTCCAGATGTATGCATATGGTGAAGCTCCACCTGTTGCGGTCACAGTTGCTGCGCCATCAGTTCCTCCAAAACAATTGGGGTCACTTTGTGAGCTTATATTCAAAGTAATTGTTACTCCCGCACATGGGTTGGCTGAACATGGGGCAATTACTCCTGCATTATCAAATGTTGTCGTGATTCCATTTCCATCAATTACTTGTATTGGATAACTAGCTGGAGGTGGTGTAGTAACTCCCGTAGCATATTGAGTCCAAACAGTATCCATTGTTGGGCAATCATTAATATCACAGCCTGTGTAAAAGCCTATAATATATTGAGGTGTTGCAGTTGCACAAGCGATACATTCTGCTTCATTGTTAATAGGAGTTGTACTAGGTGTCACAACCCCAGTGTACCATGTGTAAGTTCCATTTCCTACACTTGCTGTTAAGTCACCATTGGTTTCTGAACAAACTTCGATTACAGTACATGGGTCAACGGTAATAGTAATTGTCTCAGAACCGCAAGGTAAGGTGTAAGTAATAACATGCGAGCCGGCTCCAGCAACACTAGGATCGAAATTTCCAGAAGCATCAACACCTGTTCCAGACCAAGTTCCACCAGGAGTAGTAGTTATAAGAGGAAAGATTGGATCAGACGGACAGAATGGACCAACGAGACATATATTTGCATCACAACAAACTAAAGCATATTTGCCGGCGGTTGAAAAATTTAATGATTCAATTCTAGCACCTCTATTTGATGCTGAACTATTATCCAAAATTGCTCCACCAGCAACCACTTCTCCATTGGAGCTTACACTTACATCGTAAACAGTGAAACCACCAGTCGTATTAATGGATGATAGTACATTTAAGTTGGCATCAAATTGAACAACTCTGTCCATAGAACCTGCGTAAACGTTTCCGTTAACGTCTACATCAATTCCACTGCAATTAACAACTCTACCTCCGATTATTGGAACTGTAGTAGAAGAACCTCCAGGAAGAGGGACAGTGTTCAACAGAACACCGGTTGAAACATTGAATTGTCTTATTTCATCGCCATTGTGAACGTAGAAAAAATTATCATTTGCAACGATTGCTTTTAAGCCACCACCGTTTTGATCAGCAGATAGGAAGTTTTCACATTTATACCCTAAAGTGGTGTTTGATGTTTGAAAAACGGGTCCGTCTGAGGGACAAGTTCCAATATTTTGATTGATTGCCCCAACTTCTTCGTGAGTGAGGTAAATGTATTTTGCATTTCGTGAAGAAGAAATGGAACGGACTTCAATGGGGAATGAGCCAAAGACAGCAATCGAGTTCGTGTTGACTGTTGATTGGCCATTGACATTTCCGTTGACGGGATCGATATCATAAATTACGGCTCTCATCTCAAACAAACTACTTCCTTGTCCAGTTCCACCAACAATTAAGCTAGAATTATCACAGTTAAATGTAATTGACCAGAATTCTGTAGACAAACCACCAGGAGTATATGTTCGGTGCCAAATCATTGCGCCCGCTGTACTGATTCTTTCTATTTCTGAACCTGTACCTTGTGTAATGTAACTAACACCAGCATCATCGGTAGCAAGTGTCCCCAACCAATCACCATTGATTGTATCCCAAGGAGTGTTGTATTGCCAAATAAGCGCCCCTAGTGGAGTGTATTTCCGCAAGACCATTGGTAATTCTCCACCAATGGTATATACATTGCCAAGAGCATCAGTTTCTACTTCCCGTGTAAAATCACCACCATTAAAAGCAGGTGAAATTATCCAAGGATCAATGATTACTTTTCGAGAATTATCGTAGTCTGCCAATTTAAACGTTAAAATATTATTATTGAATTTATACTTGGATGAGATTACTTGATTAGAATTTTCATAGAAAGTAAAAGGTTTATTCTCAGTTATAGGACCTAAAGAGGTATTGATTTCAAGTTGACCGTTATTGTTTAATTGAATCTTCGTTTTCTCACCTGTATTCTTGTTTTTAGTAGAGTATTTTATTCTGATATCAGAGGCGTTTGCTCCTGGGTGAAGAATAATATTGTATTTGATACCACCGTTTTCATGGAGAGTGTACTCGATGTCAATATTGTTATAAATGTTTTTGTAAGTAATTTTCTTGTATCCTTTAACGTTATTAACATTTCTTACTTTGTCTGTGATATAGTTTTTAATACCATAGGAGTTATAGTGATTAACTCTATTTTCGGCTACGATTTCAACATTTGGACTTGCATTTAAGAACTGAATATTCACAAGCTCACTTAAATTTTTCCGAATAGATCCTGAATCTTGATCTCCATTGATTTTATATTTTTTATATTTTTCGAAACGATAGGTTAAGCCTTCTTTTGTGAAATATGTGAAAACACTTCCTAATTTCAACGCGAATTTTATTTCATCAGAATTATCCCACCCCCTGTTTTCAAACTGGCCAACATTCTCAACGAAAGAATAATCCGAAGAAAAAGAAATGGTTTCATTTTTAAAACTCTGAGCCGTGGCGCTAGAAATGAGTAGAAGTGCAAGTAAAAAAGAATAGACAACTTTCATAGTAGATGTATCGTTTTTGTTAAATGTACAGGTTCATGAAAAAAGAACCATCATTAGTAAGTTTGCAAAGCTAAGTAATAAGGCACGATTTATTAGAGGGGGTAACCCCTCAAAAGTGCAACTATTTCAAGAATGATGGGGCATTCAAGTAAATTTAAAGTTGCACTGTTTTACCTAAAAACAGTTTTGTTGTCCCTTAAAATTAAGAGGATTAAATTCTAGATTGTTTTTGTAAGAGAAAGCACCATAAATAACTCCGACATCTTCAATAGGTATTGAACTTAGATGCAATGAGTTATAAACAACACAAAAAAGGAAAAACTATATTTTTGCATTGTTTTTTTCATTCATTCTATTTAATAATCAGTCGTTTTACAATGAACTTATCTTCGATGAATATTGTAACGGTATAACTTCCGATTGCCAGTTCTGAGACGTTTAATTTTGCTGTTCCTTTCATGTTTTGTTGAATCACAATTTTTCCTTTTGCATCGGAAAGAAGGATGTTAAAATCCTCAGGGGCATTGCTAAAGCTAATAAATTCTGTTGCAGGATTCGGATAAACAGAAATTTGTTGAAGAATGATATTTTCAAGGCTGGCAGTGTTAACATAGCGTTGCCCATCGCTGTTAAACTCATCCATCAATCCTGCATTATTTGTTGCGCGAACGGAGATGAAATAAATTTGATTGAGAACAGGGCTTGCCAAAACAGAAGAAAAAGTAGCTGTAATTCCATTACTCGACCATGCAACAACATCATCTAGCCCAGCAGCTGTTCCAATAGCAACTTCATAATTTGCGACAGAAGAATGAATATCATCAATCGACCAGTTCGCTTCTATGGTAGAAATCATGAATGTATCGATATCGGTACTGTTCCCATCGTTGATTAAATTCAATGTCGGCGCAGTAAGGTCCACTAAATAAGTCGAAGTAGATGGTGCTGACAAATTGTTTACACTGTCTAAAATAATGGTTTTGATGTAACCTGACGGAACAGCATTCTCACTCTCAATAGTCATTTCTGAAGTGACAGATATGTTAGCTTGTGAGTTTCTTGTATGATAAACTTGAACATTGTCAAAATTAACGGCACAACCTCCAGAGCGTAGTGAAATAAACCCTCCTGAAGTCAAAGGTGTGGTGTCTTGCCATTCAGAATGGAACACATCATCGATAAAAACCTTAATCCAACCGGTTGCAGGATTGTAAACTACTTTGCAATTGTAAGTTTGGCCAGCATTAAGCGTTTGAGGAATATAAGACTGAGACGTAAAAACGTTGTTATCAACCGAGAATATCTCAACAGCATTATCACTTTCTCTCAGGTAGACAAAGTATGAATACCCCCGATTACTCAAATTGGGGTTGTCACAGAAAAAGTGAATTCCAGCACGTTGGTTAGTACCAGAACTGGTAATTGTTTGGTCCCATTCGTAAAGGTAAATTTCTGAGCCTACTTGTGCTACTGACATATACGTATTAGAATTTTGTTCTGCCACATCAGAAAACTGGTAAGCTCCAGCATTCATTGTGAAAGTTCCCGTTACAGGAAACCAATTATTGGCATTGTCTTCAAAAGATTCGTAAGCAAATCGACTGCTACCGATAGAATGCCAATCATTTTCAGTCATCGCTTTCTCTCCAACAAGATAAAACTTCTCTGCAACACCACTTAAATTGTCGGAATCCGTAAAATCAACCGTAAAATCAACTGTTTGCCAAGAAGCATCAGGAATAATAGCTGTTGTCGGAGCTATGGAATCAACCGGGGTAACAATAGGTTCTGTTATTGAATAAGTAGCATTCCAACCGGGACCTGTTGTTCCACAGTCACTTCTAAATTCTACCACTAAATATCCTCCCGTAGAAGTAATTTGCCCTGGAGAATTTGTCCCTGTCCATGTGCCAATAAGCGGATCGTTAATTGAATCGCCATCATAAATGAACAAATCTTCGTAGTCTATTTCGACGTCAAAACTGGTAAAATCAACCGTTACACTTGTCGAAGTAGGGGTTCCAAACCTCCAAATCATTCTTTCGTCGTCTTGATAGTTGGCTGTTGGACCTCCAGAATCGAAAAATGTCCCTGTTAGATTCGTAATATTTGTGAAAGGAGTATCAAAGTTGATTAATCGATAGTATCTCTCCCAATCCCAATTAACACCTGGATCTCCTTTATTAGCATTCGGAAAATTTTGATGTCCCTTAATTTTTAGGCAAGCCCCTAACGGGTTGGCTCCAATTGTTCCGAGTCCGTAGTACGTTCTTAATGGTGGAATACCATAACCGCTATCACAGATATCACGACTTAAGTTCGCAGAAACGTTATACATGACTGTTGTGTACCAAGAAGCGTCGTCAACGTAACCTTCATGTTCGATGCCAATTGTATAGGAATTCTCAGTTCCTACATGCCATGCTTTATCAGCTTCCAAGACCATTTGAGTCACTTGCCCATCAGACGATCGGACAATATAATGCCATGAAACGTTAGAGGCGCAGTTTTGCCCCCAAGAGATTGAACCAGCATACGACCCTTGAGTTGTATGGATGGTTGTTGCAGAAATTGCAGTTCCATTTCTGGAGCTATAATTACAAGCCGGAGAAGGATTCCAAATGGCAGGACCGTATTCAAGTGTTTTGGTAAGGTTAACTTCAGGGATGTATGCCTCATTATTATCAGAGAGAATTTGCGTAGGCGTAAAACGAATCTTAGAACTGGATAAAACAGCATAATTATGAATTCCAAAAACATCTTGTATATCAATCGTCTGTTGTGAGAAGTTGTATTGCTGTGCTTTCTCGGGAGAATTCATGAACTCAAGAACAGAATATACTTGCATGTCTCTTGCCAAATGATTGACAACACCAGAATCTGGAATTTCACTCAGAGAATGAACGACTTTTCTGATGAGATAACCTTCTGTTATAAGTCCTCCCAAAAGAATTTCTGCTTGCAGTTTTTGAGAATACGCCTTTGCATAGGCCATAATTTGATTTGCCGGGGACGACTTCTGCTGTGCAACACTAATCCCTGAAAGAGAGGCAATCAGTACTCCGTTTTCGATAAAGTAATTCTCTCCGTCGTCAAAAAGTCCCATTATTCCATAAGGGGAAGGTATGCCTACGCATGATTTTTGCGGGTTCTTTAAATGAACCATGTGTGTGTTGCTCCACGCAACGGCTTCTAAAAGTCCTGCGGGAACGGCTGGATTTGCAACGTATGCATTCTGAAAATCATTTAAGAATGAATTCTGAGAAGTTCCTGTGAAAGAAACGAGCAATGCTAAGGCAGAGGTAGTAAGTAGTTTTATCATGTTGACTTTTAATATCCTCACGAAGATAGGAAAATGAAAAATGGTGTGCAAGTTTAACTTGTTTTTCTCTAGGTTTTATGGTTGGAAACTCGTTAATTTTGTTAAATTTGAACAGATAGAATAGTTTAAATAACACCAAATATATCACATCATGGCAAAAGGAAAAGACTCACAGAAAAGCGTTAAAAAAGAAGCATTAAAAACACCCAAAGAAAAGAAAGCAGAAAAGAGAGCAAAAAAGGCTGCTAAAGGGTAAATTTCGACTAAAAAAAGACTGAAATTTGTAATTCAGCGAAATGTCAAATAAATGGTAAAAAGTCCGATTTTTCGCAAAATTCAATTGAATTTTGCGAAAAATAGCGTTTATTTGCTTTTTGGAAGTAAAAATAAAGCCCTTAATTTGCGTAAAATATGACTCCCACAATTCGCCAAAAAATAATTGAAATTTGCAGTGAAAAAATAGAGAAAAAAGGCGAAAATGTAGGGCTTTCATTCTATGCTTTTTTCGCTAACAAAAACACGAATCCAGAGCTCTTATTAGAGGTTGCAGAATGGTGGATTTTGACACATAAATTAGATCATTTTGAAAAAGCGATAAAAGTCAAAAAGATGATCGAAAAAGAAATGTAAGTGATTGAAATGCCGAAATCTACAAACAACTTCAGTCGAAAACTCGAACAGCATTAGCGCATCAAAAACTCTAACAGCGAGTTTACGAGCGCATCTAACTCTTCACTTCTCTCTTCCCCTACAAACAACTTCAGTCGAACGCTCGAACAGCGCTAGCGAATCGAATACTCTAACAGCGAGTTTACGAGCGCATCTATTCCCCCCTCTTCTCCTTCAACCACTTCGGAACATGTTTCTCCTCCTTGTGTTGATGATTTCTCTCCGCACCAATTAATCGTTCTGCTAAATCTGCGCGATTTGCCTTCTTCAAAGACTGACGAATGAAGCTGTGATTCTCTCGCTTGTACCAAAAAAAGAAACGGCGTTGATTGAGTTTTTCTTCTTTTTTCTTGACCGTGTTGTACGGCTTTAATGTATAAGGATGCACGCCAGAATAATAAATAACCGTCGCAACCGTCATCGGAGTTGGCGTGAAATCTTGCACTTGCTCTAACTGAAAACCCATGTCTTTGGTCTCCGCGGCAAGATTGGCCATGTCTTCATTGTCGCAACCGGGGTGAGAAGATATAAAATAAGGGATTAATGGTTGATTGAGACCGTGCTTGATAGAAATACGGTCATACGTCTCTTTGAATTTATGGAAATACTTAAAAGATGGCTTTCTCATTAATTTTAAAGTCGCGTCAGAAGTGTGCTCGGGAGCAACTTTCAATCGTCCGCTAATGTGCCGCTTAATTACTTGCTCAATGTATTCTTCGTGATTGCCGTCTTCATTGTTCTTATTAAAATCATCGACCAATAAGTCGTAGCGAATTCCAGAACCGATAAACGCTTTTTTCACACCAGGATGCGCATCTACCTTTCTGTATAAGTTGGTCAAAGGCTTGTGAGAAGTGTCCAAATTACTGCAAATCACAGGATGAATACAGCTCGGGCTGGAACATTTTGCACAAATACTTTCGTCAATGCCTTTCATTCTGTACATATTCGCAGAAGGACCGCCAATGTCAGAAATGTAGCCTTTAAAATCGGGATGCTCGACCACTTTATCCACCTCTTTCATGATGGATTTTTCACTTCGAGAAGCAATAAATTTTCCTTGGTGCGCAGAAATGGTGCAAAAACTGCAACCTCCAAAACAACCTCTGTGAATGTTGACGGAGAATTTAATCATGTCATACGCAGGAATTGCTCCACGTTTTTTGTATTTCGGATGAGGCAAACGCGTGTAGGGCAAATCAAAAGAGGTGTCAATTTCCTTTTCCGTCATTGTTTTGTACGGTGGATTAATCACCAATGTTCGTTCTCCAATTTTCTGCGTAATTCTATCTGCCTGCCATTTATTCGACTCCACTTCTATCGTTTTGAAGTTCGCTGCAAATTTTATTTTGTCCTGCAAGCACACTTCATGACTGGATAATTCCAAAGTGTTCCAATTTTTATTTTTGGGCAAGTTTTCATCACTTTCTTGGATAAATGCCACCTGTTTTAAGGTTCTTAGTCCAGAAAAGGGCACCCCTTTCTTCAGTAATTTCAGAATTTCTCTCAGTGGTTGGTCGCCCATTCCGTAAACGAGCAAATCCGCTTTTGAATCTTCCAAAATAGAAGGTCGCAACCGGTCCGACCAATAATCGTAGTGCGTTACTCTTCTTAAAGATGCCTCAATGCCTCCAATCAAAACAGGAACATCTGGGTAAATTTCTTTGAGAATTTTAGCGTAGGTTTCCGTTGCATAATCAGGCCTAAATCCCGACATTCCACCTGGAGTATAGGCGTCTGTAGAACGCTTTCGTTTGTTTGCCGTGTAATGATTCACCATAGAATCCATGCAACCAGCCGTTACTCCAAAGAAATATTTAGGACGTCCAAATTTCTTAAAATCACGCAAATCGTCATTCCAACTTGGTTGCGCAACAATGGCAACGGTGAAACCCTCATCTTGGATAATACGACCAATTACTGCCGTCCCAAAAGAAGGATGATCGATATAAGCATCGCCCGAAATAAGGACGACATCGACCTCGTCAAAACCGTGTTTTTCGAGTTCTTTTTTGGTAATAGGCAACCAATCAGTTATTGGACGTTCGTTTAACATGGTGTAAAGGTAAGGAAATTGCAAAGAGTGAATTGCAACTCTGAAGATTCACTCAGGGCAATTCGATTTTTAGAGGTGTGAGATATAAATCTTTCTTGTTAACACTCCTTGGTTTGTTGCAAACTTCAAAAAATAATAGCCGGAAGAAAGCAATGAAACATCTATAGAAGACAAGTTATAAGCCTCTATTTTTACCATTTTTCCTTGGTAATCTATTAGCTGAATTTCGTGAATTTTTAGATTGTTTAGGGTGTAAATAGAAATTTTAGAAGCAGCAGGATTTAAAAAGGTGAAGATAGAATTGTCTATGCTTTCTACATCTTCATAATTGCCCAAAACAAGGTTGGAGTCGATGTTGCAACCTGCGTTAGTTGTGATTGGTTCTTGCGTGTCTATATCAACGTTTAGTATTTCAACACAAACAGACAAGTTATAAACCCCAGGCGGAATATCTAAAGTAAAGGTGTCTATTCTTTTGCAATAAAAAGCAGGCCAAACACCTAGTACGCTGTATGCAACGTCTAATAGAATGTCATTGCCAGAAATTGTAAATGAATAATATGCGGGTGTAGGACATAGTCCACCTGCTCCAAAGTTAAATTCTACTGACTGGATCACTGAAAATTGTGAATTCTCGTAGAAAGAAGTGTGTGACGCTCCAATATACCCTCCTAATTGACTTGTAGAAATCGAAGAAAGCGATAAGAAAAGAAAAACGAGGAAAACTTTCATCTATAAATGGCAAAAAACAGCATACTTTTTACTTTGAACTGTGAATTCATCCAAAGGTAAGAATTCTTTTGAACCCCTGCAAATTGCCTTTTTCAACCCTCCAAGGTAAACCTCTCGGTCATTTTTCAATTCACCTTACTTTTCATCAAGAAAAACAGGTGTTTTAACGCATCTGCGTAAATCAGCTAAATCTGCGTAATCAGCGTTCCATTTTAAACAATTCACACCTCAAATAAAACAACTGTTTTTACTATCTTTACACCTACAATGAAATACATTTTCTATTCTTTTTTCATTCTGCTCTTATTTTCCTGTTCTGAAGGAGAAGAAAAAACCTTGCGTTTAACAAAGAAGAAATACCAACCTTTCATTATCAATCTTGCACAAACTTTTTCGGAGAATGAAACAAACATGTCCTTCCCAACGTGGTTTGCAGATTCATTGATTAAAGAAAATAAAGTAAGGAAAATCACTCACTACATCTACCCTCACACAAGTAATACTTCAGAAGAAAGCATCCCAAAAGAGTCTAAAATCTATTCTTTTAACGAAGAAGGAGAGGTTCAAAAAGTAGAAATTGCGCAATTTTACGAATACATAACAGTCGGTTCGTTGGTATTCGATTATTCTGCAAAAAAAGACCAATACGGATATTCTCCAGTCAGTTTTAAAAGGCAAGACAAAGACATGGACAGTGATTTTGAAGAACAATATGCCATCTATAAAAAGGTAGAGTATTCTGAAAAATTCTTAGTCTATCAGAACGAAGAATCAGGAGACTATTTATTCTATATGTTGCACCGAAAAAATTGGGGCGCACTCTCGGTAGATTCGATATTAAGTCCAACACCTTCTGACAGAATTATCTTTGGAAGTCCGAAAAAAAGAGTAAAATCCTACCAAGTAGAAAATACAGTGAATGAGTTTAATGCGATTGAGTACAGTTATGATAAATCGAAACGATATCCTGTTGAAATTACGTCTGAACACTTCCCTTTTCGTACAAAAAGAACAATAGAATACGATGAAAATGGACTTTGCAGTGGTTTTATTGACTCTACTTTCAGCGGAACGAAATACTTGACCCGAAGACATTCACAATTTGTTTACCAAGACGGTTTGCCCGTTAAATTAGTCCACGAAAGCAAATCAAACAACGCAGAACAAGGCTTTATTCAGATAGAAGAATTTGAGTATTACTATTAGAGCATTAGAGCGTTGGAGCTTTCGAGAACTTATGTAAAAGAAGGAAGTTTTATTTTAGAATATATAAATCATTAAATCATTGAACCATTGAATCATTAATTAATACTCTTATCTTCGCAACATGAAATTATCAGAAAGTAAAACACTTAAAAATTCACCATACAGAGTTATCATTGGTGATGCAGAAAATATACCTTCCTCTATTTCGGCAACGGACAAAAAATTGTTTACTGCTTTTCTTAAGAAAGACGATGATTTTACAATTGTCAACGAGTTAGAGTCCTCAATTTTTTTAGTTAAATCCAATAAGGATGCTGAAAAAAACAGAGTTGCAGGAGCTAAAATCAGAAAAGCATTGAATAAAGAGGTTGAAGAAGTTGCATTCTTAGGAGATAAACGACACGCCTTTGATTTATTGGAAGGTTTTCTATTGACAAGCTATCAGTTCTTGAAATATTTCAAAGACGAAGAAAAAAGAGAATACAAACTAGAGAATATCCTCGTGGAAGATTCTTTTGGAGACGATGCCATCGAAGAATTATTTGACATCACAACGGCTGTTTTTTGGGCAAGAGACATGGTCAATGAACCTGTTTCTTTCTTAAATGCAGAACAATTTGCAGAAGAAATCACAGCGCTTGCAAATGATGCCAACTTAGAGGTTACCGTTTTGGAGAAAGCACAAATAGAGGCCTTGAAAATGGGAGGACTTCTGTCAGTGAATAAAGGTTCAATTGATCCTCCGACATTCTCTATTATAGAATACAAACCCAAAAAGGCGAAGAATAAAAAACCAATCGTTTTGGTTGGAAAAGGCGTTGTTTATGACACTGGAGGTTTAAGTTTAAAGCCAACAGCCAATTCTATGGACATTATGAAAAGTGACATGGGTGGTGCGGCAACAATGGTTGGAGCAATCTACTTAGCAGCGAAGCAAGAATTGCCTGTGCATCTTATCGCATTGATTCCAGCAACGGATAACAGACCCGGATTAAACGCCTATGCACCCGGAGATGTGATAACAATGATGAATGGTTTAACCGTTGAGGTTCTGAATACAGACGCCGAGGGGCGAATGATTTTGGCAGATGCATTGACTTATTCTAAGAAATTTAAACCAGAATTGGTCATTGACGCGGCGACTTTAACAGGCGCAGCACATAGAGCGGTTGGTGAACAAGCAACGTGCATTATGGGCAATGCAAAAGACACTTATTTTGAGCAACTCGAAAAAGCAGGGCAAAAATGCTACGAGCGAACCATTACTTTTCCATTTTGGGAAGAATATGGCGAGCAAATGAAGTCACCGATTGCGGATTTAAAGAATATTGGAGGTCCTTCTGCGGGAATGATAACGGCAGGCAAGTTTTTAGAAAACTTTGTGACTTCGCCTTACATTCACTTGGATATTGCTGGTCCAGCTTGGTTAAACAAAGATTCTGCCTACAGAACAAGAGGCGGATCAGGCGTTGGCGTGAGAATGTTGTATCACTTCTTTAAAAGTTATAAATAATGGAGAAGGTAAAAGAAGCCAAAAAAGAAAAAATCACTCGACCAATTGTGAAAGTTGGCATTTCGATAGGAGATATTAATGGAATAGGTCCTGAGGTGGTGATGAAAGCACTCAACGACAACCGTTTATTGCTCGATTGCACACCAATCATTTATGCATCCTCGAAGGTGTTCTCTTTTCACAAGAAACAAATGGAATTCGATGATTTTAATTTCAACTCTTGTGATTCTGCCGAAAAAGCAATGGACAACAAAGTCAATGTGATTAACATTTGGGAAGATGAAATTACTTTTGACCTCGGAAAAGCAACAGAATCTGGAGGTAAATACGCTTTTGAGTCTTTAGAACGTGCAACGCAAGATTTAGCATCGGGCAAAATTGATGTTCTGGTAACGGCACCGATTAATAAGGATGCAATGGGCAAATCTGGATTCAAATTTCCCGGTCACACAGAATATTTGGCAGACATGTCGGGTCAAGATGAGGCCTTGATGTTGATGGTTGCAGATTCACTCCGCGTTGGTTTGGTAACCAGCCACATTCCAATCAAAGACGTTAGTTCTGCAATCACTTTAGACAAAGTTTACGATAAAATTGTTGCTTTTAACAGCTCATTGAAGAAAGATTTTGGCATTTCTCGACCAAAAATAGCTGTTTTAGGCTTAAATCCGCATGCCGGTGAGAATGGAAAAATGGGAGCAGAAGAAAATGAAAGCATTCACCCAGCTATTGAAAAAGCGAAGAATGAAGGTGTTTTAGCATTTGGTTCTTACCCAGCCGATGGCTTTTTTGGCTCTTCTGCCAGAGCAAATTTCGACGGAGTTCTTTCCATGTATCACGATCAAGGATTATCGGCGTTTAAAGCCTTATCTTTTGACGAAGGGGTTAACTTTACTGCAGGTTTGCCAATTGTTAGAACCTCCCCCGATCACGGAACAGCCTATGACATCGTTGGGAAGAATCAAGCATCAGGAGCATCCATGCGCAATGCGATTTACGTGGCAATTGACACTTATCGAAATCATGTGCAAGAGAAAGAAGCAAGCGCAAATTATTTGGAAATAAGTCCGAGAAAGGAGTTTAGGAGAGATTAGGCAATAAGAGTAGGGGAGAATGGTCGAGACCTTCCCCGATAATTGCGAAGAAGAAAAAAAACAAAACAATCATTTTTTTATCCATAAAATTACTATCTTTGCGCCCCGTCTTTCACTATGAAAGGCACAGATTGAGAAAGTGAAATTAGAAAACGAGTATATCATCCCCTTTGTAGGACTTAAAATTGGGAAACATACATTCGATTTTAAAATCACAGACTCGTTCTTTGAAAGCTTTGAGTACTCTATCATTCATAAAGGAAAGGTAAAGGTTGAGTTATTGTTTGAGAAAAAAGAAACAATGCTCATTGGTAATTTCACCATCGATGGTGTTGTTGTTATCGATTGCGACCGTTGCAACGATCCTTTGAATGTTGAAATTAGCGGTGAATACCAACTGATTTATAAATTTGACACGAAACCGTCAGACGATGAATCATTAATTGTTGTTTACCCAGAAGAATACGAAATTGATGTAAAAGAGAACATTCTTGAATTGATTAATGTATCTTTGTCCTACAGAAACATTCATCCAGAAGGAGAATGCAATGAGGATTTGATTTCAATTTTAGACGAGTACATATTGGTTACAAGCGATGATAATTCTTCAGACAATGAAGATGAAAACATCGAAAATACAGAGGAAGAATACATTGATCCTCGTTGGCAAGCATTAAAAGACTTATCCAAGGGTAAGAAGAAGTAAAATAGAGAATAAAAGAATATAAATAAGATAAGATGGCACATCCAAAACGAAAGATCTCGAGAACGAGACGTGACAAGAGAAGAACGCATGTGAAAGCATTTGCTAATAACATTGCAACATGCCCAACAACTGGACAACCTCATTTATTCCATCATGCTCACTGGCATGAAGGGAAATTATACTACAAAGGAAAAGTAGTAGCAGAGAAAGAAGTTGCCATTTAATTGATTACATTTAACCCTTCTTTATGAAGATAGGTATAGATGTATCAGGAGGTGACTTTGCACCAGACGCAAATATTGCAGGTGCAGTTTTAGCTCGAAAGGAACTTTCGACAGACATTAATATTGTCTTAATAGGCGACCAGGATCAAATCTTGAGTGGCCTTTCTTCGTTAAACGAGAATGCCGATAATTACGAAATTGTACACGCTCCAGATGTCATTACAATGCATGATCATCCAGCAAGAGCAATCTCGCAAAAACCAAACAGTTCTATAGCTATTGGCTTTGAAATGTTGGCGGCCAAGAAAATCAATGCATTCGCTAGTACCGGTAACACCGGGGCGATGCTGGTCGGAGCAATGTTTAAAATCACAACCATTCCAGGAGTGATTCGCCCTTGTATAACATCTACTCTTCCCGCAATTAATGGCGCAAAATCTATTTTGTTGGACGTTGGTTCTAATGCCGATTGCAAACCAGATGTCTTGTACCAATTCGCCGTTTTAGGTTCTTTATACTCTCAAAATGTGTATCAGAATGAAAAACCAAGGGTTGCCCTGTTAAATATAGGAGAAGAAGCCTCCAAAGGCAATATTCTTACGCAAGCAACGCATAAATTGCTTTCGGAATCAACAGAAGTAAACTTCATCGGAAACATTGAAGGGCGCGACATTTTTAATGGTGTTGCAGACGTTGTTGTTTGCGATGGCTTTACAGGAAACATCGTTCTCAAAGAAGCAGAAGGAATATATACTTTGATGCGAAAAAGAGGAATTCGAGATGAATTTTTTGATAGATTTAATTACGAAAATTACGGCGGAACTCCAGTTTTAGGAGTCAAAGGAAATGTGATTATAGGTCACGGGATTTCCAATGACATCGCCGTTAAAAATATGATAATTCATTCGTTTGAGGTAGCAAAATCAGGATTGGCTACTAAAATTGGCGAAGCATTTAATTGAAATATGAGCAAAATTACAGCAGCAATAACAGGAGTTCAAGGATATGTTCCAGACTATGTTCTAGACAATGAAGAGTTGTCTAAAATGGTCGATACCAATAACGAATGGATTCTATCAAGAACTGGAATCAAAGAGCGAAGAATCATGAAAAATGGTGCAACTTCGGACATGGCAACAGAAGCTGTTCTTGGTTTGCTGAAGAAAACAAATACCAAAGCAGAAGACATTGATTTAATTATCGTTGGAACTGTTACCGCAGATTACCCTTTTCCAAGTACAGCAAATATTGTTTGCGATAAAGCAGGACTAACTAACGCATGGGGGTTTGACCTAAACGCAGCTTGCTCAGGTTTTATTTACTCGCTCTCAACAGCAACGCAGTTTATAGAAACAGGAAGATACAAGAAAGTAATCGTGGTGGGAGCTGATATGATGTCAACAATTGTTGATTATGAAGACAGAACAACATGTGTTATTTTTGGTGATGGTGCTGGTGCCGTTTTATTAGAACCAAATACAGAAGGTCTAGGAATCCAAAATTTCATCCTCGAAAATGACGGAGCAGGAAGAGAATATTTAGTGCAACCTGCGGGTGGATCAGTTTTACCTCCGTCAATTGAGACGGTTGAAAAAAGACAACACTACGTAAAGCAAGAAGGAAAGCAAGTATTTAAGTTCGCCGTGACCAATATGGCAGATGTGTCGGCAAAAATAATGGAAGACAACAACCTGTCTAGCGATGATGTTGATTGGTTGGTTCCGCACCAAGCGAATTTAAGAATCATTGATGCAACCTCAAATAGAATGGGATTATCCAAAGAAAAGGTGATGATTAATATTCAGAAGTATGGAAACACAACCTCTGGAACCATTCCACTTTGTCTTTGGGATTATGAAAAGCAATTGAAAAAAGGAGATACACTTATTTTATCAGCATTCGGTGGAGGTTTTACCTGGGGGGCTGTTTACTTAAAGTGGGCGTATAATTCTTAAACGGAAATACCCTTAATTACTAAAAATTAGTATTTTTGACACATTAAAAACCAGTAGAAAATGAATATTAAAGAGATCCAAGATTTAATCAAATTTGTCGCTAAGTCTGGCGTGAGTGAGGTTGAAATCGAACAAAAAGATTTTAAGATTGTCATCAAGTCTGATGATAAGAAAAAGAAATTTCAAGAACAAATTGTTGTGCAAGCAGCAGCACCAGTTGCTCAAATTGCAGCACCTGTTATTGCAACAGCACCTGTAGTTGCAGAGACACCAGTTGCTACAAGTGCTGCGGCAGAACAAGAAGAAGATTCTAAGTACATCACAGTAAAATCACCAATGATTGGGACTTTTTACAGATCTTCAACTCCTGAGAAGCCACCTTTTATTGTTGTTGGAGACACCATTAAATTGGGAGATGCAATTTGCATCATTGAAGCAATGAAGTTGTTCAATGAAATTGAAGCGGAAGTTACAGGGAAAATTGTAAAAGTATTGGTTGATGATTCAACACCTGTTCAATATGATCAACCATTATTCTTGGTAGACCCTTCTTAATTCACTATAAATATTTCTTAAAAGAGTGAATTCATTCATTCTTTTTTGAATTAATCGAAAAATATAACGAGGCATGTTCAAAAAAATATTGATTGCCAATAGAGGAGAAATTGCATTGCGAATCATTCGTACATGTAAAGAAATGGGTATCAAAACAGTTGCCGTTTATTCGACTGCTGATAAAGATAGTTTACCTGTGCGCTTTGCAGATGAGGCGGTATGTATAGGTCCTGCGCAAAGTGCACTTTCTTACCTCTCCATTCCAAGTGTGATTGCGGCTGCAGAAATAACCAATGCAGATGCTATTCACCCAGGTTATGGTTTCTTATCGGAGAATGAAAAATTCTCAAAAGTTTGCGAAGAACACGATATCAAATTTATTGGTGCAACTCCCGAGCAAATTGCAGGAATGGGAGATAAAGCCAATGCGAAATCAACGATGCTTAAGGCTGGTGTTCCTTGTATTCCAGGTTCAAAAGGTTTATTGAAAGATTTGCCTGACGCCATTAAAACAGCTGAAAAAGTGAAATATCCAATCATTCTGAAAGCAACTGCCGGCGGTGGTGGTAAAGGAATGCGTGTTGTTTGGAAAGTAGAAGACATGGAAGCGGCTTGGGATGCAACAAGAGCAGAATCTGCTGCTGCATTCGGAAATGATGGCTTGTACATGGAGAAATTCATTGAAGAACCTCGCCACATCGAAATTCAGGTTGCAGGTGACCAATACGGAAATGCAATACATCTTTCTGAAAGAGATTGTTCCATTCAACGTCGTCACCAAAAACTGGTAGAAGAAACGCCTTCTCCATTTATGACCGATGCGTTGCGTAAGAAAATGGGTGCTGCGGCCATCAAAGCAACAAAAGCTGTTGATTACGAAGGAGTTGGAACGGTAGAATTCTTAGTGGATAAACACAGAGAATTTTATTTCATGGAAATGAATACGAGAATTCAAGTAGAGCATACAATTACGGAGGAAGTGACGAACTATGATTTAATCAAGGAGCAAATTAAATTGGCTGCCGGAGAGAAAATTACAGGGGGCAATTTATTTCCTACAATGCATGCAATTCAATGCAGAATCAATGCTGAAGATCCAGATGCGAATTTCAGACCTTCTCCAGGGAAAATTCTGACTTACCATGCACCAGGAGGGCACGGAGTGAGAATTGACACGCACGTTTATGCTGGATATGAAATTTCTCCTCATTATGATTCAATGATTTCTAAATTAATTGTTGTTGCACAAACAAGAGAAGAAGCAATTAAAAAAATGAAACGAGCCTTGGATGAATACATCATTGAAGGTGTGAAAACAACGATACCATTCCATCAAAAGTTAATGGAAGACCCTAAATTTATAGAAGGAGACTTCAATACAAGCTTTATGGATACGTTTGAATATTAAATTGAAGGGATGTGAGAGCATCCCTTTTTTAATGCAGCAATTTGGCAAAGGATAAGACATTAGTGCAGTCTGTGTTAGGACTTAATTGTCCCAACTGCAGAAAAGGAGACCTTTTTACAAAAAAAGGTGTGATTGTCTATTCAGAGATGTTAGAAATGCCAGAAGAATGTCCAAATTGCAATTTTCATTATGAAATGGAACCCGGTTTTTGGCTCGGTTCGTTATGGACAAGTTACCCTATTATTGTTCTCATCGAAGTTCCTTTTTTGTTTCTAGCATTATTTGCAGACGGAGCTATGATTTGGGTTTACTTCGGAGCTATGATTTTATCTTTCTTAGTAGCCTGGCCACTGATGCTGAGATTGGGCAGGTCGATTTGGATTCATGTGAATGTGAGGAAGGGCAGCCGATAAAAATTTCAAAATCCGAAGATTAATTTCACTACTTTTACCCCAATGCAAGAAATTCATTACATTAATAACTCAACGGGCAAAGAAGAAATAGAGAAAGTTCCAGGCAATGGTTTTTTGAATTTTTTGTATGGAGGTAATCCTTTTGGGAGAATGTCACTTTGGTTGATGGTGAAACGCAAATATTTTTCGGTTGCATTCGGAAAATACATGAGCAGTTCGCTTTCTAAGAGTAAAATTAAACCCTTCGTAGAAAAGCACAAAATTGACTTAAACGAGTATCAAAAACAGGAATTTGAACATTTTAATGACTTTTTCTACAGAAAAATAAAGAAAAGTGCCCGTCCAATCGGCGAAGGAATTGTTTCTCCTGCAGACGGTCGAGTTTTGGTTTTTCCAAAGATTACAGACACGCAAAAATTCTATGTAAAAGGGAGCGAGTTCAATTTAAAGACCTTTTTACAGAACGAAGAATTGGCAAAAAAATACCATAATGGTTCTATGATGATTGTGCGTTTAGCGCCCGTAGATTACCATAGATTTCATTTTCCAGTGAGTGGAATTGTCAGTGAAAGCGTCAAAATTAAGGGTGATTATTACTCTGTTTCCCCCATTGCTCTGCGTCAAAAGGTGGACATCTTTTTACAGAATAAAAGAGAATATTGCAGCGTTCAAAATGACCAATATGGGGATGTTTTAGTCTGTGATATTGGCGCAACTTTAACCGCAGGAATTCACCAAACATACACCCCAAATTCTCGGGTAAAAAAGGGTGATGAAAAAGGATATTTCTCGTTTGGGGGTTCTACGCTAATTGTTCTTTTTGAGGCCGAAAAGGTCGATTTTTCGCAAAATTTGATTGAATTTTGCGAAAAAGGGATTGAAACCTTGCTAAAAATGGGTGAGCAAGTTGGGAAATAAGTTCCTTTTTAGAAAGGATAAATTAGCTAAAACTGAACAGTGCAACTCATTCTTATTATCCTTTTTTTGAACTTCCTATTTCACTTTTTATAGCCCATCTTTTTTCGCTTCGTTTTTTTCTCAACGAATTGATTTAAATAATTGAATATTTTCTCAATTTTTTCATCCTGTGAATTTGTTTTTTGTTTGATGTCTTCAATTTCTGAAAGTAATTCTTGATGCTCAGATAAAACCGCTTTCATTTTTGTAAACAATCTTATTATTTGAATATTAACAATGATTGCGTCTTTGCTGTTTAATACACTAGACAACATTGCAACTCCTTGTTCGGTGAAAGCCATGGGTGAATATCTTAATCCCATTTTGTCTCCTAAATTGGAGGTCACAATTTGTGACCTCCAATTATTGAACTCTTCTTTTGTTAACTCAAACATGAAATCATTCGGAAAACGGTAAATATTTCTTCTGACTGCTTGCTTTAATACTTTCGTTTCTACGCCATACAATTCTGCTAAATCTCTATCAATCATCACTTTTTGATCTCTGACAGTGTAGATTTTGGTCATTATTTGTTCTTGGAGAACGTTTGCTTCTTTATTCATAGTGGTTATTTTCTTCTTTAAGTTAAGAAATTAATGAAGAAGATGCACAGATTCAAAGCCTTTTACCAGGGCATTCGTAGTTCAATTACTTTCAAGTTCACTTTTTATACCCCACTTTTTCTCTCTTCATTTTTTGCTCAACGAATTGGTTTAAATAATTGAATATTTGCTCAATTTTTTCATCCTGTGAATTTGCTTTTTGTTTGATGTCTTCAATTTCTGAAAGCAATTCTTGATGTTCAGATAAAACCGCTTTCATTTTTGTAAAAAGGCGTATTATTTGAATATTTACCGCAATTGCTCGATCACTTTTAAGCACGCTTGACAACATGGCAACACCTTGTTCTGTGAAAGCCATGGTAAGATATCTGTTGCCTCCGTAACTTGAGGTCGCAATTTGCGACCTCAAGTTACGGAGGCAACTGTTAATTCAAACATAAAATCATTCGGAAACCGTTTGATATTTCTTTTGACAGACTCTTTTAGTCTTTTCGTTTCTGCGCCATACAATTCTGCTAAATCTCTATCAATCATCACTTTTTGACCTCTGATAGTATAGATTTTGGTCATTATTTGTTCAGGGAGAACGGTTGTTTCTTTATTCATAGTGGTTGTTTTCTTATTTAAGTTAAGAAAATAGTTGGGAAGATGAAAGTGAAAACTGATATTTTACACACTTTTTTCAATCACAAGAAAAAGGGCTAGCTCTTGAGTATTCATAAACGAATGCTCTTTTATTCGTGTGAATTCGCGACAAAAATGAGAATCGATTTATTCTACCTCATGTTGAAGAAACTCTTCATTTTCTTTTTGATACCTGACGTAAATAGACTAAGAGAAAAAGGACTGCTAAGGAGAAAAAGACATAGAATAAGCCTTCCTTTAACGGTTTGAATTCTCTGTCAATGTAGGAGTTTTTACTTGCTGTAGCTGTGATTTCTTTTACATGAATCTCACAGTCAAATTGGTCTTTTGAATTAATTGAAAAATTAAATTTGTAACTGTTAGGTAAAGCTTTAAAGCTGGCTACTTCTTTATGACTAGAGTCTAAAATTTTTTCTTCAGTTGTGTTGAGAAAATCTAGCATTGGTGTTGAGGAAAAAGAATAGCATAAATTGTTCGTCGTGTCCACTAAAGAAAGTTCAATTGTGTACACTCCTTGATAGTTGACATCAAGAGGAAAGACAGCACCATCATAAAGCTTGAAATTAGAATTGTACGTCACAATATTTTTATGAATAGTTGAAAAGGCCCCTCTATAAAACACAATACTGAGAGTTAAGAAGACAAGAGTTAAAACTTTGGCAACCATAATTCTTTATTTTAGTTGGAATTCGTTTTTTTCAAATATAGAGTTTAAAAGAAACAAGGATGAAAAATTTCGTCACTTTCTATAACCCATCTCTTTTCTCTTCGTTTTTTTCTCAACGAATTGATTTAAATAATTGAATATTTGCTCAATTTTTTCATCCTGTGAATTTGTTTTTTGCTTGATGGTTTCAATTTCTGAAAGTAATTCTTGATGCTCAGAAAGTACAGCTTTCATTTTTGTGAAAAGTCGAATTATTTGAATATTAACGATGATTGCTTCTTTGCTGTTTAATACACTAGACAACATGGCAACACCTTGTTCTGTGAAAGCCATGGGGAGATATCTATTGCCTCCGTAACTTGAGGTCACAATTTGTGACCTCAAGTTGTAAAACTCTTCTTTTGTTAACTCAAACATAAAATCTTTCGGAAAACGGTAAATATTTCTTCTGACCGCTTGCTTTAATACTTTCGTTTCTACGCCATACAATTCTGCTAGATCTCTATCAATCATCACTTTTTGACCTCTGATAGTATAGATTTTGGTCATTATTTGTTCAGGGAGAACGGTTGTTTCTTTATTCATAGTGGTTATTTTCTTATTTAAGTTAAGAAAATATAGATGAAGATGAAAGGGAAACTCATTTTTTATCTATGGATCTGAGGTTGTTTCTTTTATCGGGAGGTTTAATTTGTTACAACAAAAAAACGCCTTGATTTCTCAAAGCGTTTCAATATTAAAAAAGTAAGAATCTTACTCCGTCTCTTCTGCTGAATCAGTAGAAGAATCTTTTTTACATTCTTTGCTGTCCTTCTTGCAACATTTTTTCATGTCACCATGACCTACAAAGTTTCCTTCTTCATTAAACATGTTCATACACATTTCCATTTCTTCTGGAGAACATCCTTTTTCAGTACACATCGCTAGCATTTCTTCTTTGCTCATATCAGCCATCTTGCTCATGTCGCATTTCATTGCTTTCATGTCGCATTTTGCTTCTTCAGAGTGGCAAGATTTCTTCGCCTCGTGAGGACAAGCTTTCTTGTCTTTCATGCTACATTCTGTTTTCTTCATAGAACACATTCCAGCTTGAGAATAATTCTCGTTTCCGTGACCGTCACCTAAAATTGGTGCTATAACCAAACCTATCAAACAAGTTAACTTAATTAAGATATTCATTGAAGGACCAGAAGTATCTTTAAAAGGATCTCCAACTGTATCTCCAGTGATTGCTGCTTTGTGAGCTTCAGAACCTTTGTAAGTCATTTCTCCGTCAATCATCACACCTGCTTCAAAAGATTTCTTAGCGTTGTCCCAAGCACCACCAGCATTATTCTGGAAGATTGCCCAAAGAACACCTGAAACAGTTACACCTGCCATATATCCTCCTAACATTTCTGCAATCATCAATGTATCCATTCCAAATAGCATTGGCAAAAATGCAATCACTAATGGAAAACCAATCGTTAAGATTCCTGGCAACATCATTTGCTTCAAGGAAGCTTCAGTTGAAATTGCCACACACTTATCGTATTCTGGTTTTCCAGTTCCTTCCATAATCCCAGGAATTTCTCTGAATTGACGTCTAACTTCTTGCACCATTTCCATGGCAGCTCTACCAACCGCATTCATTGCTAATGCAGAGAATACTACCGGTACCATTCCACCAATAAACAGCATCGCTAAAACGGGTGCTTTGAAAATATTAATTCCATCGATTCCTGTGAAGGTTACATAAGCAGCAAACAATGCCAAAGAAGTTAACGCTGCAGAAGCAATCGCAAATCCTTTACCTGTTGCAGCAGTCGTGTTACCCACTGAATCTAAAATATCTGTTCTTTCTCTAACAATAGGATCTTGCTCACTCATTTCTGCAATACCACCTGCATTATCTGCAATCGGTCCGAAAGCATCAATCGCTAATTGCATAGCCGTTGTTGCCATCATTGCCGAAGCAGCTAGTGCAACTCCGTAGAATCCTGCGAATGCATACGATCCCCAAATTGCACCTGCAAATAATAAAATTGTTGGGAAAGTAGAAATCATACCCGTTGCTAAACCTGCAATGATGTTTGTTCCAGCACCTGTAGAAGATTGTTGAACGATTTTTAAAATCGGTTTCTTGCCTAATCCTGTGTAGTATTCTGTAACAGAAGAAATTCCAGCTCCAACAATTAAACCAATAATTGCTGCTCCAAAGACTCTCATAGAAGAAATTTCAACGAGATCTTCTCCAAAGAAGCTCATCATCATAGTTTCTGGAAGCATCCAAGTAATTAATACGTAACACGCTACTGCAACTAATGCAATTGAAAACCAATTACCTATATTTAAGGCTCTCATTACTTCTTTTTCTTTTGCGTCGTTTGATTTAATTTTCACCAACATTGTACCGATCATAGAAATGATGATTCCAACCCCAGCGATTGCCATTGGCAACAAAATTGGTCCCATTCCATCAAAGCCTTCAGTAGCACCATTGTCTCTAATGATGTAATTTCCTAATACCATTGCTGCTAAAACTGTCGCTACGTAAGAGCCAAATAAATCAGCACCCATTCCAGCAACATCACCAACATTATCACCCACGTTATCCGCAATTGTTGCAGGGTTACGAGGATCATCTTCTGGAATTCCAGCTTCAATTTTACCTACTAGATCAGCGCCAACATCTGCTGCTTTTGTAAAAATTCCACCACCGACTCTTGCAAACAGCGCAATTGATTCAGCACCTAAAGAGAATCCAGCCAATGTTTCTAAAACGATTGTCATTTTATCCGTAGAAAATGCTTCCCCAGGCTCCATAAACATATTGTAAAACGCAATAAAGAATAGTGTTAAACCTAAAACGGCTAAACCAGCAACTCCTAATCCCATTACAGTACCACCACCGAAAGAAACTTTTAATGCTTGAGGTAAACTTGTACGAGCAGCTTGCGTTGTTCGAACGTTTGTTTTGGTTGCTATACGCATTCCTATATTACCTGCGACTGCAGAGAAAAGAGCGCCGAAAACAAATGCAACTACAATCATCCAGTGCGTTGAAGGCACAAAATAAGCAACAACAGCAAGAGCAATACTTACTCCGATTACAAAAAACGAAAGTAATCTGTATTCTGCTTTTAAGAATGCCAAAGCTCCTTCATAGATGTGGTCAGAAATTTCTTTCATCTTACCATCACCTGCGTCTTGTTTCATTACCCAAGACTTTTTCACCAACATATATAACAGTCCTATAATGGCAGCTGCAATTGGCATGTAAATTATCATTGATTCCATAATTCTTTATTATCTATTTTTAAAGGGGGCAAAAATAGATTTTTCAAAGGTATATTGCAAGTTTGAGGGGAGAATAATTGCTTTTAGTCCTTATAATGTATAGATGAAATATAGAAAACACGCTTAAAACTCTTTGCTAAACCGTTAAACGGAATTAAGAAGCGGATAGAAGGTTGTTTTCGCGAGGTTGAATTTTTGCAAATCTTCATTTCTATTTCTTCTATTCTACATAGAATAATATACCTTTGCCTGATGCAGAATATCAAACATCTTTTTTTACAACTTTTAAAACTGCTATTGTTTTGGGTTTTGGTGTTTGATTTTCAAAGAATATTGTTTTCTATTCATAACTGGGACAAGTTCCAAGATGTAAGTTGGGGAGATTGGTTCTTAACCTTCTTTTATTCTATTCGCCTTGATATTTCAATGGGTGCTTATCTTTGCCTACTGCCTCTTGTTGTGTTGATAATTCGAATTATTCACCCTGCAAAATGGACGAGAATTTTATTTTTTGGTGTTCTGTCGTTTGAATTAATTATCGTTGCATTTATACATGCCGGAGAAATAAATGCCTATCCAGAATGGAATCACAAACTTACCTCCCGTGTCTTCATGCACCTTTCTAATCCAGATGAGGTGTTTAGAACGGCTGATTATGGAATGACCTTCTGGTTTGTTATTTATTCAATTTTAGAATTCGTTTTTGGTTGGAAATTGGCAAAACTCTTCTTTAAAAAGAGAAAATTAGATACTTCTCAGAGTTTTTTAGTGAGAATTTCTACGTCTGTAATTTTGTTTGCTATTTCGACAATTGGCTTGTTTTTACTAGCGAGGGGAGGTTGGCAATCGATTCCGATAAATATTGATTCTGCCTATTTTTCTAACAACCATGTCGCGAATGATTTGTCCGTTAATTCAACCTATTATTTTGGGAATAGTTATCTTTTATACAACAGAAGCGAGATAGATGATTTAATGCCTGAAATTGACCCAAAAGAGGCAAAGGAAATTGTTGCAGAATTGTATAATTACCCAAGAAAGCATGATGTAAGAATTCTGAACAACAACAGGCCGAACATTGTTTTCGTCATTTTAGAAAGTTGGTCAGCGGGGTCTATAGGTTGTCTAAATGACCAAAACAAAGGAGCTACTCCAAATTTCGATGCGCTAGCAGAAGAAGGACTGCTATTTACCAACATTTATTCGACTGGACACACTTCTGAAATTGGAAATTCAAGTATTTTTAGTGGAAATCCGGCAATTCCAGAAATTTCTATCTCTCTGCAACCCGAAAAACATCGAAAGTTACGGTCTTTGAATCAAGATTTTCAAGAGTGGGGATATTCTTCGCATTATATGTTCTCAGGAGACTTAAAATACGGAAACATTGGTGGTTATTTTATGGACCATGGTTTTCAAGATGTAATCGATGAAGATGATTTTCCTAATGGCTTAGGAAGAGGGAAGTTGAATTATTACGACGAAGACTTGTACAAGATTTTCATTGAGAGAATGAACAACACCAAAGAACCGTTCATGCATTGCGCATTTACAGGAAGTACGCATTCTCCTTACGATCATCCAAGTGCAAAAAACCAGACTTGGAAAGGTGAAGAAAAAGACTTTATGAATTCTATCATTTATGCTGATGGGTGCATAAATGACTTTCTTGAAGAAGCAAAAAAACAGAAGTGGTTCAAGAACACACTTTTCGTTTTTGTCGCGGATCATGGGCATTCCTCGCCTGGGGTAACTTACCCCAACGCCAATGCTTTTTATAGAATTCCTTTGCTTCTTTGGGGAGAACCACTTAAAGATGAATACAGAGGCAAAAAAATGAACAAAGTTGGTTCGCAAGCAGATTTAGCAGCAACATTGATGGTTCAAATGGATGGTGACGCTTCAAGATACCCATGGAGCAAGGATTTATTAAATCCGCAGGTTCCAGAATTTGCGTTGCACACAATCATTCGAGGATACGGGTGGGTGACCAATAAAGGAGCGGCCTCCTATCAAATGGATATGCAAGAATACGTTGATCAGTCATTCTCTGATGAAGATTTGGATGTTGAAATGAAAAAAGGACACGCGTTTTTGACAGAAATTTACGCGGCCTACAAAGAACTTTAATATTACCTTTGAGCTGTGAAAATTTTAGTTGTTCGGTTTAGTTCTATTGGTGATATTGTTCTCACGACTCCTGTTTTAAGAGGTTTGAAAGAACAATTACCCAATGTAGAGATTCACTACCTCACCAAAAAGAAGTTTGCAGTCATTCTGGAGAATAACCCAAGAATAGATCAGCTGCACACAATGGAAAACCACATTGACGAACTAATTCCAACACTAAAAAAAGAGAAATTCGACCTGATTGTTGATTTGCACAACAACCTCCGAACAAAAACACTAAAAGCAAAATTAAAACGACCTTCCAAAGCCTTTAATAAGTTAAATTGGAAGAAATGGTTGCTTGTGAAGTTCAAAATAAACAAAATGCCGAAAATGCATATTGTAGAACGCTATTTTGATACAGTCGCATCGTTGGGAGTGAAAAATGATAGACTTCCATGTGAGTATTTTATTGTGGAGAATGATGAGGTTGACGTTCAACAAGCTCTGAATGTCGAAGCAAAGAAATTTGTGGCAATCGCGATTGGAGCGCAATTCAAAACGAAGAAAATGCCCAAAGAGCTATTGGTGAAAATCATTTCTCAACTAAACGAACCTGTTGTTTTGCTCGGTGGAGAAATGGATGCAGACTTCGCCAATGAATTGATTGAGACTTTGCCTGATTCAACGATAAAAAACGCTTGCGGAGGGTATAATTTAAACCAATCGGCGAGCATTGTGAAGCTTTGCAAACGTCTAATCACCAATGATACCGGGATGATGCACATTGCCAGTTGTTTTGACGTGCAAATAAATTCTGTATGGGGAAACACCGTTCCAGACTTGGGAATGTATCCTTATTATCCGCAAAACAAGGAGAAATTTTCTATTCACGAAGTAAAAGGATTGAATTGCCGACCGTGTTCTAAAATAGGTTTTCAAGAATGCCCGAAAAAGCATTTTGATTGCATGATGAAGCAAGATGCGGGGGAGATCACTCACCCATAAACAACTTCTTCAACTCTTCAGCTTCACTCGGCTTCATTTTTCCAGCCAAAATCAAACTCAATTGCTTTCTTCTTAGTGCACCGTCATACCGTTCTTTTTCTTGCTCCGTTTCTGGAATTAATTTTGGAACTGCAATTGGTCCGCCATTCTGATCCACTGCCACAAAGGTATAAATGGCTTCGTTGCTTTTGGTTTTTTCTCCCGTCACATTATCTTCTACAAAAACATCGACAAAAATCTCCATTGAAGAAGAAAATGCCCTTGACACCTTTGCTTCTAAGGTCACAATCGATGCTTGCTTTATCGGCTCTTGAAAAGACACATTATTAACAGCAGCGGTTACAACAACTCTCTTGCAATGTCTGTGCGCAGAAATACTTGAGATAACATCCATCCAAGCCAATAATTCTCCACCAAATAAATTACCCAAAGTGTTGGTGTCATTTGGCAAAACTAATTTTGAAGATATGGCAAGTGTTTCTTTTGCTGTTTTTGCTTTCATCGAAATGTTTTTTACAAAATTACAACTGTTTATGCAAGAAACAATAGTGATTGTGAAACTTTTTTGTGTTAAATTCGAACACTATTATTTTAAGGGATGCCCTTAAGAGCAAAGATTCAATATTAGTAAATGAAAGTTACCGGTTTCTCTTTTGTGAAAAACGCATTGATTTATGACTATCCCGTCGTGGAAGCCATACTCTCAATTTTGCCCATCTGCGATGAGTTTGTAGTTGCCGTTGGTAAGTCTGATGATGCGACTTTAGAATTAATCAAGGGCATTGCTCCAGATAAAATTAGAATCATCCAAACCGAGTGGGATGAAAGTTTAAGAGAAGGAGGAAAGGTCTTGGCTGTAGAAACAGACAAGGCTTTTAAAGCCATTTCTGAAGATTCTGATTGGGCATTCTACATTCAAGGAGATGAGGTTGTGTCAGAAAAGTATTTAGATACAATCAAGTCTAAAATGGAAGAATACAAGGACGTCAAAGAAGTGGATGGACTTTTATTTAAGTACAAGCACTTTTACGGTTCTTATGACTATGTTGGCGCCTCTGCTAAGTGGTATCCTGAAGAAATTAGAGTGATAAAAAATGACAAAAGCATCTATTCTTACAAAGATGCACAAGGATTTAGAAAAGGGGAGAACGAGAAGTTGAAAGTTGTGCCAATAGATGCGTATATTTACCATTACGGTTGGGTGAAAGACCCCAAAGCAATGCAAAAAAAGCAGGAAAATTTCAACAAGCTGTGGCACGATGATGATTGGGTAAAAGAAAACATTATTAGCGCGGATGAGTTTGACTACGGAAGAGATGTATCGCAATTGGAACTGTTCACGGAAGAACATCCACAGGTGATGAAAGAAAGAATTGATAAAAAAAATTGGAAGTTTGCACACGATATTTCAATCAACAAACGTTCTACAAAGGACAAATTGAAGAAGATTTTGAAAAAAATTGGAATTGATACGAGTTTTAGAAACTATGAGTGGGCAAAAGTACCGAAATCAAGAATTGGATAAGATGATGAATACAATGGAAAAATTAATCAGTGCCTTTCCCGAGAATATCACGGAGGCGTTAGCGATTGCCGAAAATGCAACAATAAGACCTGCTTCTGCAGAAATAAAGAACATCGTTATTTGCGGAATGGGTGGCTCTGGAATAGGAGGAAAGTTAGTTGCAAGTTGGGTAGCAACTGAAATTGGCGTTCCCGTAGAAGGAGTAAGCGCGTATTCTTTGCCTCATTATGTGAACGAAAACTCGCTCGTTATCGGTTCTTCTTATTCTGGAAATACAGAAGAAACTTTAAGTTGCATCGAGGAAGCAATCACCAAAAATGCTCAAATTATTGGCGTTTGTTCTGGCGGTAGAATGCAAGAAATTTGCGAAGAAAACAAATTCGACTTTATTTTGGTTCCCGGAGGCAATCCCCCAAGAACGGCATTGGCATTTTCGATTGTGCAACTCTTAAACATTTTCGCAAAATTAGGGTTGACTTCTGCTGATAGACTAACAGAAATTGCAAAAGCAAAAGAACTCATCGTGTCAGATGAGCAAGAAATAAAAGCCAAAGCGCATGAATTGGCGGCATTCTTAAAAGGACACGTTCCTGTTTTATATGCAGAAACGAAATTTGAAGCCATGCTCGTTCGGGCGAGACAGCAGTTTAATGAGAATGGTAAAATGTTGTGCTGGCACCATACCATTCCAGAAATGAACCACAACGAACTCGTTGGATGGGGTGGTGGAGACGAGCGTTTTGCTACTGTTTTCTTCACAACAAAAGACATGCACCGAAGAAATGCAAAGCGATTGGAAATTTGCAAAGATGTCATCGCAAAGAAGGGCGCAAAGCAAATGGACGTAGAGGCAAAAGGCAATTCTTTCATTGAGCAAACAATTTATTTGATAAATTTGGTTGATTGGGCATCTTTGTATCTATCTGATTTAAAGCAAGTTGACCCCATTGACATCGAGGTCATTGACTTTTTGAAAGAATCACTCGCTAATTTTAAATAAGAGGATGCAACCAGAAGTGATCTATGAAAACTTGGGGCTAATCGACTACAAAGAAGCCTGGGATTATCAAGAAAAGCTATTCAGAGCAACGGTGGACCATAAGATTAAAGTCAGAAAAGGTGAATCGACAGAACCGACCAAAAACTACATTCTTTTCTGCGAGCACCCACACGTTTTTACCTTAGGAAAAAGTGGAGACAAGCAGAATTTATTGCTCAATGAGGAAGCTTTAGAGAAAAACAATGCTTCTTTCTATGAGATTAATAGAGGGGGAGATATTACCTATCACGGACCGGGTCAATTGGTGGTTTATCCTATTTTCGACTTGGATTACTTCTTTTCTGACATTCACAAATACTTGCGTTATTTAGAAGAAGCAATTATTCTAACTTTAAAAGAATATGGAATAGAATCAAGCCGCGTTGATGGACTCACAGGAGTTTGGATAGACGGCGATTTACCAACTGCCAGAAAAATTTGTGCACTTGGCGTAAAAAGCTCCCGATGGGTGACTATGCACGGCATCGGATTCAATGTTAATTCTGATTTGAGTTATTTTTCTCACATCATTCCTTGTGGAATCCAAGATAAATCCGTAACTTCAATGGAGAAAGAACTAGGGAAGAAGCTCAACTTAGAAGAAGTGGGCAATGTTCTCAAAGAGAAACTGTCTTCACTTTTCGGTTACATCTATATATAAATCAACACTATGAAAGTCATCAAAAAGATAGCAAAACGTTTTGGAATTATTCTATTGGCTATTTTTATAACGGTGAATCTATTTATATTGTTGTCAGGACGATTTTACATCTACAAAGGCATTGCAAACACCTATTTTGTTGGAGAAATAAGCCCTACGATCTATGATTTAGACGTCTTTCCGTATTCTACCATTAAAACATCGGAGGAAGAATCTATCCTTTTTAAGCATAAAAACATCAATTCGTATCAACTGACAAAAGAGGAGCAAAAATTCATTGATGATTACAGAACAAAAGCAGTTTTAGTGTTTAAAAATGACACTCTTCTGTTTGAGCAATACTGGAAAGGTCATACCGAAGAAACAGTTTCTAATTCATTCTCCGTTGCTAAAACAATGGTTGCAATATTGGTTGGAATTGCAGCGGATGAAGGCAAAATAGAATCACTTGATGAGCCAATTTGCACGTATTTACCAGAATTCTGTGCTGACGGTAAAGAAAAAATCACAATCCGACACCTTTTGACGATGTCTTCGGGCTTAGATTGGACAGAAAGTGCTAAAAATCCTCTGTCAGACAATGCAGAATCGTATTACGGAGAAGATTTGTACAACTTAGTCACCAGTCAAGAAGTGGAGTCAGAACCGGGTAAAATTTTCAAGTATCAAAGCGGCAACTCGCAGTTATTAGGATTCATTATTGAAAAAGCAACAGGCAATGATTTGAGCAGGTATGCAGAAGAGAAATTGTGGAAAAAACTAGGTGCAGAACATGAAGCCTATTGGAGTTTGGACAAAGAGCAAGGGGACGAAAAAGCATTTTGTTGTATGTATGCAACCGCCAGAGATTACGGAAGATTGGGTATTCTTTTGCTAAATGAAGGGAAATTCAATGGAAAACAGATTATTCCGAGTTGGTATTACAAAGAAATGATGACACCCGCGCCTTTGGGAACAGAAGATGGCATTCCGAATTACAGATACGGATTGCATACGTGGATTTATATGGACAATGATTCGCAAGTCAACTATTGCAGAGGAGTGAAAGGGCAATATGTAATTGCAATACCAGATGAGAATCTTGTCATTGTTAGAATAGGTTCTGCCAAGAAACCCAATTTCAATTTCGAGAAGAACATGCAGAATGATGATCTTTACATCGAAGAAAACAAGTTCAAAGTAGGTCATTCAACAGGTTTATTTGATTACCTCGACTTGGGTAGAAAGATTCTAAAAAATACAGAGAAGTAAGAATGCGAAAAGATTTAAAAGGACCAAAAGTCGAGAATATTGGTGTGGCAGTTGTTGAGCAATTCAATGAGGATGGAGAAAAAATCTACAATGTTTACCTTCTCAATTTGAGCAAAGAAATCATCGAAGGCATCATGATTACAAGCAAAGGTTACGGACAGAATATAAAAACGGGAGAAAAGATAAAAACATCTACACTTAGACATTCTTTGGAAGTACTTTTACCCAATGAAGCAGCCAAAATAGAACCTATTATGGAAGATGTTTTTGGCATAGCAAACGAATTTTGGATCAGCTATTGGAGCGATCCTGAAGAGACAGGCCAATTAGTGATGTATGACAAGAAATTTATATTTGTACCAGAGTCAATCTCTCCAGAGAACATGAAATTAATCCCTATTCTCGGTGAGAAAGGGGTGATGATTATTTGACCGTAGAAGTTGAAACTTAAATAACACCAACCATCCGCGTCAATCTCCGAATCTCCAAATCTTGGTCATTGAGCTGACTCTGCTGAGCCTGTCGAAGTATGCCGAAAGGCCGAATTTCCAAATCTCTTTGAATAGTCTGTGTTAAATCGTATATTTGTAAGAATTCAAACCAAAAAGGAAAAATGTTATCAGTTCTAACCAATAAGTTTTTAGTAGTTGTCGGTATTATCGTAACTTCACTTGTTTTCACATCATGTGAGGAAGAAGTAGTGATTAATGACGGTGACATTGAGGTGAATGATGATTATTACGAATTTCAAGATTTCAATTTATCCGCATTTGAAATTCCAGCAGTGATTTCCCTTCCAGACGAGACAGCAAATATTGGTGCTTCCACTAAACCAGAGATAACGCATACAGAGTCTGATATTACTTGGCACATCAAAGTAGGGCAGAACTTCCACTTGCAAATAGAAGATTATGCAGATGTAACTGACCTTATTGAAGTGGAAAAAAAGGATTTGGCGGATAAAACTTTTTATAACATCAAGTACATTATTGATGAAGAGGATTTAATTCTTTACGAAAGAACGTTGGTTGTGAAAGGGACGGATAATTCTTCTCCAACTGTAGGAATAGAGCACAAATCATATCACGTTTACGGTCAAAAAATTGTGAATGGTCTAACCTATGAACTTCGATCAAGAGAAGAAGGTTATGAAAAAATGATCATTGAATTGATGGCAAAATCAATCAAGTCTTTCAAGCCTCTGGTAGAAAGCTAACAACAGTCACTCGACGAATAACAGCATGAAATTAACACGCGAAAATGTCTTAGAAGTTCTAGGGAACATCGTAGAACCAGACCTTAAAAAGGACATTGTTTCTGCAAATCTTGTAGAAAATATTGAAATTGAAAATAATCAATTAAAACTGAAAGTTTATATTTCTAACCCAGCTTTGCATGCTCGCAAGAGAATGACAGAGGCTTTAGACTTTAATTTAAAAAGAAAGTTCGCAGACATTGAGTTAGAAATAGAGGTTGCTGGAATGCCGGCAGAAGCAAAATCGGCACACCGAAAAATTTTACCAAAGGTTAAGAATGTAATTGCAATCGCTTCTGGTAAAGGAGGCGTAGGAAAATCGACCATTACGGCAAACCTTGCCGGTGGACTTCAAAAAGCAGGTTATAAAGTAGGAATCGTTGACGCTGATATTTACGGCCCTTCAATGCCAACCATGTTTGATGTCGTTGAAGAAAAACCAACAATGATTGATGTGGACGGAACTCCAAAAATCAATCCTGTTGTTAATTACGGCATTAAAATTCTTTCGATAGGATTCTTCACAGAACAAGACAATGCAGTCGTTTGGAGAGGACCTATGGCGGCAAAAGCAATGACGCAAATGTTTACAGATGCGGATTGGGGAGAATTGGATTACTTATTGATCGACTTGCCTCCAGGGACTGGGGATATTCATTTGTCGTTGGTGCAAACAGTTCCTTTAGATGGAGCAGTGATTGTGAGTACACCTCAAGAAGTTGCATTGGCAGATGCCCGAAAAGGAGTAAATATGTTCAAAATGGACACAATTAACGTTCCAGTGGTTGGAATTATTGAAAATATGGCTTGGTTTACACCAGAAGAATTGCCTGATAATAAATATTACATTTTCGGCAGAGACGGAGCAAAGAATTTAGCACACGGCATGGAGATTCCATTTTTAGGACACGTTCCATTGGTGCAAGGAGTGAGAGAGGCTGGAGACGCGGGAAGACCAGCCGTTTTTCAGGACAGTACACCTATCGCAAAAGCATTCGAAGAATTAGTTCGTATCTTTGTCAAAGAAGTGGAAGCTGTAAAAGCGAAAAAGCATACTAAAAAGACGTTACATGCCAATTGATAAGAAGGAAATAGAGAAGAAAGTGTTAGTAGCATTGGAACAATTGCGTCCTTTCTTGCATGCGGATAACGGCGACATGGAATTGGTAGAAATTCAAGATGATGCAACTGTTGTTGTTCGTTTATTGGGTTCTTGTAGTGATTGTTCTATGTCTATGATGACACTCAAAGCCGGTTTGGAAGAATCGATAAAGAAAGCAGCTCCAGAAGTAAAGGAAGTTGTGGCAATTAATTTACCAGAGGTGGTTTAGGTTAGCGTTTAATAATTGAGTGAGAGTAATATAAGAGGATCAAAAAATGTAATTTCTCATAACTCATAACTCATAACTTAACAAGAATCCACTTCAATACATTACACATTAAAATAATACCTCGTTATCTCATCAGTTCCGTCGTGAATTCGAATATAATATTTTCCTTCGTCCCAACCTTTCACGCGCATTGTAAATTTATAGGTCACTTTTCCCGTCTGTGCAGTCATCGACCTTTTTGATATATAAACACTTTCGCCATTCTCTTTGTAAATATCTTGGTGCACCTGTGCGTTTTTTTTGCAATCAAATTTTAGTTGACCCTTGATGACTACGGTTTCTTGCACAATATTTCCTCCAGCATCAACGCTCCTATTTTGAGGCGAAGAAAACCATGTGTTTTTCTGTCCCGTTAATGAAGCCATGAATTTTCTCAACTCTACTGCACTTGGATCAACAGCATCAATATTTGAAATGCTCTTTCCATCAGAGATTGCCCAAACGGCATCTTGATAAACGGACTTATTGATCTTCTTTCCCTTCAAGTAGTTAGAAAGTTTGGTAAAATTAGGGTTCTTGTTCATCGCTATTTTCATTTCATTACCATCAGAAGGACATCTATCGCTGGATTCTGTGCAAAACCCAGCCAAGAAACCAGTGAATGAAGCATTTGGCTTTAACGCAATAAAATTGTCTTCCAAATGGATTAGCGTTTGTTCTCCATTGTCTTCTGGATGGAAAAGCGTCCCTGCAGGAACTTTAACTCGTAAATTTGATGAGGTGTTGTTTTTTAGTTGAAAGGAAACGGACTTTCCGTGATATCGTCCAATTGATTTGACATCGGCGGTAACTTGTTTGCTGCTGATAGCTGTAAAAATATCGACTTCTTTGGTGGTCGGAGAAAAAGTAAAGGCTTGAAGTATTAGAATGGCAGAGAAAACAATTCCTGCAGCTGTAATTTTGATTGGAGAGATTTGCATGTGTTTGATTTTAAGAATATAACACCGCTTTCTCGTTTTGGTTACAACAAAAAAATGCGACAAGAATCAACTTATCGCATTTAAAAAAAAGGTATTTACAATTTATTTCGCTGCTGCAAAATTCTTCGCAACTTCTTCCCAATTAATTACATTGAAGAAAGCGTTGATATAATCTGGTCTTCTGTTTTGGTAATTTAAATAGTAAGCGTGTTCCCAAACATCCAATCCTAAAATTGGAGTTCCAGCACAACCAATATTCATCAAAGGATTGTCTTGATTCGCTGTTGAACAAACTTCTAATTTTCCATCAACAACACAAAGCCATGCCCAACCAGAACCGAATCTTGTTGCTGCTGCTTTTGCAAAGGCATCTTTAAATTCTGCAAAAGAACCAAAAGCTGCATTAATTGCATCTGCAACTTCTCCAGAAGGTTCACCACCACCATTTGGACTCATTACTTTCCAAAACAAATCGTGGTTAAAGTATCCTCCACCGTTGTTGCGCACAGCTGGCATATCAGCACAAGCAGAAAGAATGTCAAGAATAGACTTCCCTTCTAATTCTGTTCCAGCAATTGCATTGTTCAAGTTGTTGGTATATCCTTGGTGATGTTTAGAATGGTGTATTTCCATTGTTCTTGCATCAATATGTGGCTCTAACGCATCGTAAGCGTAGGGTAATTTTGGTAATTCAAATGACATAGTATCTCTTATTTAGAATGTTTCTGAACAAAGATAAAAAATATTTGTAGATAATGTAGCGTTAGGATTTCTCGCTCAAAAATTTTATCTTGTACCAATTAATTAAAACCAAAACACAATGAAAAGAAAATTTATCTTAGGAGCAGTTCTTATTGCAGGATTAGCAATGACTGCTTGTACTTCTCAAGAAGAAGCAGATGCTCAAGCAGCAGAATTAGAAAAAGAAATGGATGCAATGTTTGATGGACTTGAAGAGTCTATGGACGATGCTATGGATGACATGAAAGAAGAAACTTCTTCTGAAATGGATGAAATGATGGATGACGCTTCAGAAACTATGCATGAGCATGCTGACGATGCGGCTCACGACGTTGAGGCAGATATGGAAGATGCGGCAGAAGCATTGAAAACTTTATAGAATTTATTTTTCTATAAATGAAGGACTGAGAAATCAGTCCTTTTTTTGTTGCGCATATTTTTTCTCGTACTTTTTGTAGAGCTTGTATTGCGAATTTTCTAAGTCGATAAATTGACCATCAATCATTCCCAAAGTGACCTTGTTTGTGCGCATGTCCAAGGCGTTTCCAGTGGACACAAAAAGCGTTGCAGACTTCCCTTTCTCAATACTACCATAGCTTTCAGAGACACCTGTGATTTCACAACTCCACAGACTAACAGCACTTATTGCGTCTTCTTCAGACAAGCCATAGGCCATTGCTGTACCGGCTAAAAAAGGAATGTTTCGTGTGTTCATTGCTTCCATATCGCCTTGATTTTGAATGCAGAATTTAACACCAGCCGCACTCAGCAAGGCGGGTAATTTATAAGGTAAATCAACGTCATCTTCTTCATTTTCTGGCAAACTATGCGGACGAACAAGCATCACTGGAATTTTCGCATCAATGAGTTGTTGAGCAATTAAGTGAGAATCATATCCTCCAATAATCACAGGAAACGCAAGATCAAATTCTCTAGAAAAATCGATGGCATCTAACAACTGTTGCAATTCGTTTGCGTGAATATACACTCTTTTCTTTCCCTTAAAACAATGGCGCATTGCTTCCATTCGGGCATCTTTTTTATCATTTTTAGTCGTGTTGGCATAGGCTTTTGCCATTCTGAAGAAGGCATAAATTTTATCTTTCTGCTTAGAATAGTCCTTGTTCAGTGTTTTAGGTTTCGGTTCTGCCCACCAACCTCCGCCAGAAAGACTTGAAGGCCAATTCAAATGAATACCATCAGAAGCAGCGATTGTTGCATCTTCCCAATTCCATCCGTCCAATTTCATAATAGCAGAACTTCCAGAAATAATGCCGCCACGAGGAGTTGGCTGCGCAAGCAAAACGCCATTCGTTCTTACTGTACTGATTACCTTAGACTCCACATTAAAAGCGATTTGAGTCCTCACGTGGGGATTAAAAATTCCGACTTCATCAAAATCTTTGGTCGCACGAACCGCATCAATCTCTGTAATTCCCAAAGTAGTGTTTGGCGCCATAAAACCAGGGTAAATCTGCTGTCCTTTTAGGTCTATAATGGTGTCCCAATCTTCTTTGTCATAGGTATAAGCCAAAGAATTCTTAATCAAATCAATCTTGCCATTTTTGATGCCAATCAATGCACTTTGCACCACTTCGCCGTTCCCAACGTGCAGGTTTCCATTTACCAATAGAATGTTTTCGTAATTCTGCCCGAAAGAAAAACCCGAAACGGCAATTAATAGTATAATAAGTGTATTTCTCATAATTTTTTATTTCCTCTACAATTTTGTTTTACTTCATCACTCATCACTCATCACTCATCACTCATCACTCATTATAACACTATACATTACTAATGATGATTCGCACCCGTTGACATCTCCTCTCCAATCGTATTACAATGATAATGTCCTTGTTTTTTCTTAATAAATGCTCTTTTTTCGTCTTTCGGTGTCTCGTCAGCCAACATTTTAGAGATAATTCTCGCTTTTTCGGCTTGATTTCTTTTTCTCAGAAGCAAATCGTTTTCTTGGCTGTAAAGAATTTCGCCATCCACAATTGTGTATTCTACTTTTGCTAAAATCGACAATGGATTGTCTGACCAAATAACGACGTCTGCATCTTTCCCCTTCTTCAAACTTCCCATTCTGTCGTCGAGGTGCAATAATTTCGCAGGATTCAAGGTCACCATTTTCCAAGCTTCAATTTCTGACATCCCACCATATTTCACTCCTTTTGCCGCTTCTTGATTCAACCTTCTACCCATTTCTGCATCGTCAGAATTAATGGCAACCACTACACCTTGCTTAGACATAAGTGCCGCATTGTAGGGAATTGCGTCGTTTACCTCAAATTTATACGCCCACCAATCGGAGAATGTAGAACCACCAACGCCATGTTCAACCATCTTGTCTGCGAGTTTATAACCTTCCAAAATATGCGTAAACGTGTTGACTTTAAAGCCCAGAGAATCGGCAACGTGCATCAGCATATTGATTTCTGATTGCACATAAGAATGGCAGGTGATAAAACGATTGCTTTGCAAAATTTCGCTCAAAGCCTCTAATTCTAAATCAATTCGAGGTTTGCTGCCTCCGTCTTTCTTAAAATCAGCCATTTCTTTAGCATAGACATTCGCTCTTGTAAAACCGTCAAGATACAATTGCTCGACACCCATTCTTGTTTGCGGAAAACGAATCTTATTGGCGCTTCCCCAGTTGGATTGTTTCACATTCTCTCCCAGAGCAAACTTGATAAAGTTATCAGCGTTGGGAATCAACATTTCTTCTGTTGTATGTCCCCATTTTAACTTTATAAGTGCCGATTGCCCACCAACAGGATTTGCAGAGCCGTGCAACAATTGAGAAGCTGTTACTCCGCCAGAAAGTTGCCTGTAAATATTAATATCGTCCGAATTAATCACATCGCCAATTCTGACTTCTGCAGAAATAGCTTGCCCGCTTTCATTCACACCTTTAGAAATAGCGATGTGAGAATGTTCGTCAATGATGCCGCTCGTGACATGCTTCCCTTTGGCGTCAATAACCCTTGCACCGTTCGGCGTTCTGTAATTGCCCGTTCCAATAAAGTCGATTTTCCCGTTTTTTAGAATGATGGTTGCGTTTTTGACAATGCCTTCTTCCTCATTGGTCCAAAGCGTTGCATTTTCGATGACAATTGTTTCTGGTTGAGGAATAGAATCAAAACCATACGCCATGTTTGGAAACCAAGAATAATTGAGCGTGTCTTTAACAACAGTGCTTTTCTTCTTCTTTTTAGTGTCTCCTTTTTTTGTTTTAACGGCCGTCCATTTTACCCATTCTCCAGTTGGCAACATTCCTTCTCCTTCAAAAACGCCAAATTTAGGATTGCTTTTTCCTTGCAAAGTAACACTCCCAGTCCAAGACGTGTCGGCAATGTTAAATTGAAGGGTAACATTGTTCTCGTTGGCAATTACTTTCATTTTTACGGTAGAATCTTGAAGACTTTCTTCACCTTGATATTGGTAGGTCAATTTTCCAGAATATTTGGCAGAATTTCCTTTAATTTCTACCGGAAATTTTTTCTCTTGAATAATGAGGTTGTACTTTCCTGCAATGTCATTGTTGACCTTCTCAGCATAGACTTTTTGTTCTCCCAAAATCCAAGATTCTAGGACTTTAGCAGATTCTTCAAAAGGACTTTTATCATAGATAATAAAACTTGCAAACTTCCCTGCGTCAAGCGTACCAACGGCTTCGGAGACCCCTGTGATTATCGATGGTTGCACTGTTAATGCGTTCAGAGCATCTTCTACAGAGAGTCCGTGAAGAATGGCAGACCGTAAGTTTGACCAAAAATCTTTGGCTGTTTTTTGTTGCATAGAGGAGAGGCAAATGTCAATTCCACGTTGTTTTAGCAGCATGGGATTCATCGGTGCCATTTCCCAATGTTTGAGGTCGCTCAGAGGAATTTGTCGAGAAACATAAGGGTTTTCTACGTCGTAAGGTTTTGGAAAATTAATAGGTAGAATTAAGGTAGAATTAAGGTCCATTAATTGGTCAATTACCTCGTATTCATTGCCCGAACCGATGTAATTAAAAGAAAGGTCGAACTCATGGGCAATTTTATTTGCTCGGAGAATTTCTAATTTGTCAGTGGTCGAAAAAATCAATGAACCGTTGAGTTGATTGTTTAAACTTTCCAAGGATAGATTTTTGTCTTTTGCACTTTCTTTGTACCAAGCAGCGTCGTAAAAAAGTTGCCTCAACAAAGCGATAGACCCCATTTGCGAAGACGGGTAAGATTGCCGAGAATTCCCTTTCTTGAAAGAAAAGTAGCTACTAAGTTCTGGATTTGGCAGTAAAGATTTAGCACCATCAGTCAAGGCAACAAAAGCGGCATTTCCTTGCGCAACACCATCTTGCTGACGGGTCAACGCGTATCCAAACCCCATTTTAATAAGCGCCTCGTTCTTCTTAGCGTCGGAAGTGTAAATGAGATTCGCATCGACTTCTGGATGAATGGCTTCGTTCCAATAAAAGCTTCCTTTTTTAGACGATTCATATTGCGGACGACCTGTATATGCTTTCTTTTTTAATTCTGGCATCCCAATATTGGAATTCAATTCGATAAACGCAGGCAAAATTATTTTTCCTTCACAATCTATAAAGACCGCATCTTTTGGTGTCTTTACGCCCTTGCCGACATCAATTATTTTGTCGTCTTTGATAAGTAGAGTAGCGTTGTTTACGATTCTCCCAGGAGAAATGTAAATAGTTGCGTTTTTCAAAGCATAATAAGCAGGTTTTGAAGTTGCCGCGCCATTATTGGGTTTTATTTGAGAAAAACTGAGCGAAACGAGCAAAGAAAATAAAAGGACGAAGAGAATTCTCATGAGTTTAATTTTGTTTATAGCAACGTGAAAGTATAAAAATAGAATGACTTATGGCAATTCTCTACCAACTAAAACAGGGCAAACGTATTTAGACACGCCTTCGGCTTTAGAAACGGTCGCTGCGCTTCCTGTTAGACACACTCCTTCATCGCTCTTAGGCTTGGTTGTTGTAAAAAATTTAATTGCTGTTTTGATTTTTTTTTAAAGAAAACGAACAATCAAAATAACAACTAATCTCGTCGAAGCAGAACTAAGTCTAAGAGCGCAGCGGTCTAACAGGAAGCGCAGCGACCGTTTCTAAGAGCGACGAAGGAGCGTGTCTAAAGCCGAAGGCGTGTCTAAATGCATTTTACTCTACCAACTACTCATCGATTTTCTTAGATTTGCAAATAAAAAACATGTACAACGCATTACTTCATTCTCATTCTGGACTCCGATGGATTGCCTTGATTTTAATCATTGTTGCCATTTTTAACGCGGCAAAATCGCAAAATTCTGGTAAATATCTAAAGAAAGATAAGATGATTAACCTTTTTGCAATGATTTTCATGCACATTCAGTTACTCATTGGTTTAGGATTGTATTTCATTTCTCCAAAAGTAACTTTCGTTGATGGTTGGATGAAAGAATCAATGACTCGTTTCTTCGGAATGGAGCACATCCTGCTCATGGTTATTGCCATTGCTATCATAACAATGGGAAGAAGCAAAGCGGAGAAAAAACTAAAAGGTTCTCGCGATAAGCATAGAAAAATCATGATCAGTTATTCTATTGCATTAATTCTCATTCTGATTTCTATACCTTGGCCATTCAGAGAGGCGCTTCATGCAGGATGGATGTAAAAATAGAAAAACAATGAGTCAAGGACACGTTTTAGTAGATGATAGTGAAGAATCTTGCGTTCTTATTTGCGTTATCCCACAAGGGACTTCGGAAACACAAGCAGAAGAGTACATGAACGAGTTAGAATTCTTGGCTGAAACAGCTGGAGCTTTCACGAAGAAAAAGTTTTTTCAAAAGTTATCGAAGCCTGACTCTAAGACCTATTTAGGAAGTGGAAAACTCGAAGAAGTACGAATGTACATCAATGCGAATGACATAGATGTAGCCATTTTTGATGATGAGTTGTCTCCTTCTCAATTGAGAAATATTGAGAAAAAATTGGAGGTAAAAGTAGTAGATAGAAATATTTTAATCCTCGATATTTTTGCCAGTAGAGCGAGAACGGCAAACGCCAAAACTCAGGTTGAATTAGCACGATTACAATACATGTTGCCTCGATTAACAAGAATGTGGACGCATCTTGACAGAGAAAAAGGTGGAATTGGTATGCGAAGTGGTGCTGGTGAATCACAGATTGAGATTGATAGAAGATTGGTTCAAGATAAAATTGCGGCACTTCAAAAGAAGTTGAAGGCAATCGATAAGCAAAAGGCCGTTCAACGTGGAAATCGAGGTCAATTGGTGCGTGTAGCACTGGTTGGATACACCAACGTTGGTAAAAGCACCATCATGAATATGTTGAGCAAGTCCGACGTTTTTGCAGAGAATAAATTATTTGCCACCTTGGACACAACAGTAAGAAAGGTTGTAATTCAGAACTTGCCATTTTTGCTGGCAGACACCGTTGGATTTATTCGCAAGTTGCCGCATCAATTGGTTGATTCTTTTAAGTCAACCTTAGACGAGGTTAGAGAATCTGACATGTTGATTCATGTTTTGGACATTGCTCACCCCAACTTTGAGGACCATTACAAAGTTGTATGTGATACGTTGGCAGAAATAGACAAAACGGATAAACCAATCATTGTGGTGTTCAATAAAGTGGATGCCTATAATTTTGTTGCCAAAGATGAGGATGATTTAACGCCAATGGAGCCTGAAAATTATTCTTTGGATGACCTAAAGAAGACATGGATGGCAAAATTGAACGACACCAAGTGTGTTTTCATTTCTGCGGTTGACAAAGGCAATATCGAAGAATTTAAAGAAGTCCTTTACAAAGAAGTCAAGTTGATTTTTCAGGAAAGATATCCTTACCACAACTTTTTGTATTAGAAAATCTTTATTTCTGATCTCTCACTAAATGAAGGAAACCATGTCCTTCGATGATGTCACCTTTAATTCCGGTTGCTTTATACTTGTAGAAATAAGTCCCTTCATTGGCTTCAGTTCCGCCAGGAGTTAAACCGTCCCAACCGTCTTGTGTGTTCGGGTTGGTTACTAAATCAATTGTTTTCTCATACATCAAGTTACCCCATCTATTGACAATAGTAACCTCAATACTCACAGCAAATTTCGTTTTGATAAAGAATACATCATTGCCACCATCGTTGTTTGGTGTAAATACGTTTGGAGCAACCGCCTCTGGAAAAGGGAAGATACAACTTCCGTCATCTTGCACTGCTAAAGGGTTATAATTTAACCCTTCAGGATCCATACAACCACAAGTGATGATGTCAATATTCAAATAAGCAGTATCTGAACATAAATTGGCATCATAGGCGATAAGCATGACCTGTGTCGAACTCGTGTAAGTCTGAGATTGACCGTTTTCGTTAGCAATATTAAGCGTATTTAGATTTCCAAAATCCCAATAGTAAGTAAAAGTATTAGAACTTGTATTAGAGAAATTAACAGTTAATGGGTCACAACCTGCTGTTGTGTTGGCTGTTAAGCCAGCAGTTGGTGGGTCAATTAGATCCACAAAAACGCTATCCGTAGCAATACAAACGTCATCTGTTACAGTGAAGTAATACCATCCACTTGGTAAACTATCCATAGCTGTCCCATTTACATCATAGGGACCAGGTATTGTGTCTGGGCCAGTCCAATTGTAATAAGCCAAATTAAGAACTTGCGTCTGTCCTGAGACGAAAGCTTGGACAACTCCAGTTGGAAGACAATTAGGTAATTGAATGAAGCCTGTTGGCATTGAAGTAACAGAATCTATGGAGAGAGTTTGGTTAACAATAACTGTCAAAGTATCTTCATTGGTAAAGCCACAGAAGTCAGTAATAGTAACGTAATAATCAATGGTGTCGTTTGCATTTGCCGGGACCGTTAAGGTACTATTGGTATCGTTGGGTGAAGTGTTCCATAAATAGGTGTAGGGGGCGACTCCATCCATTCCAACAGAAAACACATCAATAGAGTCTTGTAAACAAAACACAGCGGTATCCTGGGCCAGTATATTGACATTGGGTTGGTCAAAGAGCCAAATTATACCAGTAGTGATAATTGTATCGCCCGAAGGTAAAATACTTGTAACAGTTAGAATAACGCTCTCATAACCTTCAAAGAATCCATCTTGAAAAGCAGAAAAGGGAATCGTTACTTGCGTAGAATCCGGAAGGAATAAAACAGAATCGGGAATCAACGTATAATCGACACCATTTGTAGCCGTTCCAGTAATCACAACTTCTACATAAAGAGAATCACCTGCTTGACATGAGGGGCGTGTAAAAATAAAATCTGCATCCGTTCCACAACCTTCAAAAATAACAGAATCACCAAATAGGCTTGGGTCAATGTTGGTGACAAGAGATAAATCCACAGGAACGGCTTGAAAGCTTCCTCCTTCTAAAAACACACCTGTATCTAAAATTCCATCTTGTGCATCAGCAATGGCAAATTTGAAACTATATGTAGAATCACAGATAACATTGAACCGAATTTCAATAGGAGTAGTGAAACCATTAAAAGTATGTCCCACAGGTGTTCCAATGTAATATTGAGGATTCAATCCAGGGTGAATAGTAGAAATAGTAATAGGTTCAGTTGTACCTGGTACAAGTGCCAGATTTTGAACATTGTAATTTCCACCAGCAGGGTCGGGACCAGAGATATAAAATCCAAATGCATCATTAAATTGCGTGTTGACATAGGTTAAATATTCTTCTGAAGCAAAAACGAATCTAAAAATTACAACATCGCCTGTAGGTACGAAATCAAACTCTAATACAGCAGCGTCAAAAGTTGAGGTGATTGAACCTGCATTTGGGTTAGAAGTCACAGATTGAGCTGTTGCCAATACATCAGCGTCACCAGGACCTCCTAGAGTGGTGCTAGGGTTTCCAGGAGGAGCAATGTCAACAACATTCCCAGAAGACATAACGACACCAGAATCCAAACCAATATTTGAACCATTCGCATCAAAAAAACCAATTTGCCCGGGAAACCCAGAAAAAGTAATGTTTGATGTTACTAAACCAGGGCCAATTAGTGTGTTTGTCACCAAACTCGTAGGCGTCGGTGTATTGTCAATAATTATCTGTCCAATAATAGAAGAGTAAATGCCAATTGAAAATATAAGTAATGATAAAATTTTCATAGTCAATAAATTTGTAGTGTCTAATGATGCTAAGACTTTCATTCTTGGATAAAAGTTGCATCACTTTTTAATTTAATTACGAATATAGCTTGTTTTTTGCAAATAATGCCGATTTTTGAGGAGTTCAAATAAAAAAAAGCAATGGAAGCAACACAAAAATACATTTCAGAAAACAAGCAACGGTTCGTTGACGAGTTAATAGATTTACTAAAAATACCATCTGTTTCTGCGGATCCTTCTTTTTCAAAGGATGTATTTGCAACCGCAGAAATGGTTGCACATCGTTTAAAAGAAGCAGGAGCAGAGAATATTGAAGTGTGTGAAACAGCAGGTTACCCTATTGTATATGGTGACAAAATGATTGACGCCTCCCTCCCTACAGTTTTGGTCTATGGACACTACGATGTACAACCTGCAGACCCAATTGATTTATGGGATTCTCCAGCTTTTGAACCAGTAATTAAGAAGACGGAAATTCACCCAGAAGGAGCCATATTTGCTCGTGGCGCTTGTGATGACAAAGGCCAAATGTACATGCACGTCAAGGCTTTTGAAGCAATGATGGTGGCAGATGAACTTCCTTGCAATGTGAAATTCATGATTGAGGGAGAAGAGGAAGTTGGAAGTGAGAATTTGGGCATCTTCGTGCAGAATAATCACGAGCGTTTAACAGCAGATGTTATTCTTGTTTCTGATACAGGAATGCTGGCAAATGATGTTCCTTCTATCACTACAGGACTTAGAGGATTGAGTTATGTCGAGGTTGAAGTGACAGGTCCTAACCGTGATTTACACTCTGGATTGTATGGAGGTTGCGTTGCCAATCCTATTAATATCCTCGCAAAAATGATTGCTTCTTTGCACGATGAGAATAATAAAATCACCATTCCAGGATTCTACGATAAAGTGATTAATTTGACAGATGAAGAACGTGCTGAAATGGCAAAAGCACCTTTCAGCAAGGAAGCATATTGCAAAGCTTTAGACATTGATGAGGTGATGGGAGAAACTGGTTATTCTACGATGGAAAGGGGTTCTATTCGTCCAACATTGGATGTGAATGGGATTTGGGGAGGTTATATTGGTCAAGGTGCGAAAACCGTAATTGCTTCGCAAGCGTTTGCAAAAATTTCGATGCGATTGGTTCCAGATCAAGATCCAATTGAGATTACAAATTTATTTTTAAAGCATTTCGAGTCCATTGCTCCAGTGGGAACAAAGGTTAAAGTTACGCCGCATCATGGTGGAGAACCTGCGGTGACACCTATTGATTCTATCGGTTACAAAGCGGCAAGCATTGCGTATGAGAATACCTTTGGTAAAAAACCAATTCCAGTAAGAAGTGGAGGTTCAATTCCAATTGTGGCGATGTTTGAGAAAGAATTGGGCTTGAAATCGATATTAATGGGCTTTGGATTGGATAGTGATGCTATTCATTCTCCCAATGAACACTACGGTTTGTTTAATTTCTACAAAGGAATTGAAACCATTCCGCATTTTTTCGTTGCATATACGGAGTTGATGAAAAAATGATTCAATGATATAATGCTCTAATGATAGAATGTTTCAGTTTACTAAATAAAAAGCGATGTATAAATTATTTTTCCCATTTCTAGTCATCCTTTTCGTTTCTTGTTCGCAAGAAGAGGAGGTTAAGACTAATGAAAGTATTGAAATCACCTTTCAAAGAACGGTAACGAGCGATCACAATCCTGATGTGAATGGAATTGATACAATTATGGTTACAATTGACGGTAATTTGAGCAAAGAATATAACTTATATGATTTTAACCACTCTATTTTAAATGCAGAAACAAAAGAAAAAACCTTCTATTATATAGGTATTAATTCGGACACCTGTTATAATATTTTATCTGACACTATCGACTATAAGATGCAGGAATTACAAGGCAAGAAAGAAATTCTTGGCTATGCTTGTAAAAAGGCAATTTTTACTTCAGTTAAAGATACAATAACGGCGTATTATACAGATGAATTATCTGGCAACTTTACTTTTCGACCAGGATTAAAAATTAATGGAACGATATTGGAAATGTATCTTCCAGACCAGTTTGGTTATAAGAATAACTGGAAAGCCGTCTCCATAGATAATCATTCAAAAACGATGATTAATTATCCAGTTGGTTATTACAATGACGAAGATGAAGACTATTTAAAGAGAAGAACTGAATTCTGGGAGGAATTGTCTAAGAGTTTGAAATTATTAGAAGTAGGTCAACCGGCACCAATTTTTTCCAGCAGAGATATTTACGGAGAACTCATTGATCTGGAAAAGCTAAAAGGGAAAGTAGTAGTTTTAAATTTTTGGTTTGTTTCTTGTACAGGCTGTGTTGCTGAAATGCCTGAACTAAATAAAATTAAAGAACAGTTTCGAGATAAAGATGTTGAATTTATTTCTATAGTTAGCAATTCTAAGAATGACATATTAAAATTTTTACGCAAAAAAGAATTTAACTTTAAACATATCTCAGAAGGTGGCTTGCTATGTGTCAAGTATGGCGTAACAGGAAGTCCAACATCAATAATTATTGATAAGGAAGGAAATATTAGTAAATTATATTATTTTATGATGGTTGAACCTCACATTGGCTATGATAATTTTGTGGAAGCAATATCAGATGAACTTAACAAATAAAACTATGAGCATTTCGACAAATTTAGACACTGCATTGAACTCATTTCTATATAGGCTCAATGCAAGCAAAATAATCATCATCCTAACTGCATTCTTCTTAGCAACTTCTTGCACATTCTACGAGCCAGAATTTCGTGGAGGTGAGAATATAAAAATGGGTAAATTAAATGGTAAAACACTGAAGTTAACCGTTGATGCTGACATCTACAATGAAAATAGTTTTGCACTCAAAGTGAAACCGTCAACTTTAGACGTCTATATAGAAGATCAGTACATGGGCAAGGTTCATTTGGATAAGAAATTCAAGATGAAACGAAAATCAACGACCCGCGTGTCTGCCCCTTTAACATTGACACTTGCGGACGGCGCAATGTTTAAACTATTAGCTCTTGCGAATAAGAAGAACCTGAAAATTCGTCTATCAGGAAAAGTAAAAGCGGGTGCTTTTTTCATTTCAAAAAAGATAGATGTCAATGAAGAAAAAACGATTAGCGGCATTAAATCTAAATTGGGACTGTAGGCTTCGTGACTTTTAGCACCTCAGTCTCCTCAACCTACAACCCGAGAGCTTTTATTATGAAAAGTAAGCGTAGATGGATTTATTATTTGCTCCTTATTCCAATTTGTTTTGAGGTGGCATTGCTCGTGTTAGGTTATCGAAGATATACGCCTATTGATTACACCATTACTTCTTCACCCGCTTATTGCCTTTCTCCCGATGCAAACTTTGGTTTTGCGTTAAATCCAGGTGAATTTGAAGTGACCATCAACAAAAAACTGACTTATTCTGTCGCGCACACCAAAGATTCACTAAGAGAGATTCCTTTTGCACTTTCTGACTCTGCGACAAGAAAAATCTACTTGTTAGGATGCTCTTATACTTATGGAATGGGCGTAAATGATGATGAAAATTTCCCAGCTTTGATTCAAAAAGCAATGCCGAACACAAAAGTTAAAAATCTCGGCGTTCCTGGACTTGGAACGGTTCAAAGTTATTTACAATTGCAAAAAATGATTTTGGAGAATGATATTCCAACGACAGTAATTCTCAATTATGCAGATTTTCATGACATGCGCAATGCGTTGACGCCATTCTACCGAGAAAACTTAAAAATTGGCTTTGAACGATCGAGCAATGAGGTGAAATTGATTATGAAGTCCAGTAGAATTCCCTACATTGAGAAAGTAAACGATGACTTTGTACTCAGCTATTGCAAATGGAATGATTTATATGAAAACTGGACGTTTAGGAGTGTTTTTGCAAGCGTTAATTTTTTGCAAGCAAAATCGGACCTTTCTCAAGACGAATCGATTCCCAAAAAAGAGATTACTTTTTATCTTGTAGAAGAGATGAAAAAACTTTGCGAAGAAAACGATATCCAATTCATCATCACTGGAATAACTCAAACAAACGACACGCAAGCAACGCTAAAAGAGTTTGCAAAAATGGGCATTCAAATTCTTGATATTTCTGTTGATTTAAGCCTTGAAAAATACAACAACATGCCGTATGATAGTCATCCGAATAGGTTGACGCATTCGATTTGGGCAGAGAGGGTTTTGGAGGTGATTAAAGATAAAAGATGAAAAAAAGAGTTGCTGTTTTACTGATTTTTCTTCTCCTTGTTTCAGGGTTGGTGTTTTACATGAACAAAAAGGGCGATTTTAATCCTTCTCATAAAATTGGAGATGCAATTGATAGCCTGAATCATGTCAAAGTGTTTTACAATGGAGGTGTTAGCAATGTTCAATCACGAAATGTCATTGACGGATACAACCTTGGGCTTAAATACCAATGTGTAGAATTTGTAAAGCGCTACTACTTTGAATTTTATAAGCACAGAATGCCAGACACTTACGGTCATGCAAAAAGTTTTTTTGACAAGAACGTTGAGGATGGAAAAGTAAACAAACTAAGAGGGTTGTTACAATTCGATAATCCAAGTCTTGCAAAACCTCAAGTTGGAGATATACTTGTCTTTGATGCTACTACATTCAATTCATACGGACATGTAGCAATCGTTTCTTCTGTGTCTGAAGATGAGATTGAAATTATTCAGCAGAATGCCGGTCCGTTTTCGTCAACTCGCGAGAAGTATCAATTAACGCAAGAATTACACCATTATAAAATTGAGAATAAACGAATACTTGGGTGGTTGCGAATGAACTAACCTTCCGAAGCAATGCGCATTTAATCACATCCTCTTCACAAACTCAATCAACAACTTTGTAATATCCGCATATTCAGCAAAGCTCAACTCCTCGTACGTGTCAAAAATATCATGATAATGACTGTTCTGACCCATTGTATAGATAAATATCGCTGGAACTCCTTTTTCGGTGAACCAATAATGATCAGAATTGGCTGCAGGGCCTCTAATTTTCACTTTTGCAAGAAGGTCTAGTTCTTTATTGATTTTTTGAAGCAAATCGAACTCTTTTTTAAACAAAGTCCCGTTGACAACCGTAACTCCATGCTCGCCACTGCCCATGATGTCTAAATTGACCAAGAATTTTATCTTTTTCAACTTCAAAAGGGGATGCTCTGTGTAGAATTTAGAACCAACCAATCCTGCTTCTTCTCCAGCAAAAGCAATGAAGAGAATGTTGTATTTCGATGGATGCTCTTTAAAATATTTTGCCATTGTCAGCAACATTGCCGTACCCGACGCATTGTCATTAGCACCGGGAAAGTGAGTGTCGGCTCCCATTCTTCCTAGGTGGTCGTAGTGAGCGGTAAATACAATCGTTTCTTTGCACTTTTTTTTGGCTGGTAAATAAGCAATGACATTTTGCGTTTGGTAATTCTCAATGACTTTTGCATCAACATTCATTTCTAACTGAACCCCTTTTTGGTAGACAGAATCTTGAATTTGAAAATAAGGGAAATACAATTGCTCTCGTCCAACCGACCACGTAAATTTCTTATCAACGAGCTCTGCAACGGGCATTAATTGAGCAATTTCGTGCATGATTGGAAGAATTTGCTTCACGGTATCTTTAGATGCTCCAAGAAAATTAAAGACCATTATTTGACTATTTGGAACGCGCAAAATTTCAGAAATCAACGCTCTCATATAATCTAAATCGAGAATTTGCGCGGCTGACACTTCGGTTGGATGCATAGAATATTGCCCACCTTTAGAACTAGGGTTGATGGAGAAATGAAGGCCAGGAACAAGCTGTTTTTCACCTTGACTCAGCGCCATTGCTCCCGGAAAAGTGTTCACTGACAACTGAAAATCTTGGTAGAAACCGTCGCCGTATGCCTCCGCTCCGATTTTCTTAAATTCTTCTACTAAATAGGCAGCAGCAATTGAATCGCCGTGGTTGACATAACCTCTACCGTGAAATTCTGGAGAACACAATTGCTCCGTTATTCTGCGAATTTCTTCTATTTGAGAATTTACAACGGTAGAAAACCCAATGAAAAGGAGGATGAGGGTGCTACGCATATCGTCTGTTTACAAAAGAAACAAATTCCGTTACTGATTCTTCTTCGGCGTCCCACTCGTGTTCCGACGCTAAGTCATTGATTTGAGTATTTGCTTCCGCTAAATCATTTTGAGCATCCAATATTTTGACTGCTTCATTAAAAGATTCACTCGAACCGTCAAATAAATCATTGATGAAACGCAATTTCTCATTCAAACCAAAAGCACCAATTAAAGTGTCAATTTTGGTCCCTATTGAAAAACTGTGTGTTGAACTGTCCGATAATTTTAGTTTAGAAACAAAATCTTCAGTTGAAGGAGAATTCACAGGCGCTTCTTCATCAATTTCGATATTCTCTTCTACAATTTCTTGAAGAACCTCTTTGTTTTCTGAAATGTCGCCCAAAATATCCTGAATAGAAGGAGGAGTTTCTATCTTCATTTCTTCTTCTGTCAATTCAATAAGAGGGTCCTCTTCTTTTGTGTCATTCTCAACTTCTTCTGATGTTGTAGTGTCGTTTTCAGCTGGATTCCAATCGAAAGGTGCTTCAGATTTTGGGACTTCGAGAGCCTCAGTCTCCAAATCAGAGGTTTCAAGGCTGGGGGCTGAGGCTCTCGAAGCCCCAAATGCCTTGTACTTCAAAATAATTGATCTTTCATGTATCGACCTCGTAAGAAGTTCTAAATCAGTCAGTTCTACGATTGATAAATTTCCTTGCTCCATTTTATCAACCAAGTTTTTCACCTTGTTGATTTGTTCTTTGTATGATTTTAATTCCATAATTTTCTACTTAAAAAAAGCCTTATCCTATTATTTTCCAAATGCTTATTTTTTATCCTCTCAATTCTAGAAAGACTTTTCAACATTTTAAGCAAGTTGCTAACGAAGTCACTTTTGGCAGTGACAAAATAACGAACTTGGTCGTCAAAGTTACCGAAGAATTTTAAGTTAGAAAGCGTTTATTCTATCTTTTTCTCTTCGTTTCATTGTTAATAACCTTGATGATATGAATATGTTTTTGGAGCACTTCCCTGATGATAACAAACAACATGGTTGGGTAGAAGTGGTGTGTGGTTCAATGTTTTCTGGAAAAACGGAAGAATTAATTCGCCGTTTGAAGCGTGCAGAATTTGCCAACCAAAAAATATTATTGGTCAAACCAGCAATCGATGATCGTTACCACAAAGAAAATGTTGTGAGTCATCAAGGGACTTCTTTTACCGCTTTAGCAGTGAAGGATTCGCAAGCCGTTTTGGATATTTGGAAGAAAGAAAAGGTTGTTGCCATCGACGAAGCACAATTCTTCGATGCCGGAATAGTTGACGTTTGCAATTCTCTTGCAGAAAAAGGAGTGCGCGTAATTGTTGCAGGTTTAGACATGGATTTTCAAGGTGTACCTTTTGGACCGATGCCGCAATTATTAAGCATCGCAGAATATGTCACAAAAGTCCACGCAATTTGCCTATCTTGTGGCAGTTTGGCGCAATTCTCTCACAGAACGGGGGATGCCAAAGAACAAGTAATGGTCGGCGCTGTGGAGGAATACAAACCTCTTTGTCGATCGTGCTTTAATAAAATCGCACATTGAAACTGAATTATTCATACCAAGAATTAACATCTTTATTGGCAGTTGAAATCAAAAATCATTCTGCTGTAATTCAGTCTATTGAATACGATTCTCGGAGAATTATTAACGGAGAAAACGTCCTCTTTTTTGCATTAAAAGGAGCATTTAGAAACGGTCACGACTTTATTGATGATGCCTATTCGAAAGGAGTGCGTCATTTTGTTGTTTCGAAAAAAAGTGCAACAGCAAAGTTCAAAGATGCGCATGAAATTGTCGTCGAGGATGCCTTAATTGCCTTAGAAAAACTGGCAACTTATCATCGGAAGAAATTTAACTACTCAGTCGTTGCGATTACCGGCAGTAACGGGAAAACAACTGTTAAAGAATGGCTGGGGCAGTTATTAAGCGGGAGCAAAAATGTGGCAAGAAGTCCAAAAAGTTACAATTCTGTTCTCGGCGTTGCGCTTTCTCTGTTAGAAATGAAACCACAAACAGAAATTGCAATCATCGAAGCAGGAATTGGAGAAAAAGGCACAATGCTCCGAAAAATGAAGATGATTCAACCAACTCATGGCATTTTTACGTCTTTCGGGAAGGCGCACAGTGAATTGTTTTCTTCTAAAGAAGAACATTTTGAAGAGAAAATGAGCTTGTTTCAAGATGTTGAATGCTTTTTTTATCCGGAGAATGCAATTCCGACGTGTAAAAATGGAAAAGCAGTCGCTGAAAATAATTATTCTGATTTACTAAAGAATTTTAGCTTAAAAGACAGCGCCAGTAGGCAAAATGCACGACTTGCCATTGCGATGTGCAAAGAATTTGGACTGTCTGATGATGAAATAAAGGATAGAATAGCAGATCTTTCTCCTTTGGCTTTGCGTTTAGAAAGTTTTGACGGAATAAACGGCAATACTATTCTCAACGACACTTACAACCTTGATTTAGACTCTTTGGAGCATTCACTTTCTTATCAATTGGCGAATTGCAACGGAAAAAAACGAGTCCTTGTTTTGGGTTTGCATGAGAAAAACGAAGCAAGAGAACTGGCAATTAAAAGAGTGGTCGCTCAATTCGAGCCGATAAGCTTACATTTTCAATTTCCGAACAAAAAAGTAAAAATTGACGAACAGAATTCAAGTATTCTTATCAAAGGAACTCGTTCTGCAAAAATGGAAATTTTAGCACATCAATTGAAGCAGCAAAATCATCAGACTTTCCTTGAAATTGACCTAAAAGCAATTCGTCATAACATCAATTATTACAAATCGAAAATTGATGATTCTACGCAATTATTGTGCATGGTAAAGGCTTCCTCTTACGGTTCTGACGCCAAAACAATGGGCTTGTTTTTAGAACAAATTGGCGTTGATTATTTGGGAGTTGCTTACGTGAATGAAGGGGTAGAATTAAGGAGCAAAGGTGTGAAATTGCCAATTTTGGTAATGAACTGCGAAGAAAACGCCTTCTCTGAATGTGTTGATAATCAGCTAGAACCAGCAATTTATTCATTGAGGCAACTAAATTCTTTCATTACCGAATTGATAGGTTGTGGAAAAACGAACTATCCAATTCACCTAAAATTAGAAACGGGAATGAAGCGCTTGGGCTTTGAAGAAAGCCAGTTGCCCGAACTCATTGGAATCATCAAGGGGCAACCAGAAATTCGTGTGCAAAGTGTCTATTCTCACTTGGCAGAAAGCGACCTTATTGATTCTCAATTTACGAAAGAGCAAATCGCAAGATTTGAGAATGTCAGCAGTCAAATTAAGGAAGAGTTGCCTTACAAATTGATGCGTCACATTCTCAATTCTGATGGAATTATCAACTATGCTTCAGCGCAATTCGATTTGGTTCGTCTTGGAATCGGGATGTATGGAGTCACGGAAAACGAAAATCTTCGACAAGCCATTGCTTGGAAGAGCACCGTTTCTCAACTCAAAGAAATCCGCAAAGGAGAATCGGTGGGTTATGGCAGAGCATTCGTTGCGGAAAAAGACATGACAATTGCAGTGATTCCGGTCGGTTATGCAGACGGTTTTCGCAGAAGCTTATCGCATGGCGTTGGTGGTGTTTACATTGGTAATCAATTCTGTCCCGTCGTTGGAAATGTTTGCATGGACATGATAATGGTCGATGTTACTGAACTCGGGCAGATTAAGACTCTTGAAGCTCGCATTAATTCTGTAGAAATTATTGGAGAACATCAAACAGTTGCTTATTTGGCTAGTAAAATGAACACTATTTCTTACGAAGTAATGACGAGTTTTTCCAGTCGCTTGCATAGAATTTATCTCGGATAATTCTTCTATTTAGAAGAGGCCCCCCAATATTCGTAAGTTAAAGACATATTTATAAAAATCTAAAATATTGGTAATCAAATTCTTAGGGCTACATTTTAATTTTTTAACAAATAAACGATACTAATAGTTGCAGAAATGATAGTAATACTATTATCTTTGCATGTAAATAAACTATAAGTGAAAAATATTCATATACAAATAGAGGTTAGCAAGGAGTTGTACACTAAGAATCCTGATTCTTCAGAATTAGGGCGTAAAATAATTTCTAGCAGTATTGAATTAATCAATGAAATTGGTTTTGAATCTTTTACGTTTAAAAAGCTAGGTGCGACGATAAATTCTCCAGAAAGTTCTATTTATAGGTATTTTACTAACAAGCAAGCACTGCTAATTTACCTTACGAGTTGGTATTGGACGTGGACTGAATATCGTTTGGTTTTTGCAATGACTATTGTAGCGTCTATAGATGAACGATTAAATAAATGCATAGAAATTCTGACTCAACCTGTAGAGGTTGACGATGACATTTCTTATGTGAATGAGATATTGCTCAGCGAAATTATTTTTGCAGAATCGCTAAAAGCTTATCACACTAAAAACGTAGATGAGCAAAATAAGATAGGTTGTTTTGAAGCTTACAAGAGTGTAGTTCAGCGGGTAAGTGACATTGTTTTGGAAATACAGCCTGATTTTGAATACCCGCACATGTTAATTTCCACAATTATAGAAGGAGCGCATCAGCAAAAGTATTTTTCTGAGCATTTACCAGCCTTGACAGATAAAGTAAAAGATAAAAAAGCAATAAATAGTTTTTATACAGAGTTGACTTGGAATTTTTTAAAGTCAACAACAAGAAATTAAATAAAGAAAAATGGACACGAAACGAATAACTCCCGGTCAACGTTTTTGGAGGTTGTTAAAACCTGACGCAAAAGAGGTGCGAAATATTTATATTTACTCTATATTCAGTGGGCTAATAAGCCTATCACTACCTTTAGGTATTCAAGCGATTGTCAATCTCATACAAGGGGGGCAAATGAATTCTTCTTGGATAGTTTTGGTTGTTTTTGTGGTGCTTGGAATCATTATAACAGGTGTTTTACAGATATACCAACTAAGAATTACAGAGAATCTCCAACAAAAGATTTTTACACGCGCAGCTTTTGAATTTTCATACAGAATTCCACAAATCAAAATGGAAGCTCTATACAAGCATTATGCTCCTGAATTAATGAATCGTTTTTTTGACATTGTATCTGTTCAAAAAGGTTTAGCTAAAATCCTTATTGATTTTTCTGCGGCATTTTTCATCGTTATCTTTAGTTTAGTGTTACTTTCTTTTTATCATCCCTTTTTCATTCTTTTCAGTGTTATTTTAGTACTGTTGGTGTATGTTATCTTTAAGTTTACAGCTCAGAGAGGAATGTCAACCTGTTTGGAAGAGTCACATTATAAGTACCGTGTTGCTCATTGGCTGGAAGAATTATCAAGAACAGCGATTACTTTTAAATTAGCTGGAAAGTCAGATTTCCCTTTGGAGAAAACAGACAGACGAGTTGGTAGTTATCTAGAGGCAAGAGAGGATCACTTTAAGGTCTTGGTACAGCAATATTCTTTTCTAATTGTTTTTAAGGTCCTAGTTGCAACTGGACTTCTCGCAATTGGCGGCGTGTTGGTGATGAATCAGCAGATGAATATTGGTCAATTTATAGCCGCAGAAATAATCATTCTTCTTGTGATGGCATCAGTGGAAAAATTGGTTTTAAGTGTAGAATCTATCTATGATATTCTCACAGCACTAGAAAAAATTGGACAAGTAACAGATTTAGAATTGGATAGAGAGAATGGAATTGACATAGATATTTCACCCGATGATTTGGGAATTGAGGTTGAAATGAAGAATGTAACTTTCTCCTTTCCTGATGAGAATAAAAAAACATTGAATGACGTTTCATTAAACCTTAGAAAAGGAGAAGTGGCAGTCATTGTTGGTGGAAGCGGTTCAGGGAAAAGTACCTTATTGCACATAATTTCTGGTTTATATGACGTGCAAGAAGGAGTGATTTCATACAATCAGTTACCCATCGGGAATATTTCATTGAATTCAATGAGAGAACAAATAGGAGACCACATGACAATGGAACGCCTTTTTGAAGGGACAATCTTAGACAACATAGCTCTAGGTAGAGAAATGGCTACTTTTGAGAACGTAAAATGGGCGGTTGAGAGTTTAGGCTTGTCAGATTTTATAAAAGGAACATCCGAAGGTTACAATACAGTGCTCGACACACAAGGAAAAGGACTACCAGAAAGTACGGTAACAAAACTTTTGCTAGCAAGGAGTATTGCTGCCAAACCAAAACTTCTTTTATTGGAAAATCCCTTAGAGCATTTGAATGAAGGAGAGTGCAGAAAAATAATTGACTTCTTAACCTCTAAGGAGAACAAATGGTCTATCGTAATAGTGTCCCCAAATATTTATTTAGCGAAAAAAGCCTCTAAAATTGTCGTTTTAAAGGCAGGTGGAGTTGACGCCATTGGAACCTATGATGAATTAAAAGATTCTACAAATTTTAACCCCAACGGAAATGCTTAATATCTCAAAACACAAAATAAATCATTTAGTAAACAGAGAGAAATACAAGTCTCTTAGTAATGTTGAAAAACGAAAGTCAGGGAAGGTTCTTTCTCGATTGATAGCAGGAACATTTGTTCTGTTTATCATCATCATGTTCCTCCCTTGGACACAGAACATTCAATCCAAAGGGACGGTTACGACTTTGAAACCTGAGCAACGTCCTCAAACCATCCAGTCAATCATTTCTGGAAGAATAGAGAAGTGGTATGTCCAAGAGGGAGACTTTGTACAAAAAGGAGACACCGTTCTGTTTATCTCAGAGATAAAAAATGAATTTTTAGATCCTAATTTATTAGAGAGAACAGAGGATCAATTGAAGGCAAAAGAGAGTACAGTTCTTTCTTACATGGAGAAAATAAAAGCCCTCGATAATCAGATTGATGCTTTACTGAGAACAAGTACGCTTAAATGGGAGCAAACAGAAAATAAACTAGAGCAAGCCAAGTTGATGGTCATTAGCGATAGCATAAATTATAAAGCATCAACGATTAGCTACAGCATTGCCAAAACGCAACATAAGCGTATGGAACAGTTGTATAAAGATGGTTTAAAATCATTGACCGACCTAGAAAGAAGGAATCAGACGATGCAAAAAGCGCAAGCAGAAATGATTGCGAAAAAGAATAAAATGCTCACAAGCAAAAACAAAGTAATCAATGCAGAAGTTGAAAGAGCTTCTATCCAGGCGCAATACAAAGAGAAAATTGCGAAAGCAGAATCTGAAAAATATACGGCTCTTTCTAACATGTATGATTCTGAGGCAACTGTAACGAAATTACAAACCCAGTTTACGAATTATTCTATGCGAACAGGGATGTACTATATAACCTCTCCGCAAAGTGGATTTATCACAAAAGCAATTCAATCAGGTCTAGGCGAAACCATAAAAGAAGGGGCAGAAATTGTAAGCATCATGCCGGCATCTTATGACTTAGCAATAGAAATGTACATTAAACCGATTGACTTGCCATTAATGGAAATAGGCCAGCATGTCCGTATCCAATTTGATGGATGGCCTGCAATTGTGTTTTCTGGATGGCCGAACACAAGTCACGGAACCTACGGTGGAAAAGTCTATGCGATTGATAATTTTATCAGTGAAAATGGATTGTACCGAATCATGGTGGCTCGAGATCCGGATGACTGTGAATGGCCAGATGCCTTAAGGGTTGGCGCAGGAACGAGAAACATGGTTTTGCTTAAAGACGTCTCTGTTTGGTATGAATTGTGGCGAAAAACCAATGGATTTCCTCCAGATTATTATAAAAAAGTACCTAAAACTGTTTTTGATAAAAAATAAGACAATGAAAAAAGGAATTCTCTTTCTATTTATAAGTTGCCATTTTTTTGCATCCTCTCAATTGGATACAGTTCCTGTTCTAAGCTATCAAGACTTTATTGACATTGTCAAAAAAGAACACCCTTATGCAAGAAAGGCAGAACTAAAAATCAACGAAGGAGACGCAACCTTGCTTTATGCAAAAGGATCCTTTGACCCTAAATTACACACAAAAATTGACCAAAAGTATTTCAAAAATGACCAATATTATAGCTTGATTAATGGAGGTTTAAAAATACCTACCTGGTTCGGGATTGAGGTTCAAGGGGGGTATGAACAGAACCAAGGAGTCTTCCGAAATCCTGAAAATTCAACCCCAAACAGCGGTCTTTTGCATGCCGGAATTTCTATGCCAATAGGAAAAGGATTGCTTATAGACAAAAGAAGAGCAGAATTAAAGAAAGCACGTCTGTTTCAACAGGTTTCAGAAATGGAGCGACAAATCATTCTTAATGAACTCGTTTTTAACGCTGGCACTAGCTATTGGAAGTGGTTCAAGGCATACAATAAGTTAATGGTATATACCGATGCTCAAAGGTTAGCACAAGAAAGGTTTGAAGCAGTGAAATTGGGAGCGCGCATAGGCGACCGACCAGATATTGACACTTTAGAAGCAGGGATTCAGTTGCAAAACAGAATGTTAGGCTTGCAACAATCAGAATTGGAGTTGAAAAATGCGACTGCGTTACTGTCTATTTTTCTGTGGGCAGATGGAATTGTTCCATTAGAATTAGCAGAAGAAACAGTTCCTATTTCAATGGATAATGCTCAAATAATGGGGCTAAGGACACCTCCATTTATGCAAATAGACTCATTGGTCAGTGCTCATCCTGAATTGAATCAGTCTCGTTACAAAATTGACCAACTCGAAATAGATAGACGCTTAAAAAAGAATCAACTACTGCCATTGTTTAATTTAAAGTACAATCCCATAACAGAGAATATTGGCGGCGAGTCCTTGATGAATTTCTCCAGTAATAACTATACTTGGGGCTTAGAATTTCAGATGCCTGTTTTTTTAAGAAAAGAAAGGGGAGCGTTGAAGTTAGCAGAATTGAAAATACAAGATTCTAACCTAGAACTAGAAAACAAGCAAGAAATAGTAAGATACAAGGTCATTTCTGCAAGAAATCAATGGCAAACAACCAAGCAACAAATAGAATTGTACGCGCAAACAGTAAAAGATGCTAATAATTTGCTAGAAGGAGAGCGACGACTGTTTGACATTGGAGAAAGTTCTTTGTTTATGGTCAATTCACGAGAAGTCGGCTTCATAAAGACACAGTTAACATTCATTGAATTGTTGACTCAAAACAGGCAGGCAGAGTTAAGAGTGCTTTATGCAATTGGGAAAGCTTTCTAACTCAATTTTGAACCTTCTTATTCGGTAATTCTATAACTTTCTAAAAACAAAAGTCATTAATGCTTGCAATTATGATAGTAATACTATTATATTTACAGGTGGTTAAACTTTTTAGATGAAAAACTTACATATTCAAATTGAAATTAGTTCCGAATTATTCTCTAAGAATCCCGATTCTTCAGATCTTGGCAGGGAAATAATATCAAAAAGTATTGAATTGATTAACGAAATAGGTTTTGAATCACTCACTTTTAAAAAGTTGGGAGCTGTAATTAATTCTCCAGAAAGCTCTATTTACAGATATTTTAACAACAAACAAACCTTACTTATTTATTTAACGAGTTGGTATTGGACTTGGACAGAATATCGTTTAGTTTTTGCCACTACAAATGTCGTCTCGCCTGAAGAACGTTTAAGTAAGTGCATCAATATAATAACACAGCCTGTCGAAGTGGATGACGATATTTCTTATGTCAATGAGATTTTATTGAGTGAAATCATCTTCTCTGAGTCTTTAAAGGCTTATCATACAAAGAATGTGGATGAAAAAAATAAAATTGGGAGTTTCAAAGCTTACAAGAATGTTGTTCAAAGAATAAGCGATATTGTTCTTGAAATTAACCCGCATTTTGAATATCCGCACATGCTGATTTCTACAATAATTGAAGGTGCTCACCAACAAAAATATTTCGCAGAACATTTGCCTGCGTTGACAGATAAAATAAAAGATAAAAATGCCATTACTTCATTTTATATAGAAATAGTTAATCAAATTTTAAACATAAAACAATCACAATGAAAGCACACAATCAGTTAAATCCTTTAAAATATTTAAAAGACGATATTCCAGCAAGTATTGTGGTCTTTTTAGTAGCAATGCCTCTATGTTTGGGTATCGCTTTAGCATCTGGAGCGCCATTATTTTCAGGGCTAATTAGTGGGATAATTGGAGGGATAGTTGTAGGAGCGCTAAGTGGTTCTCCGTTAGGTGTAAGTGGACCGGCAGCGGGACTTGCGGTCATCGTTCTAAACGCGATTACTGACCTAGGAGCGTTTGACATCTTCTTGGTGGCAGTTATTATTGCAGGAATCATCCAATTGATTATGGGCTTTGCCAAAGCAGGTATTATCGCTTACTTTTTCCCGTCGTCTGTAATACATGGAATGCTCGCAGGGATTGGAATTCTCATTTTCTTAAAACAAATTTCTCATGCATTTGGTTATGATGAAGTTCCTGAAGGTGAGTGGCATAATATTTTTCATGAATTAATAGCTTTAGTTATGGTTAATACCATTCACGTTGGGGTGTTAACAATTACGGTTGTGTCGTTAGCAATTCTAATAATTTGGAACACAAAATTATTTCAGAAGTTTAAATTCACCAAACTGATACAGGGTCCATTAGTTGCTGTTATTATAGGAATAATATTGGTCAAAGTGTTTGAAAACATACCGTCACTTACTATTGATAAAAGTCATTTAGTTAATGTGCCTGTTCCTGAAAGCGTAAGTAGTTTTTTTAGTAACTTCACACTACCTAACTTTAGTGCACTTTCTAATCCAGATGTGTATGTCACGGCAATTGTGATTGCTGTCGTTGCAAGTTTAGAAACTTTACTCTGTGTCGAAGCATCAGACAAGCAAGATACTCTTAAGAGAATAACCCCTACCAATAGAGAATTAAAAGCTCAAGGTGTTGGTAATATCATTGCTGGATTTATTGGAGGGCTACCCGTGACACAAGTTATTGTTCGAAGTTCGGCGAATCAACAATCTGGAGGAAAAACAAAAACATCAACAATCATACATGGTTTTTTATTATTAATAAGCATTATTGCAATCCCAAGCGTTTTGAATATGATTCCTCTTGGGGTATTAGCAGCAATACTACTAGTGGTTGGTTACAAGCTTGCTAAACCAGCATTGTTTAAGAGAATGTATAAAGAAGGTTGGGGACAGCTAATTCCTTTTATTGTAACGATTGTCGGCATTGTGTTTACAGATTTATTAATGGGAATTGGAATGGGTGTTGTCGTTGCAATATTCATAATCTTACGTAACAACTTCAAAATTCCATTCAAGCTTCAAGAAGAGAGTTTAGAAGGAATTGATACCATTAAAATCAAGCTATCAGAAGATGTTACCTTTTTGAATAAAGCATCTATATTGAAAACACTTGACCAGATTCCAAATAACTCAACGGTTATCATTGACGCGACCGACACTAAGTTTATTCATTTTGATGTCATTGAAATCATAGAGAATTTCGAAGTAAGTGCAACAACAAGAGAAATCAATGTCCAAGTGTTAGATTTGTACAAAGACAAGCAAAAACAACCTGTTCAGCATTTTACAATTGAAAACAAATAGTTAGAATTATGAGAACCCAAACAAAAGAAACACAAGAAAACCTTACGCCAAAAACAGCTCATAGCATTCTTGTTGCTGGAAATAAAAGATTTGCTCAAAATTTAAAGGCGCAACGCAATTTGCAAGACCAAGTTTTCGAAACAAGTAAAGGTCAATTTCCATTTGCAGTCATTCACAGTTGCATAGATTCAAGAGTCCCGGCCGAACTTGTTTTCGACCAAGGAATTGGAGATATATTCAGCTCTAGAGTTGCAGGAAATATCATTAATGAAGATGTTTTAGGTTCGATAGAATTCAGTTGTAAAGTTGCAGGCTCAAAAATAGTTGTCGTTATGGGGCATACGAAATGCGGTGCTGTAACAGCCGCTTGTAATAATGTTGAGTTAGGCAACATAACAACTTTATTGAATAAGATTAGACCAGCCATTGACATAGTTAATGACACATACAGTAACGCAAAAAAAGAGATGACTGAAGACATAGTGGAAAAGGCATCGATTCAAAATGTAAAGTCTTCAATAAACAGAATTAGAAAAGAAAGTCCTATTCTTGCCGAGATGGAAAGAATAGGAGAAATAGAAATAGTTGGCGCATTGTATGATGTGGCAAGTGGCCAGGTTGATTTTTTTTAGTAAAAGTATAAAACATACTTTTTCCTATCCAATTAAACTAACTTATTTTTTGATAGAGCGTTACCTAGATGCGTAAACTGGTGCGTTTTAAATTGAAATCATCACATCATCGGTAATTCCTCTTTATTTCCTATCTTTGCGACCAGAAAAAAACAAAATAAATGAGTTTACTTACAGTCGGTTCAGTTGCGTTTGACGCCATTGAAACACCATTCGGGAAAACGGATAAAATTATTGGTGGAGCGGGAACATACATCGCCCTTGCATCCGCATTCTACAATATAGATCAAAAAATAGTTTCAGTAGTTGGAGATGACTTTCCAAAAGAAATGTTGGATCTTTTAGCTTCTAAAAATGTTGACCTAGAAGGTTTGCAAATTAAGCAAGGAGAAAAAACATTCTTCTGGTCAGGAAAATACCACAACGATATGAATTCGCGTGATACCTTAATCACAGAATTAAACGTTTTGGAAAATTTTGATCCAATTATTCCAGAAAGCTATCAAGGGGTTGAGTATTTAATGTTGGGGAATTTAAGCCCTCAAGTGCAAAGTACCGTAATTGAGCGTTTGACAAAGAGACCTAAATTAGTAGCAATGGACACCATGAATTTCTGGATGGACATTGCAATGGATGACCTGAAAAAAACAATTTCAATGGTCGATTTGCTAATCATCAATGATGAGGAAGCACGTCAGTTATCTGGTGAGTATTCTTTAGTGAAAGCATCGAAAGTTATCCGCGCAATGGGACCTAAATATTTAATTATCAAGAAAGGTGAACATGGAGCATTGCTATTTCACAATGATAATTTATTCTATGCTCCAGCGTTGCCTTTGGAAGAAGTTTTTGATCCAACGGGAGCTGGAGATACTTTTGCAGGAGGATTTATGGGTTATTTAGCAAGTACAGACGATATTTCTTTCGATAATATGAAACGTGCAATAATCAACGGTTCTGCTTTGGCTTCTTTCTGCTGTGAGAAATTTGGAACAGAAAGATTGACAACAATTACAGAACAAGATTTAGTAAATAGAATAGATAAATTTGTTTCATTAGCAAATTTTGACATCGTTCAGACAGTTGGATAAATAGTAACATCATGGAAGAATTGAACTTTTTAGAACAGTTAAAGGCTTACACTGAAAACGAGAATGTTTTATCAGTAAGTAGAGATGTGAATGAACTTCGAAGCAAATTTGAAGATTACATTCTAGAGGAAGAAAGAAAAGTTCAAGTGGCAGAATTAGAAGCAAAAGATTCTCCCGAAACAGAAACAGAAGCTCTTGAAACGGCAAAAGTGAGAACGAGTGAAATTGCACAAATGAAAGATGCATTTTACGACATTTACCAAGTTTACAAGGAGAAAAAGAAAGCAATTCTTGACGAAAAAAATGCTTCGGAAGCGAAAAACCTAAGCGAAAAAACAGCTTTGGTAAAACGTTTGCAAGAAGTGGTTACTTCAGAAGAAAATATCGGCGCTGCTTTTGGTTCTTTGAAAGAGATTCAAGAAAAGTGGAAAGAAATTGGCGATATTCCAAGAGATAAAAGAGATGCTGTTCAAAAAGAGTATTCTCATCTACTCGACGATTTTTTCTACAACATCAAGATTTACAAGGAACTAAAAGACCACGATTTTCATCGCAATGCGCAGTTGAAAAAAGGCCTCATTGAGCAACTGAAAGAACTCAGTAAGCAAGATAAAATCAAGGATGTCGAGGTGCAATTGAAAAAATTGCAAAACGACTGGAATGACATTGGTCCTGTGCCAAATGAAGATTGGGAAACATTAAAAGAAGCATTTTGGACAGAAGTTCGGTCGATTTACAACAAGGTCAATCGTTTTTATGATGACAGACGGGCAAAATTGCAAGCAAATCTCGAAGCAAAGAAAGTTTTGTTGGAGCAAACCAAAGAGTTGGTCGCGCAAAAAGACGAATTGGATTCTGTGAAATCGTGGGATGCCGTCACAAAGAAAATTATTGCCGTTCAAGCAGAATGGAAAGCCGTTGGTTTTGGTCCAAAGAAAGAAAACGATGCGATTTGGAAAGAATTCCGCGTGTGTTGCGATGAGTTCTTCGATAAGAAGAAAGATTTCTTTGGTGATGTGCAAGAAGTTTATGATAAAATTGCCGAGAAAAAGAAAGAAATTATTGAGCGAGCAAAAGCATTGAGAGAATCAACGGAGTGGCGGGATACCGCAGCCAAATTGAAGCAGATGCAATCGCAATGGAAAAGTGTAGGTCATGCTGGCGTGAAGTATGAGCAAAAATTGTGGAAAGAATTCAGAGGTGCTTGCGATGCATTTTTCAGTGCAAGAGAAAAGCATTTCAATGCGAAAGATGCCCAAAACGAGGATAATCTGAAGCTAAAACAGGGGCTTTTAAAAACAATTGAGGCCTACAAACCTTCTGAAGATAAAAAAGAGGTGCTCGCTGAATTGAAAAGATTCTCCACTGAATTTTCAGCAATTGGACATGTTCCGATGAAGAAAAAGGACGCTATTTTCTCAGCTTATAAAAAAGCAATGGACGCACATTACAAGTCCATTAAGTTGAGTCAGGCAGAACAAGAAAGCATCTTTTTTGAAGCGAAAATCGACATGCTTAAAGGAAGTCCAAATGCTCACCGTCAGTTCGATGACATGAAATTTGACTTGAGAAAAGCCATTGACAAGTATCAAAAAGAAATTTCTCAATTGGAGAATAATTTAGGATTCTTCGCCAACAGTAAAGGAGCCGATGCATTGAAAAAAGATGTTGAAAAGAAGGTGGATTTTGCAAAAGATAAGATTGAAGCAATCAAAAAACAACTAAGAATGATTCCGAATGAATAAAGCGATAAATGTCATCTTAATTTTCATTCTTTTTCCAACGATGTTGATGTCGATATACGTTGGATTAGATTTACCCATTAGTTTTTTGAAAACAACGGGAGAATTTTTGCCCTACAAGTTTGAAATCTTCTTAGGATTGGGAATTTTTATACTTGTATTGTTGCTCCGAAGATCGATCAGAAGATGGATGGGAATGCGCATTGTTTCGAAACAAAAAAAGTTCAAATGGAACACAGAAGTCAGCAGCGCTAGAAAAAAACGAGTAGTCACTTATCTTCTTTTAGAGTCCTTTATTATGACAAGCGCAGCCGTTGCAATCTTCGTTGTGTGCGATGACGCTTGGGCTCCAGCGGGGGCGTTGATTATCAGTTCTATTGACAACATTCTCTTTGCCATTGTAGGAGTTGCCATAAAAGGCTTCCGAATTGGACTTTCTAAAAAAGCACTTATTGTTGCCGACAGAGAGGTTGTTTTACTTTATTTTAAAGGACTAAGAAAGGTCAGTCCGCACCAACAAACTATTTATTTCGATTACATAAAAGACTTGCAATTGTCTTTCCCAATCGACTGTATCGCGGAGGACCAAAAAGACGAATTTTTCTCCGTTTTGGAAGCACAAATGGATCCGGATAAGGTTTTCTTTTCGAAGATGAAGTAGGCTTCGAGAACCTCAGCCTACATTCGAGTACCTTTCGACAGTCTCAAGATAGCACCTCAGCCTACATTCTTGATTGAATTGTTAAAGCTGTTCTTGACATTATTGGATAAACTCCAGATTTTTCTTCCCAATTCACCTCCCAACCTCTTCAGTCGAAAGATCGAAAAGCGAAGCGGTCGAATACTCGAACAGCGAAGTGGTCATCCAGCGGAGTCGAGATGCACGAGCGCGTCAATTTTTACTACCTTTAACTCATGACTAAAATCTCACGCAGAAGTTTTATTCCCATTTTGGGAACGGCAGTTGTCGGTGCATCTTGCTTGTCTATTCAAGAACCAAGCGAGTTTTTAACTGAGAACGGGAAAATTCTTCCAACACTACTAAAGAAAGGTGACACCATTGGAGTGAGTGCTCCAGCTGGTGGAATTAAGAACAAATCAGAATTGGATGACTTCAAAAAAATTCTCGAACAATTGGGCTTTAAGGTAAAATTTAGCAAGAATTGCTCAAAAAAACACGGTTATTTTTCAGGAACTGACGAAGAACGCGCTTCCGATTTTATGGATTTGATTTTAGATACAGAAATCAACGGAATTTTCTTTTTGCGCGGAGGTTGGGGTTGCGCAAGAATTCTACCACTATTAGATTTTGATGCAATTAAAAGCAACCCAAAAGTCATCATGGGATTTAGTGATATAACAAGCTTACTCAACGCAATTACAAGCAAAACAGGATTGGTGACTTTTCACGGTCCAGGAGGCAATTCTACGTGGAACATCTATAGTGTTGATTACATAAAAGAACTATTAATTAAGGGAGAATTAGTTCATTACAGCAATTTAAAAACGGACTTAAAAATCACAAGCTATGTTTCTGGCGTTGCTTCGGGAGAATTATTCGGAGGAAACTTAAGCGTGATTTGTAGTACGATTGGGACAGGTTATTTGCCCAATTGGACAGGGAAAATTCTCTTTTTAGAAGACGTTGGTGAAGAACCTTACCGTATTGATAGAATGCTAACTCAATTGGAGCAATCAGGTGTTTTTAAGAATGTAAACGGCATCATTCTAGGCGTTTTTAGAAAGTGCATTGCCGAAGAACCAGAGCGTTCGTTTACCCTAGAAGAGGTTTTTGAACAACATTTTTCTGCTTTGAAGATTCCTGTTTTTTACGGTGCTCAAATTGGGCATGTCCGGAATAAATTTACCGTTCCTTTAGGAGCAGAGGTGGAAATGAATGCCGATGAGGGGAGTTTTAGGATGTTGGAGGCAGCGGTTTTGTGATTGCGCTATTTTTTTGTCCATTCCACAAACTCATTCATCACTTCTACCCAATGAGGTTTTTTATGGTCAGCTCTGCCGTTTTCTGCAAGTTCAAAAAAGTTGTGATTGAGACTATGCTTTCTAATTAATGTTAGATTATCTTTCCCTTTAGAGGTAAACATAAGCGGAAGAATATCACAATTCGTGGCAACCATGTCTTCTGTTCCATAACAGATATAAACGGGAACCTCTACCCTTATTAACTCATTAATTAGCGGTTGAGAAAAACTTTTCCAAGCAATTAAATTGGGGTTTACTTTTACACTGTCTTCATTGTTTGCATCCTTCCACAATTGTTCCCAATAAGCAATGTCTTCTTCGGCCTCGCCCCAAGTTTTAACGCCTGTCTCAGCATATTTTCTCTCTTGCCGAAGCATTTGCTCTATTCTTCCGAAAGCATTGAACCCAAACAAACCTAAATGCGTCACGTTTTTATTCTCCGAGGCTAGTTTTACCGCAACTTTTGAACCTTGAGAATGTCCTGCAATTACTAATTGCTCTTTACTTACCCAGCTTTTCTTCTGCAAATAAGAAAGGACAATAGTTGCTCTATTCACATAATTCTCTAGATAATCTGCCTTTAAATAAGATTCTTTGTAGCTATTTTTGTCATCAGGGTTGGTGATGTAGGCATAACTCTGGTTCAATTCGGATTTTTTTGCTCTCAAAGGGGTTTCTGGCATAGAAATAGCCACTAAATGATAGTCTTCCTTTATTTTTTCCACGTCAAAGTTTGAAACACCACCAAATAGAAAAGAACTACCATCTTCAAAATCAATGATTAAAGGAACTGGTTGTGAGCCTTGACAGAATAAAAAAATTGGTTTGGTTTCTGTAAGAATGGTGTCAATGACAAGGAAATCAATGGTGTCATTCTTGGTTGCTAACTCAAAATGAATTGCCTTGTTAAGAATTAATTTTCCTTCTTGTGCAAAACTTGAGAAGCTTATTAAGAGAAAGGTTATGAGAAGTGCTTTCATTTTTAAAAGGTGTCGTTGTTGTTTAAGTTTTACTCAAAGAAGCTTATTCAGAAGAATTTTCTTGCTGCAAAATAGCATCTATTTTCTTTTCTAATTCTTTAATCTTAGAATTCAAGGCATCAATTTCTATGGATTGCTCTTGAACTGATTTAATTAATGGTACAACAAACTCAGAATAACGAATAGAATAATAGCTCTTATCATTTGTTGGAGCAACTACTCCGCTAAATTCTGCATCTAAATCAACAAGAATTTTTTCAACATCTTGAGCGATAAGCCCAGTGTATCGGATGTTTCTTTGTCCTTCAGCGACATACTCGTAATTAACCGTGTTTAGTCGCTTAATAAATTCTAGCCCTAGTTGATTGTCAGTGATATTTTTTTTCAATCGTCTATCTGAGAGAGTGCTCCACCCAACCTGTCCTCCAATTGAGATGATATTGGTGTTTCCAACAACAACGGTATTGCTTGCACTTACCAGTGTTTGGTATCCTAGTGCCATAGAATTTGTTAGGTTTCCAGAAGAAAAATCAGCTTCAAATCCTAAGGCTGTATTCCCATTTCCAATAAGACTGGCAACCCCTGAAAAATTACCGACATAGGTGTTAAAACTACCGGTTGTGTTAGAATACCCAGCATGTGCTCCTAGAAATGTATTCTCATTGCCTTCAGTGTTTAAAGCTCCTGTAGTTACGCCTAAAAAAGAATTGTGCGAGCCAATCGTGTTGACCTGTCCAGCATAAGCCCCAATGAAAGTGTTCTCTAAACCAATCGTGTTGCTGAGTCCAGCTCTATTTCCTATAAAAGTTCCTGCACCACCATCTAGGTTTGCTGAGCCTGTTTCTGCTCCAATAAAGGTGTTCTGGGAGCCAGATACATTTACAAGCCCTGAATTATTACCGAAAAAAGTATTATCGATTCCAAATGTATTGGCGTTGCCCGAGTTATCTCCGATAAAAAGACTGTTCAAATTCGCCCAAAACATTCTTCTATTGCCAATCATATAAGAACTATCAGCTGGAATGTTTATGTTTCCGTTGACATCCAGTTTTTGCAAAGGAGAATTATTTCCAAGACCAATAAAATTTCCTGCGTTATAGATGTTGTTATTGTTGACCACCCATTCCGTTCCGTCCCAAAAAGTAGTGTTGCCGACAGAAGCTCCATTCGGCAAGCTAGAGTTAGATGAGTTTGCATGAAGGGCATAGGGCACGGAGAGAAGTTGGGATATTCCGAAAGGCTGATAAGACGTTCCTCCAGTTAGGTCTGCTTCAATTTCAAGAAACTTAGAGCCAACCCCCCAATTCACGGTATTTATTGAACCAGAAACATTTGCCCCACTTCCTATGCTCAAAGAAAAAAGCCCAAAATCATTGGTTGTCACAACATGTGTTTCTTGAAAAACAATCAAGCCGCTTGAAGAAAGGTCGCGAATAGAAATTCTTAAACCTAACAACGAATTTTGAATTGTTGCTCCTGACACATCTCTAGCAACAGATTGAAACTTGAATAAATTAGGTGCCTGAGAAATTGATAAAAAAGGCATCAATAAGAGAGCAAAAATGAGAATTGTTTGTTTCATAATTAAAAGACTTTAATGATGGGTTGAATAATAGTGTTGTTGGAATCGATAAGACGAATTTTTATAAAATAGTATCCTTTTACAAGTTTAGTTAAATCAAGAATTTCCTTTTTACTTGATTCTAAATAGATTGTTTTTTCCAGTACTATTTTTGATTGACAGTCAATGATGGAGACAGAACAGCGGCCTAATAAGCTTTCAGCTTCTATGGAAATTGTATTCTGACAAGGATTGGGGTAAACTCGAAGAGAAATTTCTTGATTAACCTTAGTTACAGACAAGGTACTGTCATAAACTTGCTGGTAACCAGTTGTAAATTGACCATCAACGGTTGTGTAAGTTTCGGTTTCAATTTCTCCAATAGACCAAGATAAACTTCCTTGTGCGGTAGGAGAAAAACCTCCTGCTGTGCCAATTAATTCTTGCGCAGTTAATTGACTCCCTAAATTCAGGGCGCAGAGTAGCAATATAGCTCGAAGAATGTTCATAACGAGTCCGTAAGTTAAGGATTTTTAATAAAAAAGAAGAAGTATTCTTAATACTTATATGATTGCAATCTAATTTCTTGCTTTAAATTATGCTGAGCGTCGGACAATTTCATAATTGGAACATAACGCCCCCCGCCTAATTTTGCATCTTCTTTCATCCTTTCTTCGTCATTGGATTTATTACGAACCCCGACGACTGACATGGTGATTCCTTTTTTGCGGTATTTTTTGATGTAGCGCTTGTAATCATCAGAATTCTTGTTAAAAGCACCGTCAGTGATAATGATTAAATGGTTGGCTCCATTCTCAATTTTAGAACGAATCGCCGTTTTATACCCCAACTTAATTCCAGAACCTCCAGAAGTATAACCAAAGGCTTTCAATGCTCTAATTTCGTCTTTTATTTCATCTTTTGCAGCGCCCGAAGTTGGATTTAACAAGATGCGAGCATCCGAAGCATAAGTGACAATGGCAAACTTATCTTGCGGACGCAGCATGTTTGTCAGTTGCATCAAAGAATACTTCATTAACTCTATTTTATCGACCTGTCTCATCGATGAAGAAACATCCAACACAAAGACTACATTGACTGGCTTGAAGAATTCTTCACTGAAATCCTCTCTATCCAAATCTGTGAAACTTGGTGGGGCCTCGGCTGTTATTGTTGTTTCATTGGAAGGTTCTAACTCTTCCTCTAAATGTGTTTTTATTTCAATGATTATTTCAATTTCTTCAGGAGGATCTTCCGTTTCTTCAATAATCACTGGAGGTTCGTTGATGGCAATAGTTGTGGTATCAACTGGTGGAGTATCTGTAATTAATGGAGGTTCTTCAACAACTGTTCTGTCTCTGTCTAGCTCAATCACCACAAAATTTCGTTTGAAATTAACATACTGTCCCAATTCGGCAGGATAATAACCTTCGTGCGTTGCGTAGAAATAACTCAAACCTAAAGTGGCATCCTCTTTGATCTTCCCTTTTCTGTCAGTTACTCTTGCCCAAATAGCTTCGCCACCCTGGATTAAAGTCACGGTAGAATTCCCTAATTCTTCTTTCGTTTCTTTGTCTATAGTGACCACTGTTAAATCAAAATCATTCGGATTTTCACCTCCGGGCCTGTCATTAAATGTAGGGCAAGCAGTAAATGAAGAGGTGTTATCTTGCTGAATATCACGCAGGTTACCAACGAGTTTTATAGAGGTTGCCTCATCTTGATTGCTGGTGAAAACTTTAATTTCATACGAAAATCGCCCTTTCTGCTTAGGGTTTACTTGAAAACGAAGAACTGTTGCACTATCCACAGCTATGATTTGCTTGGAGATAATATAGGCAACTTCCATCGGTTTTTTTACGCTGAGTACCCACGCTTCTTTTGAACCTTTATTCTCTAGGATAATATCGACATAACGAGAAGAATAAGATTCTAAATCACCAAAATCGTGCTTGATGGTGTTGAATTTTACTTGTGATTCTCCCATAAAAGAGAAAAAAAGAACTATAAACGATATGATAATTGTTCGCATACTCAAATCTACTACAAAAACGATGCTAAGATTGATTTGTTACATTTTTTAAATATCCAACCGAGAAATGATGAAGTGAGAAAACACTAAAAAATCGGCGCTTCACTTTTACATTTTTTTAATATTAAATATTAAACATCCAACTGGGAAATGCAGTTAAACACCAGCATTCATGTTTCTTTTCGCAGTTTCAATGCTTTTTGCAAAAATTGCAATTAATTGGGAACACTCATTCTGAACAGCTTGGATGTCTTCGTTAGTCGTGAATTCTTTCCTTTTGATTAGTTCCAAAGCATTTTTTGTTTCTCTCATTTCTTTCAATACAATTTTTAATTTATGCACGAAATCTTTTCTTGATTCTGCCGCTTGAGCTTCTCCATAATTTAATGTTGGAGAAATTGAGGATCTTGCTACTTGTTTAAAAAGATATTGTGCAATGTAAGTTTTTGGCATTTTTTCTATCACGTCAATAACAGAAATGGAGAAGCAAATTAGTCTTTCTTCTAAATCATATTTTTTATTCATACAACTTAAGTTAAGAAAAAATAATCGGTAAACAATTGATTTAGATTCTTAATTTTAAAACAAATAGCTGTTTACTTTTACATTTAATGTTGATTATTGAATATTTTACATTTTTTTAATACCCAATATTAAACGTCCAACCGAGAAATGATGGCGTATGAGTAAAGATTAAAATCGTCATTGCACTTTTACATTTAATGTTGATTATTGGATGTTTTACATTTTTTTAATACCCAACATTAAACATCCAACAGAAAAATGATGAAGTGAGAAAATACTAAAAATCAGCGCTTCACTTTTACATTTTTTTAACACTCAACATCAGCGAATCACCGCAAACAAAAAGCCAACAAAGTATCCAAAAATTCGTCAGGTTGTTCTGCATGAATCCAATGACCTGCATTTTTGATGGTTTTTATTTCTACATCAATAAAATGAGCTTCAATGGACTCAAAATCTTCGTCGAGAATGTAGTTGGACAATTCTCCGCGAATCAACAGAGTAGGAACTGCGATTTCTTCTAGGTTAATCTTTGCAAGAATAGCAGGCATTTCTCTCTCAAGGACAGCCACGTTCATTCTCCAAGCCAATTTTCCTTTCTCCTTCCAATACAAATTTTTGAGTAGAAATTGCTTGACACCCATATTGTCGATGAATTCACTCATCTGTTTCTCTGCTTGTCGTCGTGCAGTGATTTTAGGCAAATCAACGGCATGAATTCCTGCTAAAATATGTTCGTGATGCATCGGGTATTCTTTGAAACCGATGTCAACAATTACTAATTTTTCCAAAAGCTCTTCGTGGTCCTTTGCAAATTGCATGGCTACTTTTCCACCCATTGAATGCCCAACTAAATGGATTTCTTCGAGCTTCAATTCTTGACAGATTTCAAAGACATCATCAGCCATTAGTTGATAAGAAATATCATCTGACCAATCCGAATGTCCATGATTTCTTAGGTCAACAAGAATCACTCGATAGTATTCTGCTAATTTCTTTCCGTGCGTTTGCCAGTTGTCAGAATAGCCAAATAAACCGTGAAGAATAATCATCGGACGACCTTCACCTATTTCTCGATAGTGCAATTTCATAGGTGCAAAATTAACAGGAAAAAACGCAAATTAAATGCTAATTGAGAATAGTTGAACTAACCTGGAAGTAATCCAGAGAGAATGTCCAATAAATTGGGCATTTCTATTGTAGAACTTAGTGCTTCCACCTGTGACCTTTCCGTATAAGGGCATTTGGCTTCGCTTGTTGCAGTATTGGTGTGAATGCTCTTTGAAGAAGTTTCACCGACTGTAAATTGTTGGTCATTAATTTCAGAAATTAAGCGTACAATTTCTTCCTCCGAAATCAACTCATCATTATAAGAAATGGTCGCAATGTTGGTTTCTCTTCCTGTTTCAAAATCAAATTCTACGCTAGAAACGCCATTTGTCTTTTTTAATTCTTTTTTAATAGAACTTCCACAAGACATAACGCAAGCCATTCCATCAATTTCCATTGTGGCTACTTGATTAGGAATAACAGCTTCGCTTTGGTCGGTATCAACCACTGTGTGTTCATCTGCAATTCTCTCCTTTTCTGATTGACAAGCAAGCAAAAGCGAGGAAAGAAAGACAATAAAGACTATTTTTTGCATAATTCTTAGTTCAAGAAGAGCAAATATAAGGTAAAAGTCGCTTTGAGAGAAATAAAAAATGTTAAATAATACGTGAGAGTAAGAGTTTAACACCTCGACATGCTTCGGCAACCAAGCAAGAAGGATGTCGTCAGTCCGCATCCTTGCATCAGTTATTGGAAGAGGGGTTATTCTAGACTAAGATTGTGGACTGAGGCTCTCGAAGTCCACAATCCTTTTGCTACCTTTGCAGAAAAGAAGTACAGTGAAAATTAAAAAAGCAGAGTTCGTTATTTCGAATATAGACATTGATCTTTGTCCAAAAGATGGCAAGCCGGAGTATGCGTTTATCGGAAGATCGAACGTTGGGAAGTCTTCGTTGATTAACATGGTTACTGATCATAAAAAGTTGGCAAAAACCTCTGGAAGACCTGGTAAAACACAGTTAATCAATCATTTCATCATCAATGAAGAATGGTATATCGTTGATTTACCGGGTTACGGTTATGCAAAAGCGTCTAAAACTTCGCGTGCACAATGGGAGAAATTCATTTCTGACTACTTAACCAAAAGAGAAGAATTGGTCAACGTTTTTGTGCTCATAGATTCTCGATTAGAACCTCAAAAAATAGACATGGAATTCATGAATTGGTGTGGCGAAAAACAAATTCCATTCTCTATGGTTTTCACTAAAATTGACAAGTTGTCAAGTACAGCATTGCAAAAAAACTTAGCCAAGTACAAGAAAGAGATGCTCAAAACTTGGGCAGAATTGCCTCCTGTTTTTAGCAGTTCGGCAACTTCTAAATTTGGTCGTGAAAAAATATTGAACTACATAGAAAACATCAATAAAGCGATTGCTAAATAAAAGCTTACGTGACATTTGTCACATTCCGGAGAGAAAATTATTCCGTAATTTGCAGTATTAAACATTTAAAATCCAATTTTATGAAAATTGAACAAATATTTACAAGTTGCCTCGCTGAGATGGCCTATTATATAGAATCAAATGGCGAAGTTGCTATCATTGACCCACTAAGAGAGACGACTCCTTACATGGACAGAGCGGCAAATGACAATGCTAAAATCAAATATGTTTTCTTGACACATTTCCATGCAGATTTTGTCTCGGGACATGTTGATTTAGCAAAGAAAACAGGTGCAACAATTGTTTACGGCCCGGGAGCAACGGCAGAATATGAATTGCACAACGGTGCTCACGGAGAAATTTTTAACATCGGTGATGTCACCTTAGAATTATTACACACTCCAGGTCACACGATGGAGTCAAGCTCCTATTTATTAAGAGACGAAAAAGGAAAGGAACAGTGTTTGTTCTCAGGCGATGCTTTATTTATTGGTGATGTTGGTCGTCCCGACTTGGCTATTAAACAGGGAGAATTAACAGAAGAGGATTTAGCAAGACATTTGTTTAACTCCTTGAGAAATGTCATTATGCCACTTCCAGATGATATTATCGTCTATCCAAATCATGGTGCAGGTTCTGCGTGTGGTAAAAACATGAGCAAAGAGACATACGATTCATTGGGTCACCAAAAAGAGGTGAATTATGCCCTTCGCGCCGACATGACAGAGGATGAATTTGTGAAAGAAGTCCTTACAGGATTGGTTGCTCCACCTCAATATTTTCCAAAGAATGCAGGAATGAATAAAGGGATAAACATGGACATTGATTCTATTGTTGCTAGAGGAACAAAGGAATTAAGCTTAGAGAAATTCAATCAACTGGTAACAGAAGGAGCTTTAATTTTGGATACACGACATCAAAATGAGTTCATTAAAGAACATATTCCAGGATCTATTTTTATTGGACTTTCAGGTGGTTTTGCTCCTTGGGTGGGGGCGTTGATTGAAGATATTCATCAGAAAATAGTCTTAATAACTGATTTTGGAAAAGAAGAAGAAGCGGTAATTCGTTTGTCTCGAATAGGCTATGATAATTCTTTGGGTTATTTACCGAATGCTATTTCAATATGGAAAGATGCAGGAAACGAAACGGCTTCAATTGAGCAAATTACGGCAGAAGAATTGGCAGAATTAAACAAAAACGAAGAAATCAGCATTTTAGATGTTCGAAAAGTGTCTGAGTACAATGCCGAACACTTAGTTGGTGCTATTAACGAACCATTGGATTCAATTAATTCAAATCTTGAGAACATCGATAAGAGCAAAACTACTTATGTGCATTGCGCCGGAGGTTATCGCTCTGTTATTTTTGGATCGATTGCGAAGAAAAACGGAATTCACAACCTTGTAGATGTCGCTGGTGGATATGGAGTTATGAAAAATGTTCCTGAATTTGAGATGACAGAATACGTTTGTCCAACAACGTTGTTGTAAAATTTTCTATTCACGGGGCAACTTTAAGTCATTCCGTGAATAGAAATTGATTATTTTTGCCTCATGGCACAAAAAGAAGACAAGCTGAAGGAAGTAATTTCGCATGCAAAAGAATACGGATTTGTTTTTCCTTCTTCAGAAATATACGATGGATTATCTGCAACTTATGACTACGGTCAATTAGGTTCAGAATTAAAGAATAACATCAAACAATATTGGTGGAAATCAATGGTGCAAATGCACGAAAACATTGTGGGAATTGATGCGGCAATTTTTATGCATCCTTCCGTTTGGAAAGCTTCTGGTCACGTAGATGCGTTTAACGACCCATTAATCGACAACAAAGATTCTAAAAAAAGATATCGAGCAGATGTTCTAATTGAAGAACACATCGAAAAAATTCGAGCAAAAATCAACAAAGAAGTTGCCAAAGGATTAAAACGATTTGGAGATGATTTCAACAAGGAAGAATTCTTAAAAACGAACCCAAACGTTCTCCGAAATCAAACGAAAATTGATGACATTGAGGCGAGAATGAAAGAAACATTGACCAACGAAGATTTGGAAGGTGTTTACAACCTCATCGTTGACCTTGAAATTGTTTGCCCTGTTTCTGGTTCTAAAAACTGGACAGAAGTGCGACAATTCAACCTCATGTTCTCCACAGAATTAGGTTCTGTTTCGGGAGAATCTGCAAAAATTTACTTGCGTCCAGAAACGGCACAAGGTATTTTTGTCAACTTCCTAAACGTGCAAAAATCAGGAAGAATGAAAATTCCTTTTGGGATTGCGCAAATCGGTAAAGCATTCAGAAACGAGATAGTTGCACGACAATTTATCTTCAGAATGAGAGAATTTGAACAAATGGAAATGCAATTCTTCGTGCGACCAGGCGAAGAAATGAAATGGTACGAATACTGGAAGGAAGAACGCATCAATTGGCACAAAAAAATTGGGCTGGGAGAAGAAAATTACCGTTTTCACGACCATTTAAAGTTGGCTCACTACGCGAATGCTGCGGCGGATATCGAGTTTAACTTCCCAATGGGATTTAAAGAATTGGAAGGGATTCATTCTCGAACAGATTTTGATTTAAAGCAACACCAAGAACTTTCTGGTAAGAAATTACAGTATTTTGACCCAGAAATCAATGAGAATTACGTTCCTTATGTGGTAGAAACTTCGATTGGTTTGGATAGAATGTTCTTGGCGGTATTGAGTGCATCCTATAAAACGGAGCAATTAGAAAATGGAACCGAGCGTTCAGTTCTTTCTTTGCCTGCGCCATTGGCTCCTTATAAAGTTGCCGTTATGCCACTGACACGTAAAGATGGTTTACCAGAGAAAGCAAGAGAAATTATGACTTCTTTAAAGCTCGATTTTAATTGCCAATACGACGAGAAAGATTCTCCAGGAAAAAGGTACAGAAGGCAAGATGCGATCGGAACGCCATATTGCGTAATGGTTGATCATCAGACTTTGGAAGACGACACAGTAACGATTCGTGATAGAGATACGATGTTACAAGAACGAGTGGCAATTACTGAATTGAATGCATTGATTGGTGAGAAAGTATCGATGCGGAATTTATTGAAATAATAATAATGTACGGGTCGGTCGCGACCGACCCGTACATTATTATTATTTTCTCACTTTCTTTCCTACTGCCATTCTAATCAAAACAGCGATTAAAAACACCCAAGGTGCTCCATGTAATAACACATCTACCCAATCCATTGTTTCCATTGTTCTGCCCAAACGCAAATTTTGAAATTGCTTCCAGATATGAGGTTCTGGAGTGAATGGTGCTAAGCCTAGGGTAAGACTTAAAATCAGAGCAAGTTTTAATTTGTTTTGCATAATTAACTGTTAATCAGTAAGTTATTTTTGTTTTTTGAAAGGTTCCACTTGTTGAGCGAAGAAGTTCTCCGGAAAATTTTCGATATTCTCGAAACCCAATTCAATGTCTCTTCCGTCGGAAGGAATGTAGTTCGTTCTAAAAATGTAATCCCAAATACTCAATGAAATTCCAAAGTTCATTCCTTTTGGATGAGATTCTGGCAATTCTTTTGCGTGGTGCCAAATATGCATCTTCGGATTGTTAAGAATATACTTGAACGGACCATAACTGATGTTCAAATTTGCATGATTTAAGTGACCGATAAGGACAGTGAGAGAATAAACAATGAAAGCATTCTCCAGTGAAAAACCAAACAACATCGAAAGTGCAGTGTATTTTACCGTTTGATAAACGAAGGTTTCAAAAAAGTGATAACGGAGATGCGCGGCGAAGCCCATTTCTTGTACCGAGTGATGTGTCTTATGAAATTTCCAAAAGAAAGGCACGTGATGCAACATATAATGCACGCACCATTGCACAAAGTCAGCAATAAAAAAGAAGATGACCAATTGCCAAATCCACTGCACTTCAGAAAAATTAATTAGATGACCGCCGTTATAACCCAAAGGTTCTAACATATCTTTGAACAACTTTAGAGAAACATTAGACAGTGCTGCATACAAAAGAAGGTTGAAGATGTAGAAGTTAAAAAACATGTAAAATGCATCTAACCAAAAGTCTTTTCTAATTTTTGCCTGTTTCTTTCTCCATGGAAAGGCGACTTCCAACCCCCAAATCACAAGTGATATGAAAATTAAAAAATAAAAGCCATTGATTTTCCCTTCTGGGAAAGGGTGTGTGATTATCTTCCAAAGATAAGAAGCAGAATTTTGATAACTACTCGTTATTATGTCGAGTAATTCACTCCACATATTTCAACATTTTTGTCCAAGGACCTCCGTTGTAAGCATCAACTCCTGCAGCTTTTAGTTGTGCTTTTGCTCCACCAGAACGCATTCCAGATGCACAAACACAAATAACAGGCACGCCTAAACTTTTAATTTTTTTGGTCTTCCCAGGGATGCTTCCCAAGGGAATATTCTCTGAACCGGGAAGGGAGCCGCTTGCAAATTCAGAAGGTGAACGTACATCGATGATTACTGCTCCGTCTTCGTTGAGCAATTTTTTATAATCGGTTTTCTTAAATAAATTTCCAAACATAACTTTTCTTTAGACGGTAAAGGTAGTGTTTGGTTACGGAAGAATTTGTGACTGAGGTTACAGAAGGTTATTTCTGAAGAATATTTTTAATTTCCTGTAATTCTTTTTCTAATTGTTCAATTCGATCTCCTTGAGTAACAATAATCTCTTGCTGCTCTTGCGTAGCTTTTATTAACACTGGAATAAGTGTTTGATAAGTCATCCCCATTCTTTCTAACTCCACCTTTGTGAACTCGTCGGGCTTAGATTCGTCTAATACACGGTAGTCATGTGTCCTAACGGCTTCAGGGACTAAAAGAAGGGTTTCTTGAGCAATTAACCCCAGTTTTGTTTCACCGAAAGGGTCTCTATTTAACTTATAGGATACAGCTCTCATTTGAAGAACCTCTTCCAACCCATAACTTAAGTCTTGAATATTATTCTTTTCTCTTCTGTCTGAGACATTGACAAAATTATTAGCATATACATTATTCCATGCTCGAAGAGTCGTGGAAAACCCAAGGTTTCTATTCAAGTGAGTTGTTGGAGAAAAAGAATTGTTGATTTGGGTTTCACTTGAACCATCTAGCATATATTCAATAGACCCAACCCCTATTGTTGTTCCGGTAGCTGTTCCTCGATCGAAATCAACAACGTAATCAACGGTATTACCTCCAACAACTGTTCCATTACCAAATAAAGACCCAGTAGCTGAACCAAATCGTATTACATTGGCATTAGCATCAGCTCTAAATGCATTTGGTTTAGTATTGGTTCGAATTATAAAATCTCCGCCGGAGTTTAAGTTATAAGTCATCGAGTAAATACCTTGAACTATTGTAGTAGATTGCATTAATGTCCCGCCTAAACGAATATCGTTGGCTGTAGCTGTTAAACCATTAATGGCAACAGCGTTAATTGTTACATTGCCAATAGCCCCACCTCCTATAAGCCCATTCCCCGCGGTAACTGATGTAATATCACCTAAAGGTAGTGCCTGTGTAAACAGAATACCAGCGTTAGAAGCAACAACCATTCTTGTCCCGGCTCCACCTAGATTTGAAATTCTTGCCGAACCATTCACATGAAGTGTGTGAGTAGGAATAGTACCAATACCGACTCGATTTGCGTTTCCTTGAACGAAAAGCATGTATGGATTTATGTTTGATTCTACTCTAAAGTTAGCGCTAATACCTTGCTCATTAAAAGTAACTGCTCCCGGCATAAATTGGTGTTGGATCCCTCCATTATAAAGAAGATCGAATCTTGCTGCGTTACCAGTGTTTAACATCCTTGCAATTGGCATTCCAGTAGTACTGCTTATGTTCCAAAAAGTGTTACCACCAAGTCTTGTATTACCTAAATCGTCTACTTGAAATTTAATAAGATTATTATCTAAAATATTAAAATCTCCAAAACCATTTAATCGAAAATTCATAGAGCTATTAAATTGTGTAATAGTCGTATTTTGCAACAAAGAACCTCCAAGTCTAACTGTATTTCCTCCAAAAACATATAGTCCATTATTGGCGAGCGTTAGAGTGCCAATGGTTGTGGATAACCTTACCCATACAGTGCCGTTCCAATAGTAATATCCAGTTCCAGAGCCTCCAGTTGTTGCTGCATTTGTGTTCCAGACTAACAAACCTGTTGCAGGAGTTGTTACGGGTGCTGCAAGAGATACATTTCCTATTGATACATTCGGTATTAAGAGCCCTGTATTTGCAGATTGAATTTCCAATTTTGCACTTGCGTCTGGTGCATTGGTTCCAATGCCAACGTTTTGAGAATAAGCAAGACTGCTGGTAGTAATGATTATTAATAGTAGTATATTTTTCATTTTTTTATTGTTTAATAATACGTTTCGTGATTGTTCTTTCCGAATATTTATCTGTTATCTCAATGAAATAGACCCCAGGAGTCCAATCATAAGAATCAATAGGCAGAATGGACTTGCCATTTGATATTTCAATATCTTTCTGCTGAATAAGTTGACCCAATGCGTTGAGTATTTTTATTCCTAAATCAACATTCTCATTGACTGTAATAGAAATTACAAAATCATCCATCGTTGGGTTTGGATAAACGGAAACGGCATCTGCAGAAAAAGAAAGGTTACTATTTGCGATAGATGCTGAAACGATTGGAGAATAATCATAACTTCCATCAAAATCAACGGACTTTAATCGGTAAAAATACTCCGTGAAATACCTCACATCATAATCATCGTAATCATATATCAAAAGAGATTGAGAATTTCCTTGCGCCTGAGTGGTAGAAGCATAATCAAAACTGAATCCATCTTCAGACCGTTCTAATTCATAGTGACTTAAGTTAATTTCAGAAGCAACTTTCCATTCTACGTTGATGTGGTCTTTAACACCAACCGCTTTGATGCTTTCTAGCTCAATGGGCAACGCAGAGATAGGAGCTGCTAGACCAAACTCACTGAACCCACTTCCGTTCGTAAGACTATTGAACCCAGACCGAGAAAGACCTATAGGAGAAGGCCCACATCCATTGGCAGTTCCTTGAAGCGTGTTGTCTTTCGTAATTACCCATACAGTTGCTATAATGAAGTTGTCATCTTGTGGCCAAACCGTTAGGTCATAATCTCCTGTGCCTGCCCCTCCACTATAATCTCTATACACCCATTCTCCGTGATCTGCCCCTCCCCAATAATTAATTGTGTTACCAGAACACTCAACAACAGAACCGCCAGTATTGGGACTTGCACTTTGAAAATAACCGGTAACGACATCATAGTTGTTTGCGGTGAAATTCATACGGCTATACTGCATGCCTCTCTGCATTCCTGCAGCAGCAGGTTCTACTCCTAGAACAAAACCGTAAATTCCTCCAGCAGAAGAAATCGCTCGACGGAACCTCCCTTGGATATACCCATTGTCAACACCAGTCATCGCACCATTCAATGAAACGGTATTATTAGCCAAAGGGACGAGGCTGGGCGCTGCATTAAACACGCCGAAAACACTGCTATAATTAGATCCATTTGCAGGATATGTGATTGCACCTGTCAAACCGATATCATGTGTAATAATTCTGTTTAGTAGTGGAGCACCAGCTGGATTGAAATCCACTTGATTGACAACATCAGCAACTAAATTTTGACCGGCAGTTAGACTCGATACGGAAGAAACCAAATAAACGATGCCTTGATCATTTGCTAACTCTAGGTTATAAAAAGCACCAGAATTCACCCCAACAAGTCCTTGACCTCCTCGGACAGCATAACTTCCCTCAATAAATTGACGTTCGCCAATATTGACATTGGAATTTTCTATGAGGTAAGTACCCGTTCCTCTTTGTTGAAACAAATTGTCAGAATACGAATTTCCTTGTGTTTTGATTAAGCCATTATTTGTTAAAGTAGCTGTCGCTCCTGTCATGTGAACGTCTCCAAGAACATGAACTTCTTCACCAGCGGAAACAAAAACTAATGCGCCGTTGTTGAAGAACTCATTGTTGTGCTGCGAGAGCAAAATAGATGTAAGTAGTAAAAAGACTAATAATAAAGATTGTTTCATTTACTAAACAATAAAGGTTTGGTTTAGTACAAAGGTAGTGAAAACTAGTTATTTAAAGAAATAAAAAAATTATTTCTTCCGTAAACTCGTTCTATAACCGAGCAAACCAGGAAACCCAACAATAAAAATCACCGCCATTACCTTTCCTTTTAAGGTCAAATAGAAGTCTTCTACGCCAACCATGTCTGCATCGTCATAACCTAAACCAATGAAATAAGATAAACTCAAAGGAGTTTCAAAAGTCGCTTGTTGGAGTTCTTTTTTGTATTCAATAACTCCATCAAAAAGATTAATAGGAAAGACAAAAAAGACAATCGCCAAAAGACTGGATAAACCTATAAAAACGAACCAAGGACTCTTGAACATTTGCTGTTAAATTTGTTTCGTGCAAAGATACTCTTAATTTTACAAGACAAATGAAATTAGCTTACTTCTGTAGTTCAATAAGTTGGGGTGGTTTAGAAATGAATCATCTGCGCGATGCAAAATGGATGCAAGAAAGAGGACATGAAGTCTTGATTTTCTGTGTTTCTAATTCTCCACTTGAGAAAGGTGCAAAAGAGAGAAAGTTGCCGATTATTAACATCGAAAAACAGAAAAAATACTACGATTTTAAAAAGGCAAAGGTTTTGGTTGCTCTGCTGAAAGAGAATGAAATCACTCACTTTATTATTCGTTCTAATGAAGATATGAGCATCATGGCGACGGTGAAATCGATGTTAAAATCGAAGATTCATACGTCTTATTTTATGGCGATGCAATTGGGCGTAAAAAAAACCAATCCTTTGCATACCTTGCGGTATCGGTTTTTGGATTTGTGGATTCCACCATTAAATTGGTTAAAAAAGCAGGTTCAAGAAATGACTAATTTTAAAAATAAATTAGTCGTCATTCCTTCGGCATTGGATTTGAGTGTATTTAAAAGTGAGAAAACGAAAGGAGAACTACGAACAAAACTCGGAATTCCTCAAAATGTGCTTACTTTCGGAATAATTGGTCGTTTTGATGAGCAAAAAGGGCAACTTCTCCTCCTAGAAGCAATGAAGAAATGTTCTGCAAAAAACTTCAATGTTGTTCTTTTAGGAGAACCAACAATCAATGAAGGAGAAATTTATTTTGACCAAATGAAGCGCATTATTGAGCAAGAAGAATTCAAAAATCGCGTTTTCATAAAATCGTACAGAGAAGATACTTTAACCTTCTTCAAATCCATTGATTGGATGGTCATGGCAACAAAAGCAGAAACCTTTGGAATGGTGACAATCGAATCACTCGCTTCAGGCACACCTGTTCTCGGAAGTGCTGCTGGCGGTACTCCAGAGCTTCTTGCAAAGAAAAAAGGAGGTCTGTTGTTTGAGACGCAGAACGCCGTTGATTTAGCAAAAAAGATAGATGAAATTTGCATCCAGAATATTCACTATGATTCTTCAGATTTAATGAAAATAGCAGTGGTCTATGATCACCATTTAATTTGTGAGAAAGTAGAAAAAGCGTTAAATTTAAAGTAGAAAGGTGCATTTTTCATCCTGTTTTAAACTTTTGCTTGCTTTTTCTCGTTAATTTAGAAAACTATAATTACTCGAATGAATTTATATTCTAAGAAACAGAAATGGAAAATAGTGCTCACAATTCTTGCACTAATAATGGTTGGTGCATCTTTGTATGTCTCTAATAAAATTGTCTCTAAGGTTGGTGAACGAGAAAAAGAGCGTGCGCAACAATGGGCAAGCGCCATAAAAAAGAAAGTAGAGTTGGTGCAATTAACCAATAACACCTTCTCTCAATTGCGCGATTTGGAGCGAGAAAAAATGGAGTTGTGGATTGATGCCACCAAAGAAATCACGAAATTAACGTCCTTGAATACGACGATTAACTATGATTTTCCCTTGAAAATAGTCAATAATAACAAAGACATTCCTGTGATTTTGTTGGATAATAATCAAAATGTCTCGGGAAGCATCAACCTCGATTTTGACACCTCTGTCTTTCGTTTAGCAAACCCTGAACTGAGTAAAACAGAGATATTGGAGCTGTTCAACGATTCTTTGCTCGTTTTGGCTAAGAATTGGGAAGCAAAAAACCCTTCTTTCACCATCGAAATTTATGAAGATTTGTTCATGACCTATTTCTACGATGATACCAAAGCAATTAAGCAGTTAGAAAGTGAAAGAGACTCTTTAATTTCAACTTTCAACAGTGATTTAATCAATAACGAAGGTTTAGTTCCTGTGCTGTTGGTGGATTCTAAAACGGGCAAAGTAATCAATCACAGTATCACGGATTATGAAGTGAATGACATGAACAAAGGCGAGATCATTAAGCGCTTAAAACAGGCAAATACTCCCATCGAAATCGATTTTAACAATGGCGAAACGAACACTTTGTATTTTGACAGCAGTTCTGAATTGAAGCAGCTGCAATACTTCCCCTACATTCAATTTCTAGTCATTGGTTTATTCGCACTTATCGGTTATGTTATTTTTTCTACCTATAGAAAGGCCGAGCAAAATCAAGTTTGGGCAGGAATGGCAAAAGAAACAGCCCACCAATTAGGGACACCACTTTCTTCCTTAATGGCATGGGTGCAACTACTCGAAACGCAAGGAGTTGATTCTTCCATTACTGTAGAAATGCAGAAGGACGTTGACCGATTAGAAAAAGTAACGGATAGATTCTCTAAAATTGGCTCTGGAGCAAAGTTAGATTCTAAAAATTTAGGAGAGACAGTAGAGAATATTATTACTTATTTACGACCCCGAATTTCAGATAAGGTCGAAGTTGAAATCAACGTAGATCCTTATGCAATTGCAAATCACAATGCATCTTTGATTGAATGGGTGGTAGAAAACATTTGTAAAAATGCTGTTGACGCAATGGAAGGAGTGGGAAAACTAAAAGTCACTGTTATTAAATCAGAAGACTGGGTTTATATCGACATTAAAGACAATGGGAAGGGAATTCCGTCAAGTCAACTAAAAACGATTTTTGAACCTGGTTTTTCTACCAAATCAAGAGGTTGGGGACTGGGTCTTTCTTTGGTCAAGAGAATTGTCAAAGAGTACCACAAAGGAAGCGTGGTTGTTTTAGAATCAGAAGTAGGTGTTGGCACAACGTTTAGAATCAGTGTTCCAATTTAAAGTAATTCGGCACTATCTTTTCATCGTGAATCACTTATTTAAAAAGAAGCAAGTCTTGATTATCCACACACCATTTGTATAGAATATTGCTTCCTCCTTTGATGTCTAATTTTCTACAGATTCGACTTCTATAATTCTCAACTGATTTTACAGTTACAAATAGTAATTCTGAAATTTCTTTAGAACTTTTGTTTCTAGCAACCAATTTTAAGGTGTTGTACTCCACTTTCGAAAGAGAATTAATAGAGCTTTTAATGGTGTTAATTTTTGAGTTGAAGGTTTTTCTATTTTTTAAATAGGGGGCTATTTTTTCGCTAACAAACTGCGACCCTGACAAAACCTTTTCGATACATTCTACCATCTCTATACTGGAGTCTTCTTTTAGAAGATACCCAATAGCTCCGTTGTTAAAGGCCTCATTAAAAAATAATTCATCATTATGCATGGTTAGAATTATCGGTAGTGTTGGCACTTCGTTTTCCGCAATGTATTTCAAGACGTCTATGCCTGATTTTTCAGGCATATCAATGTCAAGGATGGCGATGTCAAATTGATTTTTTGAAAGTTCTTCTTGAGCAAGTAAACCATTATCTACTCCTGTTATTTCGCAATTATTAAAATGGCTTTCAATCAATGATTTTAATCCTTGCCTAAATATAGGGTGATCGTCTGCGAGGAGTATTTTCATCTTAAAGGTGTTTAAAATTTAAGATAACTTTTAATCCTTTCTCCTGCTTTGCATATTTAATCTTTCCTTTCAAAAATTTTAAACGCTGATTGATGCTCCTTAATCCAACAGAATCAACTCGATTATTTATGTCGTCCGGATTAATTCCTATTCCGTTATCTTGGTAAACAATAAGAAATCCAGAGGTATTTTTAATAAACTCAACTTTGAGAGAACTTGCTTTGGAATGTTTAATCGTATTGGTCGTTAATTCTTGAATTATTCTGTACAATCTCAATTCCTGTGCTTCACTAATTGAAAGCGTATCAATAAAATCCAAATCTGATGTAACAATCAATTCAGTTGAGAGTTCAATTTCTGACATCATTTTCTCGATGGATTTTCTCAAACCTAAACGTCTGAGTTCAGGTGGTATTAGCGTCCTTGAAATACTTCGAACTTCTTCAATTGTTTCTGTAAAATTAGCATCTAGCTGCTGTGATTCTTCAGATTTAAGAATATCAAGGTTGTTAAATTTATTCTTAATAATAATTAAACTTTGCCCCACCCCGTCATGTAATTCTCGCGCAATTCTTGCTCTTTCTTCTTCTAATTTATCTACCAACGCAGAACTAAATTTAGTTTCGCGTTTGTTTTTTTCGCGGAAATAATAGATGGTAAATGCAGCCCCGGTTAGAATAAATAAAATCAATGCGATTCCTAAGTTTTGTTTTGTTGAATTGGCTTCTTGTTCTTTCTGACTAATTTCTTTTTCATAAGCTCTTTGCTCCTCTAATCGTTGTAACTCTTTTTTATCAACGTCATATTTGAGTTGTAATTCACTCATCATTTGGACGTGACTATTTCTGTTGAGCGAATCACTGAGATCAGACTTCTTTATGTAATATTCGAGTGCTTTTTTCGGGTTGTTTTTCTGTTGATACATTTTATACTTTAATTCGTACACTGTCTCTAAGACTTTACTCTTAATAGAATACTTAGAATATACAACAGCAGAATCTAGATTCGCGTTCAATTTCTGGTATTGTTTTCTCTCTAAATTAACGTAAGCCTTCGTTAAAAAGATATAGGAAATGCTTTGATAAAGGTCCCTGCTAAAAGCCATTTCAAGAGATCGACTTATTAGAGAATCACTGTTTTTATAGTTTCCTTTGATTCGCTCAACAGAGCCTAAATTAATTAAAGAATTTAACGCTAAAGCCGGAAAGTTTTTTTCTTGAGCAATATTGAATGTACTTTGATATTGTTCTATTGCATCATCTAATGAGTCTATTCCTACAAAGTAATTGCCAATATTCTCTTGGAGAATTAATTGAAGCCGCAGACTATTCAGTTCTTCGGAAATCTTTAAAGCTTCTTGAAAGTCCTTATAGGCATCGTCGGGTGATTTTAGACGGAGCTTAAGAAGACCTAAGTTATTTAGAAGGACACCGTATTCAAAGAGATAATCATTCTCTTTGGCAATATCCATTGCTTCTAGGTAGAATTTAATGCTGTTTTCGTTACTATCTATATCAGAACTATAATTTGCTAGGCCGATTAAGCTATAAATCATATTCAAACTATCATTGTTTTTTTTAGACAATTGATACTCTTCGTTCATTAGGCTAATCATGATTTTTTTATCAGCACGAGAGTCGATTACGAAAAGACGACGAATAGAGGCTGTTGTCCGAAGCCTACTATTCGATACTTTTTCTGCGCTTACAATTGCTTTTTCGAAATATACTTTGGAACTATCCGTTCTTGCGATGTAATAAAAGTAAGTTCCTTTTAGGATGTACGCAATGGCTTCTAATTCACCGTTATTTTTTTTCTTTGCTTCATTAAGCAGATTTTGAATAGGGAAGACACATTCATTCGGGTTTAACTTTAAGAGCTTATCAACCGATACAAGTTGCTCTTGATATTGGGACACCTCTTTAATGTCACTGAAAAATTGACCACTTGCATTAAACGAAAAAAGCAAGAGAAAAAAAACCAAACGATGAAAGACTGACGTAACCATAAGTTGTCTTCCAAAGTTATACTTTAAATGACAAAAATGTGATAAAAACATTAATTTTTAACGATTCTTTCTGTGTACACCATATTGTCACTATAAATGCGGACGATGTATAGTCCACTATTTAATCTTTCGGTAGAGATCTTACTAAACGATTCATTTTTCAAAACCATTTTTGAAAGAACCATTTTACCTTGCGCGTCAATTATTTCAATAGCTGCATTGATATTTCTCACTAAATCTCCTAGCTCAACAATCAATTCATCTTTAAATGGATTTGGATAGATATTAATTTCCTTGTTAGAACAGTTCAATGCACGAACAGCAACGTTGCTTTCGGTACCGTCAAAATCAACTTGATACAATCTATAATATGATTTCTCATTGTTATTATCACGGTCGTAAAAATCGTACTTGATTTCATTAATACTGTTTCCGACACCTTCTACAGTTCCTATTTCCTTATAAATACCATCAACTCCAGCTTTTTCAATTACAAAGTAATCGTTATTGTTTTCAGATATTGTTGTCCATTCTAATAGAACGTCATCTTCTTGACATGATAGGTCAAAAGTTCCTAATTCAATAGGTAAAGGACAAGTGTAATGGATTTGAACTTCCCCTCTGGCACCTGTACCTCCATTTCTTGTAGCCGTATTCCCCGAACATTCTTCAGAATTATTATGAATCATTGCTCCGCTTGCTCCACCACCTACAATGACTCCATTATTTCCGGTGAAAAACCTGCACCAACCATAGGTGTCTAATATTCTTCCGTTAGCACCTACTCCTGCTGGCGCACCACCTCCTGTTCCTCCATTTCTTATAGAGCAACTATTAGGAGAAGAAGCGTTACCTCCATTTCCTGAAGGACCAGCTGCTCCACCACCACCGCCACTTGCATCGTAACAAGAAGAACTGTGTCTTCCTGTTGATCCATTCCCTCCATTATACATTAATGTGCCGTTAGCAGCAGATCCACCTGCCCCTCCAGTGCCGTTATAACCTACATGATAAGGGCCCCACGAATCATTGTAGCTTTTTGCTCCACCACCTCTTAATCCTCCATAAGCAATTAATATGCCCGGAGCTAAAGTTGCGGGACCAGAAAAAGAACTACTACCTCCATCTCCTCCATCATTTTGCGAAGAGTTGGCTGCGTTAGTAGAAGACGTGGCAATGCCCATTAAACCTCCAGCTCCTACAGTAACAGTATAAACATCCCCTGGTGTGACAGCATAAGTTCGCTGTGTAAAACCGCCACCGCCACCGCCGCCTCCTTGACTACAAGCTTCACTATAGTCGCCAAAATTTTCCTCCGCCCTCGACGTTGATGCTCCACCACCACCACCGGCTCCTATAATATAAACAGTTATAGAAGTTATACACGGAGGAACAGTCCAAGTTGTAGTGCCTGGGGTTGAAAAAATATCAGGTTGGGCGTGTAGCATAAACGTAGAGCTTATCAACAAGGCCGATAATAGATTTTTCAATGTGTTTTTTTTAGTGAGAAAATTCATACAATATTTTTTATTAATTATTAAAAGCAATCAATTTATGACCTGAGAGACCGTAGATGTTAAGTATCGACAAAAGTAAGACTTAACAGTCTTGTATATAGAGGGGTTACCCCCTCAATGTACTTTGTAAACCGTTTTATAGAGTCAGGCTTTTATATAAGAATCCAAGAGTTCAATAAAATGTTAGAAAGAGCGTTCTTTAAAAATGTTGTAACTTACCGCCTCAAACTATTTTTATACTATGAAAAAATTACACTCATTTCTCTTATTTGGATTGTTTTCGTCCTTGGGATTTTCTAATTTGAATGCTCAGATTACTGTAACTGGAGGTCAAACAGCGCAACAACTTGCAGAAATTCTAGCAGGACCAAATATTACCGTAACAAACGCAATTTTAACGGGTGGAGGTGTTGCCTCAGGAAGTTTTGCAGGGACAAACTCAGACATCGGATTTGATTCTGGTGTTCTTCTTTCGACAGGGAATATTACAGAGGCACCAGGGCCTAATAACGCTGGAAATGTAGGTGCGAATTTGAACAATCCAGGAACGGCTGAAATGACAGCTTTGGCAGGGGTTAACACTTTTGATGCCATCACATTAGAATTCGATTTTGAGGTTCAATCTTCGACAATTCAGTTTAATTATGTATTCGCTTCTGAAGAATATCCAGAATATGCACCACCAAACAACGCAGGTTTTAATGATGTTTTTGCATTCTACATTAGTGGACCTGGAATTACAGGGCAAGAAAATATTGCTCTTGTACCAAATTCAACAAGTGCAGTTGCCATTAATAACATTAACCCAGTTACAAATAGCCAGTATTATATAGACAATACTGGTGGAAATGACATTCAATACGATGGTTTCACAACCATCCTTGAAGCAAGTAGAGGCAATTTAACACCCTGTCAAGTTTATCGACTGAGGTTAGTTATTGCTGATGCAGGTGATGGCGTATGGAGTTCTGCGGTATTCTTGCAAGAGAATTCATTGATTCAAGGAACAGTAAATGTTCAAACGCAAACAATTAATGCAGATGACATTGCGCTTGAGGGATGTATTCCTGCAAGTTTTACATTCTCTTATGATGAAATTAGTAACCAAGATCAAGTAATCAATTTCACAGTTGGAGGAACTGCTGTAAATGGTGTAGATTATCAATTCGTTGATAGTTCGATGACAATCGTAGCGGGTGACACTTCTGCAACAATTTACATCAATGCTTTTTCTGACGGAATCACAGAAGGACAAGAATCCGTTTGGATAATATACCAACCTGCGGCCTGTGCTCCTTTTGATACTGCTTTTCTTTTCATTGATGATGCACAGCCCATTGATTTTACTTTGGATGGTTTTGATTTGAATTGTTTCGGGGATAATTCTGGGCAAATTCAAGTGAATGCTACAGGCGGCTTCCCTCCATATACTTTTGAGGTAACCTATCCAAATGCCTCTGTTGCAAATACACAAACGAATCCAATTACTGGATTAGCAGCGGGGACTTACAGTGTTCAAGTAACAGATTCTTATGGCTGTCAAGCAGACGCTCTGGTTATTGGTGGAGTGTTTGATGCAGATACCACTTTCTTGCCAGATGTTCCAGGAGGAACAGTGACGACTTATGATGCACCTCTTGATATTCAAGGATTTAATAACGGACAAACAATTACAGATGTTAGTCAAATTCAACAAATTTGTTTAACCTTGGAGCATTCTTACTTAGGAGATTTGCAAATTCAGGTGGTGGCTCCTTCAGGAGAGATAATCATTTTGAAACAACAAAATGGAGGTGGTTCTTGCGATCTTGGAGAACCGATTGCTACAGGTCCAGTTGATGGTTCTGCGGGCTCATTGTTAACAGACCCGGGAGTTGGATATGAGTATTGCTTCAATGCTTCTCCTGTTTATGGAACAATGGTGAATGAATCGAATAACTTTACTCGAAATTATACGGATGCACTGGGAAATAATTATACTGATAATTATCTTCCAGCAGGTTCTTACACACCTTTTGAAAATTTTACAGGACTTATTGGTGCCGACATGAATGGAACGTGGACGATTCAAGTAACCGATCAATTTAACCTTGACAATGGATACATCTTTAATTGGTACATTTCTCTCGTTGGAGATTTACCTGACACACTGGTTACATTAATTGAACCTGCAGAAATTGTTACAACAGGATTTGTTACAAATTCAACATGCGGAGGTTCTGATGGGTCAATTAATATTGATATTGTAGATGCAGTTGCACCTTATACGGTTCTGTGGAGTAATGGAGTAACAACTGAGGATTTAACTGGGATTGCAGCAGGAACTTATACAGTTACTGTTACAGATGCTAACGGTTGTCAATCGATAGAGACTTTCTTGGTGAATAATATTGGTTCCCTTGCTATTACTTCATCATCATCAACTACATCTTGTTTTGGAGGAAGTAACGGAACAATAGATATTACACCTTCAGGGGGGCAACTTCCATACACTTTTTCTTGGGACTCAGGTCAATCAACGGAAGACATTACAGGATTAATAGCTGGTGATTATACAGTAACAATGCAAGACCAAATGGGTTGTATTATTTCTGAAATTGTAACCGTGGAAGATGCGTCACAGATGATTATTGTTGCAAACAGCGTTTTAAACGAAGAATGTAATACAGATAATGGTTCTATTGATATATCCGTTACAGGTGGAACAGGTTCTTACGGTTATCAATGGTCAAGTGGAGAAAGTACGCAAGACATTTCTAACTTAACTTCAGGAACCTATACAGTTGATGTTATTGATGGAAACGGTTGTACTGCGACTGCATCTTACACTTTGGTGAATGATTTATCGAACTGTTCAGCATATTGCTTTATAGCCGTTGAAGAAAATCTTATTTCTGATGAAGATTGTGGTTCTGGAAACGGATCTATTGACATTAATGTCTTAAACGCTCTTGCTCCAGTTACATTTTCTTGGAGCAACGGGTCAACAACAGAGGACCTTTCCAACCTGTCAGCTGGAACTTACACAGTTGTGGCTTCGGATGCAAACAATTGTTCTGTGTCAATGTCTTTTACTGTAAATAATAACACTGGTAATTTATCAATTTCAAACGCAAATGTTAGTGAAGAAAATTGTGGAAACTTAAATGGAGCGATTGACATTACTGTTAATGGTGGAGCAATGCCCTATTCTTTTTCTTGGTCGAATGGATCAACGACAGAAGATTTGTCAAACATTGCGGCAGGTTCTTATTCTGTAACTATAACAGATGGCAATGGTTGTCAGGCAACAAGTTCTTATACCGTTGCAAATAACGCTGGCTCTCTAGCTGCAACAGCATCGATAATCCCAGAAACATGTACATCGGGCAATGGCTCTATCAACCAAACAATAACTGGTGGTAATGGTGTTCTAACTTATTCTTGGGATTCAGGTCAAACAACTCAAGATGTATCAGGACTTTCTACAGGAACTTATGTAGCAACAGTTACTGATGAAACAGGTTGTTTTATTGAAAACACCTATTTTGTTGACCAAACAACAGGTGATATTTCTTTAATTGGTTCTAACATCACGAATGAAACTTGTGGCAATAGTCAAGGTGCAATAAACGTTACCTTAACAGGTGCGAACCTAGTTTATACTTGGTCGAATGGTGCAACTACCGAAGATTTGACGGGTGTAAGTGCAGGAAATTATACTCTACAAGTTACAAATGCTCAAGGTTGTGTGCTTGACGCGGGACCATTCTCTATCATTAACACTTCTGGAACGTTAACTGTTTCTACTCAATTAATAACAGAAGAAGTTTGTGGCAATGCAAACGGTTCTATTAATATGAACATTGCAGGAGGATTAATGCCTTATACATTCTCTTGGTCGAATGGTTCTACAGATGAAGACTTACTCAACTTAACAGCAGGTACTTATACAGTTACTGTCACCGATGCAAATGGTTGCTCAGAAAGCAGATCAGTAGTTGTTGGAGCAAATTCGGGAACATTGTCTATTCAGAATGCAATTCTAACAGATGAGAATTGTGGAGACAATGCAGGAGCAATTGATTTAATTCCGAACGGAGGAGCTGCTCCATTGACTTTTGCATGGTCAAATGGTGCTACCTCAGAAGATCTATCAGGACTTGCAGCAGGAACTTATACCGTTAATATTACGGACCAAAATGGTTGCCAAGTGAGTGGTTCATACTCTATAAATAACCAAGCAAATTCAATAGCATATACGTCAGTAGTAACAAACGAAATTTGTACCAACGGGCAGGGAGAAATAACAGTGAACGTAACAGGCGGAACTGCACCTTATACCTATGTGTGGTCGAATGGTGGAACAACAGCAACAATTTCAGGATTAACTTCGGCAACATATTCTGTTGTAATTTCGGACAACAATGGCTGTTCTATCCAATCTGAAAACTTCACTATTGGAAATACAGCAAACGGAATGACGGCATCAACTGTTGTAACAGATGCAGCTTGCGGCAATAATGGATCCATTGATTTAATCGTAAATGGAGGTTCTGCACCGCTAGTTTTTGCATGGTCAAATGGCGCAACAATTGAGGATATCACAAACCTTGGAGCAGCAACCTATTCTTATACCGTTACAGATGCGAATAGCTGTGAAGTTTCTGGTTCTGCAACAGTAATAGAAACAAATGGAGCAATTACTTACACATTCTCCACTACAAGTGAAACTTGCGGTAATGGATTAGGTGGCATTAACTTAACTCCAGCAGGTGGAGGCGGAACTTTTACTTTCTTGTGGAGCAATGGAGCAACAACTGAAGATCTTACCAACCTTTCTTCTGGGACATATTCTGTAACTATTACGGATCAAAATGGATGTTCAATAACAACGAGCAATATTCAAATTTCAAATAATGCAGGAACATTGAATATTTCAAATGTTGTTGCAACGGATGAAACGTGTTCTAACGGTCTTGGAAACATAGATATTTCTATTACAGGAGGAAGTGCACCAATTACTTTTGCATGGTCTACTGGTGCATCGACAGAGGATATCTCGAATTTATCAGCAGGAACATACTCTGTTATAGTTACAGATGCTAATGGATGTGAAGCAACAACTCAAGCAGTGATTAATTCTTCAGCAGGTTCTTTAGCAATCACACAGCCAGTTGTAACTGACGAGAATTGCTCTAACGGTCAAGGAAGTGTTAACATTACAATTAATGGTGCTGCAAACCCTATCAGTTATCAATGGTCGAATGGAGCAACAACGGAAGACCTTACGAATCTATCAGCAGGGACTTATTCAGTAACAGTTACTGACGGGAATGGTTGTACAGTTACAGGTTCTTATGATGTTCTAAACAATGGAACATCTTTAGCAATTAGCGGAGCTTCTATCAGCGATGAATATTGTGGTTCTGGGTCTGGTTCAATTTCTGTTAACGTTTCAGGAGGAGCATCACCTTACAATTACTCATGGGACAATGGCTCTACAACATCATTGAATGATAACCTTTCTTCTGGAACCTATAATTTGACGGTGACAGATGCAAGTGGTTGCCAAGTTTCAAATTCTTACTTCGTAGCAAACAATGCAGGAAACCTTGCGGTGACTGGAGTTGTTACAGATGAGAATTGTGGTGATGGTACAGGAGCAATTGATATTACAACAACAGGAGGGAATGCTCCATTAGCATTTGCTTGGGATACTGGACAAACAACAGAAGATCTTACAAGTCTTTCAGAAGGACCTTATAATTTGACAGTAACGGATAATTTTGGATGTACAGCAAATTACTCAGGAACAGTGACCAACATTTCAGGAGGTCTTGCTGTGAGTATTGCATCTGTTACAGATGAGAATTGTGGGCAATTAGACGGTGCAGTTGATGCCCTTGTTACAGGAACTGGAATTGTCTCTACCGTTTGGGATTCTGGTCAAACAACGGAGGATTTGACAGGTGTCTCAGCAGGAACTTATACAATTACGGTGACCAATAACGTTGGTTGTTCAGCAACGGCCTCTGCAACGGTTACGAATCAGACAGGAACGTTGGCAATTACTTTTAGCAATGTTGGAGATGAAAATTGTCAAAATGGACAAGGGTTTATAGATATAGAAGTTTCAGGAACAGGTCCATTTACTTATTTATGGAGTGATGGTCAAACAACTCAAGATGCTATTAATTTATCTGCGAATACGTATTCGGTTGTCATCACTGATGGTGTCGGTTGTGAGTTGAACGCGTCTTACGATGTTGTGAACTCGAATACAACGAATTTATCTTCTACGGAAATCGTAACAGATGCAATTTGTACAACTGCGACAGGAGCAATTGACGTTACCGTTGTTGGTGGCGTTGGTCCATTTTCATTCTCATGGTTATCTGGAGAATTAACAGAAGACATCACAGGTCTTACCGCTGGAAATTATGAAGTGACAATCACTGATGGTGTCAACTGTCAAGTAACGCAAACGATTGTTGTGAATTCACAAAGTTCAGGACTTGGATTTACGAACTTAAACATTACCAATGAATCTTGTGGAGCAGCTGACGGGGAGATTGTTATATTTACGGGAGGTACAGCAGATGATTATTACTTAGACGGAGTAAATAATGGAGGCCCTACTATTAGCAACTTGGTTGCAGGAACCTACTTAGTATCTATTTCTGACAATCAAGGTTGTACGGCTGACACGACTGTAACAGTTGGGGCGGATAATCCATTTACGATAGCTGACGTTACTACAAATGAATCTTGTGCAGACGGAACAGGTGCCATTGACATTACAGTGACAGGTGGAGGTTTTGGTGGATATGATTTCTTATGGTCAACAGGAGAAACAACAGAAGATATTTCTGGGCTTTCTGCTGGGACATATACTGTTACCGTTTCGCAAACATTTGGAGGTTGTAGTTTAGACTATGATGTAATCGTTGGAAACGATGTTACTTTTGAAATTACAAGCATAATTGCTGATGATTACTGCCAACAGGGCAATGGACTGATTGACTTAACAGTGGTTACGGGCTCAGGCTTGACTTATTTATGGTCGACGGGTGCAACGACAGAGGATGTTACAGGCTTAGCTGCAGGAAACTATTCTGTTACTGTTACTGACCCCGCAGTTGGGGGTTGTGTTGAAACGATTAATTACGTTGTTGTGGCTTCCAATAACGGAATGTCTGCAAGCTCAATCATTACAGATGAAACGTGCAACACTTCAAATGGAGCGATTAACTTGACAACGTCTGGAGGTTCTGGCACATTCACATACGCTTGGAGCAACAGCGCAACAACAGAAGATATTACAGGTCTTTCAGCTGCCACTTATACGGTAACAATCACTGATCAAGGAGACAATTGTATGATTACAGAATCTTACACAGTAAATAATATCAACACGGTATTTGGAGGTTCAGGAACTGTTACAGATGCTACTTGTGCTACTTGTGGTGATGGAGCCGTTAATGTTACCTTATCGGGAGCAACAACGTACACCTTCGCATGGAACAACGGAGCAACTACAGAAGATATCACAGGAGTTAACCCTGGTAATTATATATTGGTTGCGACTTCTGCAGAAGGATGTGACACGACAATGGTATTTGATGTACTGAATACTGTTTCATTATTGGAGAATGAGATCTTAAACATGTCGCTTAGTGTTCAGCCAAACCCAGCATCATCGAGTTTCACAGTCACTATCGAGTTGCCAACAGGTCAAGATGGAGAGGTTGTTATTACAGATGCTCTTGGAAAGCTAATTTACAAGATAGAGGTTGCAGGAGAACAAGAATTGATTGTGAATTCTTCAGAATTTGCTGCTGGAACGTATTTCATAGCATTGAAATCTCGAAAATTTGTGAAAATGGAGAGGGTAGTGATTAATCATTAATCTCAATTACGCTTAATTAGAAATTAGTACAGGTCGGTCGCGACCGACCTGTACTAATTCTATTTTTTTGTATCCAATAGAAAAACGCGCAATACAATTAATTTACTATTTTTGTTCTCGCAATAATTTAAAGCAAAATTTATGTCATATTTATTTACATCTGAATCCGTTTCAGAAGGACATCCAGATAAAGTTTCAGATCAAATTTCTGATGCACTTATTGATAATTTCATGGCGTTTGACCCGCAATCTAAGGTTGCTTGTGAAACATTGGTCACAACTGGACAGGTTGTTTTGGCTGGAGAAGTTAAAACGAACACGTACTTAGATGTTCAGAAAATCGCAAGAGAAACAATTGCAAAAATAGGATACACGAAGTCAGAATATATGTTTGACGCCAATTCTTGTGGTATTCTTTCTGCAATTCATGATCAATCTGATGATATCAATCAAGGTGTTGACAAAGCAAATCCTGAAGAGCAAGGTGCGGGAGATCAAGGAATGATGTTTGGCTATGCTACCAAAGAAACGGAAAACTACATGCCGTTGGCTTTGGATTTAGCACATAAAATTTTGCAAGAATTGTCCAATGTTAGAAATAATCATCCAGAATTGATTGATTATTTAAGACCAGATGCAAAATCGCAAGTAACAATTGAGTATTCTGACGACAATGTTCCACAGAGGATTGACACTATTGTTGTTTCAACACAGCACGATGATTTTGATACAGAACCTGTAATGCTTGCAAAAATTAAAGCAGACATAGTAAATATTGTTATTGCGAGAGTAAAACAATCTTTGCCTGCAGAAATTCAAGCATTATTTACCGATCAAATTCAATACCATATCAATCCAACAGGTATCTTCGTAATTGGAGGTCCTCACGGAGATACTGGTTTGACAGGTCGTAAAATAATCGTAGATACTTACGGTGGAAAAGGTGCTCACGGTGGTGGTGCATTCTCCGGAAAAGATCCTTCTAAGGTTGACAGGTCCGCAGCTTATGCAACGCGACATATTGCAAAAAACATGGTTGCAGCAGGACTGTGTGATGAGGTCTTGGTTCAAGTCTCTTATGCAATTGGAGTGGCAGAACCTTGTGGTTTATTTATTGACACTTACAGAACTTCAAAGGTTGATATGACTGATGGAGAAATGGCATCAAAAATTTCGGAAATTTTCGACATGCGCCCTTACTTTATTGAGCAGAGATTAAAGTTAAGAAACCCAATTTATTTTGAAACAGCTGCTTTTGGGCACATGGGAAGAAAAAATGAGGTAGTAACAAAAACATTTACATCTCCTGACGGAACAACAATTTCTAGAGAGGTTGAATTGTTTACATGGGAAGCATTGGATTACGTTGACAAAGTAAAATCTGCTTTCGGTCTGTAAAACAGTATAGATTTTAAAAGTCCTTCATTGAAAAGTGAAGGACTTTTTTGTTTTATAGAAATTGAACTCACGAAAAAAGGATACTTAAAACCGTCTTTTTTCCGTTCATCAAATTATTCTGACAAGTTTCATTTTTGTTCTTAATTTCAAGCTAATTAATCTTTAAAAGAATAGAAAATGAAAAAAGTAGCAATAGCATTATTATTTGTCGCAGGAGTATTTGTTGCAAAAGCACAAGATATAACAGTAGATAAAATTGTAGAAACATACATCGAAAATATTGGTGGGCAAGAAGCTTGGGATAAAGTGGAAGGCATGGAAATAAAAGCATCGGTTAACGCACAGGGAATGGATATCCCTTTGACAATTACCAATCTAAAGGATGGTAGATCAGCCGTTGTTGTTAATTTCCAAGGAATGATTTTCTACCAAAACATGTTTGACGGAGAAGCAGTTTGGGGAACAAACCAAATGACTATGGCAGCAGAAAAAGGAGAATCAGAAGATACGGAGAATACTAAAAGAGCAGTTGGAGAATTTCCAGGTGAATTATTCACCTACAAAGAGATGGGTTACACGCTTGAGTTGGATGGAGAAGAAACAAAGGAAGGTGTTGAATGCTACAAACTTAAAATGACGAAAACGCCGCAATTAATTGACGGTGAAGAGGTTGATAACATAACTTATACGTATATTGATAAGGAGAGTTTTGTGCCTATTTTAGAGGAGGAAGAAATAATGTCTGGTCAGATGAAAGGGCAAATTTCTCAGACACTTTTCAGCGACTATCAAGAAGTTGAGGGTATTTATATGCCTTTCTCAATGACACAACAAGTAGAAGGTATGGGTGGAAGCGAGATTGTTATAGAATCTGTCAAAATAAACCCAGAAGTGAAAGACGAATTATTTACTTTCCCTGAAAAATAATTAAGCAATTTATCACAATACAACAAAATATGCGGTCATCTAAAGGTCGCATATTTTGTTTAGAACAGTAACTCACAAGCATTATGAAATTAATACAAGCACTATTATTCGTTGGACTTTCTTACTCAGTATCTGCTCAAGGCATCGAGAAACTAAATGGGAATGCTCTTTTTGGAGACATTCAAGCAAGACATATCGGACCAGCATTAATGAGTGGGCGAGTAAGCGATGTCGTTGGACATCCTACGGACAACAAAACTATTTACATCGGTACTGCTGGAGGTGGTGTTTGGAAATCAACTGATGGTGGAGTGATGTTCAACTCTATCTTTGATAAACATTGCCAATCGATAGGTTGTGTTGCCATTGACCCCGTGAATCCTGACAAAACTATTTGGGTCGGAACGGGAGAAGTTTGGACGAGAAATTCAACCTCTATCGGAGACGGGATTTTTAAATCAACCAACGGAGGTAAGACCTGGAAAAAAATGGGTCTTGATAAGTCAGACCGAATTAGTTCTATCCAAATCAACCCAAACAACACAGATGAGGTTTTTGTTGGTGTGCAAGGGGCACTTTGGGGACCTAACGAGGAGAGAGGAGTCTATAAAACGACTGATGGCGGAACTTCTTGGGAGAAAATTTTCTACATAGACGAGAATACAGGTTGCTCAGAATTAGTAATGGATCCGAACAATTCTAAGATTCTTTATGCTTCTTTTTGGGAACACAGAAGAACAGGATGGTCATTCAGTTCTGGCGGAGAGAATTGTGCGTTATACAAAAGTATTGATGGTGGAAAATCATGGAACAAAATTCATAACGGTTTTCCGAAAGGAACTCTAGGAAGAATTGCTTTAGCCATTGCTCCGTCGAATAGTTCAATTCTTTATTCTGTCGTTGAGTCAGAAAACAAGGACAAAAGCGGAATGTATCGTTCAGAAGATGCTGGAGCAACCTGGAAGCACCTAAATTCTGACTTCGGATTAGTTGTACGCCCTTTTTACTTTTCAAGAATTGTCGTGCACCCGACCAATCCAGATATTGTTGTCAAGGCGGGTCTCTTTGGTTCTTTTAGTCGAGATGGCGGAAAAACATACAAGAGTTTAGGTTCAATGCATCCGGATATTCATGACATTTGGTTCGATATCAAAGATCCTGATAAAATGTTTGTGGCAACAGATGGAGGGTTGTATCGTTCTTTGAACCTCGGTTCCACAATGGAAATCATTGAGAACCTTCCGATTTGTCAGTTTTATCACATCAGTGTTGACAATCAAGAACCGTATAACATTTATGGTGGCTTGCAAGATAACGGAAGTTGGTACGGTCCTTCTTCGAGTCCTGGTGGAGTAGAAGCAAGAGATTGGGAAACGATAGGTTATGGAGATGGATTTCGAGTGTATCCTCATCCTGCAGAACCTTCTATTACCTATTCTGAAATGCAAGGAGCACAGGCAATTTGGAGGTTTGATGACAAGATTAAGCAATCAAAAGTTGTGAAACCACTTGCTGTGAAAGGAGATCCTAAATTGCGTTTTAATTGGAATACTGCAATAACGACAAGTCTAAACAATGCCGATCGTTTGTATGTTGGCAGTCAATTTTTGCATGTTTCGGATGATAGAGGAGATAATTGGAGAAAAATCTCTCTAGATTTGACAACCAATGACAAATTGAAGCAAAATCAGGAAGAATCAGGAGGCTTGTCCAAGGATAATTCTGGTGCAGAAAATCATTGTACTATTTTTACCATTGCAGAATCTGGTCTTGATGAGAATGTAATTTGGGTTGGAACTGATGATGGCAATGTGCAGGTTACAAAAAACGGAGGCAAAGATTGGGAGAACGTTACCTTAAACATTCCAGAACTTCCTAAAAACACATGGTGCTATCACATTGAAGCAAGTTCTTTTGACAAAGGAACGGCCTATGCTGTCTTTGATGGACATACGAGCAATGATAAGAATACCTATTGCTACAAAACAGCTGATTTTGGAAAAACGTGGAAATCTATAATCACGGATGATGTTTATGGTTTTGCAAGAAGTTTTCAAGAAGATTTTGAAAATCCGAATTTGCTGTTTTTAGGAACAGAATTTGGACTGTATGTAACGCTAAATGGAGGTCAAAATTGGGTGAAATTTGAGAACAACATGCCAGCAACGGCCATTCATTATTTGGAAATGCAAAAGCAAACCAATGATTTAGTGATGGGCACACATGGTCGTGGAATCATTATCATGGATGATGTTTCTCCATTGCGACAAATTTCTGAAGAAATGATGAAAAAACCATTGACTTTTATGCAGATGCAAGCTTTTGAGATGAACGAGAAAAGTTCTTTTGGAGGAACCAGTTCAGAAACACAATTTGTTGGAGCAAATCCTTCTACCAATGCCAGAATCACCTATTTCTTATCGAAACGACACACTTTTGGCAAAATGACGATGGTGGTTCAAGATATGAAAGGCAATTTTATCACTAAACTTTCTCCAGGAAAGAAAAAGGGAATTAATATTGTGCATTGGGCATTCCGTTCTTCAGTGCCAAAAGTTGCTAAAGGCAAAACGTTCTCAAGAGGTGGAATGACAGCGCCAAGAGTTGCTGCAGGAAAATACAAAGTTGTTATTACAAAGGGAAAAGAATTTTTTGAAACAACAATAGACGTTAAATATCCGAAGAATTCTGTGTTCTCCCTTGAAGAAAGAAAAGAGCAAGCCAAGGTCTCCAAGATGCTTTTTGACATGAATGAAGAATTGGCATACATGGTGTATCAAATGGATGAATACATCGCTCATACTTCTAAACAAGTTGATGCGAATTCTAAAATGAAAAAAAGCGCTCTTAGTTTGAAGAAAGAACTCGTTTCATTGAAAGAAACATTGGTAATCACATCTGGAGATAACTATGTGGGAACCGTTGAAAATCAACTGCGAGAAAAATTGGGTGATATCTATGGAGAAATTACAGGTTATTATGGTGCTCCAACAAAAACTCAAATGGAGAATGTTGCTTTGATAGAAGGGCTAATGAATGAAGCAAGAGCTGGTTTTTCTTCAATTAAAGCAAAGTCTATAAAAAAATACGAGCTTGGTTTAACGAAGAATGCTATTGATCTTCCCGTAATGAAAACATTTGAAGAATTCGTTAAGAAATTCTGAGTATTTTAAGTTGAACTTAACTTAAAGAAGAATGTCGTCTTAATTAATTTTAGGGCGACTTTTTTTCTTTAATAAGCAACCAACTGAATTGTTTTTCGTTTCTTTACTGTAACTAAAGTAAACTATAAAACTATAATGAAAAACTCTACACTTACAGCCGTGCCTATCGTGCTGTTTTTCAACCCATTAACAAAAACATATTTTGAAGTAAAAAAAGGCGATAGTGAATTTACTAATTCATTCATTGTTGAGTCTTTTCAAGATTGATCTGCAGTATCACATTAAAATTTTTAACACCTAACATAAACATTTCAATTATTAATATAATTAAATAAAGATGAACAAATTATTAGTCACAGTATTAACAGTTTTCGGATTATTTATAATAAACCCGCTGTTTTCTCAAAGTAATACATACGCTATAGTCCAAACCAATAACGTTACTAACATTTCTGACTATAGCGCTGCAATGGATGCAGCAAATTTTGACGCTTATAGATTTATTAATAAAAGAAGAAAGATATTCTTCGATACAGGAGTAGAAATTGAATTACTTAGTGTTTATGAATTACAAACATTGAATATTCCAGTAGATGCTTCAAAAGGAAGGATTTACAATGTAAAACTAGACACAAAACCAATTTATAGATTAGGTGAAAACGGATATATTTTGGCAGAAATTGAACCTATAAACACATCCGAAAAGCAATAAAACTATGAGATTAAGTATAATTATTACAGCTATTTCTTTAATTTTAAGTGGAAATTTTGCTTTAGCACAAGGAGATGGCTGCTCAACAGCTACAAATTTAGGTTCTTTACCCACTCCTGGAGCATGTATTGCAGGCCTTCAAGACGGGGCTACAATTACTGCAAATGGCACTACAGTTGGCTCGACCGCAGATAACCCATACGTTTTTCAATCTACTTGCCAAGGAGTTGGTGGAGCTATGGCTTCTCCTGCAAATGATGTTTGGTATTCGCTTACAGCTACTGGAACCATTTTAAATATCTCTATTTCTGGTTTGCCAAATGCAAATATTGCAATTTGGTCAGGCGCTTGTGGGAGTTTGGGTGCGAATGGTTGTTTAACAGTTAATGGCGGTGGTAACGGGTCAATGGTAATGACACAAGCATCGCCAGGTACAGTATATTATATTTCTGTAACAAGTTCTGATGCTAGTGGGCTTACGGATGGTCCTTTTACTTTAACTATAGACAATGATATTGATTGTGGAGCTTGTATGTTGGGAGGTTCTATGGCAACTTCACCTGCACCGATTAATGGAACATATGATGCTGGTCAGGTGGTTACTTTTTGTTTCACGATATCTGGTTATTCTCAACAAAACACCAATTGGATGCATGGTATGCAAATTACAATGGGTGCTGGTTGGACAGGAACCATAACAGGTGGTGTTCCTGCAGCTACATCTCCATCAGGGAGTGGTGTTTGGATTTTTTCTCCCGGAGGAATCGGAGTAGTAAATGGTGTTAACTGGGGGCCTGGATTTTATTTTGATTCAGGACTAGGTGGACCACTAGATGGTAACGGTGCAAACAATTTTGGTGATAACTGTTCTGGGGCGGCCTGCTCTTGGACTTTTTGTTTTAATTTGACAGTTGGAGCATGTACGCCGGGTATGGACTTAGGTGTTACTATAAACACAAGTGGAGATGGTGAATCTGGATCATGGAGTAGCCCGGCCTGTGCTGGTGATGCTTATACTGGTTTTTTTGCAGCAGGTGGGTGTTGCCCCCCTCCCGTTATGACTTCATTGCCCACTTCTTGTCCAACATCATGTGATGGCTCTGCAACTGCGGATGGACTTGGAGCACTTGGTAATGGATTAGGCCCTTGGAATTATGTTTGGGAAGATGCTTTTGGAACTGTAATTTTCACTGATAATAATGTAAATGGTACAAGTACAGCTACTGGTTTATGTGCAGGAACTTATACGGTAACAGTAACCGATGCAAATGGTTGTGCATCGGTAGGAACTATTATTGTTGCTGCGGGGCCTTGCCCAACACCAACTTTTGTTCCTGAACCTGCAGACGTCGCAGTTCAATGTGTCGTTCCGGCAATGACAAATTTAACATGGAACGATCCATGTGCGGTTACTGGAAATGTTCCAGGAGTTGATGTCTCTAATGGCTTAACTTGCCCAGAGACTATCACACGAACTTGGACTTATACAAACCCTTGTGGTAATAGTGTTACAGCAACTCAGATAATAACAGTCAATGACACACAAAACCCAACAGCAACTGCACCAGCAGCTTCTTCTTACCAATGTATAGGAGATGTTCCAGCACAAACGGTTGCAGAAATCACAGATGAAGCGGATAATTGCAGTGTTCCTGTGGTTACGATGCTCGCAGAAACGCAAGCAGGCACTTGTCCAATAACAATTACAAGACAATGGAGTATCACAGATGCGTGTAACAATTCAATTACAGTTACTCAAATTATCACTGTTGACGACACTCAAAACCCATCAGGAACTGCTCCAGCGGCAGCTTCTTACCAATGTATAGGAGATGTTCCAGCACAAGCGGTTGCAGAAATCACAGATGAAGCGGATAATTGCAGTGTTCCAGTTGTTGCAATGCTTGCAGAAACTCAAGCAGGTACTTGTCCAATTACCATCACAAGACAGTGGAGTATCACAGATGCGTGTAACAATTCAATTACTGTTACTCAAATCATCACCGTTGATGACACACAAAACCCAACAGCAACTGCACCATTAGCAGCTTCTTACCAATGTATAGGAGATGTCCCCGCACAAACGGTTGCAGAAATCACAAATGAAGCGGATAATTGCAGTGTTCCTGTGGTTGCGATGCTCGCAGAAACGCAAGCAGGAATCTGTCCAATCACAATCACAAGACAATGGAGTATAACAGATGCGTGTAACAATTCAATTACTGTTACTCAAATCATCACCGTTGATGACACACAAAGCCCAACAGCAACTGCACCATTAGCAGCTTCTTACCAATGTATAGGAGATGTCCCCGCACAAACGGTTGCAGAAATCACAAATGAAGCGG